>CAUZPL010000001.1:0-326900 GCA_963581585.1 Planctomycetota bacterium
CGGAGCAGTGGCCGCACGAGTGCTGATGCCGGAAGACTACGCACTGCCCGGCCACATTGTGATTTCACCTGGTGGTGGGGGTGGACGCAATAATGATGCCTCGTATCTCGGCCCGCGGTACGCCAGCGTTCAGCTGGGTGGCGGCAAGCCGCCTCAGAATTCCACATTACCTGACAATATCAGTGTTGAGTCCGATGCTTCACGTCAGGAATTTCGACGTCGATTGAATGAAAGATTCCTTCGGCGTCGTCGCACGTCGATTGCAGAAGCCTACGGACACTCGTACGAACAGGCACTGCAGATGATGAGTCAGCGTGATGTGTTTGATGTATCCAGGGAATCCGCTGGTGATCAGGAGCGCTATGGCACGCACGACCTCGGACGTCATGCACTGCTGGCCAAGCGGCTGCTCGAATACGGTACTCCGGTTGTAAAAGTAACACATTCGAATTACGACACGCATCATGAGAACTTCAATTTCCACATTGAGCAACTGGCCGAATTAGACCGAGCGTTCTCATGCTTTGTGGAAGACCTTGCGGATCGTGGAATGCTGGACAGCACGCTGATCGTCGTGCTGTCAGAATTCGGTCGAACACCTCGCGTCAACAATCGATATGGTCGCGACCACTGGGGTTCGGCCTGGTCCGTTGTCATGGCTGGCTGCCGGATTCCCCGGGGAGCTACTTACGGTACAACGAACGACAATGGTACCGAAGTGGTGGATGGAGAAGTCGACCACGCCAACCTCTTTCACACATATCTGGCGGCCACTGGAGTCGACACGACCGGTTCATTCGAAATTGAAGGCCGTGAGGTCCCGATTGCCGATCCGGCATCAGAACCGATTCACGAAATCCTGGGGTAAGTCATTCGCCTGTGTCCCTGTCATCCCGACTGCTCGAACCGGTGGATGTCGCTGTTCATCCATCGGGAACCAAGGCGACGGAATCCGGCATAATCCCACCATTCAGTCCGTGTGATCAAAGGTGAAAAATGGAGACACAGACGAACGCACTGGATCCCCGGGAAGGTCACGTGGTTTCCGAGTGGAAACACGATCGTCCCATGAACGGCGTACGATTTGATCCGCAGGCGCGTTACCTGTTCGGGGTTTCTGAGGATGCTGTCGCCAGTCGGTTTCGACTGTCCGACGGAACTCGTACCGTGTTATCCAGCGGTTTTCGGGGATGGGGTCGGACGCTGGCGTTCTCGACCGATGGCAAGTTTGTCATCACCGGATCCACTGACGGCAACCTCACGTGGTGGGAAACAGCGGCTGAACCACCGGTTCCTGTAAGCACAAAAGTCGCTCACAAGGGCTGGGTTCGATGCATGGACAGAAGCCCTGACGGGACACTGATTGCTACCGGCGGGAACGACAATACTGTGTGCGTGTGGAATGCAGAATCCGGCGATCCTGTGTTTAAATTCACGGGACACGAAGGACATATCTACAGCGTGCTGTTTCATCCCGGTGGACAATGGCTGCTGTCCGGAGATCTCAGGGGTGTGATTCACCAGTGGGACCTAGCAACCGGCACAGCGGTGCGGACATTTGACGCAAAGAAACTGCACTCCTACAACGGTGGCCAGCGAGTTGACTATGGGGGCGTCCGGTCGCTGGCCGTCAGTCCGGATGGGAAATGGCTGTCGGCTGGGGGATTGTTTGATGCCTCCAATCCCTTTGCCGGAGTCAACAAGCCGCTGGCACTGATGTTCGACTGGGAGTCTCGGGAGATCAAACAGGAACACGTGACAGATGGCATCAGACAAGGTGTCATCTGGCGACTGCAGTGGCTGGCAAATGGAACGCTTATGGGAGTCGCCTCAGGCAGCGAATCAATGCTGTTTTTCTGGGAATCAGAGACGGCGGGTGACTTCCATCGAATCAAGCTGCCCAGCCACGCTCGCGACATGGACCTGCATCCTGACGGACTGCACGTCGCAACGGCACATCACGACAGCCATGTGCGGATCATCCGGCTGGCTGCAAAGGTGAATACAGAAGCCGGTGGTTAATCCACAACAAAAAAGAGGGTCCTGGATGAATCATCCAGGACCCTGTCTTTGCATTTATTCCCTTCGCCGCACAATGGCGGTCGGACGCAGAAATCCATCCTGCGAGAACACAACTAAGCAGAGTCAGCCGTCAGACTACGTCAGGTAGTTGCCAATTTCTTCGAACTTGCTGTTGGCACTACTACCAAGAGTAGTGATGGCAGCCAGGCAGACAACGATAATCAGAGCCAGCATCACTGCATACTCAATAGCGGTTGGACCATCTTCGGAAACCAGGAACTTCCTTATGCTGTTTGCAAACTTCGTCATTTCAGAACCCCTCTGAATATTTGCCCGATAAAGGGCACAAAACGCTGCAGTGGAAAACAAGATTCCACCGTAAAGAACCCTGCCGAGGCAGAGTGGACCCACCTGGTTGGTTCCTGCTTCACGACTCCGGAGCTGACGGCGTCGCCGGCACTCATCATGACCGCCATGGCATCCAACCCACGTTCCAAGCTTAGGTCGGGGTTTCCGGGGGACAATTTTTTTTGAGAATTCCACAGACACCGCAGGACGTCATCGGACACCCGGACAATTAGCCGGCCCTGAGCTACCTTTGGGCTCGGTCAAAACGGCAGCCGGACATGGTACGGAGACGACAGACTGGCTGCAGAACCGGAATAATTGGCCCAAACACCGGCTTCATCAAAACTATGCATCTTGGAAACAACAAACGACTCCAACGAATTGAAGTGCAACGGTAATCCTTGCCTGGAGGCCCGTCGAGGAACATTGTGCCGTGCTCAAAAACCCGCTGCCGTTAACGTGTTGCCTCGCAGACTCGGAGCCCGTCACCCGAGAACATCTCCGGCAGACCGACGTACTGTTCAGATGAATCATTCTGACATCTGAAGATTGCGAACAAGAAACGCCCACTGATCGGCGACTTCTTCGATCACTTTGGCAGTTGGCTTGCCAGCACCGTGACCAGCTCGAGTTTCAATACGAATGAGGACCGGGCTGTTTCCCACGTGACACTCCTGCAGCATCGCTGAGAATTTGAAGCTGTGACCCGGGACGACCCGATCGTCTCTGTCGGCCGTCGTGACCAGTGTGGCAGGGTAGCTGACACCGGGCTTTAGATTTTGAAGCGGGGAATAAGCCAGCAGCGCCCTGAATTCCTCGGGATCTTCAGCACTTCCGTAATCATCCACCCACAACCGTCCGGCTGTAAACTGATGAAACCGCAGCATGTCCATCACACCGACAGCTGGCAGGCAGGCCCCGAAGAGTTCCGGACGCTGTGTCATGCAGGCTCCAACGAGCAGACCTCCGTTGCTACCACCCTGAATCGCCAGTCGCGATGACGTGGTGTAGTGATTGTCAATCAGCCATTCGGCCGCGGCAATGAAGTCGTCGAATACGTTTTGCTTCTGGAGTTTTGTGCCGGCCTTGTGCCACGATTCACCGTACTCTCCACCACCACGCAGATTGGGCATGGCAAACACACCTCCCATTTCCATCCACGCCAGATGACTTACTCGGAATCGTGGTGTAAGAGCAATATTGAACCCACCGTAACCGTACAGCAATACCGGATTCGATCCGTTCAGTTCGACATCTCTGCGCTGGGTAATGAACAGGGGAATCTGTGTTCCATCTTTGCTTTTGTAGAACACCTGGGACGTTTTGTAATCGCCGGGATCAAAGTCGACATCCGCCTGTCTCAGAAGTGTGCTCTCACCCGTATCAGCGTCGTAACGGTATGTACTTGGTGGAGTCGCGAAGCTGCTGAAGGAATAGAAAGTTTCCGGGTGGTCGTCGTCGCCACTGAATCCGCTGGCCGTACCGATTCCCGGAAGTGTGACATCACGCACATATTTTCCTTCCAGAGAATACTGCTGAACCTGAGTCTTCGCGTCCTGCAAATACGTCGCCAGAAAATGGCCACCCACGATATCCACACCGGTCAGCGTGTTGTCGGTCTCAGCGATAATCTCCCTCCACGAATCAACCTGCGGACACTGCAGGTCGATTCCAATGACACGGCGTCGCGGAGCATCACGATTGCTCTGGAAGTACAGCAATGTTTCGTCGTTGCCGACAAAGGTGTATTCGTAGTCGAAATTATCGATGAGTTCGTGCGGTGTCTGTTCAGGCTTCGTCAGATCGTCGACGATGACCCGATAGCGATCATCGGTGCCCTTCCAGACAGTCAGAATCAGGTAATGCCCATCCTCTGACACGCTGATTCCGAACCCCCAGTCGGGATGATCAGGGCGCTCATAGACCAGGCGATCTTCTGTTTGACTGGTCCCGACACGATGGTAATAGACTTTTTGATTGAGGTTCAGCGACTGAAACTCGTCACCTTCCTGAGGGGCATTGTAGCGTGCATAGAAGAAACCCCGGCTGTCGGGCGTCCAGACGATTTCACTGAACTTGACCCATTTCAGTTCATCCGGCATGAGTTGCCGGGTCTTGATGTCCAGGACCTTCCATGTCCGCCAGTCGGATCCACCGTCCTGGATGCCATAAGCGACATATCGGCCGTCGTCGCTGAACTCCACTCTGGCCAGGGCAACGGTCCCGTCATCGGACCAGCTGTTCGGGTCAATCAGGACGACAGGTTCATCAGCCAGCGTTTGTTGCACATAAAGAACGGATTGGTTTTGCAGACCATCATTGCGGAAGAAATAGTACTGCCCTCCGGCACGGGTCGGCACACTGAACCGTTCGTGATTCCACAGCTGAGTGAGCCGATTTTTGATAGCTTCCCGTTCGGATATCTGCTCAAGATACCCAAATGTGACCTCATTCTGTGCTTTCACCCAGGCAGCAACATCCTCATTTTCGCGGATGTCTTCTTCCAGCCAGCGATACGGGTCGGCAACCTCTGTTCCATGGAAGTCATCAACCTGCCTGACAGTCCGCGTTTCTGGATAGTTCAATAGAACGTCCTCAGCGCCAACGAAACCGCACAACAGCCAACCTGCAACCAACGAACGCCCTGGAACCTGCATGAATCTGCTCCTACACACAATGACCTGCACATCAGGCCAGTGGTCTCAAGAACGGAGAGTCCCGTCAGTTTGGGGAGTCAGATTCTCACAGTCCCCCCAAGCAGCGATTTGTCTCGTGCCTGCAAAGAAGAAAGCGCCCGATTCAACGTGTTTTAGCGATTGGAAATCCCTGTCGGACACATTGAACGTGCTGATGCCCCGCACGAGTATTGGTCAGCACAGGTTCATCTCACATTTTGAAAACACCGAAGGCAACCGTATCCCTTTACATAAGGCACCGGGTGAAGACCGCAATTGAACTGTTGTCGTCGCCACGCCGAACTTAAAGACAGACCCCGGGGCCGGCGATTCTTCCGGTTTTCCCAATCAAACACCTACATCTCTGTGTGGAGTCCACCGGAGTGACTGCGAGGTGGCGGCATATACGATAATCAGCGGCGTTTCTTCATTTGCTCGCTGGCCTGGCGGAGGATGCGGCGCTCGCGGACACTGAGGCTTTCCTCGCCACGCTCCGAGATCTTCGCGAGGATTTCATCAACTCGATCGGACAGATCCGGGTCTGGCTGCGTCTTGGGATTGTAGACTCGCAAGCCGGACTTTTTGACACGAAGACTGGTGGATGCACGACCGACAAGGCGATCCCACCACACAGTAAATCGCATCTGCCAGCAAAAGTACATCCAGCCGAAGAGCAGTCCACCAAGGTGGGCACTATGAGCTGTTCTGCCTGTTCCGAGTTGTCCGTCACTGAGCTCCTTTATGACTGGAAATGCCTCAAAGGCGACGTACGCTGTCAGCAACCAGCGAACTTCGACGCCCAGAAGTCCAAACAGGTAAAGCTTTTGTCGCGGGTAATGCAGCGCAAACAGAGTGAATACCGCGCACACAGCACCGGATGCTCCCAGCACCGGCCGGTCAACAATAAGAAAGCGATAGAAACAAACGGAGCACAATCCCGCAAACACTGCAGACACACCGTAAAACCAAAGGAATTCACGATCCCCGGTCAACTGAGCAGTTGCACGTCCCAACACGTACAGCATGTACATGTTCATGACGATATGCAGCGGGAACTCAGTGCTGTGCAAAACCGCGTATGACAGCAAACGCCAGATCTGGCCACGGAACAGGTCGTGGCCGTTTAGAATCAGCCACTGCTCAACCGTCGAAAGCTGGCCCCGACCATTGGACGACAGGAACTGCAGCACGAAGACGACAATGGTAGCGATGACGATCTTTGTAACGATGGACATCGGTGCGACGGGAGCCTGACCGCCGAACGAACCACCATCGTCATCTCTGAGATATTCGCGGGATTCAATACCCATGCCGGAGTCCGTCCACTAACGGTTCGCCGCCAATGCAGTGACCTCAATAATTATGGTGCTGCACTTCCGTCAGGTCCAGTGCGTCAGCAGATCCAGCAGTTACCTTACCTGGATTCCAGAACTCGACCAGACACGAATACCTCAGCAAAAACACTTCCGCGACTACTGAACCGCAGACCCGGACTGCGTGATTTGGCCGTTATCTGCTGACGGCAGCTGTTCCGAGCTTTCTCTGACCCGACGGAGCAATTCTTCTTGTTTTTCGCTGGCCTCTTTCATCCGACGGCGCAACACGTCAATCTGGACCTGCAGCTCGTTACGAATCTCTTCGTCGGCTGAAATCGTCCTGAGCAACCCCTGACTGTATTCCGGACGACCTAGCGTCCGATCAGCATCCGGATTCCCCAGCAATTCCTGTTTCCGGATCGTCAACTGGTTTTCGGCCTGCTGTCGCAACGCCACCTGTTGAGCAATGTTAGCTGCCGTCTCAGCGTAGGTTCCCATCAGCTTCTGAAGATGCACGTGGAGCTGATCAATCTGCAGGCGTTTTGGCGACGGGACCAGTGTCCGAAACCGCCATGCCGATTCAGGACTGCTCAACCAGACATCCACTTCATCCTGAGTTACCTGCCAGACAGGCACGAGGGTGCAAGTGGTTGCATCCAGTTGCTCGGCGCGAAATTCACCCACATAGAACATGCCACCTTCAGGTATTGTCTTAAACGCATGAACGGCAGGCGGCATCGGTTGCCCGTCGTCGTCCAGCACAGGGCTCAAGCCGAAGTCAAGACCCAAGCCCGTGACGGCTAGACGCCCACCATGAACGTCTACCCGTGAGTTAGCTGTCTGCTGAATAATCCAGCGCTTGTCCCAGCCAATTTGCAGCCGTGCCAGCTGGTGCACCCGCTGGCTCAGTTCCTGTGTGCGTTCCCGCTGTGTATCGATGGCGGTGTCCAATTTGGATTTGGTGTCGCTCAGTTGAACTGAAATGTCGTTGTGCTGTTTGCCAACAGTCGGGAGCAGCCAGACGGAAATCACTCCGAGGCCAATCACGGTCAGCCACATGCAGACTTTTCCAATTGTCGTCATGCAAAATCTCCGAACGCCGACCGCTGCTTCGGTACTTCCGCTGAATGATGGAAACGGTCACGAATGGTTATATTCGACTGGGAATGCACACGAAACTCCGCGGACAGTCGAGGTCATGCAATTGCTGCCCAAATGAGCCCGTTGCGGGAACAGAAGAACGAAAATCCCCTTATCGGAACCATCGGCGACCAGGACCGCAAACTTGTCGGGATATTACGGTCCAGCTGTTACCGTGATAATTCGCCGGAAATCACGTATCTTTGGCTTCCCAGCTTAACCAACCGGCAAGCTCTGTGTCATCTTTGTTCTCATCACAGAGCCCCTGAATCCTCGAAAATCCGCCTGGATCGTTCGAATTTCGGCTCAGATTAGTCGGTGCGTTCGCACGGTGTTGCCAGTGGCCGAAAAGAATTTCAGACCAGCGAAAATTTTCCGGCGTGGCAATCCCGTCGGAAATCAGACTTTTAGCCTGACAGAATCCCGCAATTAACAATCAATTCATCACACGAGAATCATATTCCATTGGATATTCTTCGGCAGACAACTGATGAATCAGCGAGTTCCAATGACGAGTCTCCAAATGATTCCGCGGCGGCAACGGAACGGCACAACACAGTCACGCTGATCCTGCATCAGGTGTTATTTCGAGTTGCATGGATCTTTAAGACTGAAAGCGTCGTGATGCCTGCCTTTTTGGACAGCATCACGTCGGCCGGGTGGGTCAGCGGTCTGCTGCCACCCATCAACCGGCTCGGACAGTCTGTCACTCCGCTGCTGTTATCCGGAAGACTGCGTGATGCTCCGGTGAAGTCCCGCTGGCTGCCCGTGACCACCCTCCTGATGGGACTGCCATTTATTGTTTTGAGCGGGCTGGTGACCTGGCCCGGCGCCGAGATGGAACAATGGATGCCAGTCATATTCCTGTGCCTGTATACCTTATTCTTTGCCACCACTGGCACGAACCAGACGGTGTATAATACGGTTCAGGGAAAACTAATCACCGCCAATCGGCGCGGGCGGCTGATGGCGACTGTCGGTTACCTGGGGTCACCGACAGCCATCCTCGCGGTCCTGTTTCTAATGCGGCCATGGGTGAATCAATCCCCACCAATGTTTGGAGCCATTTTCCTGTTCACAGGTTGTGCCTTTGTCACAGCCAGTTTCTGTGCTCGCTTTTTGGTTGAGGATCCGGATCACGATACCCCGTCCGGCAAACGACGGCAGCCATTTCGCGAATCAATCCATTGTCTTCGAGGCGACCGTCATCTGAGACGGTTATGTCTCCTAAGCGGACTTGTCGCCTGCGCGATGATTGTCTTTCCGTATTACCAGCGTTTGGGCCGCACCCTTCCCGGTTACGAAGGCCGAATGTTAATGACATGGGTGGTTTGCCAGAATCTGGGAGCAGCCCTGTTTAGCTGGATTGCCGGCAGAATTGCCGATTCACGAGGAACCCGCAGTGCTTTACGGGTTCTGACTGTGGCAAGTGTGCTGTCGCCCGTTATTCCGCTGGTGCTGCAGAAAATCGGTACCGCAGACTGGTACTGGTTGACATTTATTTGGCTGGGAACTGTCCCGGTGACATTTCGTATGAAAACAAACTACGTCCTCGAACTGACAGAGCCTCAACACCATCCAATTTACATCAGTACGGTGGCGCTCAGTACAACGCCCGTGATTCTTCTGTCGCCGTTTGCCGGAGTATTAGTGACGCGTGTGGGTTATGTTTTGCCGTTTCTGTTGGTTTCAGCAGCTGCAATCTTCGCATGGATTATGACTCTCTTCATCGCAGAACCACGTTCGCCAAAATTTCGACGATCCAGCTAAGAGATCTTTTGGAACGTATGTTTCCACTCCCTGCGACAACAATCTTCGCTCGCTCCTTCATCTGTTTCACCACTGATCTGAAACTGTTATTCATGAGTCCATCGCATTCCCCTGAACTGCACTGTGCGCTGACCGCCGTTCGACAGGCGGCAGCCGTGTGTCGCTCCCTCCAGGCATCGATGGATCCCGATGCCCTGGAAAAGAAAGACAAGAGCCCCGTCACGATTGCTGACTTTGCAAGCCAGGCCCTGATTTGTCGCCAGTTGCAGCTGGACTTCCCCGGTGATCCCGTTATTGGTGAAGAAGGAGCCAGTGAACTGCGTCAGCCAAAAGGCGAGGCGTTTCTGAAACAGATCCGGCAGGAATGCACGACCGCCGGCGTTCAGTGTTCAGAGGATGACGTGTGTGACTGGATCGACCGCGGCAGCCTGCAGGATTATCGACCGCGATTCTGGACACTCGACCCCATTGACGGTACCAAGGGTTTTCTGCGGAAGGATCAATACGCGGTCTCTCTGGCACTCATCGTCGACGGCAGGATCGTCGTCGGAGTTCTGGGATGTCCTTCTCTCCCCGTTGATTCGGACAGGCCCGACGGCCTGCGAGGTGTCCTGGCGTGGGCTGCGGCGGGAAAAGGAAGCTGGATGGCCCCACTGGAGGCTGCCGAATCCGCACCTGTCAGATTGAAGGTCACCGGGACAGATCAGACACCAAACGCTCGGTTCTGTGAATCTGTGGAATCCGGCCACAGTTCGCATGACTGGTCGCGACAAATTGCCTCCACACTGAACATCACGCGTGAACCATTCCGAATCGACAGTCAGTGTAAGTATCTGGCTGTCGCCAGAGGAGATGCTGATATCTACCTCAGGTTGCCGACTCGCAAAGGTTACCAGGAAAAAATCTGGGACCATGCGGGCGGTGTGATTCTGGTTAAAGAAGCGGGCGGGTACGTTACAGACATTCATGGCTGGCCTCCCGAGTTTAATCACGGCAGAACATTGTCGACGAATGAGGGAATGATCGTGACCAATGGACAGTTTCATCAGCAGGTGATCGACGCGGTCGGCAGGCATGCTCCAGCCTCAGACATCATCCACTCCGGAGGGAAGAAATCCGGTTGACTCAGACTTCCATGCCCTGGAGTCATGAACTATGGAATGGCTGGCCCCCACAACAACAGCTTTTATTATCGCAGCCGCGGGCGCCGGTATAATGATTTTTCGTTTTCCGGCACACACCCCGCTGCTGGGCGGCCTGACGGTCCCGCTTGTTTGCGGGGTTCTGGATCCGGACAAATGGGCCATCATTGTCACGCTGTCGGTTATAGCCGCTTCTATTGTCGGCATTATGATCTATCGCCTGCCTGCAGATATCACTCTGCTGGGCGGCCTGACGATCCTGCTCATCTATGGCACTGTGGATGGCGAGAGGGGCCTGACGATTGAAGACGGGCTGAGGGGGTTTGCTAACCCCGGCGTCATGACTGTCGCCGTATTGTTTGTACTGGCCGACGGTCTGTACCGCACGGGTGCCTTTGAATGGCTGGGGCTGCAACTGCTGGGAATTCCCAAGAACCGAGTCTCTGCTCAGATAAGGACGATGATTCCTGCGGCCGTTCTGAGTGCATTTCTCAATAACACGCCTGTCGTCGCACTGATGATGCCCATCATCAATGACTGGTCACGAAAACACCGCATTTCCGTCAGTCATTTGTTTCTCCCACTGAGCTACGCCGCGATTCTGGGTGGCACCTGTACGTTGAT
This sequence comes from Planctomycetota bacterium, assembly GCA_963581585.1. Taxonomy (GTDB): domain Bacteria; phylum Planctomycetota; class Planctomycetia; order Planctomycetales; family Planctomycetaceae; genus S139-18. The sequence continues at coordinate 11,038 of CAUZPL010000001.1, forward strand.
TGGAACCAGCACGACAATCGTGATCAATAATCAACTTCCGCCCGACATGCAGTTGTCGATGTTCGAACTGTCGGTGATCGGCGTCCCTGCCCTGATTTTCGGGCTGATTTTTATTGCTGTGGCAACTCGTTTTCTGCTGCCGGAACGCAGGCCCGCGTTTACGGCAATGGATGACCCGCGTGAATACACGGTTGAAATGATCGTACAGGCAGGCAGTCCACTCGTCGGAAAATCAATTGAAGCTGCCGGCCTGCGTCACCTTCCTGGCATGTATTTGATGGAAATCAACCGCAATGGAGAAGTCATTCCGGCGGTCGGGGCCGACTTCGTACTTCTGGCCAAAGATCAGCTCGTTTTTGTGGGCGTGGTTTCCTCCGTCGTTGATCTGCAGAGAATTCCCGGGCTGGAACCTGCCATCGATCAGCTCTTTCAACTCGACGGCCCGCGTGCCCAGCGACGACTGGTGGAAGCCGTTGTGTCAACGAGTTACCCGTTTTTGCGTATGACAGTGCGGGACTCTGAATTCCGGTCACATTACAACGCAGCAATCATTGCCGTGAATCGCGACGGAGTTCGCCTCACCGAAAAGATTGGCGACATTCGACTGGAGCCCGGCGACACCATTCTTCTGGAAGCCACCTCGGAATTTGCCAAGCAGCAAAGAAACTCGCGTCATTTTTTCCTCGTGAGTGAAGTCCAGGATTCGAGTCCGGTGCGACATGAACACGCCTGGATGGCACGTCTGATCTTGTTCGGATTTATCCTGACGGCATCACTACTGGCACAATGGGTTTCTGGCAGCACGGCAACCCTGCTGTCCGCGTTGCTGGCGGCATTGTTGATGATTCTCTTTCGATGCACGCGCGCCACTGAAGCAAGGCGGGCTGTCGACTGGAATGTTATCACGGTGATGGCAGCGGGAATTGGCATCGGAAAAGCCATGGAGATCAGTGAAGCCGACAAATTCATTGTCGACCTGCTCACATCCGTCGTGGGACAGAACCCATATATGATGTTGACGGCCGTCTTTTTGATAGCATCGCTGCTGTCAAATATGATCACTGCCAAAGCGGCTGCCATCATTACGCTTAACGTCGCTCAGGCGGCAGCAAAATCACTGGGCGTGGATTTTGCTCCGTTTGCCATCACCGTCATCATGGGCTGCGCAGCATGCTTTGCCACGCCATTTGGCTACCAGACCAACATGATGGTCTACGGACCTGGTGGTTATCGCTCGACTGATTATCTGCGACTCGGTGTGCCACTCACCATCCTGGTGGGCGTTGTCACGCTGTTCATCGCGCCCGCTGTCTGGCCATTCAATAAACTTGATCTTCCGTAATGATTTTGTCCATGAAAATATCGTGATCGGCGACCGGAATCTCTTCGAACATCTGACACTCGAACGCCAGAGCAACGAGTGGCGTGTCTGCGCGTGCGTGCACCAGCAGTTTATCGTAGTAACCCTGGCCGTGACCCATACGTGCTCCACGGTGGTCAAATCCTACACCCGGCACCATGATCAGATCGAGCTCTTCGACCTTAACCTGCTTTTCCGGTCGATATCGCAGGTCTTCACGAGGTTCCTGAATGCGGTACATCCCCGTTTCCAATTCCTCCATGCTGACCAGATGAAAAAGCTCCAGTTCGCCATCGATAGTGCACCAGGGCACGACAATACTCTTGTCGCCTTCCCGCAGCACATCGGCCAGAATATCTCGTGTTCGCACTTCACTGCCAACATCGACATAAAACATTATCGTGGATGCAACGGCATATTCGGGCAGCGACATGAACGCCCCGACGATACGGCGACTGAGTTCATCCTTGTTTTCCTGCCGCTTACGGTTCGAAAGAACAGCCGTGCGCAGCTGATTCCTGAGGTCCTGGGTGTCAGGCAGAGTCACTGACAACTCCCTGCTTTTTGGAAGTATTCGGGCAGCCCTGATCTTCTAACAACCCAGTGGTGTCGATTCAATACGTAATGCCCGGACAGCAGGCTTCCAGTGCTCACAAATCACTTGGTGGATCCGGACGAGTGATACAATGACGTCGCCGGGCATGTGGTGTTGCAGACGAATGCCTCCCCTGAAATAATGAGGTAAATCACAGTAGCTTTCGAACGATACGCACTTCGGCGGCGCCCCAGGATTGCTCCGCGCGACACGGCCTTGTTCTTCGGACAACACATGAGGCATCGCATTCTGTCACTCATCACGATCACCGTACTCACCGTCGTTCAGTTGGGTTATCCTGTCGCGGGCGATGACCAGGTCTCGGCGAATGACATTGACCTGAACAAGGTGCTGCTCGAACTCAATTCGCCTGACTTTGCGACTCGTCGGACAGCTCGGAAGAAACTCAGGAAACTCGACTCCAATCAGATCGCTCTACTGGCGGGTCATGCGGAAACGAATCCTGCGGCGGAAACCGCGATCGGGTGTGTCCGAGCTCTTGAACAACATCTTGTCGGCGACAACCCGACTCTTGCCTGGATCGCGTGGGAGGCACTCGAAACTCTGCGATCAAGTGACCGGCATCTGGTCCGGGAAGACGCCACGTGGATATTGTCGAGTCACTGGAAGATTCGCACGAAGCTGGCAACGGATGAGCTGCAAAAACACGGTGCTTCGATTGTTCTGCCGGATGCCGCAGAGGTGGCCAGGATCGTCCATGCCGGTCGGCGAGCTGAGAATCCAAGGGCGGCGCTCGATCCACGCCAACAGGGGATGTTCATCGGTTTGCGTCCGGTAACGCCGACCGTGCAAGTCTTCCTGACTGATAGTTGGCGAGGAGACCAGACTGCCCTCAGTATGCTGGAGCGCATCCCGGGACTGCAAACACAGAACGCGCAGGCGTTCGCTGCAAATGCAGGTATCGGGCGACCCCGCTGGTTTGGCGGCCGCAACAAAAACGCCCCTGCACCGGTCGTGATCTTTCTGATTTCCGGACATTCGCTGAATCGTGAAGCAGAGGAATGGATCAAACGTGCGTTTGGCCGGCGCATCCAGGAACGTGGCGAAGTGATGCTCGGAATTACTGCTCAGGGGGGGATTGCCGGTCCGGGCTGTCGGATTGAGTCGGTCGTGCCCTTCGGTTCCGGCGACGCAGCCGGGCTGATGGCCTATGACGTCATCACGTCTGTCGCAAACCAAAAGATTACGAGTTTCCCTGACCTTGTGGAGGAATTGCGCAATTTCTCCGCGAGTGATAATGTTGATGTTGAGGTCCGGCGCATCGTCAATCGGGATGGCCGGCCGGTAGCCGGATCGCTTTCAATTCCAGTCAGGCTGCGGAGCTGGAAGGAATACGTGGAGGCCATTAACAAGGCTGCGACCGAAGGACCCTCACCTGTTCCGGCTGCCGTGCAGTAAATCGCGAATTTGCACAGAATGTTTGTTCAGTGGTGCGCGTAACGATGATTGTGACCGTGGTCGGGGCAGACGAGAGATGAAACCAGACCCTGGCTGAAGTCGTGACGATTCAGAGAGATATCACACAAACATATTTGTGACTTCCGCTGCAGTCCTTCGTTAATCCCCGATCTGCCGACCACTCTCGTGCATGGACCGTTGGACAATCCTCTCGATTGTACCGTATACAGCGCTGGTTCGGACAATTGCAGCTGCTCTTTACTCAACTGATTATTGCCTGACATTAATCCCGCTCGTATAATGTAGTTGTAACCTACTCAACCCGTTTGGGCGGATAATATTTCCTCTGGAGGGCCTGTCGTGAGGACTGCACCGGTCGATGCCGAACCCGAAGCGCCGGATTCGGATACACAGCAGTGTGCGAGTGCTGCTTGGCTCGACGACATGCCGGCCTGGGGAATCAGCCTGCTGGCTCACGGACTGGTCGCGATGGCTCTGGCAAGCATCAGCTACGTGATCATCGCTGAGACGCAGTATGAGCTGGCGTCCGAGGTGCCGGTCAAGGATCCCTTGCTTCCGGAATTCGTAATTGACACGGAAATCTCACAGGTTGTCGGCTCGATGAGTCCCATGAAGGTGGACGGAGCTTCTCTGGCGGTTGATCAGATCCGCGGACTGGAAACTCATCCGGAGGAAATCCAGCCTGTCGATGAAGAGATCCATCCTTCTTTGCCAATGATGACGACACTTCCGATTCCCAGCGAAGCGGAGTTGCTGGCTGCCGTCGATCTTATAGGAACAACGGAACACGCCGGCGGAACGCCAGGGGCGATCGACCGCATCACCTGGGAAATCGCAGCCTCACTTCGTGAACGCAGAACGATTGTGGTCTGGCTGTTTGACGAATCTTTGTCTCTGGAGAAACGTCGATCAGAAATTGCGGATCGATTCGATTCAATCTACACGCAGCTGGCACAAATGAACATCAATGCGGAAGAGAATCTGACAACCGGAATTGTGGGATTCGGTACAGAAGTTCACATGCTTCAGGGAACCCCCGGTCATACTTCTGACGGGCTGACACAAGTGGTTCGCGGAATCAAAAATGATGAGACTGGCAAAGAGTTTGTATTCACCGCTGTGGACCGTGCGGTGCAAACATTCGTAAGACATAAGAAAACACAGCGTGCTAACCTGATGTTCATCGTGGTCACGGATGAACGCGGGGATGATTACGGTGAACTTGAAAAAATTATTCGCAAGTGTGCACAAACCGGAACTCGGGTGTACTGCATCGGCAATTCGGCCGTTTTTGGTCGGGAAAAGGGCTACGTTCGCTACGCTTGGGCAGCAGGGGAAGATCGTTTTGAAGAAGACCTGCCGGTGGACCAAGGACCCGAAACGGCGATGGCGGAAGGGTTGCAGTTACCGTTCTGGACGGCAGGAGGAATGAATCTTGACCGGATGTCTTCCGGATTTGGTCCGTATGCTTTGACACGACTGTGCACAGAAACCGGTGGCATCTATTTCATCGCAGATCAAACACAGGGGCCTCGCTTTGACCCGACACGGATGCGACAATACGCTCCCGACTATCGACCTCAACGTAACTATGAAAAGCAATTGTCATCCAACAATGCCAAGGCGGCGCTCATCAGGGCAGCAGGAAACACCATTCCAGAGGACATGATGGCGCGTCCGCGCCGACATTTTATGGCAACAAATGATGCCACACTGAGACGGCAGATCACGGAAGCTCAGAAACCACTCGCGAAACTGGATTATTATTTGGCTGAACTGCATCAGATACTGGAGCAAGGTGAAGACCATCGAGACAAACTGGATACGGACCGCTGGCGGGCAAGTTACGATCTGGCAATGGGGCGCGTACTGGCCATACGCGTCCGCGCGTTTGGCTACAATTCCATGCTGGCGCAAATGAAATCGAACCCGCGCCGATTTGACAGAGAGGGCTCCAATCAGTGGATCCTCAATCCAGCGGAAGCCAGCGATGCCGGAGCCAGTGTCCGTCGCATGCACAACAAGGGCCTGAAGTACCTCAGCCAGGTCATCGATGAACACCCATCGACTCCATGGGCGTGGCTGGCCAAAGTGGAACTGCAGGAACCGCTCGGATGGGAATGGAGCGAAGCCACGGTACAGATTGCCGAGAACCGTCCCGGCAGCACTGTCAATCGCCCTCGATTCGCACCCGAAGATATCGAGCGGCAGCGTCGCCAGCAGCAGCGTAACGCGCGACGTGAGGCAACTCGGCCAAAGCTGTAATCGGTTATCCCCTTTCCGGCAGGAACGGCAGGATGCCCATCGACACGGACAACGCTGCAGGTCATGTCGGCAGTTCCTGCCTGTTCTCGGGTTCGATGTCCCCAGTGGTGTTTGCGGGGCCGTTGCCACGAGCACTGCGAATCGCAGCCACACCGGCAGGCCGTCCGGATTCTACTGTTGCAGATATACCCACTTTGACGAGTATTTCTAGGGAGCCGTATTGCGCAAGGTTCGCTTGCTGCGCTATGGCTGCAGATTTTTTGCGTGACTTGCGATTGATGGACCGGTCGTGGTGGACAAAACAAAGAACTCGGCCAGCCTGTTATCGCGGCTGACTGGACGGATCTCCGGCTTCGTCGCACGACGGCCACGATTGATACTCTGGCCGGTATTGATTCTGGCCTGCGCTGCTGCCGGCATCACGGTGTCTGACCTAAAACTACGTACCGGTCGAGACGCTTTGATCGACCCGGCAGCCGATTTTTCCCAATCATGGACCCGGTACACGGAAGATTTTGCGAATCATGGTGATCTGATTGTTGTGATTGAAACGGCAAGGGCTGACAAGTCACAGATTCAATCGGCGCTCGATCAAATTGCCAGCCGACTGCAGAGTCAACAGGATTACTTTCGGGATGTCCTGTATCGAATTGATCAACGACAGCTCCGCAGCAAAGGTCTCCAGTTTCTTTCGCCACGCGAACTTCAGGTCGCCGCACGCCGGATTGACAGATTTGCCCGAATCGGACGGGACGGGCAGTGGGACAAAATTCGCCTGGACACGTTTAGTCAGCAACTACGTTCGCAACTCAGGAATGCCCAGGAAAACGGAAGATCTGAAGCCGCACTGCTGGATCACGCTAGCCGATTTGTATCCAGCCTGGACGATTTCCTGACCGGGACATCTCAGGACATACGTTACACGTCCTCCACTTTCCCGTCGCCGTGGCAGAACATTGTGACCGTCGGGGTCGATCAGGGTGCTCAGGACACAGGACTGGCGTACCTGATGACGGACGAGTGCAATATGGGTTGGCTGCATGTGGTGGTGGTTCCGCATGAACGCGACCTGGACCCGACAGCCGCTAGTATCGCCCGACTGCGTGAAATCTGTGGTGAGGTTGAAGCTTCCTATGCTGACACAGGTGCTGGTCTGAGAGTCTCAGTCACAGGCATTCCGGCCCTGGAATACGATGAACTCTCGCGAGCCGGTCACGATATGGTCTTTGCAGCGCTGCTCGCACTGGTTGCAGTCGGCGGACTATTGTCTTTCGGTTTTCGCAGCGTTCGCCATCCGATGCTGGTGCTGTTGACACTGGTGGTGGCGCTAAGCTGCACGTTTGGCGTGGCTACTCTGGCTGTGGGACATCTGAATATTCTCAGCATCTGCTTCGCGGCTGTTTTGATCGGTCTGGGCGTCGACTTTAGTGTTCACTTTCTGTCGCAGTATCTGCATTTGAGGCAGCAAGTCTCCAGTGTCGAGGAAGCCCTGGCCCGAACGGGGCTAATGGCAGGAAGCGGTATCATGACGTCGGCTCTGACCACGTCTCTGGCATTTGGCAGTGCCGCCCTGACTGGTTTTCCGGGATTGGCGGAACTGGGCATCATTGCCGGCAGCGGAATCCTCATTTGTGCCACCTGTACGTTTTTGTTTTTGCCCGCATTGATTGCGATATCGGATGCAGGAACCAACGCCAAAGAACTACCCAAACGAGTGACCGGGAAACTGTTTCGGACCATTGTCGCCGGAGTACCACTGGTCGTTGTCGGTATGTCTGTGGTCGGTGTTGCTGCACTGGGTTCCAAAGCGACTCACTGGCATCACGGCCAGCCGAAATTTCTGGTGGATTATGACTCGAATCTGATGAATCTGCAGGATCCGGGTCTCGCCAGCGTACAGGCCCAGCGCAGCCTTTGGGAGACAGCAGAAGAATCGCTGCTGTATGCAGTCGCCGTTGTGAACTCAAGAGATGAAGCAAGGAAGCTGACCAAACAGCTGAAAGAATTGCCGTCGGTACATCATGTGAGTGAATTGGCAAGCTGGTTGCCTGCCGAACCGGATCAGGCAAAAAAACAGGACATATTGAATCTGCGAAGTCGCATCGACAGTCTGGCGACGAACGTTCCTTCCTTTTCTGCTGCTCATCCCCATACGGTCGGCGGAGAACTCGTTCGACTTTACGGCGCTCTGCGTGATTCGCACGATCCCCGAGCGGCTGCGCCGGCAGCAACGCTGGATCATTTTCTCGACCGTCTGGAGAGTCTGAACACAAAGGGACAGTCAGCCCTGTTGAACGCATATCAGGACCTGATGGCAGGTTCCCTGCTGCATCAGTTCGAACGCGTGAGACAGGCATCCAGTCTGGCTCCGGTTTCGGCCATCGATATTCCCGCGGAGTGGCGAAGTCGTCTGTACCGTCAAGTGGATGGACAGGCACAATGGCTGCTCAAGGTTTACCCGGCCCAGGACATTTGGAATGACGCCCATCTGGCCACGTTCGTTCAGGAGGTCCGGGCAGTCGCTCCGGAAATCACCGGTATTCCGGTGCAGAACTACGAGGCTTCGCTGCAGTTGCAAACATCCTGGAAGTCCATTGCGGTCTATTCGCTGGCAATCATCAGTTTATTCCTTCTGTTTGATTTCCTGCGGCCTGGACAGAAGGTGCTTACGCTGCTGATACCAATGGCGATCACCGGATTCGTCGGGTACACGATATATCGGCGAACCGGCGAACTGAACCCTCACCTGCTGGTCACAATCTATCTGTCGATGGTTGTTTTCATTGCACTGGTTGTCGATTTCCGAAATCTGCGAGACACCATTCTGGTCCTGCTGCCACCTTTGGCTGGTGCCATCCTGATGGCTGGTGCAATGGCGGTTCTTCAGGTGAATCTTAATCCCCTGAATCTGGTGGTATTGCCACTGGTACTGGGGATTGGCGTCGATGACGGGGTCCATATGGTTCACGACTACCGACGTCAGCTGGCTGCGGGGTCTCGCGATTATTCTCCTTCTGGTGAAATACTCACCGGTGTCATCCTCACATCACTGACTTCGATCGTGGGCTTTGGCAGCCTGATGATTTCCGATCACCAGGGGCTTGTGAGTGTTGGAATGGTGATGACAATTGGCGTCGCCAGCTGCCTGCTCGTCGCGTTGATTCCGCTTCCGGCGATTCTGACTCTGGTTGCTCGTCACCAACCTCCGCCCATGGAACCGTTAGTGACGCGAAAGCCCAAAGCGCAGGAGGCTACTCCTGAATTTCGCGAGACGCATGATGACGATGAAGGCGAGAATTCGGAAGCTGTCACACGTCCGATGACACGTCGTGGAAAGCGACGGCTGTCACGCGCAGCATGAGCCGTTGGACAACAACGCAGCAGAATCCGCAGACACATCTTTGACTCAGATGTACTCGACTTTCCCGTGACGCCGCTGCCATCTGGTCGACTGAGCCCACACCTCTGGCACTCACATGGAGTGTCGTGAGGGGACGACGATTCATGAGATTCCACTGAAGATGTGCAGCCGGACATCCGCGTGGTCAACACTTCCACTTCCTGTAAGCCACCGTTGATGCTGCTCCGTCAGGCATGCCATCATCTGAGTTGACTCCCTTGACTGGCACGATCCGTTTCTCCTGACTTTGCAGACTCACGCTGGATGGCTTAGCATCTTGTCCAAAGTGACAGGCGGGCGACATATGACTTTCGTCATAACGCGTTGGAGTTCGAGTCGCTTCGGCAGGCCATCTATGCCGTGAACCCTGAGCTTGAGGTGCGTCAGCTGTTTCTCACTGCACTTCGGCTTGCCGGCTAAGCCTCGGAATTTACGGTGGTAATGGTGCCGGTGAGACAGGAATCGATCTGCTGGTCTCAACCGATACCAATTTCTGCGATGGAGTGAATTCAATGACGGATTTGTACCAACACGATTCTGCTGAAGTACCTTGCTGGAAACTGATTCTTTTTACTGCGATGGCTGGTGGTATGGGCTGGGGAATTCGTGGCCAGTACGGCCATGAAACCGGAGCAATGATTCCCGGCACCCTCGTCAGCCTCACAGTCTGCTTCATCCTCTGCCGCAGGATGCCGGTTGATCAGCTTGTCCGGACTGTTGCCCTCGCCATCGTCGCTATGGGCATCGGCGGCTCAATGACCTATGGCGAAACAGTCGGACTGACTCACGATACGCCGCTGCGTGGTAATGTGGAAGCATGGCGCTGGGGCATGCTGGGACTGGCGATCAAAGGCGGAATCTGGATTAGCTTTTTTGGTACGTTTCTGGGCATGGGCCTGAGTGGTCGTCTTTACACGTCGCGAAACATGATTGCATTGACGCTGGCAGCGCTTGGCGCTTATTTCATGGGCATCAACACGATCAACTATCCGTTCAGACCTTATGAAGTGGACGCCAAATTCGACTATGGCATGGATGGCAGCCAAATGGTGCACGTCAATCGGTTTGCAGGAGGCAAAGGCAACCTGCAGGAGGCCAGTGAGAAGGCTTTGCCGTATCTGTATTTTTCAGATCATTGGGACTGGGAACCGTACAACACCATCAGGCCTCGGTGGGAAAACTGGGGAGGTCAGCTTTTGGCGTTGTTTGCGGTCTTCATCTACGTGGGCTGGTGGCGTGGCGATAAGCTGGCCCGCAATATGGCGATGTGGGGTTTCATCGCCGGAGCAATTGGGTTCCCCACCGGGCAGTCTGTGCAGTCCTATTACCAATGGAACCCGGAAGTCTTTCAGGAAAATGAGTCGCTGAAATGGATCTTTGGTCATTTGTCCATGAACTGGTGGAACACGATGGAGACCACGTTCGGGACTGTGATGGGCGGACTCGTTGGTCTTGGGCTCTGGTTCAACCGCAAAAAGATCGGTGGGCTGATCTCAAGTGATACGCCGCGGTCATATATCGCAATGCCTGTGGAAGCTTTATTACTGGCCATCCATGTGGCGTGCCTTGCATATTTTGAGTTCTATTTCGTAGCACACCGCGATCACTACAACGATGCGTTGTATGAACAGGGCCTGGTGATGGCATTCATCCCTTTTGTCCTGATCGTTGGCGGCAGGTTCAGCCCATACCTTATTATGTTCCCGGTGGTCCTGCAGACGATTGCAGGCAGAACACTACAGGGCCGTTTGTACAAGCAGATTTATGACGACAACGGAACCAGTGAACGTATTTACAACGAACAGGCCACGATCAATCTGCCGCTTCTGGACGTAGACCCACACGTGCCATTTGTCATTGGCTGGTTGATCTATTTCATTATCCCAATGGGGATCGCACTTTATTCCACCTGGTACTTCTACAATAAGCACAAAACAAAAACGACGGACTCCACATTCACCGGAACTGCTCTGCTGATTATGGGATGGCTGTTTTTCTATCTGAATTTTGTGTTCTGGGGTTGTCCGTGGTGGCGGTGGTCAGACTTTAGTAGCTGGCCATGGGAAAAATGGGGTGGTCCGAACACCATGAACGCCTTGTTTGTGATTTACATGTCTTCGCTGACCTGCATGGTGTGTCTGGGATGTTGGCGCGACAGACGCCGTGAACGCTCCGGAAAGGGGTGATGCACGTTTCGCCCTGTCGAGATCAGTCGTGCTGGTCCGGCCCGCTATACGTGCCAGGCTCATTGTCGAAACAAACTGATTCGGAAGATCTGTCCATATCGGAGTATTCCTGCGGAAATTCATTTCAAAAGTCCAGTTGAGGAACCGTGATGTTACTGAATCGTTGTGTTTGTCTTCCGACTGCGATTGTCCTGTCCCTCCTGGGAACGACCAGTCATGCGGAATTACGGATCGACCTGAATACCACAGTTCTGGTCTCGCCGGTTGGTGGAACGGTAGGAAAGGCTGCCGATTTTCTAAGTGATGAAGTCTACGACCGGACCGGAATTCGATGGTACATCCGGGACCACTTCGAAGGGGCAGCGTGCATTGTGCTTTGCACTGGTGACACCATCCCCGAAGGCATCGAACTCCCGGAAGGATTAGTGATTCCGGATGCCGCGGAGGGATTCGCACTGGGTGTGAATGGAGCTGATGTCTTCGTCGTCGGTCGAAAGCCGCGGGGTGTAATGTTCGGAGTTGGTCGGCTGCTCCGATTGATGACCATGCGCGATGGTGAAATCTCGCTGCCAAAAAACACGACGGTGTCGACTTCACCAAAACACGCGATGCGGGTCCATCAGATGGGCTATCGAAAGACCGCCACAAGTTACGACCTGTGGACCGTCGAAACGTATGAACAATATCTGCGAGAAATGGCAATATTCGGCTGCAACGGTGCCGAGCTGATCCAGGAACAGCCTCCAGGTGAGAAAGACAGTGTATTGATGGCAGAAGCCCAGTGGGATATGAATATCAGACTGTCACGGATGATGGATGAATATGACTGGGAGGTGTTTCTCTGGTATCCCGTGCCAATCCTCAGAGATGATCAGCAACGATATGACACTGAACTGGGGTACCGCGAACGGTTCTTCAACGAAATGCCCCGGATAGATCACCTGTTTGTTCCAGGCGGTGATCCCGGGAATAACCATCCCAGAGTTCTCATACCGGCTCTCGCAGGGATGGCGGAGATGCTGCACAAGCGGTTCCCGGACGCCGGTGTCTTTGTGTCCAACCAGAAGATGAAGCCGGAAGCGACCGACTGGATGTTTTCGTATTTTCGCGAAGAGCAGCCAAAGTGGCTTGGCGGATACGTGTATGGACCAGGAACCAAGCACAGCATCATGGATGCCAGAGAATGGCTGCCGAAACAATACGAGATTCGCCGCTACCCGGACATTACACACAATTTGAGAGCCATGTTTCCGGTCCCTCACTGGGACGGCAAGATGGCACAATCACTGGGACGCGAAGGAATTAACCCGCGCCCAGGGCACAATCAAAAAGTCCATAATGCCTTTGATGAATATGCGAGCGGTTTTGGAACCTATTCCGACGGGATCCATGATGACCTGAACAAGGTGGTCTGGAGTGTTCTCGGCTGGGATCCGGACGCGGATATCCATGAAATCGTCCTAGATTATGGCCGTATTTTCTTCGGCGAAGATGCGGGCAGCGAAGTGGCCGAAGGACTATGGATGCTTCAGCGGAACATGGCTGGTAATTTCATAGAGAATGACGGCATTCCCGTGACCCTGGCCAAATGGCGATCGATCGGGGAAAGAGTCAGTCCGAAAGTCCGGAAGAGCTGGCGGTATCAGATGTATTTGATGCGAGCGATTTTTGACGTGTATACGCGCAATCGCTGCATTGAGGAGATGAAGTACGAGGAAGCAGCCTACGCGGCGCTGGCAAAGGCACCGAAAGTGGGGTCAGCGAAAGCCATTGCTTCCGCAAGAAAAGAGTTTGCCAGAGTCGATGCGGAAAAATTTGGTCCCGCCATGCGTCAGGAGATGGCGGAACTGGCGGACGACATGTTCAACAGCATTGGATGGCAGTTTAGTATCAAGTCACCTTACTTCACGCGAAACGCGGAACGCGGGGCACTGCTGGACAAGCTGGATCAGCCGTTGAACGATCGGCCATGGCTGGAAAGCCAGTTCGATGAAATTCTGGCGATGGATAGTGAAAAAGACCGGCAGCAACGCATTCACATGCTTGTCAACTGGGAAGATGCAGGACCAGGAGGATTCTACGACGACCTGGGGAATCCGGAAAAACAATCCCACCTGGATATGCTGTCCACCTATGAAGAGAACCCCAGTCGTATTGACCGCGTCACGGAGGGGCATTACCGCTGGATGAATAATATGTCACTGCAAGTTGATAATCGCTATCGACATACATGGCTGCATCATTCGCAAAGCCTTCATGGAGCACCTTTGATTGTGCGATATGACGGGCTGGACAGGAAAGCTGAATACAAAATCAAGGTTGTGGAATTTGGACGGTTTCATGCAACCATTGATCTGGTCGCGGATGATGTACATAAGATTCACGGACCACTGCGCCCTCAGTATCCTCTCTGGCCGGTTGAATATGATATCCCTCATGCCGCAACAGCTGACGGCAAACTCGAGTTGAAATGGAGGCTTGTCGAGGGCCGAGGAACACAGGTGGCCGAGATTTGGTTAGTCAGAAAATGACTGCTCAAATGCAGGTCCCGGTTACTGTTTCGTGAAGACGAGAATGTGCTGCCATGGCAGCACACCGATCGTCTCTGTCCACCTGAGCTGAAACTCGGGCTGTTCCAGCTCTTTTCTGGCCTGTTTTTGCGTCATTTTGTGCACGAGCTTGATCGGGACCGTCGGATCTTCCATGCGATATTCCACCAGGATAACCCGGCCACCCGGCTTTATTGCCTTGGAGATCTCAAACATCATCTCGTAGGGGAATTCGAATTCGTGATAGACGTCCACCATGATTGCCAGGTCTGCCGATTCCGGTTTGAGCCTCGGTGACCGGATGGTGCCTTTGACCGGTTGGACATTCTCGATGCCGGCCTTCCGGCACCGTTGTTCCAGCCGCCGCAGCATTTTGTCCTGGATGTCGACGGCCAGCACCTGACCTCCGGGCAGAACCTGTTCAGCCATAAGTACTGCAATCACCCCGGACCCTGCTCCGATGTCGGCCACAACATCGGCAGGTTTCAACCTGAGCGACTTCACCATCAGTGACAGACGTTCTTCCTTCTCACGTGTATCACGTTCCAGCCACCGCGCTCCGGCAAAGCCCATCACGTGAGCGATCTCCCGATCCATGTAAAACTTGCCGATACCATTGGGATCATGTTCCTCGCGGAACTCATAGCGTCCTGCATCTTTGGCTAAGTCCTGTTCTGCATCGTTCGCCGTCGTGCACAACGGATAAAGAACTCCAGCCAGAACCAGCAAAGGCTTCATGGCGCCTGCTCCTCACCGTTTTGAAGCCGATCCCACGCCTCATCCGACAGCTCGGATGCCTCTTCCACCAGAAGTCGCGGGATTCCGTCCAGGATTGGAAACTGTAACCGGTGTTCTTCCGAGTCGCAGACCAGAGATTCACCCACACACATCAGTGCACCACGACACTGGGGACAGGCAAGGATGTCCGAAACGGAATCGAAATTAAATGTCATGATAGTCTGTTCCGCGACACAGGACGCACACTCAAATGCATGGGTCAGAACCCGCGTTCTGCCCGGATGTCATTGAAGTTGCGCAGTGAGTAATCAATTTCAGCATAGTCCAGACACGAGCAGAGCGCTCGCACGGCTACTCCCATTCCGTCCGGCCCGCTGAAACCACCAAACTGGCCGCCACCTTTCAGGTGGGGTTCTGTTTCAAGGTAGAAGCCTGGCAGACCCAACTTTTCCAGCCGGCTGCAGATTTCCGGCAACCGCTCACGGAGATCCCGAAAAATCAGCTCATGCCCCGCATCGCCGGCATTCGCCGGAACAAAGTTCTTCAGACGATCCTCGTCAACCACACCCATCCATTCAAGCCCTGGATCGATACAGTAATCCTTTACGTGCATCCAGCCCAGATACGGGACCGTGGCAAGATACTCTTGGTACACCTGAACCTGGTTTTTGTTTTGAGCAGCCACATTGCCGCCATCAAAGATCAGTACCATCGACTGATGGTTAACTCGCTTTGCCAGTTCCGCAAGCAGCGGCCCGGTTTCGCCCACGAGGTTCGGCTCAATTTCCAGCCCGTATATCAGGCCTTCAGCCGCACACGCTTCCACGATTTCACCGATCTTTTCAGCAGCAGTGTCAAGGTGATCCTGAGGACGTGTACCGCGAGGATGATAGTAGGAGAAACCTCGTATCAGTTTCGTATCAAGCGATTTCGCGGCGTTGATCGTCTTAGCGACTTCATCGGCAATGTATTCTTCCTGAGGGACGAAACCATTATGAGATCCATCGTCAATATTCAGCAGTTTGACCTTGCCGACTCGGGCTCCGATGCTGGTGACACTGATGCCGTATTCGGCATGGAACTCATTCAGGCGTTCGTATTGGTCTTGCGACAGATCAACCACATGCTGGACATGCCCAGTGCCAGAGAGGTCAATGAAGCGGGGACTGTAGCTGCGGAGACCAATGGCCGCCAACGCTGTCATTTGTTCGAGAGCTGTCCGGTGATTGGCTGCCTCATCTGCAAAAGCGCTGATCAGTACAGATGGTCGGTTCGTCATTGATTTGCAGAATGATCAGAGGTTGGAAACCGCGTTTTAGCCAGTGCCCCATTGTTTCGCGCCAACGTGTACCCTACAAGGCCACAGGCAGGGTCAAACGATTGATTAGCGCACTCAGGAACCCTGTCCGTAGTTTGCCGGTTCGTTTTTCCGGATTCGGCAATCCTGGACGGCAGTTCGGAAAATGTATTCGGAGTACGTACTCGTTTCCCTGGTTCAGCCCTTGAGATTGATCGTAAACGTTGACGACAATAGCTGGAACTATCGATTCTTCGTTCAGAGCATTGATTACGACTCAGCCCAGGAAGAGTAATACATGCGAAGTTCTCGGCTCACGACCTTCCTGTTGCTGGCTGGCTTTTTGATTTGCGGCAGCAGAACGTCCGCTCAGTTGTTTGGTGACAGAAACATCAAGCGGAATCGCAAGGCCAGAACCATGGATTCGACGACCATAGTCAACGGAGCGGAAAGGTTCGTCCGGGGCAATCGTACCACAAATGACTTTGTAGGTGCTGGAGCTGACATCACAGCAACGTCTGTTGGTGCAACACAAACGGGTTCAACGGTCCCTGTGCAAGGCTCCGTAACCGGACTGACGGAAGAGACTTCACCCGCGGTCAACATACCACGAACCAGAACGGCGACCGGTATTTATGCGGAACGCCTAGCGATTGCCTTTAAGCCAAGTACAAAAAAACGCTTCCGGCTTCGGCTTCGGTCCAGATCCACTCTGTCAAAACCGCTCAGTAGGATTGCACAACATCGCGGCTTTGAAGTGAAACTGTCCCCGGCGGATTCTACTGTGCTGATCCGCGGGACGGTTCGGTCTGAACGGCAAAAGCGGATCGCTGAGCTGCTTGTGCTCTTCGAGCCTGGAATCGGGACTGTAACAAATGAGCTGCGCGTTGAACCGACATCTTCCCGCTGAGTTCCGCCGCCTCGGTCTCTTCGAGATCTAAACTCACATTCGGTCGGTCGGCGTCCAGGATGTTATTCGTAGGTGTGACTGCATCATCGTCAGACGGCGGGCCTGAGTGCTCCCCGGCGAACAGCTCAGACGTTGAAAATCCCTCGGTTGCTGCCTGCTGGTTTCGTTTTACAAAACCCGGACTCACATGAATCTCCGATGAACGAAGAGCTTGACGGCTTTGTGAATGTTCTTCCTGTTCCTTACCCCATGACACCTGTTGAACACCACCGGCATGGTGATTCCGGCCATCCCTGAAGCCCTGAAGCTGCGCAGTGTTCGAATCGGCGGATACTGCGACAGGTCCCGGCAGGATGACTTTTGATGCCGGCGCCGTGATATCGGTACCATTCTGGCCTACGAATCTTGCGACCACGGTTAATTCAGCACGGTCATTTCCAGCGTCATCCCACGGAATCCAGAAGCTGTACGAATGACCAATTTTGGATTTGCTGTAGTGGTTTTGAAAGCTGTCAGCCCTGAAGACGTACTTTCTGTCGGGCTTGCGCTGATGACTGAAACGGGTATCGTCCCAGACATACACCATGACTGCTCCATCAACCCGAATGCTTTCTTTGCTCTCACCGGTGTAGAACATAAATCTGCCTCCACATCCTCGATGGGCTGTGTTGCCCACCTGGTGCAGAACGGTGTCAGTCCACAGCGGGATCATCTGATGCGGTGTCTGGAATTCCGTTTCCTTCCTGAACATCTGTGTTACGTCAGTTTCAAAAATGGCACAACCCATCATCGCCACGGAGCAGGAACACAGCGTTAACAGACCAATTCGCCAGCCATGTGAGATGTTATTTGTTTTGTCGGGCTGCACTATTTCGGCCCTCGCGCAAATCCGAAGAATTGTCGACGGTTCTTCCTGTCAGAACGACCCGGCTCTTCGTCGTTCTGTGCTGAATTAGTCAATTCAGACTCACGGGGCCGACGAATTGCCTGGTTGAGCCTGGGGCTGAGTTTTTGACCCGCGTCGTCAATTGAAAACTCCTTCACCGAGGTGACGGGAATTGATTCGGCATCCGGAATCTGACCTGAGTCAAACGGTGCGGAGTCGCTGGCGGTACTGTCCGATTGGGGACCTGCAGGAATCGCCGGAACAGAAGAATTCAAATCGGGTGTCGCGTCGGGATAAATGGTTTCCACGCCGGAGTCGTTGTCCGGACGATATCTGTTGGAGTCTGACCCGATGAACTCAAAGGCATCGGATGACACCCAGGACATTCGTGACATTTCGACCTGTTTCAGGTATTCAGCGTCGCTGTATCCCAGGACAACGTGTGGTGTAAGAATAATCAACAGTTCTGTCCGCCGATTACTGTAAGCGTCGTAACGGAACAGCTTTCCGAGCACGGGCAGGTCTCCCAGCCAGGGAACCTTCCGATGTTCGGTCGAGTTGTTTGTGGTGATGAGACCGCCGATCACGATGGTCTGCCCGCTGGCAGCACGCACTGTTGTCTGGGCACTCGTGATGTTGACTCGCGGTGACCTCACAACTGCCCCGTCCGATGAGACAAATATCGGAATGCCTTCTGATTCCAGACCGACTTCTGACTTGGTCGCATCGATCTGCATGACAACGGTGCTATCCGGACTGATGCGAGGAACAACACCCAGCAGCAGTCCAACCTGTTCTTCGTTGATGGTATTGGTCTGACCAAACTGAGTCACTGAACTGCTGGCAATCCGCGGAACACTTTGACCCACCTGAATGAACGCTTCCTGATTGTCGAGCGTCATGATTTGTGGACGACTCAGAATCTCCACGCTGCCCGATCGATCCAATGCCCTCAGCAGGACGCTCACATTCTCGCTGCTGGCCGAAAGAACGAGTCCGCCGTAGCCCAGATCTGTATTGGTACGCCCCATGCTGAAATGCGAAATTCCCTGTCCGGCGACGTCGCCGGCAGTTAAAAGTGACCGGTTACTTCCGCTGTTACCCAGCAAGTTGTTCATGAAATTAAAGCCTGGTGTATTGCTGGCGGCTACAATGTTTTGCTGAGTAGTTGTCACCACACCGGCAGGAGTGGATGTCGCGGACGTAATTGTCGTCTGCACGAGATCACCCAGCAGGCTGCGGTCAAACAGCAGACTATCCTGAAGCCCCAGTTCAATTCCAAATTCATGGAAGCTGTTCAGATTCACTTCCGCCAGGATCACCTGGATCATTACCTGCGGCGGTTGACTGTCCAGGTCCTCGACGAGTTCCAAAATTTGTTCGAAGAATCGAGGTGTCGCACTGATGATCAGCTGGTTTCGAATAGTCTCGGGGACAACGACCACTTCCTGCTGAATCTGTTCGAACGGATTCTGCCGACCAGGTGCGGCCTGGTTGACGATTCGTTCACTCTGCAGAAAATCGTTGACAGCCTGAGCGACCGCTGTGGCCGGTGTATTTCGAAGGCGATAGACCTTATTGACGCGTTCCTGTGACGCCACTTCGTCCAGCCGGACCAGCAATGCTTCCATAACCTGCAGATCGCCGGATGTTCCCGTCGCAATGATCGTGTTCGTGCGAGCATCGACAGAGAACCGCACCGGGACCAGTGAAGATTCTCCCTCAGCCGTCGCCAGGGCCGGTACACCGGAACCAGTGGCGCTCACCGGAAACAGGGTCCGGAGTACTGTTACGAGATCGGCCGCATTTCCGTTGGCAATTTCAAAAACCTTAATCACGGCAGACGCCGCTGCCGACTGGTCCAGGTGAGCAATCAATTGTTCCACGAGTGACAAACTGCCTTCCGGACCGGTAATGAAAATCGTGTTTGTCCGCACGTCGGGAGTCAGGACGATATCATTCAGAACTCCGGAAGCCACAATTTCTCTTCCGTCCGGCTGCACCAGCAGCATTTCGAGCTCGGAAGCATGCCGCCCGGCAGATCCACCTGCGGCCGCAGAAATTGCATTGGTGATCGTTGTAGCAACATCGGTCGCGAGCGAATTTTTGAGACGAATCATGCGTCCTTTATTGACGGCTGCCGACGATTTTGCATCGAGATGCTGGATCAGTCTCTCGACTTCCTTCATATCACGAGGCGACGCGTAAACGATCAGACTGTTAGTCCGTGGATGAGGTGTTACTGCCACACTGGGCGCCAGCCCGCCGGGTCGTAACAGTGCCTGCTGGAGCGCTGTCACAACCTCATCGACTCCCGAATTCTTCAGCGGAAAGATTCTCATGTCACTGTCTGGAGAGACGGGTTGATCAAGTTTCGCGATCAGCGTTTTCGCGGACTCAAACGCCTTACCCCAGCCAATGATCAGCACAGCATTCGGTTTGGAGATTGGCGTTATGGCGACGCGACCCTGTAAAGGCTCAGTGAGTGCATCCAAAACTGTCCTGATAAAGACATTCAGGCCCTCGGCGTGAACATGTTTCAGAAAGTAGAGTTCAGTTACCGGAACAGCTTCTTCACTCAGACGTTCAATTTCGCGAATGATGCGAATGAGTTCCTGGACGTCGGCGTCCGTGCCTGTCAATGCCAGAACGTCCAGCCCGGGGAATGGCTGAACGGAGACCTCTGAAAGAGGAGGTCGCAGATCGTCCTCTTGCTTCCCTGTATCCTCCGGAGGTTCAATCGTTGCCTCGTCCGACGTCGGTTCGTCCTGAGTCAATGCGACTGTTCGAATGAATTCAGCTCCTCCGCGAGAACTCTGGCTGCGGTCTGGAACATTCCGTATTTTGACCGATTCCCGCCACAGCCGGATCGCTCGATTAAGCACTTCCGGACGAACGTTGCGCAGTGGCACCAGTCGTGTCGATCGTCCGTGCGAACGATCCTGCAGCTTTTCAAACCACTCAAATAATTTCAAAAACTGTTCGACGAGATCTCGATCACCGGCCAATTCGCACGATTGATTCTTCGCGTCGAAACGAAGATGAACCTGCCCGGATTTCACCGACGCAAATCGGGCTGTGCCATCCGGGCGTATATCGAGCTTGTCATCCAGGAGCCGCTTGAGTGCGGTCCGACACTGATCCGCCGTGTAGTGCTGAATTCGACACACGACCGTGACTGTGGAAGGACCAGCCGTTGAGATTCCCGAATCTGCAAACAATGCGAAGGGTTCATCGACGGGAATCATTCCTGTGTCATCTGCGGACTGCTGACTGACTGCGACATCATTGTTGTCGGAATCTGTATTGTTTGCTGTCCCAAGCAACTCCCGAACCAGCTTATGGACTGTAGGACTGGCCCTGATGTGGAGTTGACTGTTGCGGCGATCAACGGAGATACGAGCATCCTCGCCGAGCGCATTCCGAAGCAACTGCAGCCAGACATTCAGATTGTCCGGGTTAAATTCGTACGCCCGTTTTAACGGCTGCTCGTGTCTGTCCTGCAGCTCACCGTCGGCCCGGTCGACCCCCCGGATCAACTGATCTGCAAGTTTCTGGATTTTCGGCGGTCCCTTCAGCAGCAGTTCATTCTCTTCGTCGTCCGCGATGATTCGAGCGACCTGAGCACTGTCGCCAAGGAGTTCGATGAGCATGCGGCGAACTTCGGACGGCTCCAAATACCGGAGTGACCAGGAACGATACTCACCGCTCGTCTGTGCAGACACCGTCACGTTCAGCACACCGAATGTCAGCCACAGCGTGACGTGGAGAAGGACTGTCTTCATGGCGATCTGGAAATCGAGTTGCCTGTACACCGCTAAACGAACGGAGACGCAAAGACTACAGGCTATTTTGCGGAGCAACAGTCACGCAATGCGGAACAGTAGCCCGTACTCCGTGTAATTTTGTTCGTTGCACGGAGCGGGCTGTTGAATCGGCATTTCCCGCAGCTCGATCAGTCGAACCGGAACTCACAGTCAGACTTGCAACTCCAAAGTCTGGCATGAGCTGCTGAACAGCAGCGACCAATTTGTCGGGACCGCCGACACACAGCTCAAAGCATCGGGGAATTCCCCGCATTTGCGGTTCGGTCCATGCAGCCACAGGGATCCGCCAAAAAAGAACCCGATGCCGAAGCATTCGACTCTGATATGTCACGGAAGCAGAAACTTTTGTGGAAAGCTGATGCGAATACCACAGAACGTCATCCTGGCAACAAAAAGGAACCCCAAGGCTTTGGAAAGCCTTGGGGTTCCTAAAATGTCCCGGAAGCAGCGAATCCCACAGGGGGGGCGAAGGACTCAAGCTACTTCCGGGGGCGATTCGCCCGTTCCAAACTCGATGAGAACTGTTGTCTTCGCTGTACCTGAGTGGAAAATATGAGGAACTCCAAAACCGGTCAAGATCTATTATCATCTCACAACAGCGTTGCATCGCAGAACAACAGTGCCTTAAGCGTGGTGAGGCCAACGCGTTACAAATGTGCCAACAAAGTATCGGCAAATTGTGCCGGACAAGTGTTGGAGGAATTCACAGAAATCGCTGGAAAAATCTGCATACATTTCAAGATGGTTGTGTGACGAGTGACTCCGCTCTGCACGGAAACACGGTACCAGTGCTCACGAATGACCAGGATGAGACATTTGGCACGGATCCATACAATACTCCGAAAGAACCTCGAATCGATCACGAATCAGATCGAACGGGCCTGTAATGCTTCCAGTCGTTCGCCGGACGACGTGCAGCTGATCGCTGTCACGAAATATGCAGAATGGGAGTGGGTGCAGGCACTTGCGGAACTCCATTCCGCATTCGGGGAAAGCCGCCCTCAGCTGCTTGCCGAACGCCAGCCGAAGCTGCCGGAAATTTATTGGCACCAAATCGGCCGGCTGCAGCGCAACAAGGCGCGACTGGCGGTTCGGCACGCCAACGTAATCCACTCAGTCGATTCGCTGCAACTGCTGCAGCGACTTAGCCGCCTGGCTCAAGAAGGCGGTCGAAGCGTCGAACTTCTGTTACAGGTCAATATCACCGGAGAAACATCGAAATCAGGATTTGAGCCGAAGATGGTCCTTGATTCATGGGCGACCATTACACAGTGCGTCGGTCCTCATGCAAAATTGACAGGGCTGATGACCATAGCACCGCTCACTCATTCATCAGAGTCTGCGCGCCCGGTCTTCGCGCAACTGGCAAAACTGCAGCAGCAACTCAACAATCAGGGCAGGTCTCCCCCGTTGACCGAACTTTCGATGGGAATGAGTGGTGACTTCGATGTGGCCATTGAGGAAGGGGCAACGATGATTCGAGTCGGGCGTTCCCTGTTCGAAGGACTACGCGCAGATCATTCCACTTAGTCGCACGAAGCTCACCCGGTCCGCCTCCGACCCGTTGTTGAGAGTTTCCAGCACTTTTGCACTACCGTGGCCAAATATTTCGCACACCACCAACGACCTGATTCTGCCGGCTCCGTTGCCGTTACTCGCGAAAAGAGCATTCAGTTTCTTCGTGGACTTCCATCTGTTGGGTCCAGGTCAGCCAGGTGAGGCTTTGACCTCGCGTGGGCACAGCGAGAGATCGCGGAGTGACGGCAGGTGGCATCGGGGCCCGGTGAGCCGAAGCTCATGACCTCTGTTCAGGAAGCGGGGCCAACTTCACGTAGCCACTGCGCATTGGGTAAAGCTCCGCGACGCGAATCTGCCTTGCAGCGCAAAGAGACGCATGAACGTCGACCACTGACTTTGCGTGTCCACTTCCGCGCCAGCAGGTCCGGGCCAGCCACACCAGCCAGCGCCTGTTTCGATGCAACAGCGTGAACTGGATTTCATCCAGCCGGAATAGCGAACCTTATGAAAGCCTTTTAGTAACATATGTTGCAGGAACCCTTATACGAATTCCGTGCCCGTCACCAGTCGCGTCTTTACTGTCTTGGACATCGAAGGTGTATAACTGTACGTCACTGAGTTTTCGTCGCACGCTGCGAAACAATTGTCGCTGATAGCCACGCGATGCACGTAGGGGACCAGATATTTGAGCACGAGCCGCCCGTCGTCCATCGGCTTAATATGGACCTCCCACCGGGAATCCACACCGCCACATCCAGCGCGTCCTCCAGTGTCACCGGTTGCAGTAATCCGCGAAACTTCTGCCAACAGATCACTCATGCCTGGAGAGAGATTGTCTGTGAAACACTCTAAGCGGGCCATGGAACGCGTGCATACTGAGGGCACCGAACATGCGTCCGTTGACACATCTACAGGCAAACATTCCCGGCAAAACTCGCCATGCACTCAATATCCCAATACACTTAATTCACCCCGCCGCGACAGCGGTTTACTTGAACATTTCATTGTGGCGAGTCCGTTACGTAAAACCACACCGACCACTTGAGATTCCGGCTGCAGGCGTTTGCGCGGGACTGAAGTGGGCTTAATAACCGGCGTTACCAGCATTTTTACTGGATCTCGACAGGTACAGCGGCCTCGACATGTCCAGGACAAAAACACTGTTATGCTTTCGTTGAGTTGAATCCCGACTCCGTCGAACTTTCATGGAATCTATCATGCGATTGCTGACTTTGTTCTTGATTTGTTTTCTGGCCACAGTTGACGCAACTGCGGACATGTTTCGTGTCGGCGCCGCAACATCTGTCATTACACCCGATCCGCTCCTGCCGGTTTCCGGTGGATTGGGCGCCCCCGGTCCGGTCAAAGAAAAACGAGGTGAATTGACTGCGCGGGCGATTGTGTTTCAGCGTGGTGATACTTCAGTTGCAGTCGCCTGCCTCGACCTGCTGGGTTTCCCTGCAGTCCTGGGCAATCAAGTCCGTGCAGCCGTCGATCGCATACCGAGTGAGAACATCCTGATTGGAGCGACTCATGGCCACAGTTCACCCGATGTATATGCGTTTCCTGACGGCAGGGGGGGGCACACTGGCAGCCTGGAATACATCCGCACCGTCGTCACAAAGACAGCCGAAACAATCAACACAGCTATTGACAATCTGCAGCCTGCGTCCATTCGCATCGCCACTGGTGAAGCCAAAGGGAAAATCGCTTACAATTATTACGCTCCCCAGTTGTTCGACCCGCGAATGAGTGTCATCCAGGCAGAAAAGGCTGACGGCAGGAAGATTGTCACGCTGGTAAATTATGCCGTGCATCCGGAAGTGCTCGGTGCGGACGCCGGCATACTTAGCCCGGACCTTGTGGGTCCCCTGTATGATCAGCTGGAGTCAGACACGGGCGGAATGGCCATCTTTATGAACGGTGCCCTGGGCGGCATGGTCACTGCCGACAACCGGGATTTTGAACGCATTCGTGATCCGCAGAAGGGGTATTGGCACGACGACCGCACATGGGAAGAGTGTCTGAGGATCGGTGAACTCATGGCCAGCGAAGCACTGAGGATCATTCGCGATGCACCACTGCAGGCCGATCCGGGCCTGAGCTGCATGTCACTTGATGTCAGATTCCCGGTTGACTCGGAACTTATATGGGCCGTCGTAAAACAGTCTCCTCTCAGGTATCCGCACAACGATGACTACTCGATCAATACCCGGATCAATCTGTTGAATCTCGGAAACTCACAAATCCTGACTATTCCAGGAGAGGCCCTGCCGAACATTGGGTTTTACCTGAAGCGAAATATGAAGGGTGAACATAACCTGCTGTTTGGCCTGACCAATGATGCCTTCGGATACATTCTGACAAAGGTCGATTTCAACAGTTTTTCTCGCTACGACTATGTATCGCAGACTTCGCTGGGCGAGGAGACGGCTGAAATTCTCATCGAACAATCACTGGAACTGATCCGGAATTCCCTCCAGCCAGACACAGTCAAATGATGCTGCGCACATTTCTGCCGCTGTTGACTGCAACCATTCCACTGGTTTCAGCCCACCACGGATTCGCTCAGGTACAGCATAAGAATATCGTCTACGCAGAAGCGCATGGAGTCGGACTGGTGATGGATATTTTCACACCAGCCGGGGACCGGAATGGCCTGGCAATCGTCGATGTGATCAGCGGCGGGTGGGATTCCAGCCGCGGCAAGATTCACGACCATGAACGCGCACAGGTATTCAGGATAATGTGCAGCCGCGGTTACACTGTGTTCGCAATCCGTCCCGGGTCGCTGTCACGCTTTTCGATTCCTGACATGGTGACGCATCTGGAAACGGGTATCGCCTGGGTCAAGGAACAAGCTGACAAAAACGGTATTGATCCCACTCGCGTCGGCATGATGGGAGCATCTGCGGGAGGCCATCTGGCCAGTCTCGTGGCTGTGACAAATGGTAGTTCCGAGGTGAATCCAGGCAATGACAAAGCCACGGTCAAGGCTGTCGCCGTGTTCTTCCCACCCACAGATTTCCTGACATTCGGCAGCGACTCCGGCCCCGGGGCCGCAAAACGAATCCGTCAGATTGCATTGCGCGGTATTCCTAATGAACTATCAGAGGAAGAAACTAAGCAGGCACTGATATCAATTTCACCAGCTCGTCTGGTGACCAAAGATGCACCACCGTTCCTGCTGATTCACGGGACAGCCGATGAAGTCGTCCCGCAGGCACAGTCAGAGCTTCTCCAGGCTGCTTTGATGGACAACGATGTGTCTGCGGAACTGGTCCTCAAAGAAGGTGGCGGGCACCCCTGGCTGACCATTCACGAAGAAGTTGGTAGGATTGCCGACTGGTTTGATCAACAACTGGGCAATGAGCTGAGACCGTAGAACGCTGATGCAGAAGTTGACAGTCCCGGCACGCCGGCTACCTATGAGGTTTTGCTCAGACAATGGTACGGACAAACGATGCAGGACCAGCGGCCATGGATTGGAATATTCGAACACGACTAACTGCTGCCTGCACGAATCCCAAGCCCGCGGCAGGCGTCGTGGAGTGCAGCGGCCGTGGCAAATCGCCGTGAGGGTACTTTTTCCAGACACTTTGCGACCAGTTCCCGGAGGCCGGACGGAGTTTCCGGGAGACGCTCTATGGGGGGTACGCCGGTCAAATGGCCGTTGATCACGTCCTTTATCATTGGCGGCGCAAATGGTGGCGACCCTGTGATGCACTCAAAGATGAGGCAACCGATGGCATAGACGTCACTGGTCTGGCTGGTGACTTCTCGCCGGATTTGTTCAGGTGACATGTAATACGGCGTGCCAATCAGCTGCGCGCTGTCGGGCAAGCCATCGGAGGATGTCGTTGTCGCAACACCAAAGTCCAGAATCTTCACGACCTGGTCTCTGCCACCCGTCTCTGCAAGAAAGACATTCGCCGGCTTCAAATCACGATGTACCATTCCCTTGGCATGGGCCTCCTGGAGCCCATCACATAACTGCCCGGCAATATCGATTGTCTCTTTCAGCGACAGGCTGCCTCTGGCCTGCAGCAGACTACTCAGAGTTACTCCTTCCAGCAGCTCCATGACACAATAAAAGTCACCCAGGTCCGTGCGTCCGTAATCAAAAATGCGGACAGTATTCCAGTGGGTCAACGTTGCCGAAAGCTGAACCTCCTGTTCAAATCGAGCGATTGCCGCCTCGTCCGCAGCAGACTCAGGATGGATCAGCTTGATCGCAGCAGGCCGCTTCAGTAATCGGTGCTCTCCCCGGTAGACAACACCCATCCCACCTCGGCCGATCTCTTCCGTCAGCCGGTACTGGCCATACTGTCTGGCTGCTTCAACATCGCGTCGCAGCTCAGAAACAAAATGTGCCCCAAGAGTTGCGACAACCGCCATGAACAGTGTGAGAGTCGGGATGGTATAGCCAAAGGAATCATCGAGCTGGAGACGCTGATCCACGTGTATCTGAATCAATGCTGCGGCTGTCGGCAGCAGCGCTACGCTGCCGGTAACAACGGCGGTGCGTTGCCAGGTACCTGGAATGAAAATCCCATACACGGCAATGAGCAAACAGGATGCCATACCGACAGTCGCACGCAATAACGGAATCGCTTCCGGAGCTCCCAGTGTAACCTGAAGCTCAGTCCGGACGGTCTGCAACAGGACCATTTCAATGATCGGCACCGCCACGATCAACAGTTCGATTCTGCGCAACGCTGCGACAGACACGTGATCAGAGAATTTCAAATACAGCATGAGCACGATTAAAACGGTGATCGCCAGCGTTCGGAGCCCAATGTTCCTCGGCAGCAGGCCAATGTCGAAAGCCATGATTACGGCCACAACCGTCATGACACCAATCAGGCACCCGGCGACAATCAGCAGCCGCTGCCGCAGAAGCTGTCGTGTTCCTTCTTCAAGCCGAAACTCCAGTTCGGCGGACGACGTATCGTCGTGATCAGCCAGCAGTGTCCCAGTCTCACTGGTGGCCGCCGTCGCGGAAACAGCGTTCAGATACCGAATATGATCCGGATCAGTGATGATTGTTGCTTCGGAATCAACCGACATATCGGTGAATTCTTCTCTGCACACTGACCTGAAGATGCCATTGCATGGAATATGAAACTGTTGACACTAACAACCGCATCTTCGTTTCATTTCTGGAAGTCCTTGGCCGCAGACACACAAAGGTTTCTGATACGGTGATTCGTGACCATGACGCCAATTAAACAGTCAGGACATCGCAGAAATTTGTGAAGTTCCAAGCATAGCAGCATCAGACCACCGTCTGAACGGACATTTCCGTGCTGGTCTCAGACCCACTCTTTGGTCCGTGCCGGAGCGCACTCACGCAAATGCCCGAGTAAGACAAACGGCAGTGTTTTCTCATAGTCAGCCGATTCCGCAGAGGGATTTTTCTTTCACAGTGTGCACCCGCCGCCACCACTTTCAGCGTGCCCCGGATTATTGTTTTTGCCACGAGAACAGCGAGAGATACCAGTTTCGAATCCATACAAACGAACGAAGTCTGTTGATGACACTTGAAATCGGCATGTTGCTAGTGCTGATATTTCGATTGATTCCGGATGTTGTGCGTAAATACCTGTTGGCGCATGTCGGCAGGACAATCGAGCTCGCAGATCGTGATTGTTCGATGAGTGCGACGCCGGGAGAAGCCATTTCTGCTTGTTCCATTGCCGCAAGAACGACCGTGACCTCCAGGTTGCCTGAATGCTCCTGGGAATTATGGCCGTTTCATTGATCGTGTCGTCGCACTGTTCGGCCGAAATCTCTGTTCGAAGGAAGTGTCCGGCTCGGCACTGACAATCTGTGTATTCCACCGGGATACATCATCCTGCATGTTCAGGTATACCATAACTGCGATCGGGCCCATAGATACCGAGAGGTTTCGCGAAAGCAATCAATCCTTACGAGTGATGGATTCCACGTGCACCATCCGCCACAATGACGCCTCACACAACCAACAATCAACAGCTGCGGAACGCGAGTATGAAACGACGACACTTCATTCAACTTGCTGGTGTAAGTTCAGTTGCCGCCGCAAGCACCCTCGCGGCTGAGGATTCGGCCGATGTGACCGCTCGAATTGATCGAGATCTGTTAAGAGATCGGAACGGAAACCGTTCGACAGTCGTTTGCCAGCACGGGCTGGTTTGCGCCAGCCAGCCTTTGGCGGCACAAGCCGGAATCGACATCCTCAAGGCAGGCGGCAACTGCGTCGATGCCGCCATCTGCACCAATGCCATGCTGGGATTGACAGAGGCAGCCAGTAATGGAATCGGAGGTGATCTGTTCGCCATCTTGTGGATTGAACAGGATCAACGACTCTATGGCCTGAATGCCAGTGGCCGAGCGCCTTACGACTGGAACCTCGAAGCCGCCGAAGCACTCGGCCTGAACTCGATTTCCCTGTCAAGTCCTCTCAGCTGGAGTGTTCCAGGATGTGTGAGTGGCTGGGATGCGCTCAGCACCCGATTCGGAAAGCTGAAGCTCAAGGAGTGCCTGGAAGCTTCAATCTATTATGCAACAAACGGTTTTCCTCTTTCCCCGATCATTTCAACACATTACGAATTTGATCCGAAACAGGCTCCGAGCCTCGCCAGTGTCTATCATCCCGGCGGACGGCAGCCGAAGTACGGCGAGATCTTCAGAAACCCGATGCTGGCGAACTCCTATCAGGCGATCGCGGACGGCGGACCGGGAGCTTTCTATCAGGGGGAAATCGCTCATCGCATTATTGCTGCGTCGAATTCGCTCGGCGGCAGGATGAGCCTCCGGGATCTCAAGGACCACACTGCGAACTGGGTTGATCCCGTAAGCAGCAACTACCGCGGCTGGGACGTGTGGGAGATTCCTCCCAACGGTCAGGGCATTGCAGCGCTGCAGATTCTGAATCTGCTGGAACAGTTCGATATCGGGAGCCTGCAGCCCAATTCCGCAGAACACCTGCACCTGTTTGCCGAAACCAAGAAGCTGGCATTTGAAGACCGAGCTCAATACTACGCAGATATGGATTTCGCGGACGTTCCCGTTGAATGGTTGATCTCCAAAGACTACGCCAAACAACGTGCGAAGCTGATCGATCCCGGAAGGGCTCGTGACAGAGTGGAGTTCGGGGATCCTCAACTCGACTCGGACACAGTCTACCTGACAGCTGCCGACAGCGACGGCAACATGATCTCGTTTATCCAGAGCATCTACATGGGCTTTGGTTCCCGGATTTGTCCCGAGGGTGTTGGTTTCCCGATTCAAAACCGGGGCGTCGCATTCTCACTGGACCCAGCACACCGCAACAGACTGGAGCCTCATAAGCGGCCATTCCACACAATCATCCCCGCGTTCATGACGCGGAATGGTCGTCCGGTGATGTCTTTTGGTGTGATGGGAGGTGACTTCCAGCCTCAGGGACATTCGCAGGTCGTGATGAATATGATCGACTTTGGAATGTCGCCGCAACAGGCCGGCGATCAACCCCGTATTTCTCACTCAGGCAGTTCCAGTCCCTGGGATGCGAAATCTGCGGACGGTGGACAACTGAATTTAGAACACGGCATCGATAAGACCGTGAGACAGCAACTTGTCCAGATGGGACACCGAATTCGACCGGGACTAGGGGCTCACGGTGGTTACCAGGCAATCTGGCGTTTGGATGATCCACTCCGATATTTCGGCGGATCCGATCCTCGCAAAGATGGTGCCGCGATTGGGTATTGAGACGATTGACTTGGCAGCAGCAGGCATTCCGACGTGGTGTCCCGCAAGTACATAACCCTGTCGCGCGGCAAGCCGTGAACAGATATCGCGAAGCTTCAGTCAAATGCGACTCATAATCCATCCTGCTGCACTCGAACCCTGCTAAGGCGCCACACCCGTGCGGCGGAAGCTGTTGGTCCCCGGAGCAAACAATTCGGGTAACAGTGACGTCCCGAGGCCCGGTTCGGATGGAGGCTGAAGCCAGCCGTCGCTGATCCCCGGATGAAAGATATAATCCACCCCCGCGGTGCGCGTAACGATCGAAGGGCCAGACCTTCATTCCGGCAATCCCTTCTGAAACAAGATCTTCGGCCAGGTCTCCTGCCGCGTGAATTGACGCCCAGTTGTCCTGCAACGGTCCCGGCTCACCTTCATCGCCGTAGCCTGACCAGCCTGGATGTGATCCGGGTGTTTGATTTCCTTCAGATCGATACCCGTAACCAGGGCCACCACACGTGTTATAGATCCGAATTTGCTGCTGAGCCGCACCGCCAAGAAGACTCCATACCGGCCTTCGGCAAACCTGGCCCAGAATATCCCACAAAGCGACATCGATTGCTGAAAGTGCGCCCAACTCAGCACCCGGGTATCCGAATGCCGAACACCGTTTGTACAGAAATCACCAGTGCGATTCGATGTCCGTAGCTTCAGACCCGATCAGGCGTTCCGCCATCCAGTCGTGAGTCAGGCCCGCTATGGCCTGGGGCGTGTAGCTGGTTTCACCACACCCGATCTGTCCGTCGTCGGTGTGAAATACGGACCAGAATCAGACTGGGCATGATATGCGCAGGAATCACAGTTTCGATCGCAGTAATACTGGGCATTCGTCTTCATTTACTTCTAAGTGAAAGCTGTCCCGTGAAGAAGACCGCGAATGTATCCGAACGCAAAAAGTCTGCCGAGCATCGTATAACCCGGTTCCCCATCGTCCTCTCCGAACAACTGGGGCACATGGTCAGGGCGAACTGGACCGGTATATCCAACTTCCCTGAGCGCTCGCAGAGCGGCCGCCATATCAGTTGGACCGCTGTCATGGAATGTTTCTACGAATGAATCCACAGTTCCTTCGACATCGCGAAAATGCACGTACTGAATATGACTGCCCAGCCGCCTGATTGTCTCAGGAATATCCACACCCATTTCGACAAACGTTCCCTGGCAAAAACAGACAGCGTTTCGTGAACTGGGAATGATTGAAACCAGTCTCTCGAACGCAGAAACCGAATTCATGATTCGTGACTTGCCATGGAATTCCCCGAGTGGGGGATCATCCGGATGCATTGCGAGTGTAACTGAGTATTTTTCTGCTGCCGGAATCACTTCGTGCAAAAAATGTTCAAGGCTTGTCCAAAGCTCCTTCGCCGTAATTGACGACGTCGAAATCGATTTGTCGGTCGCATTCAACGATACTGCCTGTTCAGCATCGGCCAGATTAAATGCCGTCACTCTGGCACCACCCCGCGCAGGCACATCAACACGTGTACGAACCCAGTCGGTCCCTGCCATGAAGTTGTAACACAGCAATGGAATGCCAACTGTTCCCATATGGCAAATCAACTCCTTCATCGCACGGACTTCACGGCCATCGTGGTCGGCCCCCATCTTGATCTTCTCGATCGGCAGGTATCCCTCGATCGCGAGGACTTCCAGACCGCAACTCTGCACCGTCCGCTTCACGGCCATCACATCGTCCAGTGATGGTCCTGGATAACGAACGACCACTCCTTCGACGCCGCACTGAACGGCAAGCCGCATATTCGCTTCATTCAGAGGTGTCAGGACGCTGGCGAGTTTCATAGAACGAATTCCTGTACCACGGACGTTTAAAACATCTGCCGGAAGAAAATCACGACCTGTGTGACGAAACGCAGCTTGACGTCATTCGCCGATATCTCGGTGCCCCCACGAAGTCAAGTCCTGACGTATGAGCTGGCGTGGGGACGATCCACATGAATTTCCCTGAAACAATCGTAAACGGAGGCAAACGAATGAAGTGGCGAGGGTCGCTGCAACGATGACGGTTGGCGCAGCGTAGTCAATCAGGACGACCAATTTGATCGGTGCGGCATACTGCGCGGGGATGTTTACCGAAGCAGACTCCGCTATTGATGCTCACCAAAGTTTAACCGCTGACAAAAAGAGCATTCTTTGACTTGCGCATGACTTCCAGTTTCGAAGACGGGTCAGGGTTGAAAGATGCGCTGTTTGCAGACTGGTCAATTCCTCGGGTTCGAAAGCGCAAAAGCTACCGACGTCCGATGAACACGTTTCGATACCACACTTCACTGTTGTGGTCAGTAAGCATGATGTGACCACGGCGATTTCGACCGAACCCCTCATGTTCGTTGAACTTACTGTTCGTAATAGCGTCGTTCCAGCGGGGCGTTCCGGTATAATCATCAATCGTCAACTGACCATTGACCCAGTGGCGAATTCGATCACCCTGAACAAGAATTTTGCCTACATTGAATTCGCCCTGGGGGTTTTGGCGAGTCGGCTTGACCCTCGGATCGAATACGTCGTACAGCGACGCCGTCAGATGGTTGCGGTCCAGCCCGGGGAATGCGGCGTCATCCAGAATCTGATATTCACAGCCCAGCAGGCTGGTACCGTAATTCTGCACACGGTATTTGATGCCGCTGTTGCCCTTCTCCGAGATGCGGAACTCGAACCACAATTCGAAGTCACCGTATTTTTCCCGAGTAATGATGTTGCCACCGCGGCCCTGCAAATGCAGAGTCCCGTTGGAATCAAAAGTCCAGCCCATCACCACCGCGTCCCCTGATGGTGTCATCCAGTGGTGCAGCGATTGGTTCCTCAGCAGGTCGATGTATTGAGCCTCAACAGCTACACCGGATATTACAAACATCAAAAATGCCACCAGGATTTCCCGGACAGAATTCACAGCTGACCCTTCCTGAGATCACAAATGGTTCGACAAACAGAGAACCCAAAAACAATAGCAGCGCCGCCTACCTGTTCGCCAACAATATTGCCGTGGCCATTTGTCAGTTTGGGACGAATAGTGGGTTTTGGAACCGTTTCTCTTTGTAATGCCAGACAGCAGTGTATCGGCGAACACTGCCAACCGGTCTGGGCAGGGCCTGCAAGTTTCACTAACTTCTCTCGCGCAATCCGCCGTCATGGGCAGGTTGTCTGCATACGTCCGAATCGTTTCACAGGATGTGA
The DNA here is from genome assembly GCA_963581585.1 of Planctomycetota bacterium. Classification (GTDB taxonomy): domain Bacteria; phylum Planctomycetota; class Planctomycetia; order Planctomycetales; family Planctomycetaceae; genus S139-18. The sequence goes on from CAUZPL010000001.1 coordinate 44,974, forward strand.
ACCGGGGAATCGTCTCACAAACGCCGCAAGATCGGTGTGAATCGGTGATTGATACGGCATTTGAAAGGGGCCACGTTCAGCAGGGATGCACTCATGAACGGAATACGATTTGTCCATACAGATCATTTGCGACTGGCCGAGAGTATCACAGGGTTGGCAGCCGCACCCAGCTGGTTAGGACGTCTGGCTCGGGACGCTACGCGCGGGGCAGTGTCTCGTGTGTTTGAGATTGCCAAGTCCCGTAATGCGGACTTTGTATTCATTGGCGGCAGGTGTACAGAATCAGGCGAGTTCCAGTCGAGCGTCGGGCAGTGGCTTGAGAAACCTATCCGCAACCTGCGTCAGCACGGCATCCAGGTGGTGATGGCGGCTTCACAGACAGTGGCCACGGAATGCCTCGCGGATGTTGTTCTTCATCCCGGAAATCGACTGCATGCGACACGCTCCAAGGGTCAGGTCAGACTGGAAACTCGCCCCGCAGATTCAACCGAGACGTCGGAACTTGCAGTGAGCCCCGAACTGGTCGGTCAGTCAGTTAACGCAGCTTGCAACTATTTGTTTCGCGCCCAGATTCGACCTGCAGAAAGCCTTTCACCAAACGGTCAAATGGTGTACTCAGCGGGAACAACACAGTCTCATGGTCCGCATGAGCAGGGAGAGTTCGGTTGTCTGGTTGTCGACGCTGATCCTGATATCGGGCGGTTGGATACCTTTTTTGAATCCACTGATCTTTTGCGCTTCGAAACCCGAAAGATTGAACCGCCGTCCGTGGCTTCCAGTCAAATGATCTGTGATGCGGTGATTGAAGAGTCTCGCATTCTGGCTCGGCAGCAGCGCCGGACAACGGTCGTCGACTGGCATGTGGAAACTCCCCTGGAATGTACCGGTGAGCTTGAATCGTGGTGGCCGGACACCATTTTGAATTCTGTTCGCAGCGTGCTTCAGCAAGGGCACATTGGAGTCTGGCCTCGATGCGTTCAGTTGACGCCTTCCAACGTGCGATTCGCAGGGGGAGCGGATTGCGCAGCCACACGTGTATTGACGTCTTTGCTTTTTGAGCAGCCAAGTGACTCGAATCAGGGTTCATGCACCATTTTTGCGGAATTGATTACGGGGGCACGGCTGCTTGGTCGGGCGGCCTAAGTAACGACACGAATCAGAACCCGGACTGTCAATCTGGTGCGAGGGATGAAGCAATTTTGTCCAGCCATCCAGAGTGCAGTCAGATTTTTCATGCAGAGGGAAGTGAGCAAGCAATGCGACTAAACGAGATTCACATCGATCGGCTGGGTGTGCTGGAGAATATTTCCCTGGACAACATCCCTGGACTGAGCGTGCTCCGTGGGGACAACCGAAGCAGTAAGACGACGCTGCTTCGATTCCTCAGAAACACTTTACTGTCCGCAGATTCACTGAACCCTCGTCGTCCAGACGAAACACATGTTGGCAGCGTGCGGGTTTCAGATTTGCACCACCGCTGGATGTTGTCTCGCTATCAGTCGGTCACAGGTCAGCAGCGAACGACACTTCAGTACGTTGACAACACTGATCCTGCCGTACCGCTCAAGTCCTGTTTCCCAAGCTGGGTCTCCGACCAGGCATTTCAGGAAATCCTGTGTCCGGACTGTGAGGAAGCCGATCAATTCACTCTGCTCACGCAGCTTTGCCTCGACACAGATGGCGCCTTCGAGACCGATTCTGAGGTCCATCGTGTGCAAATGGCGATGGCACAGGCAGCTCGCGAACGAAAAGGAAATGTCCAGGAGGTCGGGCTGGCGCAGAAAATTACCGAGCTGGAACATCAACGAGATGTAATGAAAGATCAGCTGGAAATTCTGAGCGGTCAGGGTCCTGCTTTTCACGCGGAGATTCGCGCCGGCATGCAAAGTCGCGATCAGCAGGTTGACGAAGAGTGTGAACAGATTCATGCGGAAATCGAAGAACTGGAACATCGAATTGGTGGTCTCCGCGACAGGAATCGATTGGCACTGGATCCGGACCAGCTGCGAACTCTGATCGCGAATCTGGCCGCCCGTCGGAATAGCTGGATCGAGATTCGTGGCTCGATTGAGCAAATGGCGGATGAAATCAGTTTGTCCGACGTTCCCGCAATGAGTCGGTCCAGTCATTCGGTTCGAGCAGTCGTGAATCGGCTTGAAGAGCAGATGCAGCGGCCAAGCCAGGTTCAGACTGATCGCTGGCATCAGAATATTGAACAGGAAACCGCCGCATTATGTCGATTCGTGACGCAGCAGCAGGAAGCAGCCGGCGCCTGCGAACGGTATCTGGAATCACTACTCAGTTCGGAAGCGTCCGGCTCCATTCGTCGAGTGGAGTCCCTTTTGCAGGGCCAGATGAGTGCACTCCGGGAAGAACTGGAACGAGCCGACGATCTTCTCAACGATTCACTTCCTGATGCAACTCTAGACTGTGCATCCACATGGCACCAAGACTTTCAGCATGATAATGAATCCTCGGATCAAACACTGACGTCACTGGAATCAAACTTGCAGCTGTTGCAGCAACGCTACTCGTCACTGCAGGCAGAGTCAGACAACAACACGGATGATCTTCGACCCATGACCGCCCGACTGGGGGATCTGCACGCACGGCTGGATGCTGTATCGTCTCTGGAAGAAGTCGACGACCTGCACGCTCGACTGGCCGAAATCGAGGCACGTCTGGACCTGCTGGTCATTCAGCACGACGTCCTGAAACGAAGCGAATACGCTCTGGGCCAGGTGGTGGCTCAGCTCAGCCAGCGGAGCTGGCCGGCTGCTCTCGAGATTGCTTCACCCTGGCTGAGGAGGTTGACGGACGGAGAATGTATTCGAATTCTCGCAGACACAGCGCGATCCGAACTGCTGGTCGAAACCAAAACATCACGTCGGCCATTGCACGTCAGCCAGTTGAGCCAGCAGACACAGCATCAGCTGGCACTGGTTCTTCGTCTGGCACTGCTGAAGGCTCACTCTGCAACATCCACTCGTATGCCACTGATCATCGACGATGTGTTCATTATCTCTGAAGATGAACGCGGGGGCGCTGCCGCCGATCTGCTGCGAGACACCGCGGCGGATGGTCAGCAAATCATTCTCATGACCTGCCGCAACGACGTCAGTGGCCTGATGGAGGCTCGTGGTGCTCGAGTCTACAGCCTCACTGCGGCCACGCTACAAAGCCTGACGCCACCGAGTCCGCCGGAGCCGGTGACTTCACTGGTTTTCAAAACATTTGACGGCGTTGCCGAAGAATGTCCCGGAAAGCGGGCGGACAAGGTGGTCGACGGAAAAGACAACTCACATTGCCTGTTCTATCTGGAACCCGAACATTCTGTGAGTGACTTGTCCGGAGTGAAAGTCAGCGAACTCAATGGGTTCACGGCTGCTGATATTGAGTCCATCGAACAGCTGCTCACGTGTTCCATCATTGACACTGAAGAACAAATTCAGAATGCAGGTTTTTTAATCACTGAAGATCGTATTAAAGAACTGCAGGGGCAGGCTTTGATGACCGTCTGTGTCCCCATGCTCCGTCAACGTGATGCCGAATTACTGGTAGCTGCCGGGATTGACAGCGTTCGGCAATTGGCTCGATTACGACCGGAAGTGATCCACGAGCTGATTGTACGTTTTCAGCGTTCTGATTCCGGTACGCGGTTTCTGCAGAGTGGTCGGACGATCGATCAGCAGCAGGCGATCAGCTGGAATCGCTGGGCACTCCACGCCAGAACAGTGGATCACTCACTGAAAGCGGCTGCAGCCAGGCGATCACAAACATCGCGCTCGGTCGGCATCCTGTCGTCTTCCACAGCATATGCGGACGGGTAACGGCAGTCTCAGCCACCGGAGTCGTCGAAGTGGCTCATCGCAGTGACGCAGTCAAAGTGAGACCGGCAGCGGCTTGACCACCGCGCAGCGGGATTCAGAATTGACGTTCTGCCTGAGTCGCTCCGGCGATGTGGAAGCGGTACCGTCGATTGGCAGCGATACGGCGGCTCGCCTTGCTCGTATTGGTGTACAGACGGTCCACGATCTGCTCGAAAGTAATGCAGACACGCTGGCCACGCTCCTGGATAACCGCCCAATCACAGCATCCGCAATTGAGCAGTGGAAGTCGCAGTTGGAACTGGTCTGCACGATCCCAAAGCGGCGGGGCCACGACGCACAGTTCCTGGTGGCCTGTGACAAGAACAATGCAAAAGAAATCGTGAGTCTCGCTCCTGAACAGCTGTTCTCGCTTGTTCAGCCATTCTGTGAAACAAGCGAAGGTGCGAGAATCGTTGGAAGCAGGCGCAAACCTGATCTCAAAGAAGTGACCGACTGGATCTCATGGGCTCGCCACTCAAGACCATTGAAAGCGGCATAGACAATTTAAAAGACGACCAACTGGCAGTGGCGATCAATACCGACCGGATTCAACGGCTTTGATTCCGGCGCGACCAAGTGCTGCAACACTTATGTTCATTCCCGCAAAACGGGCATCGGTAGTCATGCCTCGTGCAAATCTCACGTAGATTTGCTGCAGGATCACGGCCAGCTTGAAGATGCCAAAACAGTAGTAGTACAGCATATCGGGCAATACCGCACCTGTCATTTGCGCATACCGGTCTACAAGTTCATGGCGAGTCGGACTGCCGGGCAGCATTGTGGGACCGAAGGCCAGCCTTCGAGTATCTTCCTGGTCGTCCGCCTGGATCCAGTAGGACAGTGTTGTCCCCAGATCCATCAATCGGTCACCAACCGTTGCCATCTCCCAGTCAAAAACGGCCACAATAGTCGTCAGATTTTCCGGGGACAGCATGACGTTATCGTACTTGTAGTCATTGTGGACCAGCCCTGCTGGCGAATCGGACGGGATATTGTCCTGCAGCCACCGCCCGAGTTCTTCCATCTCGGACCAGCTGTCGGTTTTTGCCATGGCGTAGCGCTTCTTCCAGCCGTTTACCTGGCGCTCAGCATAACCTTTCGGTTTTCCAAAATTGCCAAGTCCTGCTGCTTCGAAATCCAGTGTGTGCAGCATCGCCAGATTATCGATCAGCGACAGCCCCAATTGCTTCATCGCAACTGGGTTGGACGCAAGTTCGTCCGGCGTGTTGTTTCGCCGCAGAACAAGGCCGCGGCGCCGTTCCATTACATAGAACTCGTCGCCAATAATGTCCTTATCTTCGCAAAAGGCGTAGGGCCGAGGTGCGGGATCATACATTTGCCACAGTTTTGAAAGCACGCGGTATTCACGGCCCATGTCATGTGCCGATTTAACCCGATTGCCGAACGGCGGACGTCGAAGCACGAATTCCTGGTTACCGAGTCTGATGAGATACGTCAGATTTGAATGACCGCTGGGAAACTGTTCAACAGCCAGTGCCCCGCCTGACGGCAGATGTACCCTCAGCCATTCTTCCAGTCGCTGGACGTTGAGGTCTTCGCCCGCACGAATTGGGCCCGCCTGATCCAGCATTATGGCTGATACTCCTTCAGAATCTTTCGAGCGACCACACTGCGATGGACCTCATCCGGACCGTCGTATATACGAGCTGCTCGTTCATTCCGATAGAAAGTCGACAAAACCGTGTCGTCGGTGATACCAAGGGCACCGTGAGTCTGAATCGCCCGATCGATTACTTCCATCATGATTTTGGCGACATAAAATTTGATGGTGGAGATCTCAACGCGGGCTTTCCTGGCTCCCACTTTGTCGATTTTCCAGCCGGCATGCAGCACCATGAACCGAGCTGCATCAATGGCAGCGCGACTCTCTGCGATCCAGTTCTGCACGGTTTGACGCGTCGCCAGCAGATCACCAGGCGCCAGTTCACGACTGACCGCTCGCTGACACATCAAGTCAAAACTCCGTTCAGCGATTCCGACCCATCGCATACAGTGATGAATTCGTCCTGGACCAAGCCGAGCCTGGGCAATCGCAAACCCTGCCCCTTCTTCACCAAGAAGATTGGACACGGGGACACGAACATTGTGATAGCGAATTTCAGAATGGCTGTCCCAGTCGTGCCCCGCATGGCCCATGCAGCTGATATTGCGGACACGCTCGAACCCTAGCGAATCCGTCGGCACAATGATCTGACTGGCGCGTTGGTGAGGAGCCGCATCGGGGTTCGTGACTGCCATCAGCACCGCAAACTCAGCGCCGTCAGCCGAAGACGTGAACCATTTGTGACCATTGATGACGTACTCATCACCTTCACGAACTGCTGCGGTGTCCATGTGGATGGGATTGGACCCGGCGCGATCTGGTTCTGTCATTGAGAAACAACTGCGAATCTCTCCCGCGGCCAGTGGCCTAAGCCATCTTTCTTTCTGTTCATCCGTTCCAAACTCGATCAGAATTTCCATATTTCCCGCATCAGGAGCCTGGGCGTTGAAACAGTAGTTTCCGAAGGGACTGCGACCCAGCTGCTCACACACCATCGCGTATTCCATCAAACTCAGTCCAACACCGCCGTATTCCGTGGAAATCTGAGGTAACCAGAGTCCTGCCTCTTTGACCTTCTGCCGTACCCCGTTGAGAGCTGGCAGAGCGTCAAGGAAGGTCATGCCGAGATATTTCTGCTCAACAGGAAGCACCTCCGTATCCATAAACTCACGAACGCGTTTGAGCATCATCTGAGTGGACTCAGATATGGAAAAATCCATCTGGCACCTCTGAGGACAGGATTGGGTTTTCAAAGTTTTCCATGCTACAGGTGGAAGCGTCGTTTGCATTTCCGGCAGACAGTCGGCTCCGGCCTGCCGTTGAATCGCACACACAGAGTCGTCGCATCAGACCGGATTCAGGGAATGAAACATACGATCTGTAAATCATCCGGCATCACCGATATGTCCACAGTTTAGGATCGTCGAGGTGTGACATAATGTTGAATCGATCGAGCGTAAATCGATCTTCAGTGAATTCAAAGGCCGTGAGCGAACAGTTCCAGACACGCCAGCCCAGCCCAAGCGCGACTTCATCCGGGCACCGAAGTGCGCGATGCAGTGCCGCAACGATGGTCCCGACAGACGTCGCGACCATCACCCTGCGACGGCTGCCACTGCGGCTCAAAATACGATCGATACCAGTGCTCACTCGCTGCTTAAACTCGGCCCATGATTCTATGCCAAACAACGGGCATGCGTCATTCACCCATAATATGGAAACAGACTCGAACAGACGCGCGAAGGCTCGCTGTCGATCCATTGTCGTGTGTGCGTTGTGAAAATTGTCCCTCAGGCTCGTCAGGTACGGAAACAGCCGGCTCAATTCCCTCAGATGATCCGAGACGAGCTGGTCGACATGGTGTTCATCGAATTCTCGCATCTCCTTGGACGCCGGCAGACTGCCGCAGTACCGGTTCGCCAGCGCCACGGTATCACGATGACGTTTTCGCGGCCCGACGTAAAGTTCCTCAAACCCGACCTGTTTACGTGCGAAGTAGCGACCGAGTTCCTGTGCCTGCTGTTCACCAGTCTCCGACAACTGATCATAATCATCGGAAAACAAAGAGGCCTGGCCGTGACGAACGAAGACAAGAGTGCTCATATGATGCTGATACCGGCACAGGCTCGTCACCCGTCATTTCAGGGGAATCTGACAGGTGCCGACCCTGCTCCTTCGAAACTCACTGATAGATTTCCCGAACCATGTCCGCCGCGACAGCGACCGAAATGCGTGGAATTCCGCAGTAGGTCCACAAATGACTGTCACTGGCCCCGACGTCCCCGCTCGCTGATCGCCCGGTACCGTCGCAAATACTGAACTCAATTTCCCGAGCGAAGACGGTACTGTCTTCATTCAGGGGAGCATACGAATCCGGCAGATCCGAACCGGATCCGCCCACAGAGCATCGACTGGTCCGCATCATCGTCATCCGGTGCCTGCATAGCTGCTGACACTCAGACAGTCACTGGAGAATGTCGATGAACGGCTGGACATATTCGGCTGTACCATTCATCGGTTTTCCCTTGAGGAACTTCACTCGCGACCGACAATCACTTCGACCAGCCATGTGACAGTGGTGACCAAGTCGCTACCACCAGCAGACGAACCTCCCAATTGTAGTGCACTCAAAGCCAGTCTCAACCAGCAGACAGATCCAAACTGGCTGTCTGTCGCTGCGTACCGTTTTGATTCGCTGCGCATTCAATGTTCTCAGGGATATGGCAATTATACCGCGTCTGTTGTCGACGACGATGCACCCGTTCTTTCCGCTGCCGCATCACCCACTCGGTTGATTTACGACGAATAGGATTACGACAAAACGCTACAGATGTGAATCCGCCCGTGGATACAGCGTTTACGAACAGAAGTGGAGTGTGCCAGTACTTTGCTCACATCGCCGTGAGCTGCCTTCGTTCAGCCAGGATTCCAGCTCGCTGTGTCAGCGGATATCTTCAGACATCACCGCCGGATGGAAAGGAGCGATTGATTGGCACCGATTAGTCCCATGTCTGAGTGTCCGTGTACTGCGGTATTACCATTAGCTGAGTCAACTTCGATCCAACCAACGACTTTGTATGGTACAGATCATATTCCGATCACCTTCGGCCGGGACTACGGTGACGTCGCACGGGTTAAAGACATGTTCCTTGGCGGTGTCGAACCCGTCTTTTCGGTAAGTGCCGATCTCTCTCCTGACGCCTACCACGTGGCGCAGGAAGCGTTGGCTGGAAGATGAATCGTTGTGGCTGAACGATATCCGGAGTTTGCTGTATTTCGCTGGTACTGGGTTCCTCTTTAACCATTCCGTTTGAACGGTGGTTCCAGGACATCACCACAGGCGGTTGATTGCCGGCGCGACATTGCCTCGCAAGAATACCGTTGTTTCAGTTCAATCGACCATTCTGACAGACCCATCATGCTCACCGTTCCACAAGCGCTGAATCTGGTTCTGGACCATGCGTCACAGTTGTCGGCTCAGACGACAGCGCTGCAGAACTGCCTGAATCATGTTCTGGCCGAATCTCTCACGACACCTCACGACTCACCGCCTTTTGACAAATCCATGATGGATGGTTTTGCCGTCGACAGCACTACTGTTTTTCAAGGCGATACGGCAACCCTGAAAGTCATCGAGACCATTACAGCGGGAACACTGCCAACACAGGTCCCTTCCACCGGCACAGTGTCTCGTATTATGACGGGGGCTCCTTTACCGCACGGCGCAGATTGTGTGATCCCGATCGAGAACACGAGCTTCAATGTTCAGAGTCCGGAGATTGTCAGGATTTCTCGAGAGAACATCGATGCGGAACGCAACGTGCTCAGACGCGGTGTTTCTGCCAAAAAAAATTCGCCATTATTGACAGCCGGTACACAACTCAAAGCCCAGCACATCGCAGTACTGGCAGAATTCGGTATCGCCGATGTCCCGGTCGTGCCTCAGCCAACCGTTGGAGTACTGGCAACCGGTGATGAACTTATCCCGTCATCTGAACCGTTGGTCCCCGGCCGGATCCGCAATTCCAACGAACCGATGCTCGAAGCACAGATTCGTCGTGCAGGCGCACAACCCGTGCCCCTTGGAATCGCCCGTGACAATGAACTTGAACTGAGTGATCGCATCAAGGGAGGACTCAGACAAAATGTGCTGCTGCTGTCGGGAGGCGTGTCGGCCGGCATGCTGGATCTGGTGCCGGCACAACTGGAAGCCGCCGGCGTTCGCCAGGTGTTTCACAAGATTCAAATGAAGCCAGGAAAGCCATTGTGGTTTGGTATTCTGCAGAACGAACTACATCAGTGTCTGGTTTTTGGGCTGCCCGGTAATCCGGTCAGCAGCATGGTGTGTTTCGAAGTTTTTGTCCGACCGGCACTGGAGAAACTGGCCGGACTGACACCTCACGGCACACGAAACCAAACGGCTCTGCTGACTGACAACATCACAATTCGTGGTAACCGCCCAACGTATTTTCCTTCCACTGTGACGAGAACTAAAGTGGGCCTGAAAGCCACGCCAGTGGCCTGGGGGGGCTCAGCAGACCTGCGATCGACAGCACAGGCCAACGGTGTGTGCTGTCTGGAACCAGCTGAATCGGAATATGCAGCCGGGACCAGTGTGCAGGTGATTTGCTGGGATGACGTTTAATCGGCAGCAGAGTTTGGGCATCAGGAAACGAACTACCAGCCTATCGACATGTTGGCTTCGATTACTCGTTGTGCTTCTCGAAGGTCGACACCAGTATCCAGCATGTAAAGTCGAATAGCGTGAACTTTATCGCCGGAAGCACGATTCAGACACTCGCGAGCCAAGTTGTCCGGCTGCAGTTTCCCTTCGATACCCAGTTGCCCTTTACTGATCACCCACAGGTCACGTGGTCGCCTGGTGACTCGAAGAATATCCTCTTCGGGGTAAAATTTCCCGGCGATTGTTTCAGCGTGCTCCGGGCCATCGGCCCATGCAATCATAATGTGGGCCTGCGTTTCAATCTCGTAAAGAGCCATGCCGGGAATCCTTCAAACAGCGAGGTCACAGCAAAACGTCGGTGAAACATTCAGACTATATCGACTTTGTCGTTTATCCGAAACCGGCAAAGTATGAGCGATATCATTTGGGTGAGCGACCAAGAAACTCAAAGCAGTAACAGGACTGGCAATTTCAAAACGCGAGATTCCGCGTTGCATCTTTAGCCGCAGCGGGAACTGTTACCGACTATTCGGCTGGTTGTCCAGATACCGCCACAGGTACCAACTGGCAACGCTGCGATAAGGGATCCATCGACTCGCGATGCAGTTCAAATCGTGGGGTGTGGGTTTCGACAAAGAATAAATCCGGACGATGGCGTTGCGTAAACCGAGGTCATCAGGGGCGAACACATCCGGACGTCCCAGACCGAATATCAGAAACATCTGAGCCGTCCAGCGACCAATTCCTTTGACCTGCGTGAGCTCACTGATCACCTCTTCGTCAGGCAGTCGAGTTAAGCGGTGAAAATCAATAGTTCCATTCATGGCATGCTGAGCCAGACTACACAGATAATTGCGTTTCTGACGGGAAACGCCTGCCGCCTGAAAGTCCGACTCAGCCAGCCCAAGCAGGCCCTTCGCAGACAGTCTGCGCCCGGGCAGCCTCGACTGCAGATTACGACGAATTGTCTGAGAGGCGGCGACTGAGATCTGCTGCGAGAGAATCGAACATACCAGGAGGGGAAACCGTCCACCACGTGCCTGAAGCTTGCAATCTCCAAGTCTGTCGATCTCGGCCCGCAGAGTCCTGTCAGCACGACGCAGGTAGCGCACTGCAACGGCATATGACATGGGAGACGGACCAGTTAAGGTTGAATTGCACAGGAGCTACTTGCTGTTCAGGACGCTCGACAGGTGATTCGGGTTTCTTCGGCGCGGCGGCTCAAGATAATGATACCCCGTATTTGGATTTGTTCGATCAAAGACAAACGCATCGCGGTTGTTGAGAAAATGCCTGAGGTATGCAATGGGAATCGCAAAGCCCAGTCCTTCACCGAGCGCAAGTTTCATATTGATGACACCTACAACCTCACCGTGACTGTTGAACAGCGGGCCACCGCTGTTTCCCGGATTGATTTGTGCCGTTGTCTGGATGTAAACAACACCTTCAATGTTTCGATTTCTTGTGCTGACAATGCCCTGAGAGACCGAACGTTCAAGGCCCAGAGGATTACCAATGGCAAATACCGGATCACCTTCCCGAGCAGAATCATCCCGTGCAATGAAGACGGCCTGAAACTCCATGTCCTTTTGTCCGGGGATTTCCAGAAGAGCCAGATCAAAAAAAGGATTGAGTGCCAGAATTTTCACATTGCGAATGTTACGGCGTTCGAATTCGCCGTTGTTCCGCCGATTGTATATCGTGACACCGATACGCGTCTGGCCTTCAACGACATGGAAGTTCGTAACACAGAAACCGCGAGAGTTAATAATGAAACCGGAGCCCTGGCCCGCTGGTGTCTGAATCCGAACAACAGCCGCACCGAACTCAATTACGTTCTCTTTGACCGTTTGTTCCGGCCGCTCCGCCATCCGAAAAATCCCCTGCTCCATCACTTTGGTTTGTTCCGCCTCCGTCGGATTATCTTTCTTGCGGCTCTCAATCTGATTGACCGGGATTCGGATGACATCAATGCCAATATCGACGAATATCGTGTCGGGCTGGACCTTCAGCACCTGTCCGATGATTTTCTGCCCCGTTTTTAACACAATCGCATCTGCGACAACCAATGTCGATGACAGCATTACAGGCACAACAAACACCAGACTCATTGGCAGTCGGCGTCGATCAATCATGTCGGAAACTTTCACAGAGAGTTCAACAACGGGAGCAGCTGCGCTGCTTTGAGCGACACCTCGACAGCCGTTCCGGAGCTGTGCTGTTCCAGGAATGCACTGTCGAGGATGTCCCTGACGGCAGCAGGATTCCCGGAGACGTTCGGTTGCGGCTTTCCGTCAGATTGTCCCAATATTGAATCGTCGTCAATTTTGATCCCGCGTACAATTCTTCAGACATGACTCCTGTCACAGTCGAAGACCATGCTGTTTCGCCAGTTCTATACAGATCATGTCCGAGTCCATCAGCAAATTCAAACGAGTGAGTGCTCGCCTTCGAGACACAGCGGCGGAGGAAATTCCGGCGTCATTCGAAGTCAACTGTGATTGTGGTTGCCAGCTCACAGGAGTCCGCACCTCGTCCTGGCAGCAATGCACCTGTCCAAACTGTAATGCAGCAGTATTTTTGTTGCCGTCAAATGTCTATCCGTCCACAGGCCGTGTTCGGAACGACGTGATCGGAGGTACGTTCGCGCATCGCTTACACGTAGTGGCCGCCGAAGTATTGTCGGGCTGGCGTGTCAGAGAGTCGGCTTCGAAACAACTGCCATCAGCCAGTGACAATGTGTCAGAAAACGGCTCGGAGGAGCCGGATAGTCCGGGTTCCACGGGAACGTCTTCCCGCAGACACCTGCCGAAGATTTCACTTTCGACAGTCAACCCGCTGGACTTTGCACGACGGACCTTCACTCCGTTTCGATTGCTGGTAACCGGAATGCTGGTGGTGGTCGTCACCACGAGCATGTCGGTTTATCGGGAGCGCCAGCAGGAAGCGGCCCGCAGGACGTGGCACGAATCGACCGACTCAATCGCCAGGCTTTTGACACAGGGAGATTTTGCGACGTTGCAGAAGACACTCGGCAATGCGACCAAGGCAGGAAGACGGATTGGACAGAAGGGTCCGGAATGGCGCCTGGTCCTGAATCTTCATCAGGAAACGCGAGCGCTGGCGTCAGTCTGTTCTGCGACACTGCCGTCCCTGCTGTATGATGCATCCGCACGAGAACCGCTGAATAACTACGACCAGCGACGACTGGAATCAGATCTGCTGGGCGGTACATTTGTCGTCGATGGTTATATTGACCCCGTCGGTAGTGAAACTGGCTCGTACGTTATTGACATACAGGTGATGTTCGAGCGACAGCCGGTAATTGTGGCCATGCAGCTGCCACAGTTTGACGAGCTTCTAGATCAGACCGAGTCGCGTCGCTTTGTATTTGCGTTTCGGCTCGCCGATGTCGGACGGCCGAGAGATCGTCGAGATATCTGGCAGCTGGCTGTGGATTCTGAATCGTTCGTATTGCTGACCAGCAAAGAGCATTGTGAGTATCTTGGGTTTTCAGTGGACTCCGATCCCACGCTGGCAAACGTTCTTAGTCGCCAACGTACGTTTGTTAAAGGATCCGATAGGTGGGCAGGACGCCCCACAGAACTGACCCGACAGCGCGTTGCTGAACAGGAGAAGCTGCGATGAGATTTCGAAGGACGGCCCTGATGGCTGCGGTGTTGGCAGTCGCCCCCGCGGCCCGTGCTGAAATTTTGTCGGCGCCCCAGCTGTCACAACAGCAGGATCAATGGCGTGACTGGGCAACTGAAAACCAAAAGATCCAGTTGACAGGTCGGTATCAGGGCCGCAGTGCGAATCGAATGCGGCTGCAAAATCTGCCAATTTACTTCTTACCCGAACAAGGAGTGCTTATACCGGAACGCATTCGGATTGATACCCGTGTTTCGATCTCAGGATATTTCGTAAAGGGGTCGAGCAAAGCAGAATTTCGGATGACCCGGCTGGCAGTTGAACCGGCCGATCAGGAACGGCTGAATCAACGAGTGCAGCGCACAGCAGAGACGGATGCGCTGGCTCGTTATCGACTGGCGAACTACTATGCGGAAATTGCCGAATTCTATATGGATCCAGAACTGCAGAACGCGGTCGACAGCTGTCGCAAGGCCACATTTAATGCCCAGCGCAAGCGGCATCGCGATGACCCGGAGGCACTCTGGAAACTGGTTGAACCGGGACCTGGCTTTGATGTTGCGGAAGAAACTGAACAACTCATTCGATTTCAGGTGTTCTGCCTGCGGACTGCCCGCAAGTCCGATCCTGCAGTACTGAAAGATTTGAAAGAGCACCTCCCGGGATGGAACAGACCGGCGCCCAGCATTCCTGAGCAACTGTGTGCCAAATTCGAAAAGGACCAAGTGGCGGCATACGGCATCGCCGATGAGTCCGGACGCCGCCAGCTGGAACGACTGCTTTACCGACAGCAACGACTGCAGCAGCTGCGCGACACATTAAAGCCTGACGGAAGTAACGCTCTGACAGTGTCGGTCAGTGTGGCAGAGGAACTTCCCGATGAAACCGACGCGATTCGCGATTTGGAATCTACCTGGGCCGATTATCGGGTGAAACACATTCGCAGACTCAAACGCCGACAGCTTGACGACCTGGTTGCAGTGCTGCGCCGAATCGACCGACAGAATGATGCATCAACAGCCGTGGACACATGGCTTGGCAGACAAGAATCTGAATCGCGCAGTCGCGGAGTCGATGGACTGTTAAGACTGGCGGATGATTTTTTACATGCGTGGGGCAGGTGGAAACATCCACTTCATCGAGAACGAGGCATCGAGTACCTCAAACGTGCCTGGACAGCCGCATCCAAAGAGTCAGCGGAACTTGCGTCAGAAATTGAGGAGCGACTCAAGCACCTGGGATTGACACGCCTGCACAACCACTGGATGACGAGTAAGGATCTCCAGTCACTGCCGGCAAGCGACATCGAACTGGCGCAGCACGAAGAGCGAATTGTGCCGGGGATGTCAATGCGACAGGTCGAGTCCATTCTGGGGGTTCCCACACGAAGGCTCCGTATGGCGGCATCCACCTATGTGGAAGATATCTGGGTTTACGGCGAGCGACGAGCCAGTCGCATCCTTGTACGATTGCGCCGAGCTCGCACGATTTCGGATGATTCCGCCAAGGTCATCGCGGTTGTTCAGGTCAGCGGACTCTAAACCCCGGTCAACGGACTCAAATGAATCCTGATGTGCCCGATCCCGTCACCCCCATATCCCTGTCCACCGCAGCGGAAACGGCAACAGCGTTGTTGCTGTCAGAGCGCAATCAATCAGGGTGGTGGACCGGTGAGCTATCAACATCGGCCCTGTCAACCGCCACTGCCGTAATGGCACTGGAATTAGCTCAACGGGCGGGAATTCCGCAATACAAGCCACTAATTGCTCGCGGCCTCCAGTGGCTGGCAAATCACCAGAATCACGACGGTGGATGGGGAGACACCGTTCTCAGTCACAGCAATATCTCCACTTCGATGCTGGTCAACGCCGTGCTGCAGGCTGCTCATGGCGGAAAACAATATGTCACGGCAAAGGAATCGTCTCAGCAGTTCATTGACAACAACGGCGGAGTTGAGGCCGTCAAGCGTCGGTATGGCAAAGACCGTACGTTCTCGGTTCCAATTCTCACGCATTGTGCGCTGGCGGGCGTGATTGACTGGGAACATGTGATTCCATTGCCCTTTGAACTGGCGTGTATTCCTGCCCGACTCTACAACGCCATCCGCATGCCGGTAGTCAGCTATGCTCTGCCTGCGCTAATTTCCATCGGCCAGGTAATCTTCCATTACCGCTATCATCGTAATCCCCTGATTCGCGGAATTCGAAAACGGGCTGTCGCACCCTCGCTCAGAATACTGGAACGTATTCAGCCGGAACACGGGGGCTTTCTGGAAGCGATTCCGCTCACCAGTTTCGTGTGTATGAGTCTTTTGGGATGCGGGCTTCATGACTTCAGGGTCACTCGACGCTGCCTTGAGTTCATCGTCTCGTCAGTCCGGGAGGACGGCAGCTGGCCGATTGACACCAACCTCACGACATGGCTGACTTCGCTGAGCGTGACTGCGCTCGCCGCTCCACTGTCCGAAGAAACAACCGACAGTGTACTTGACGCGAGACAACGCGAGACGATCCGCAACTGGCTGACAGATCAACAGTATCAGGTCAGGCATCCGTATACGCAAGCCGCTCCTGGCGGATGGGCGTGGACCGATTTACCGGGCGGGGTGCCGGACGCTGATGACACACCCGGAGCCATGCTGGCTCTGCTCAATCTGCGACTTTCTGACGAGGAGTTCAGCGATACAGAAACGCGATCACTGGAAGCGGCGGCGGGCTGGCTGATGAATCTGCAGAACCGTGACGGTGGATGGCCCACGTTTTGTCGCGGCTGGGGGACATTGCCTTTCGATCGCAGTACAAGTGATCTGACCGCTCATTCCCTGCGTGCATTGCACAGCTGGCAGCGTCGAATTGACTCGATTCCTCAGTCGATGCGCAATCGGGCAAACAGGGCATCTGCTCGTGGTATCCGGTATCTGGGCAAACAGCAGGCCCCGGACGGTTCATGGCTGCCTTTGTGGTTTGGTAACCAGTGGAATGCCGGTGACGAAAATCCACTCTATGGGACCGCCAGAGTCGTTTTGGCACTTCGTGAAATCGGGCACGACAGGTGCACGATGACCAAAAAGGGCCTGCAGTGGCTCTTGGACAACCAGAACACGAATGGAAGCTGGTCGGGCCGCAGGGGGCTGCCAGCTTCCGTCGAAGAAACCTCAGTGGCGATCGAAGCTCTCAGTGGACATACTGCTGCAAACAAGGCCGTCAAGAGAGGTACCACCTGGCTGGCGGAGCGGATTCGGGACGGCCTGCTCCCGGACCCATCCCCAATCGGTTTCTATTTCGCAAAACTCTGGTATTTTGAACGACTGTACCCGATCATATTTGCGACAGCTGCGCTACGGCGCGCCGACCAAACGGCGTACCACGATTGAATTTCCAAGGCCATTGGAGCCACCTGTGTCAATATCTGCTGTTCCGGATATCTCATCCGAGCCGAATTTTTTGCCGGACGATCCCAAACCTGTGCGCAAAAAAGGACGCCGCCGCAGTACAAGTCATCTCAAAGCCGTCCCGGAATCACTAGAGGAGCGCACTCGTGTCAAAGATGCGGCAGAAGTGTACGCACACTCACTGGACAGAAACCGTGCCCTCTCCAAGGTGGAGCTGGAACAACATGCCCGCAAACTGCTGGATCAGTTGCAACTCCCGGAAAAATACCTTGGTTTCAGTATGGTGGTTGTGGGCAACTTTTTCTGGAAGCAACAATTTCTTGCCATACCATTCGAACGTCGTATGCTGCTGCTGCCACACTGCCTGAAACATGCCGAGGGCTGTCCGGCGGAATACACGGAATTTGGGCTCGACTGTGAACGATGTGGCGCCTGCTCCATTGCAGATTACAAGGTCCGAGCAGAACAGTTGGGGTATAAGGTGCTCGTCGCCGAGGGTTCGCCGGTCGTTCTTAAGATTATTGTCTCCGGATACATCGATGGGATTCTCGGCGTTGCATGCCTGAATGTGCTCGAAAAGGCGATCGACAAAATCCTGATCGCCGGTGTGCCGTCGTACGCTGTGCCGCTGCATTCCGGCGATTGCATGAACACGACACTGGACGAAGCGTGGGTTTGGAACGTACTCGAAAAATATGAACCGCTGCCCACACCACCCACCGCCAGCTACATCCCGCTGATGCGTGCATCGTCGCAGGTCTTCGCAGACAACTTTGAGCGATTGCTGCCACCTATCCGAACGAAGAAGCCACAGTACAAGGATCATCCCGTCGCATTTACAGAAAAATGCGCCTACAACTGGCTGGCTGAGGAAGGACGGCGATTCCGTCCGTTCATCACTTTGGCGGCCTGGTATGCCGCATCAAATGCCAATCCACTAACCGCCGGTGCCGAAACACCGGAGATACCGGATGACGTCGCTCGAGTCGCCATGGCCATCGAGGCATTTCATAAAGCGTCTCTGGTACATGACGACATCCAAGATGATGATGCATGGCGCTATGGCCGAAAAACTCTGCACCGCGAATACGGTCAGGCGCATGCCATCAATATCGGCGACTATCTGATTGGATTGGGATATCGCCTGATTCACGCGGCCAGCCGTGTCGATCCGCAAATCGGAGCCGACATTCTGGACAGCATGTCCACAGCGCATCTTCAGCTCTGCGACGGACAGGGCGCAGAAATGGCGTGGCACGAGACACCTGACTGGAACCTCACACCACTTGATGCCATGCAGATTTATGCCCTGAAAACGTCACCTGCGTTTGAAGCTGCACTGTACGCCGGATTGCGTTTGGCAGGACATGAACTTGCCGGATCCGAGTTGGTGTCGGTATTCTGTCGATATCTCGGCGTGGGTTTCCAGATCCTTAATGATCTGAAGGACTGGCAGGCAGATGCACACAACAAACTGGTAGCTGGTCAGGATGCACTGGCACGGCGACCCACCATCCTGTTGGCACTGGCGCTCAAAGAGACCAGCCAGGCGCAGCGGATTCAGCTGGAAGATTTGTATGCAGACGACACATCCAGCGGAGCAGGTGAGGTGCGGGTGGAACAGCTGCGAGAACTCTTTGAATCCTGCCGCGTATTTGAGAAGGCTGAGATACTGGTAGAACGCTGCCGGGAAAAAACAGTTGCTCTGATTGAGGAGGTTGAAAGTCAGCCAATGCAGCACCTCCTGCGGTTCTTCCTCGAAACGGTGCTTGCAGCGGATACCGGTCCGACTCCCGCCGAGCATCTGGATCCGTCGGAACCTGTTTTTGCGAATCTGCAGATTCCTCCCGCGCCAATTGTCCCACTGGGAATTCCGACTCCCTAAACCCCCACAGCTTTGGGATGAAATCTACCGCTCGATCGCTAATGTCGCCTATTCTCAGTGCTTTCTGCTAAAACATTGTGCTCGGACTGAGATCTGTTGCGATGCATGTCTCAAAGGAGGAAATAATTTACTACAATTCGAATAACGTGGGTGCCTGTGTGCTCATTTTTCGCTCAGACTGCGTGTAATTGCGGCAGACATTTCACAACTGTTCAGTAGACTATGGCCTCAGAGCACAACCTCATTGCTGGATTGATCGGGCAGGGACCCGCCATGCAGGCTGTGTATCGCATCACACGCAAGGCGGCCCCGTCGAACGCAACTGTTTTGTTGACCGGGGAAACCGGTACCGGCAAAGAGCTCATTGCGCGAGCTCTACATGAATTGAGTCCACGCATGACCGGCCCGTTCGTGCGTGTGAATTGCGGAGCATTGTCAGAGAGTCTGCTTGAAAGTGAGTTGTTCGGTCACATCAAGGGAGCTTTCACAAGTGCCCACCAGAATCGAACAGGCCGGTTTGAAGCTGCGCACGGTGGCTCGGTGTTTCTGGATGAGATCAGCTCCGTTAGTTATCAACTGCAGGTGAAGTTACTGCGTGTATTACAGGAGCATGAGTTCGAACGCGTCGGTGATACCAGAACAATACAGATTGACTGTCGGGTGATCGTCGCCACAAATGTCGATCTGGTGGATGAAATCACTGCTGGTCGGTTCCGTGACGACCTGTATTATCGACTCAACGTCATCCCCATCGATCTGCCGCCACTGCGCGAACGACCTGAAGACATAGAATTACTGATTGATTTCTTCGTCGACACCTGTGCTGCTGCCAACGGCCAGAAACCACTTCAGTTCTCGACCGCGGCATTGCAGCTTTTGACGCAGTACCACTGGCCCGGCAATGTCCGTGAGTTACAAAACTATGTGGAACGGGCACTGGTACTTTGCAGTGGTGACTCAGTCGACGTGGATGACCTGCCGGAGCACGTGCGTGGTTTGCCCTCCGTACGAGGTGCACCCATCAATGTCGATTCAGTTGATTCCCTTTGCTCAGAATTGGTCAATCGGACCGTTGCTGAGGCCGGCCACGGTTCGAATGACTTATACGCTGCTGCCGTGAGCCGTGTCGAGCGCGAAGTCATCGTGCAGGTTCTGCGACAGTGTCAGGGAATTCAGACCCGTACCGCGATGCGTCTGGGGATCAACCGCAACACACTGCACAAAAAGATTGAAGAATATAAGCTTCAGGAAGAAGCGAGGTAGGCCCCGTTCTGACTGCCAGGCAAACGTTCTCGTGAACCGAAGTTGCTGGCGCAGCTGCATATATTCTGTATTGGACGGGCCGGCAGCCGTTGGGAGAGTGGCAAAGTATATCCATTTAATACCTGATATTGGCTATGACGCCTGAGGTGCCAGCACGGTTTCCTGACGAATCACCTCCTGAGCGACAACTGCACGGTTAATGGCAGATGATCTGATCCAACCGAAGGCCCGATGCAGCAAGAAATACAGGCCAGTCGCGGACTGACCATGCAGTGATCCAGTACCAGTCCAAAAGGAAACATGGTTGGGCCAGGAGCATACCAAGTGGGTGTCACTCCTGAGCCTTGCGCCACATGGTAGAGTCCCGACGCTCTTTGAAACCTTCGGAAGTGAGGCGACCAGGGCGTGGAATTGAAATCCCCCATGACAATGCACAGTGTTTCAGGTTGCCTCTGATGAACAGTCTGAACTGCCTGACTCAGTGCCTTGAAATGCTGATTACGCAGATCGAAGCGCCATGGAGTCATCGGCGAGTACGGATGCACGGCCACGACACGATAGTTCTGATCACGCAGCTGTACTGTCGCCAGTAATGACTTGCCCGTAGTGTCGGTCCCGATCATTGCGATGTCCGACAATGGATATTTCGAAAAAATGCCTACGCCAAATGAGCCTGATTGAGGTTGTGCTGCTGCGAATGGATGACTGGTGGCAAAAACCACCATTAACTGCTCATACAGTGCCGGGCTGAGTTCTGTGACCGTAATCACGTCCGCTGACAGATCACTGAGTCTCGCAGCAATCATCGCATGCTGATCGTTGTGAATATACGCGTTGATTGACGTGACCGTAATATCCGCTAAGCCAACACCGACCTCGGCTCTGCGAGCCGGAAGAATTATCCAGCTTGTGTGAAGACTGAGCAGCAACAACTGCACGAGCAGGGTCTTCCATTGCTTCGATAGCAACGCAACGGCAGTCGCCACCACACCCGCGACGACGAGTTGCATTCGTAGATTTGCCAGCAGGTCCGCGATCCAAGAGACACAAGCGAGAAGTGTTAACAGACCTGCAGCTAAAACGCCGACCTGCATCAGATTTCTTCCAGCGATGAGCATCCGCCAAACCCTTCCCTCACGGAAAGCAGCTGCACCTTCACCATTCGTATCGTTGATTCGCATGGCGCAGTTTATGCTTCCCAGAAGCTGCTGAGTCAACACCGTTTTCAGCTGGGCCATTTGTCCGACCCGTAACTCATCCAGCCAACCGGGCTGCGTCGTTTCGGCTACACAACAGTCACGTCATTGTTCGGACACGAGCAGTCAGCGCAGGTGGTTGTCGCACGTCAAATCGTCGTCACCAGAACAGCACAACCGTCATGCTGGCTGAAGCGCAGATCACGGGTGAAAATCCCAGTATTATGCGATCGAGTGTTTTTTACGACAGCGTGAAGGCGACTTCCAGACTTTCACGAAGATACAGTGCAACCTCTAATTCGGCGAATTTCAGCAAAGAGTTCGTATGGAAACTCGACAACTTGGTACCACAGACATGCAGCTCAGCCTGTTGACGTTCGGAGCTTCGTCGCTGGGTGCGGAATTTCGCGACGTCGATCTCGATGAAGCACAGCAGAGCGTTCGTGTGGCACTCGACCGGGGCATGAACTTCATCGATACGTCACCGTACTACGGCCGCGGGATGAGTGAAATTCTGCTGGGACGAATATTGTCCGGTATCCCCAGAGATTCCTGCTACTTGGGTACCAAGCTGGGTCGCTACGCTCCGGAACACTTCGATTTCAGCGCTCGCCGGGTGGAAGAAAGTGTGGACATCTCACTGGAACGGATGCGAGTGGACCATCTGGACATTGTCTTGTGTCATGACCTCGAATTCGTGGAAATGTCACAGATCGTGGAAGAAACGCTGCCGGCCCTGCGGCGTCAGGTAGAAAAAGGGAAAGTACGGTTTATTGGCGTGAGCGGATATCCGATGAAACTGTTCCGCTACATTCTGGCGAATTCAGAGATCGATGTGTTGCTGACATACAACCACTACACGCTGCAAAATGACATGGCGCTGGATTTGGTGCCGGCCTGTCAGGAACAAAATGTAGGCCTGATGAACGCTGCCCCGTTTTCGGCTCGACTGCTGACAAGAGCCGAGCTCCCCGTCTGGCACAAAGCAAATCCCGAAGTGCGTCGCATCGCCAGACTGGCGGCTGATCACTGTGCCGCAGCGGGCAGCGATATTGCCAAACTGGCTCTGCAATTTTCAATCGCCAACCCGGATTTCGCAACATGCGTAACCGGGTCCGCAAACCCGACTCGAGTTGGTCAATGGGTGGACTGGGCCGAAGAGCCCCTGGACGAACAACTGTTGGGCGAAGTCCGTATGATTCTTCAGCCAATTCACAACTGGCATTACATCGAAGGCCGACCAGAGAACAACGACACAGGATGAGTCCTGCTGTGCCAACTCGCAGACGAGACGCACCGCCCGGTTGATGTTCACGATAGCAGCACGTCGTAATACAGAACCGACTTGCGTGTAAATGCTGCAGTCTCCAAAAACGGCGATAACTTCGCCAACAGCAGACGAGTGTATACCCATTGTGATTCTTTGTCGCTGGAATTTTTCCTGCACGTTGTCTGGTCACTGACCTGTGTCTTCGTCAGTGCCATTCTCGTTCCCGGCGACGGCGGTTTTGGTCTCCAACAATCGCGCACTCCCGTCGGCGAACAGTCCGTATACCCCGCCACTGCGGGCGAAAGCAGCCGCCGCTCGTGGAAATGCCGAGACAGGTCATGAGGCCTGGTGAAAGACCATTGGAGGGTCAGCTGAATACAGGCACCATTGAATTGCAACGTACTGCAATGACTGGACCGTCGATGGATTCGCAGAGCTGCTGCTGGTCATGCTACGGGAGACTCAATGTCTGCCGGCTATACAGTAGCTGCCGGCGTTCACCAATGGTGTACGCCGGAGGGAAAGTGTCGTACCGGAACGATTTTGTTAGAGGTTATTCCCGCATTGCGTCCGACTCGCTGTAAATCTGCGGTTTCGCGTGGTCGGCAACAGGAAAGAGATCAGAATTCCGGTGACGTTTTGAACTCCGAACACTTTGGACAGCACACTTCCCAGGCTGTTCGCCGTCTGCGACATGTCGCTTGCCTGATTCGGCACTTCATATGGATTAACATTCATGATGCCGGTTCCCGTTTCTGTGCCCCGGAACGGACACTGGTGACTTTAAACGACATGCAGGAATCGATTCTTCGCTTTGCGGAAGGTGTGAACCAACCGATAGGCAACGTTCGTATTGACTCGGCATCTGGTGTGATTTGGCTGTTTTTAGACACAGTTAGCGTGTTTAATCATTGAGGTATGAGCGGATAAAAATGGAACCATCTGATCTGACACGCCGGGACTGGCTGACGACCTCCACATTTTTTGGAGCAGTGTCGCCATTTTCGCGGCGGTCTGTTACAGACGTGAGGGTTGGCGAATCTGCGGCCGCAGATATCCTGAACATAAAGTCGCGGCGCGAGCTGTTTGTTGATCGGTTTCTGATCGACAAGCTCGACGGGATGGATCTCAAACTGCATGAGCCACGGCCGGCTGCACCGCTGCACTCATCAGTGGCCGGACTTGAATACGGAACAGTAATCAAAGACGGTGGTTTGTATCGACTGTACTCCCGTGATGCTCGCGGGGCAAAGTTTGATGGGGACGAAACGGAGGTCACGCGGTACTACGAAAGCCTTGACGGAATTCACTGGACGAGGCCGGTGCTGAGACTGGTTGAACTGGAAGGCACCAGGAACAACAACGTGATTCTGCACCAACCATTCGTGTGCCACAACTTCTCACCGTTTTCTGACTCGCGGCCGGGTGTCTCCGCGGAACGACGGTTCAAAGCCCTGGCAGGCGTCCACAAAGGTGGAGGATTGGTCGCATTCACGTCCGGCGACGGAATCCACTGGAAGAGGCTGCGGGACAGGCCGGTGATCACCTCGGACAGTTTCGCTTTCGACTCGCAAAACGTCTCCTTCTGGTCAGCAGCGGAGCAGCGGTATGTCTGCTACTTCCGCAGCTGGAGCACACCACACGGGAATCTGCGGACGATCAGTCGCACCACGTCGACTAACTACCTGAACTGGAGCCCACCCACCCCGCTGCATCCAAACTTTCCTGGCGAGCACTTGTATACGAGCCAGACACATCCGTACTTTCGTGCTCCGCATATCTATATCGCAACACCCACACGATTTCATCCGGAACGAGGAAGCAGCACTGACATAATGTTTATGACGGCACGCACAGACAGCCCATATGACCGGACATTTCGCGAAGCATTTGTTCGTCCCGGCCTGGACCCAAAGCGATGGGGTAACCGCTCCAACTATGCGGTGTTGAATGTTGTTCCGACTGATTCCACAGAGATGTCACTGTATGTGACGCCGTTTCGTCGCCTGACGCTGCGAACCGACGGGTTCGCGTCGCTGCATGCTGGAGCCGATATTGGAGAGATGGTGACTCACGGACTTCGTTTCGAGGGAAAGTCGCTGGTGGTGAACTACTCGACCAGTGCAGGAGGAAGTGTGAAAGTCGAATTGCAGGACGCTTCTGGCCGGGCCCTGCCGGGATTTGCTCTCGCCGATTGCCCCAACCTCGTTGGCGATGCGATCGAGCAGTCAGTCATTTGGACCGGTGGCGAGGATGTTTCTTCGCTTGTCGGCAAAACTGTGCGGATGCGGTTCGTCATGCGGGAAGCAGATGTGTTTTCTCTGAAGTTCAACTGGTGAGTGACGCGCCATTCTCACGGCGTAATAATCGAGCCAGTCAATCATCAGATTTCCAGCCTCGCGGTATATGGCTGGTGGATCCATCCTGCGTTAACGGTGCAGTGTGTGGGACACCGAGTCGCTCTCCAGTTTATGCACAACGGCCGCCAAGGACAGTTTCGGTGACGAAGAACAACTAACGCTTCACAGCGTCTGAATCGCCTGGCAGGCATTAACCGTCGCGAGCTCATGTTTGCTCCGGGTGAGACTGTGTGGAATGTTCCGGAAGCAGCGGTTTTGAGTCTGGCAGTCGAATGAACATCGGTTTCCATTGCCCGTGAGGTCTCTTCGGATCACCAGATGGGAAAGCGCAACCTAGGGTTTGCTATCCCCTTCTTTTGACCTGAGCAACAGCGCAATTGATCTGCGACAATCGCAGGAACCAGGCTGAGTTATGATGTTCCGATACTTCAGCAGCCGGAAATTCTCCTGCATCTCGTCATCTGCTCGCAGCAACGTTTAAGAAACCGACAGCGGTTGTACGCCGTCTGTCACGCGATAATTTGGGGAAATACCATGGCAATAGCCTATTCCGGTTCGCTGCTGGTCGTTGATGATGACAAGCATATTCGAGTGGCCATGGCGGACTACCTCCGCAGCCTCGGCCACCGTACCGAAACCGCCAGCGATTGCTCAGAAGCCATCCGTCGGATGGAAGAGTTGCTGTTCGAAGTCGTGATTTGCGACGTGAATCTGCCCGATCGTGACGGATTCGAACTGCTGCAGTGGGGCCGCGAGAATTCACCCGACACTTCGATCATTCTGCTCACAGGCTTCGGGACCATCGAGAGTGCGGTCGAAGCCATGCGGATGGGGGCGTTCGATTACCTCACCAAGCCTGTGATCGATGAAGAGTTGAACCTGTCGATTGAACGTGCCATTGGTCAGCAACAGCTTCTGCAGGAAAACATCCGGCTCAAGGCCCAGCTCGATGAAAAACATGGGTTGTCCAACATCATCGGCAAAGATTACAAGATGCTGCGGATGTTTGAGCTGATTGAGAGCGTTGCTGACATGCCCACGACTGTCTTGATTCTTGGGGAAAGCGGAACCGGGAAGACCGTCACGGCGCGCAGTATCCACCAACTGAGCGATCGGGCCGACAAGCCTTTCGTGGAAGTGGCTTGCGGGGCGTTGCCGGACAGCCTGCTGGAAAGCGAACTGTTTGGTCATGTGGCAGGATCGTTCACGGGGGCCACTCACGACAAGATTGGTAAGTTCCTTCAGGCAGACAGTGGCACACTGTTCCTGGACGAAATTGCTACAGCGTCGCCTCAACTGCAGGTCAAACTGCTGCGAGTCCTGCAGGATCGTGAATTTGAACCGGTTGGTGGTAACGAAACTCACAGAATTGATGTCCGGCTGGTCCTGGCCACCAACGAAGATCTCGAACAGGCCGTCCAGCGTGGTGAGTTCCGTGAAGACCTGTACTACCGGATCAACGTGATCACACTGACACAACCTTCACTTCGCGAACGGATTGGTGATATTCCTCTGCTGGTAGATCATTACATGTCACACTTCAACGAGCAGACAGGTCGCAGTATCCACGGCATTGACGAACAGGCGATGCTGGCCCTGCAGCAGTATCACTGGCCGGGCAATGTCCGCGAGTTGCTGAATGTTCTTGAGCGAGCGGTCGTGTTATCACAGAGCGATTTCATCACTCCTGGTGATCTGCCTGAAAAAATGTTTGCTCAGCAGGAACGATCTACAGGCGTGGACGTGCAACTGGGCAATGACTCTCTAAAGACCGCTCTGACTCAGCCGGAACGACAGCTGATTATTCAGGCACTGGAAACCAATGGCTGGAATCGCCAGAACACCGCGAAGGGGCTGGGCATCAACCGCACGACTCTGTACAAGAAAATGAAACGCTACAACATCGATTTCGAATCTGTGTACAAGTACGTGTGATGTGCGCCGTTCAGTCAGACCGGAGATATCAGTCGACGGCTTTGAACTGCGTACGAGTGATCAGCCATTTCGGAATCATCAATGCTGGACAGGCGGCTGACCCGTTCTTCTGCACTGGTTCCGGCCGGAGTTCATTGAACTTCCAGCGTTCTTCGATACCCGTTGACGGGCTGGACACGATTTAGTCCCGTCGGTGCCCTCGTCGCGCTGGAGCACGGTTGTCCGTTGTCCGTCGATGATGACAGACATCTCAGGTTCCCTGAGAGTTAACGCTGACTGTCGGAAAAACTGTCACAGGAGTCCGGATTGCGTTAGCAGTGAGCTGCAAAGCCGTCCCGGGTGAACTAGATTTTCAGTGTTCCGGTCGTCAGTCATCGTGATGCTGAAACCTTGTTCGGCAGACCGCTCCTTTGTCCAGTACCCGCAAAACTTTCCGAAGATTTCTCAAGCGATTGCGCGTCACTGAGACTGATCGGTCAGCGCGAAATCTGCAAATTGTTGCATGGATCCTGCGGGAATCCCGCACTATTCGCGAACCCAATTTTCGAACGCTCTCAGCCCAGGACCTGCGTTGTGTCTTCGACCGCTATGACGAACTGTATTTCGACGGACAACTTAATCTGGCTCTGAAGGAAACACCGCTGGAATTTCGTGTTTCATCGCGGATGACCAGAGCGGCGGGTAAGACCAGTTCCTGGAGGAAGAATCGAAATTCACCGATCGAACGACTGGAAATTGCGATATCCTCCACACTGCTGTCACAGACATCCGACAATGATCAGGCTGGTCGAAACATTTGTGTCACGGGCCTGGAATGTTACACGCGGCTGGATGCACTGATGCGAGTCATGGAACATGAGCTGGTGCATTTAGCCGAATTGCTGGGTTGGGACGAATCCAGCTGCCTGCAGGATCGGTTTCAAAGGATTGCGTGGCAGGTATTCGGACATACTGATCATCGTCACGGTTTGATCACCCCAAGTGAACGGGCGGCTGCAGCGAGAGTGCGTCTCGGTGGTCACGTGAGGTTTGAATTTCAGGGGCGGATTCTGACGGGCATCGTTAACCGAGTCACTCGCCGTGCCACGGTGCTCGTTCCTACAGCCGATGGAGAGATATTTTCCGACGGAATTACTTACCGCAGGTATTATGTGCCGATCAGGATGCTGGAGTCGGTCGATGATCACAGCTGAATATACCGATCTGTTACGAACAGGATTTGACAGCCCTGACCTTTTGTCAATCGTCAAATGAGGGGAAGGACGGGCCTTGACTGGCTGGGGTTGAACGTAGCGAACACCCCAGTTTCATCAACCAGGGGCTCCCTTCGGCCCCAGCCACCCGTCAATCGACGTCGGACAGTGAACTGTCCCGATTTCTGGGCAATCGCGCAGCGATGTGGCACGGCTGAACAATTTGCGATTAATTGACCGGACTGCCGAGAAGTCCGATGACCGTTGTTTTACAACGTCACCTAGCGTCTGCATCCGAGGCCGTCGTTGCCTTGCCGACAGTTTTCTTCTTCTTTGCGGTCTTCTTCTTTGCGGTCTTCTTCTTTGCGGTCTTCTTCTTTGCGGTCTTCTTCTTTGCGGTCTTCTTCTTTGCGGTCTTCTTCTTAGTGCCGGTTCTGGCCGCCTTTTCTTCCAGCCACTCAAGCGCCTGTGCCAAGGTCACGTCATTGATGTCGTGATCTTTGGGAATCGTCGCGTTGACCTTGCCATGCTTCACATATGGTCCATAACGACCTTCAAAGATACCGATCACCACGTCGTCTTCCGGGTGCTTCCCAACTTCACGAACCGGCGTCGGGGCCGCCCGTTTCTTTGTGTTTTTCAACATGTCGACCGCGACGTCGATTGTCACGTTGAGCACATTATACGATTGCCCGTCAAACTCTTTGACATGCGTCTTGCGGTCGAAACTAGCATAGACTTTATCGTGCAGGACGTACGGGCCGAATCGACCGACTCCGGTGTTCACGACCTTGCCGGTGATCGGGTGGCGGCCAATCCGTCGAGGCAGTGCCAACAACGCAATGGCAGTTTCCAGCTCCAGATTCAGTACGTCGAAACAGTTGGGGACACTGCAGCGTTTGGGCTTGGGTACTTCTTCAGTCACTTCTCCCAACTGAAGATACGGCCCAAACGGCCCGTTCAGCTGGTAGATTGGCAGGCCTTCTTCGGAATGCATCCCCAGGGTTGCCGGACCCTTTTGTTTTTCTTCAATCAGTCGTTCCGCCAGTTCATTGCTGAGATCCGCAGGGGCCATCGTAGCGGGGATTGAGGCCGTCAGTTTTTCTTCCCCATCGATTTTTTCGAAGTAGGGACCGTATCGACCGACCCGAACATCCGCATCAATGCCATGCAGCTTCAGAGTACACGCCTGCCGAGGATCAATGTCCGATTCTTTCTTTCTGACCTGTTCATCAATGCCATCGCTGTCCGAATAGAACTTTCGCAGGTAGGGCAAACGGTCGGCATTACCGGCAGCGATGTCGTCCAGCGTTTGCTCCATACCGGCTGTAAACCCAAAATCCACCAGCTTTGGGAAATGTTTTTCCAGCAGGCGCGTCACTGCAAGACCCTTGAATGTTGGTATCAGCTGTTTGCCGTTCGTATTCACATATTCCCGGGTTTGAATTGTGCTGATGATACTGGCATACGTCGAAGGACGACCGATTCCCTCGGCTTCCAATCGGCGTACAAGCGACGCTTCCGTATGTCGGGCCGGTGGTTTGGTTTCGTGACTGATTACTTCGACCCGGTCACAGCCGATCGTTTGCTGTTCTTTCATTGGGGGCAGTGGTGAATCCTGATCTTCCATGGCTGCGTCCGAATCATCGGATCCTTCCACATAGGCTCGGAAGAAGCCTGCGAATTCAACGGTCCGCCCACTGGCGCGAAATTCAGCGTCTTCGACTGAAAGCATGACGGTTTCAAAGCGCAGACGAGCGTCAGCCATTTGAGTGGCCATGGTGCGTTTCCATATGAGATCGTAGAGACGCCATTCCGGACCGCTGAGCCCCAGTTCATCAACAGTCTTCATTTCAGTGCCTGCGGGGCGAATCGCTTCGTGTGCTTCCTGAGCTCCTTTAGACTTGTTGTCAAACTGCCGAACTGACCGGGTCAAAAAATCCTTGCCGTACAAATCATCGATGCGCCCCCGAACGGCCTTCACCGCCTCGCCGCTCAGATTCATGCTGTCGGTACGCATGTACGTGATGTGACCAGCTTCATATAGCCGTTGCGCGGTTCCCATCGTATCACGAGCCGCCATCCCGAGCTTGCGGTTGGCTTCCTGCTGCATCGTGCTCGTGGTGAATGGCGGATAAGGCCGCCGCGTTTGCCTCTTCTGTTCGACTCTTAGTACGGTCCAGGAGTTTTCAGCAATGCGCGACTGAAGATCCCTGGCTGCAACCTCTTCCAACAGAAGTACCGTTGAATCTTCTTTGAGCATCCCCGTGTTCTCATCAAAGTCCTTGCCAGTGGCGATTCGCTGGCCAGCAAGCGTCTGGAGGACAGCTTCGAAACCACCTTCCCCTGACGCGTTGAGAACGGCCTTGAGGTCCCAGAAGGTCCCGCTGCGAAACCTGAGCCGCTCGATTTCTCGTTCGACCAGGATTCGCACGGCGACACTCTGAACACGACCAGCTGAGAGTTTTGGTGCGATTTTCTTCCACAGCAAAGGGCTGAGCGTATATCCGTAAAGGCGGTCAACGACCCGGCGCGTTTCCTGAGCAGCAACGAGATTCTCATCCAAGTCGCGTGTTTCAGCTAATGCCTCCAAAATGGCCTTTTTCGTAATCTCGGAAAAGACCATGCGTTTGACGGGAACTTTGGGAGCCAGCAGCTGCACCAGATGCCACCCAATACTTTCACCTTCCCGGTCTTCATCCGTCGCGATGATCAGCTCATCGGAGGTTTTCAGCAAAGCCTTCAATTCCCTGATGACCTTCTTTTTGTCACTGGAAACGACGTACAGCGGGTCAAAGTCGTTGTCCACATTGACGCCAAGTGTTGCCCAGGATTCTTTTTTCAGCGCAGCAGGAACCTCACTGGCCTTCGCTGGCAGATCGCGAACGTGCCCCACACTCGCACGCACGGCATAATCACTACCGAGGAATCCCTGTATTTTCTTTGCCTTCGCAGGCGACTCGACAATAACGAGTGACTTCTTGCGTGCAGCCATGCGTGACATGCCGGTGTTGTGTGAAACAGACGTACAACCAGTTGGACAGGAGCCACACCACGGTGATACCAGCAAAGCCAAGCCCTGGTGTGGCAGTCACTGATTCATGAACAAGAGTCAGTGTGACGTAACCTCAATCTTGGATTGACCTTGCCTAAACCATCCCCCCAGCTAAAATCCTCGGCTTTGTGGCCTCACCGATGGTGGTAACCGAGTAAATCTGAAAGGTTCCGTCCCCATCAAGATACGGGTGAATAAGGCATTTTTCCCCAGCCTGTCAAGCCAGGTGGGGAAAATGCCGCCCATTCAGCGAATTCAGATTCAGAGTATCACACATGGCTTCTCCTTTTAAGTTCTTCCGTCAACACCAGGCCGGCATGATGGTTGTCCTGGTTATCCTGGCGATGTTGGTGTTCACTCTGGACGCTCTTTTCACCGGGCAGGGAGCGAATTTCTGGCTGCTGGGACTGTTAGTGGGCGGTACAGTTTGCGGAGTTGCAGGAATTGGGAGTGGTCGCTGGCTGCATTGGGCAATCATTGGAGGGTTTCTGGGAACAGTGATGGGCCTGATGGTGCCGGAGTTCAATAAACCTGACGGAGTGATTGCCACAACTTTTGGGATCGTCGAACAGGAAGAGCTCCAGGATCTTTCCGAGCGTCGAGCAGTGGCCAACGGGTTCATGCAGCTGGCCAGCGAAGCGGCATTTGGGCCTGGCGGCAGACAATTCGCTTTTCAGTTTGGATTTGGTCATCCGTCGCAAAGAGAAGATCTGCTGTTTGGCCGTCTGATGCACGAAGAGGCAAAAGCCCTGGGAATCGCTGTAACCGATGAAATGATCAGTGATTTCGTCAACAAGTGCACTGGAGACAAGCTGTCAGGTGAATCCTTCGGCATTTCACGAAGAGCTCTCTCATATAAGCAGGCGCCCGTTCATTCAGAAGCTCTGTTTGAAATCCTGCGAGAACAACTCCGTGACAGACTTGCTTATATGGCACTTTTGCCAACCGGCAGTGTGTCTCCGCCCGCGCCCGGCGTTTACTGGGAGTATTTTCAGCGGATGAATGTCCGTCAGTCGATTCACGTCACCGAACTTGACCTGGATGCGTTTACAGACCAAATAGCTGACCCTACGGATGACCAGATTCAAGATCTGTTTGATTCGGCAGTCCACAAACGACCAAATCAGGATGAACCGGGTTCCCCGGGGTTTGCCCTGCCCGGACGCGCCAGAATCGCGTGGCTGGAACAGGACTACGATTCCATAGAATCCCTGGTTCCGCCTGTGACCGACGAGGAAGTTGAGACATTTTACAATGAAAATCGTGATGCCCGTTATCGGACTATCGTCGTCCCCGAGAAGGCGGACACCACTCCCTCCGCAGACAGTACTCCAGGAGAGCCGGCTCCGGTCGATGTGACTCCGGAGTCGGAGCCTGATCCTGGCAGTGACCCTGAGTCCAGCGACAAACCACCCCCTGCTGGGGATGGTCCAGGTGATTCGGCTATTGAGAAATCCGCGCCTGAATCAACTGACGAGGAAACAGAAGAACCCGAATCCACTGTATCTGAACCGACAGTGGAAGAAAGTCCGTCTGAGGGCACCGATGATGGTGGTCAGTTTTCCGTCGACGATCCGGAAGCTGTCGCTGAAACACCGGCAACACAAGACCTGGCGGACACCGAAGGTCCTGTCGCCTTGGAAGCTTCTGCGGCAACCGATGAAGGGACCGACATTTCACCTGATCCTCTGTTTCCTGTCCAACTGAGAATTCCTGAAGAGTCTGAAACAGAATCCGGCGAAGAAAATCCACTGATGGCACCGGAATACGAGTATCGCGAGCTGGACGACGATCTTCGCGAAAGTATTCGCGACGAATTGCTGCAGCAGCGTGTTCGTAAAGCGATTGCAGAAAAGATGCAGGCCGGCTGGGATTTTCTGCGGTCCATTCAGTCCGAGTTGAGGAAACGGCGCACCAGCTTCATGAAACAGGATCCACAGAAACACCTGGATGATCCGGATGCCGCAGCTCTCGATCTGCGACGTGAAATGGCAAACTTCACACCAGAGCTGCTCGAACGAATGAAGAACTATGCCAACGACAACAATTTCATCTACGTCGTGACTAATCTTGTCTCTTTTCAGGACTTTAGTGACCGGGACGATTATCCGCTGGGGCTGGCTGTCGATCCTAGTCTGCCCCCTTTTCAGGTCCAAGGCGCAACCGAGGCCGTCGCCTTTAAGGTTTTTTCGGGATTCGGTACAGACGTAGCAGCCAACGACACTCAGTTATTTGTGCCTGAACGAGCGGTCTTAGAGCCGCTTGCAGAGGATGGTACCGAGAGTCATTACGTCTACTGGACTGTAGAGTTTGAGGAACCCCATGTACCAAAAACACTCAAGGAACACGGCGTGCGCGAGCAGGTGAAGCTTGCTTTCAAACGTGCCAAGGCTCGCAAACCCCTTACTCAGCGTGCTGAGCAGCTGGCTCAAAAGGTTCGCGATGGCCTGGAGAAAGCGGACGAAGAACGAATTTCAATGGCGGAGACACTGAAATCCGAGTCGATTACGGGAGAGGAAGCATCAGCCACGCTCACCGTTCGATTATCTCAGCCGTTTTCCTGGCTTCGTCAAAGCCAGGCTCCTCCAACCAGTTTCCAGTCTCGAGGACCTCGAGCCGAGCTGTCCACGATTCGCTTTGCTGATGGAGCGTCGACTCTAACTGGTATCGGCCAGGAGTTTATGAGAACGATCTTTGAAGAACTGGGCGATGATGAAGTGGGAATTGTGCCGAACTATGATCGGACGCGTTACTTTCTGGTGCATGTGACCAATCGCTTCCCAACTCTGGACAACGGAATCGACGGCCTGCAGAGTCGATTTGCGATGGAAGGCCGAATGAATTTTCTAACTTCTCCAGTGACAGAATTGATGAGTGGTGAGATCGTGAACCCTGTGGTCATTGAATGGAAACGAGCGACTTGGCGCAAGTACGGCGCCGGTCCTGATGCAGATCCCGGTGAGTCTTAGAGTCGGTCGATGCTTGGCTGCGGTCTTCGCAGAACGCGAACGCAACGGACAGAATTGATTTCTCTCCGATTCGCAGGCATCTGCCGGAAAATTGAACCATGGCCCGGCCATCACGCTCAATCAGATAAGATCTCGGTTTCTGCCTGAAACGATCCCTCAGAAACAGTGTAGGGGCGGATCTTGACAAACCCGCTGATGCCGACGATCACGACCGCCAGAAACAGTGTAATACCCAGCCATTGGCGAGCGTTGTCGCGGATCTTTTGAGTTCCTGGTTTGCTGCCGACCAGAATGCAGGCCAGCACAAACACGGCGAGAGCCAGCAGGAACTTGGTGCCGACCAGTGCGTGGTAGAGCGAATCTCCTTTGTGACTGGGTAAAGCCTGCACATAATTGTAGATGCCGCTGATCAGGAAGATCAGTACGCCGGGATGCACGAATTTTTTCCAGCGATTGCGAATACGATCATGCAGATCTGAGTTTTCGTCCTTCAGCAGCGGCTGCAGAACCAGCCAGATAAACGTGCTGCCGCCAATCAGAACGATTGCGCAGCCAATATGTGCCCAGCGCGAAACGACGGGAAGGACGAATTCGGTGTCCATAATTCGGTCTCTCGATTGAGTGTTTCCGTGGCAACAGACAGGAACACAAATTGAACCGGTACCATGGTCGTGCCAATTCACCGTGGCTGTCCGGTACCAGGCATTATGCCGTCTCGTTTCCTGCTTCCAGTGTGTCAGTTTCGTCCTGAATGTACGATCTCTCTTCGTAGAAGTATCCCACAGGGATGAACAGTACAGAAGTGACGATCAGCACATAGACCCAGAACCGATAATAGTCGGCCCCTTCCAGTTGATCCTGTCCGCCAACGGTAATGGAAGAGGACAATTCCGTTTTTGGGACGTTGCCGCGTTCTCGTTCGACTTCGGCTCGCCCCTCTTCACCTCGAGCGGCAATGATACGTTTTTCCAGCCACATGTACGGCTGGGCGGACGTTTCGACCGTATCGACTTTAGCTCGAGTCACCGTTCCGGTGAGTATGACGTCCCACTGCGTCAGCAGCTGTTCATCGGCTCCGGGTGATGCAATTCGAAAGTCATTGACTGTAATCTGGTCATAGACAAGATTGTGGCCCAGAGAATCCGTGAGTGAGTCAATCAACTCATTGCCCTGGGCATCCGACGGCAACCGGCCATTCGTCGCATCCTTAGCGGACGCCAGGAAGGCCTGTTTGACCATTGCGTAAGCCTCATTGAGCACATCGTTTTCTGATGTGTCGACGGTCTGGTATTGATTCTTTTCGTTAAAGCGTACCACGATGTCGTCGACGGAACCCTGAGTGCCGTCATAACCAAAGATACGGACGATGTGGATCGGTGCTGCAAACCTGTAGTGACCCGAATCAATCGTCTCACCAACGCCCATACTCTCAATGTTTGCAGTAACCTCATTGATTCCGGGTGTCTGAATGAAGCTGTTCACAATGCCGGTAAACAAGTTTCCCAACGACACGGAAAACAACCAGACCGCCATGATGACAGACTTCATCGACTTGGGAGCCTGCGTATAGGAAAACTCCAGGCCCGTAATCGAAATCATGACTTCAGCGGAGGACAGCAACAGATAGGCCCACAGTTGCCAGGCGATCGAAGGGACCTGTCCCCGATCAATTAGCTGCTGAGCCACCATCAGGACTGCGAACGCCGCCAGCGTCAGGAAAAAACCGACCGACATTTTCCTGATCGCAGTTAGATTCCAAACCCTGTTGACCGCGGGATAGATTCCAAACTGAAAGACCGGAATCAGAATCATGATCAGGACCGGATTCACCACCTGAATCTGTGACTCCAGCCACTCAATCCCGAGAAATCGGCGATTCATATTCTGAGCCTGCAGGACCCACGATGATCCGGTCTGGTCGAAGACTCCCCAGAAGACGGCGATGAAGGCGTAGATGATGCACAGCTTCAGTAGTGCGGCGATCCCCTCGCGGCTGAATGTCTCCTCAAAGAAACGTCTGCCACCAGCCGGCACATGGACAAAGCGATTGCGCCCCATCCAGAACAGCAGCGTGGCAATCGCCATCAGCGCACCAGGAACGCCGAATGCAACATGCGGGCCGTACCATTTCAGCAGTACAGGCGTCATCAGTGTGGAGAACGTCGATCCGAAGTTGATCGAGAAATAAAACCACTGAAAGATTCGTGTCATTAGGTGACTGTTTTTGTGGCCAAACTGGTCACCCACGTGAGCTGACACACAGGGCTTGATGCCACCACTGCCAATAGCAATCAACCCCAGACCCATGAAAAGCCATGTCCCGGGAGACATGCCCGCACCGCCCATCAAAGCGAGTACTACATGGCCCATGCAATAGACGATCGACAGCGATAGAATCGTGCGGTACTTGCCTACGAAAATATCAGAAAGCAGGGACCCAAAAACAGGAAAAAAATACGT
Source organism: Planctomycetota bacterium (assembly GCA_963581585.1). Classification (GTDB taxonomy): domain Bacteria; phylum Planctomycetota; class Planctomycetia; order Planctomycetales; family Planctomycetaceae; genus S139-18. The sequence goes on from CAUZPL010000001.1 coordinate 81,719, forward strand.
GGCAGTAACGAAATAGTGGTAGTACCCGCGGGCCGCTGCGTCGCTCATCGCCGTCCCGACTTCGCCGTCCACCATGTAGTGGAGATACTTCGTCATGAAGACCACCAGAATGGTCTTCATCCCGTAGAAACTGAAACGTTCGGCTGCCTCGTTACCGATGATGTACGGAATTCCAGGCGGCATCCCGGCAATGTCGTGAGGCGTATCTCGGTATTTCGCCATATATCTGACCTGATGGCCGTGTCTCGACTGACCACGTTCGAGAAACCGGGGGTTTTCAATTGAGAAGTTCCCGGGATCAGGAGGGCGAAGCCTATTTGAGCGGCCACAATTCGCCAAACGAGTCGCGCTGATATTGCGTCAGTTGCTGAATTCCCTCCTGTCCCAGATTCAGCAGTTGCTGCAGCGTAGCATTGTCGAATGGCTCACCTTCTGCCGTCCCCTGGACTTCAATAAATCGTCCGCGGCCGGTCATGATCACGTTCATGTCCACATCGGCCGCACTGTCTTCCACGTAATCCAAGTCCAGTGCAGGTTTCCCGTCGACCACACCCACGCTCACAGCCGCCACGCTGTCTCGAAGAATTGGCCGCTCCGATTGAATGGCCAGAATAACATCGCACAGTGCAATGAATCCGCCGGTGGTACTAAGTGTTCGCGTACCACCATCCGCCTGCAGAACGTCACAGTCAATGACAATCGTGTGTTCGCCAAGCGCCTCGAAATCCACTGCGGCACGAAGACTCCGCCCGATCAGTCGCTGGATTTCCGTGGTGCGACCGTCAACCCTTTTTCGATCTCGTTGTTTTCGAGGCGACGTGCTGCCCGGAAGCATGCTGTATTCGGCCGTAACCCAGCCCAGCACCGGCGAATCTTCGTCACGTGGACGCCGCCAGGGTGGAACTGACATGTCCAAGCTGGCTGTGCAAAGGACCATTGTCTGGCCAGCCTGGATCAGGACGCTGGCTGGCGCCGTTTTTGTAAATCCGCGCTGAATGGAAATGGGGCGCAGTTCGTTCGCAGCACGTCCGTCGTGTCTTGCCATGAGAAGGAATAGTTTCTGTCAGAGGGATGGGTAGCGCGGCACACAATGATTCCTACATACTGTATTGTTCGAGTGCTCCGCGAACGAGCGGTCCCATTTTGGGAGGATCTGCTTCAAACCAGACAGTCAGTCCGGATTCGTGCAGTGCCTCTGAACACGTCGGACCGACGGAGGCCACATGCGGAACGGACGTGAGCCATGATCTTTCCAGATCCAGCTCACCGGCCACCCGCAGAACGTGCCTGATCTGCTGAGCGCTCGTGAACAGGGTGATGTTGGTTTGCCCGTCAACGGCTGCTCGTATAGCAGCCTGCAACGGCGACAGATCTTCCGGCAATGCCCACCGATAGACGGGTATTCTCAGCACGGCGGCTCCTCGATCCTGTAACGCAGCCGTCAGTTCCGGGCTGGAATCTCCGTATTCCTGTACGGCGACGATTCGGCCTTTCAGGCAGACATCAGCGTGGTCGATCGCTGACATTAATTCTCGCCAAGTATTCGGTGACTCTGCACGAACGGCAGGCAAAAGTCCGAGTCGGTGGATGACGGCTGCAGGCTTGGGGCCTCGAACGATGACGGCAAGACCAGCCATGCGCTCTAGCAGCTGTTGTTCCAACGACGCCGATCGCGCCAGATCAAGCATAGCCGTGGTGCCAACCCCTGTGAGCAGGATCAAACAATCGACCTTACCGCCAGCGAGCTGCCGGATGACGCGTAAGGCATCCTGATTATCTTCCAGCGGGACTTCTCTCATCGACGGAGCGACCATCGCCTCCCCACCATGACGCTCAATCAGTTGCCGCATCTCGTCCGCGCGACGACTTTCAAAACTGCACACGATGGGTAAATTGGCCATAAATCGTCATTGGCAGATGCGACGAATCGCACGAGTAAAATAATCAACAACTCCAGCATCATCAATGGACGACACCACCTCAAAGTTGCTGCGTCCGGCCCGTATGTGGCGATGATCCACCACTGTCATTCCCTGAGTCAGCTCACCGGCAGTTTCGATATCAATGTAAGCGCTTTCGGCCTGGAAGGCCTCGACACCGGCGGCCACGGCCAGTGCCGACACCCCGTGTAACGGAATCCCTTCCTGAGCTTCGTGGTCTCGGTAGCCGCGCACAGCAAACTGCAGCAGTCTCGACACAAATGAACCTACAGGCGTCGGTTTCAGGGAACGGCACAACGTGTTGAGATCATCGAACCCGAGCACCGGTTTGTCGCTGATTTCGAGCGGAACCAGCGTCTTGTGGATCGGCAGGCTGCAGACAGCACAAGCTGCCTGAGTGTCTGCCCAGATATTAAATTCTGCGGATGCCGTCACGTCACCAGCCGCGTGAGTGCTGCCACCGAGTGACACCACACTGTGCAGGTGCCCGGACAGCTGTGGATCACGGTCGGCGGCGAGAAAAAGATTAGAGAGTGGCCCCAGTGTTAACAGGCGGACTTCGCCCGGGTATTCCCGAACAAGGTCCACAATCAGTTTGTCGGATTCACGCCGGTTATGGAGGTCGGCAATCCCGACATCTGTCTGGCCAAGTCCGTCATGACCATTCAGGCTGCGGCTAAGTTCTGCAATCTCGGGCATAGCATCATTGATGAATGCCGGGAGGTTGCATTGACCGATTCGCGGATAGCGTACCGGGTTCACTAGTTCGATGAGGTATTGCAGGTTGCGCGTCGCCTGCAGACCGCTAACAATTCCCGCAGAAGCAGTGACGGCGAGCAGTTCGACCGATGGATCTCCCATTGCGGTCAGAACGGTCAGAGCATCGCCAATCCCCGGATCAGCGTCAATAATGAGCTTTTGAACCAAAGAACTTCCTCGCCTGCCGCGCATGACCCCGTCGAAGCAGTGTACCGAATCCTGCTGTAGCAATGAAGATTTGGATACCGGAAAACGTCGGATATCACTTTGCGACTCTGCTGGCAGATATCGGAACTCGAGGGAAACCAATCCGCTGGACGGTGTGGGGGAAACCAGCAGGAGACAGATACCTTACGCGCTCGCGCAGACCGCTCTCCTGCCGTTCTAGCCATCAATACGTCTCATTCCTGGTTCATCATACCAACGGTTCAGCTCCGCTTCTTGAACGACCGGAAATTGCTGTTAACCTTCGCCAGATTTTGCACAGTTCACTGCGTCCGCCGCCGATGCGTGCGGTCCGGTGAAAGGCAGATTCACGCAGTCGGACTTGAGATCCAATGTGCAGGTACACAATCAGTGCCACGTCGTGACGACATCAAAAAGATCCTGATCATCGGCTCCGGACCCATTGTCATCGGGCAGGCTTGTGAATTCGATTATTCGGGAACTCAGGCGTGCAAAGCCTTGCGATCAGAGGGCTACGAAGTGGTTCTCGTTAATTCCAACCCCGCCACGATTATGACCGATCCTGACACAGCGGATCGGACCTACATCGAGCCGATTACCTGGCAGTACGTCGAAAAAATCATCGAACGGGAGCGTCCGGACGCATTGCTGCCAACGCTTGGCGGCCAAACCGGACTCAACACGGCAATGGATCTGGCCCGCCATGGAGTGCTCGAAGAATACAACTGTGAGATGATCGGGGCGAGTGAAGACGTTATCAATCGCGCGGAAGAACGCGAAACGTTTAAAGAGGCAATGAAGGCTGTCGGTCTTGAAGTGCCTAATAGTACTGCAGTCCACACGCTGGACGAAGCAAAAACCGCCCTGGAACACATTGGCCTGCCGATCATTGCCCGCGCCAGCTTTACTCTTGGCGGCACCGGTGGAGGCATCGCGTACAACATTCAGGAATTTGAAGACATCGTGCGACGTGGGCTCGAGCTGTCACCCGTCACGGAGGTGCTGCTGGAAGAGTCCATCATCGGCTGGAAGGAATATGAAATGGAAGTGATGCGTGACTGCGCGGACAACGTGGTCATCATCTGCTCAATTGAGAACTTTGATCCTATGGGTGTACACACCGGCGATTCCATCACGGTCGCTCCGGCTCAAACACTCTCGGACAAAGAATATCAAAGGATGCGCGACGCAACGATCACCTGCATGCGAGCGATCGGAGTCGAAACCGGGGGCTCCAATGTCCAGTTTGCGATAGATCCTCGCACTGGTCGCATGACGATCATTGAAATGAATCCCCGAGTGAGTCGCTCAAGTGCTCTCGCATCAAAGGCCACTGGGTTTCCGATTGCCAAGATTGCGGCAAAGCTGGCGGTGGGGTACACACTCGACGAAATCCCCAACGATATTACTCGTAAAACACTGGCCTGCTTTGAACCGACGATTGATTACGTCGTCACTAAGATTCCTCGCTGGACGTTTGAGAAATTCCCTGAAGCGGACCCGACACTGACAGTTCAGATGAAATCCGTCGGCGAAACGATGGCTATTGGACGCACGTTTCGAGAGTCACTGCAGAAGGCGCTGCGAGGCCTGGAAATCGGGCATTTTGGACTCGGCGGGGGAAAGAAAGATCTGTGGGGATCCAGTCATCAGCCGGACAAAGCTGCTATTCGCAAGAATCTGTCGACGCCGAATGAAGATCGTATTTTCTGGCTGCGATATGCCTTCCACGCCAACATGAGCGTTGAAGACATCTTCGCACTCACCAAAATCGACCCGTGGTTTCTGAGAAACCTGGAACAGCTGGTGGCGATTGAGGAAGAAATTCGGGCAGTCGAGCGAATGGAGGACGCGTCATCTGAACTGATAAAGCGAGCCAAGCAGAATGGATTTTCGGACGCCCAGCTGAGTTACTGGTGGGACACGTCTCAGATCGAAGTACGGCGGTATCGTAAGTCGCTCGGTATCGAAGCAACATTCAAGCAGGTGGACACGTGCGCAGCCGAATTTGAAGCCGTGACACCATATTTTTATTCCACGTATGAACAGGAGGATGAAACTCCAGCCAAGAAACCTGGCAGGCGGCGCATTATGATTCTCGGCGGTGGTCCCAACCGCATTGGTCAGGGAATTGAATTCGACTATTGTTGCTGCCAAGCTGCGTTTGCTCTCGACGAACTGGGCATTGAGAGCATCATGGTCAATTCGAACCCGGAAACAGTTTCGACCGACTACGATACATCGAACTATCTTTTTTTCGAACCTCTTACAACCGAAGACGTCCTGAACATCTGCGACCGGATGCAGCCGGATGGTGTCATCGTCCAGTTTGGCGGGCAGACTCCGCTGAATCTGGCTCGTGGACTCGAAGCGGCCGGTGTGAATATCATCGGTACCAGTCCGGATATGATTGACGCGGCCGAAAACCGCGAGCGTTTTCAGGCCATTTTGGAAAAACTGGATCTGCGCCAGCCACCGAATGGTGTTGCCGTCAATACCGAAGGTGCTCGAGCCGTGGCGGACCGAATTGGTTATCCCGTTCTGGTCCGACCAAGTTATGTGCTGGGTGGGCGTGCGATGGAAATCTGCTACGACCAGGAATCACTGGTTCGATACATGACTGAAGCCGTGGATGCCTCGCCCGACAAACCCGTGTTGATCGACAAGTTTCTGGAAGACGCCATCGAAGTTGATGTGGATGCTATTTCAGACGGTGAAACCACGATTGTTGGCGGTATCATGGAACACATCGAAGAAGCAGGCGTACATTCGGGTGATTCGGCCTGTGCCCTGCCACCGCACTCGCTGTCTGAGTTGGTGCTGGAAGAGATTCGTGCTGCTACTCGATCCCTGGCGGCTGAACTGCAGGTGTGCGGACTCATGAATATCCAGTTCGCGGTGAAGTCCACTGGTGATGAGTCCATCGTGTACCTTCTGGAAGTGAATCCTCGCGCCAGCCGGTCGTCGCCGTTCGTGTCCAAGGCAACCGGCCGCTCACTGGCACGTATTGCGGCCAAGGTTATGGCCGGTGTGACACTCAAAGAACAGTTTCAAACACACGAGATCGTACCCGGTTTCACGTCCGTGAAAGAAAGCGTCTTCCCGTTCAACCGATTTCTCGGCGTTGACATTGTGCTTGGCCCGGAGATGCGGTCGACCGGCGAAGTTATGGGGATTCACGAAAATTTCCCCATGTCATTTGCCAAGTCGCAGATAGCGGCTGGTGCCAATCTGCCGACGGCCGGCCGTGTATTTATCAGCATGGCTGCCAGTTACAAGGAGAAGATGATCGATCCGGCCCGGCGGTTAAAGAAACTGGAGTTCGATATTATCTGCACATCCGGGACGGCCCGTGTATTTGAGGAAGCCGGAATTGACGTCGATGTTGTTCATAAACTTCAGGAAGGGCGTCCTAATCTGCTGGACCTGATGGCGAATGGCGAGATTCAGTTCATCTTCAACACGCCAAGTGGGAAGGGTGCCCGGACGGACGAGGGTCGCATTCGAGCCGCGTCCGTCACTCATCGGATTCCCTGTGTCACAACACTGCCAGGCTGTGTGGCAGTGGTGGAAGCGCTTGAAGCACTCCGCCATCAGCCGAATCCACAGATTCGATCGCTTCAGGAATGGGGACAGAAGCTGTAAGCGCACGCGTTACGGAACGATTGATGGCCGGACCGGAAAAAACGCGGCGAGACCTCCTGCTCGGTCGATCGGCCGATCCACAAGGTCAGCCTGAGGCTGGTGCAACGTTAAGGCTCAGTATCCATGCAATGGCCTGCGATTTTGGTGCGGCGGTCAATCCAGATCAGACAGATCAGTTGCTGAGTTGTGGTGACGCGCTGGAAGTCGTTCCACAGATCGAAGCGTGGCTGAGCGTGTACCAGAGGAATAGTGAACTGTCGCGACTGAACATGTCCGCCGGTATTTCGGCGGTACAGGTATCGGAAGACCTGTTCGAGCTGTTGAAACAAGCAGCGGAGCTGTATCACACAACGGACGGCACATTTGACATGGCATCCGGTGCTCAGATTCAGCTGTGGCGTCTGTGTCGAGCTGAACAGAGAATTCCTTCGGACGACGAGGTTGACAAGGCTCTTGGGATATCCGGCATGCAGCAGGTCAATCTGTCTGCGGAGAACCGGCAAGTGGGTTTTCGGACCAGAGGTCTGAGTCTGGATCCGGGCGCAATTGGCAAAGGGTATGCACTCGACCACGCCTGCCGCAGGGTCAGGCAAAAAGACAATGGGTCCTGCGATTTTCTCATGCACGGTGGGCGCAGCAGCGTCTTGGCGCGGGGCGAGCACAATGGCCTAGCTGGCTGGCCGGTTGGCATTGGAGATCCCCTGCTGACCAAACGCCGACTCGGAACCGTGCTTCTCAGAAATCAAGCCATGTCGACAAGCGGTTCGAATACACAGTTCTTCCGCTGCCAGGGACATCGATTTGGCCATATTCTCGATCCGCGATCCGGGTGGCCGGTTCAAAGGATGATGTCGGCCACTGTACTGGCCGACTCCGCGGCGATTGCTGATGCACTTTCCACTGCGTTTTTTGTACTCGGGGTCGAAAAGGCTGTTGAGTGTTGTGATAATCTTCCGGAGATTGGTGCGATTCTGGTCCCGTTCCCAGAAAAGGGTGCGCGTGTGACGCCTAGAGTAATGGGAATACCAGCCGAACAGTTGTATTGGGACAAAGACATGGTGGCTCTGACCTGAAGATGCGACACAATTCGATCAAATGACACGTAATTCAATCATCACCATCATACTGCTGGTTGTGCTGCGTCTGGCCATCGGCTGGCAACTTCTGTACGAAGGTATGTGGAAGCTGGACACACTCGACAGTGCACGCCCATGGTCATCGGCGGGTTATCTTAGGAATGCTGAGGGACCGTTCCGCAGCGTGTTTCGTTCCCTGGCCGGGGATCCGGACGACCTGGACTGGCTGAATTATGAAGTTGTAGCTAACCGCTGGGACAACTGGAAAGAACGGTTTAAGTCCAACTATGGATTGAGCGAACGTCAGGCAAAGTCACTCAACAGGTTACTCAACGGAGCTCATGGAGATCTTAATGGTCGTAAGGTGTACGCGTCAGACAAGGGCAAACTCCTGCGACTGCCAAACGGCATTCAAAACCTCCGGAAGGCAAGTGGTATCGATCCAAAAATCGCATGGTTCGATCCTGAACAGCAGTGTTTATATGTGGATGGTGAAAGACATTTGAAACCGAACGAACGTGACAGACTGTTGAAACTGGTTGAATTCGACGAAGACGACAAATTCAGGGACTCAGATAATGAGGCATTTCACAATGCCGTCGACGTTGTCTTCAAACGACAGAAACGCGGCATGGGATACAAGGAGAAACTGGCTGGGGCGGTCAGAGGAAACCCGGACCTCGTTGGCCACAGTGACTGGCAACGCGTCGGCCAAAAGGCGCAATATCACACTCAGCTGGCCCGCTACGAGAATTTACGAGGCAGAGCAGAAACCAACTTCCACTGGGACCATCTGGGCAGTGACTGGAACAGGATTCAGTCCCTGCGAACTGAAATCACCGGCCCGGTGAAATCCCTGGAGAGTGAATTACAGGACAAGGCGATGAAGCTGCTGACTCGGGGACAGTTGAATCGTGGCCCGGAATCAGAGCCGTGGAGCATGCTGCGTTTCGTCGACCTGTCCACCATTTGGGGACTGACGGCACTCGGGACATTGCTGATGCTTGGTCTGTTCACGCGATTCGCTGCGGTCGCCGCAGCCGGACTTCTGTTCAGCTTTTATCTGGCGATGCCACCGCTTCCTGGCATTCCCGAAATGCCGGGGCCGGAGCACAGTTTCATCGTCAACAAGAATCTCATCGAAGTCATCGCACTGCTAGCGATTGCTGCAGTTCCAACCGGACGATGGTTCGGCGTAGACACGTGGCTGGCAGCGTCCCGTAAGCGTTCTGCCGCGAAGAAATCAGCAGTTTGAGACATTTCATCAGCTGCTGTCGACTGACAAAAACCTGAGTCAACCGTCACTCCTTTCCGTTGGAGCCTTATCATGCAGCTGACCCCCGAACAACAAGCCGTCGGAAAGCACAACTTTGGCCAAGTGGTTGGTGTTCAGCGTCGGGAATTCCTCAAGAGCACTGCTGCGGCCGGCGTTGGCTTGGGTGCCCTTTACTTTGCCTACGACAAGCTCCAGGGTGACCCGGTACGTACAGCTTTCATCGGCACAGGTGATGAAGGCAACGTATTGATCAACGAACATCCGCAGGACTACATGGACATTGTCGCTATCGCCGACTTGCGTCCAGGCAACCAAAAACGCACGTTCACCGGCAGTCACCCCATCGCCCGGCGCGGTTTGAACGCGGTTCTTGGAAGAGCGAAGGCCGACGAAGTCAGGGTGTTCAATAATCACCGAGATCTCCTGGCAAGGAAAGAGGAACTCGGTTTGGAAGCGGTCGTTATTGCGGTACCTCTGAATCAGCATGCTCCTTTGGCTATCGAATGCATGGAAGCCGGGCTGCATGTCCTGTGCGAGAAGCTGATGGCTAAGACAGTCATCGACTGCAAAGCCATGATCCGGCTGGCCGAGAAAAAGGACCTCAAGCTGGCCGTGGGTCATCAGCGACACTACAGCGTTCTGTATGCCAATGCGGCTTATTTGACAGAACAGGGTGTGCTGGGAGATATCAAATTCATTCGATCCCAGTGGCACCGCAACAACAGTTTTCCTGGCAGCGATGCCTGGCAGAAATGGGACGCGTTCAAAAAGGCTCATCCGAAAGATGCCGAGTTGCTCACCAATATGGAGAATGATGGCTCACTCAGAGAGTTCGGTTACGACAAGGCGAGAAAACTGGTCGACTGGCGTCTTTACAATGAAACCGGTGGCGGACTAATGGCAGAACTCGGCAGCCATCAGATGGATGCGGCCAGTATCTTCCTTGGCAAAGTTCATCCGATCGCTGTCCAGGGATACGGCGGCAGGAATTTTTTCGGAATTGAAGGAGTCGGCCCGAAGTCAGCTCAGAAAGATACCCGTGACATCGACGACCAGATCTTTGTGACCTTCGAGTTTCCAGGCAAATATTATGAACAGAACGAACGGGATGTCAGTGTGGTGACCTACTCGTCCATGAATACAAATCGCTGGGAACCTTATGGCGAAGCCGTGTTCGGCAGTCGTGCGACTTTGGTCATGAAGACTGAAAAGGAAGCACTGCTCTACAAGGAAGCAAGCAAGGAAAGTCCCGGGGGACTCGAACAGCGGATCTGGGCCATCGAACGCACGTCTGGCGGAACGACACTGGATTCCTACGAGACGTCGGCCCCGGCTGCGACCAGCAAAGGCGGTCCTGCCGAGACCATCAGTCGTGGATACAGAGAAGAAATGGAGCACTTCTGTTACTGCGTCCGCACGGGCCGGAATGAACTTCGCTGTGATGGCAAGGTCGCCATGACTGATGCAATCATGGCTCTGACAGCGAATTTGGCGATGAAGCACAACAAACGCATCGTCTTTAAGAATGAATGGTTCGATCCGGAGAGTAACGCGGCTCCGGAGACAGACGAACAGGTGGCGTCGTAGACAGGTATTCATCTATCGAACAACAACCTGTTCCTCACTCCGTTCCTGTCAGACAGTCAAAAACGTCCTGGACGGTCACGCGAATATTGTCGCACAGACCATCGAGGTCCAGGTCGTCAGTGTCATAGCCGAACGGTCGCTCGACATGTTCCGAAGCGGTTTCAAGTCCCAGCGTAAAGCAGGCGGCAATCGTGGAGAGTGGTACGAATTCGTTCACGCCCACACACACAGATTTCCAGAAACTCGCGGGCTTCCACGTCGATCACTCGCAGCACGCCACTGTCGACACATCCGTTTGCAGCCAGCTGCCGAATTCACCGTACATCTGAGTAATCAGATACGACGGAACATGACTGGGATGGTCGGGGCAGGCTACAAATCCCTGGAATGACTGAAGGCGTGATTCACCGCGCATGTGATCCTTGAGTCCGTAGGTGAATGCCACAATGTCAATGCAGAATCAGTTGAGATCTTCGTGGTCCGCTTGGACCAAATTGGGCACCTTAATGGCCAGGTTTCGACTCACGTTGACCAGGTTGCCCCACAGCGAGCGAGCTTCCTGCCAGCAAGGTATGATGCATTCGTTCGAAAGACCAGCAGCCAGCCCAGTAGCACCGTCAACGCCGCGTGGACATCGGAAGGCAGGTCTCCGATCTCGTGGTACGGCAATTGTTCCTTCCACACCGCCAGCAGGAAATGCGCACCGCGTAAACGCTCATACGCAGCAACGTCGGATTGCGAGCGATCTCGGGTACGAGACGCGTGGAATTCATAGCAGAAACCCTCTGCCTCAATTTCTCCAGCGGGATGCCGGTTCCGAAGCTGCCTGAGTATGCTACTTCGCCCTTTTGAACCCGACTTTGACCAGATCAGCATATCCGGATTTCAGAGGTCGTATATCGTAGCCTCTGACACGCAGGAGTTTGGATACGACCAGCACACGACCACCACTGCGGCAATGGCAATACACTGGTTTGTTCTTTGGCAGAAGCTTCTTCTGTTTTCCGGTGAGTTTCCCGGATCGAATGGTGCTCAATGGCAGTAATTGCGCATCCCGCAGATGACCGGCATTCCATTCGTTTTCTTCGCGCACATCCAGCAGCACAGCTCGACCGTCGGCGAGGCTCTTCTCCACCTTTGTCAGACTGTCTGTAGTATGACCTGCCGCAGTGAACCTGGGTCTTTCTTCCGCTCGACCGGTAACGGGTAAGAGAAACAGCACGACAACTGCGGGCAGACCGGATGGGATTGATTTCACTTTTTACTCCTGTGGGCGTTCCTGGAAGTGGTTCCTTCGCGACGGTGAGGATGCTGCACTCTTTCCCAACTGGATGGGCTTGGGCAGCCAGCAGACGAGCTCTTAAACTTCTTTCTGTCCGGGTTTCCCACGAACCCTAACTACACCGGCAGATCTAGGACAGTGTCCGGCTCAAAAGAGGTCCCCAGTATTGCTGGAGGTCTCTTTGTGTCCATCCAGCAATTATTTAGTACGACCCAGAACAGCATTTTCGTCAAACGTCATATGGTTGACAACGGTCCTGCCTGCGGACGTGTAGATGAGATGGATCTTGCCATCGTCCGTTTGCATCAGGTTCGGATAAGCAGCCGTATTCCCGAGCTTATTGACGATGTCCCGGCGGTGCGGCCAGGAGTTTTCGTCATCGGTCGACACAGCCACTGTCAGCGGCATGCGTTTGCCCTGGTTGTTGTCGTTATAAGCCAGCACCAAATGCCCATTCTTCAGCCGAATCATGTCGACCGCGGAATTCGGATTCACAAATTCTGTATCTTTCCCAGGACTCCATGTGGTCCCGCCGTCGCGGGATTCAGTGCGGACAATGAAACCGGCCTTCATAGGTCCGTATCCACCACCTCGACGGCAGTAGGCGACCAGATAATCGTTTGTGATCTGCACTGGAGCCGGCTGCAGATTGCCGATTCGTGAATACACGCGATTGGTTTCCGTCCATTCCCCCGTCTGGTGATTGCGGCGCAGAAACAGAGACGACGTATCGTGGCCGACCTTTTCGCGATCGTAGCCGGTCTCGTGATAGATCGGTAACAGGTAGTCCCCATCGTTCAGCACGATGGGCCGCGATCGCACCATCATACCCTGCTCAAAGGCCAGTACAGCCGGGTCCGACCACGTGTGCGCCTCGTCTTTGGAAATCTTGAACTTGATCCGTGACGTGGACCATGTTTCGCCATATCGAGTCAGATAGAACAACCACACCACACCACCCGGAGCCTGCCAGATCACAGCGTTGCCTTCGGACCGGTTCGGGGTGTCGGCAACGATGACCGGTCTGGTCCACTCTTGCGTACCTTTGACCAGGCGCGCACCGTAGACGGCCGTGTCGTCTCCGTACTCGCCCGTACCACCGTAATAGACGAGGTAAAGATCACCATTATCCAGTTGGTCGAATGTTGCCGGGTGTTTATATTTGCCCGGCAGCTCCGGCCCAAACACACGTTGGTGAACAATGTCCGCGGCACACGTACTGGCTGCATGAGTTGTCAGCAGAGTGACCGTGAAAACAAATGCTGCTCGCATTAAAGTGGTCCCAAATGGTATCAGGTCTGGTGTTGTTGATTCAGACCGATGACAGGAACGTCTTCCTGTGTGGTACAGTTCCCGAAACTGATTAACGTGCGGCTCACGCGCGCTCGGATTCCTGCTCGAATCGCGGCCGGCCGGGTACGCGGATTAACCGGACTAGCCGCTGCCCAGCATCATGACCTCAACTCTCCGAAATTCACACGGATGACTCTCAGATTGTAGAGAAATGGTGCCCTTCTCCAGCGGCAAACTGTCACCATGAATCAGGCACTTCGCATCTTCGTCGCGGGGATCCAGTTGCGGTTCGGTGTATTCAAGAACGACTTTGCCGTCCAGAATGTGCCGGATCACTCGGCTCCCGTGAACTTCCACTTCAGCAGTGATCCACTCACTCAGATGATGTGTCCCTGACGACGAGCCGCGGCAATTGTGGCTTAAAGAGACGCGGGCTCATCACCACGTTGGTTCCTGGAGTACACAGGTTCCACGTTGTGCGGTCGTTGGTGCCATCTCCACCCAGCAGCTGAACTTCGACTGACACGGGAAACTCCTGATCAAGCGTCATCGTTGCCTGATGCTGTCCATACAGCATCAGGCCACTGTTACACAACGCCCGTTCCGGCCCGCCTTCAATCTGTTCTCCGACAAACCGGTATTCCACTTTCAGTTGATAATGAGAAAACTGGTGCCTGTAAAACAGATGCCCGAATCGCTGATCGACTTTTTCATACCTGTCGTAACGGACCTTGACCTGACCATCTTCAACCCAAAAAATCTCGCCACAATTATCACCAAATTTGCAGCCTCGAATTTTGGGCGGCCAGTCGGTGAGGTCTTTGCCATTGAACAGAGACACCCATTCCCCTGCGGGAATTCAGATTCAGCAGCTACAGCAGTGGGCATCCAGGCGGCCGGCAGAACGCTAACAAAGAAACGAACTTGATGATTCCGAAGCTGATGAGATCGATGAATTGAACTGATCCTGGGTCTATGGTGTCGTTCCAATGCAATACAGATGTTTCATTGTTCGCAGGTACAGCCGTCCTCCGGCAGCACCGGGTGAGGATCGAATTCCTTCGGTGACTTTGTTCCGGGCTACGATATCCATGGACGCATCGGCTCGAAATACCATCACCACACCGGCATCATTGCCCACATAGATCAAACCGTTGGCGAGAATCGGAGAAGAAATAAATGTGCCACCAATGCGAAGCTTGTTCAGCTCTCTGCCGGAAGCCGCATCGATACAGACAGCAGCACCTGCATGTGTCACCATAAAGATTCGCCCCTCATACAGCAGCGGTGATGCCAGTCGTGAATTGCCTTTTTCACGATCCCAGACGACATGCGTTTCCGTCACGTCGCCCTGGGTTGTCTCATTGAGGTCGATTCCTACCAGGTTCGCTCTGCTGGAACCCGTGTTTAGGATCGCCAGGTTCTCAAAGAAGAGCGGTGGAGCGGTCGCGTTGTAGTCATCGTGGCGGATGGTCCAGACTTCTTTCCCCGTATCGGCGTCGTAGGCGAAAGCCGCCCGCGAACCCACTGAAACAACCTGCATCCTGCCATCCACGATCACAAGGCCAGGGGTGCTGTAGGCTTTTCGCAAATCCCCCTCGCGAAATGGTAACCCATTTTCGTCGAGATCCCCGTAATCGGTGCTGCGCTCCGTTCGCCAGACCGTGTCTCCGCTTTTAGTGTCCAGTGCGATGAGAAACTGAGCATCGATTCCATCGAAGCTCAGAATCAACAGATTCCTGTGCAGAACAGGTGACGAACCCGGACCACGGTAATGTCGACACTTGATGTCGCACCGCTGCCAGACGACGTCGAGCGATCGTGGATCGACTCGTGCGGTGCCGTAAGAGCCAAAAGAAACATAGACCGCATCGTCCGTTACGACACAGGTGGGTGAAGCGTACGTATTGATCGGATTATTGAGGGGCTCCGGATCCTCATTTTCGAACAGCAGCTGATGCCGCAGTCGTCCGCCGGTCGCGACGTCAACGCAATCGACGTACTGCCGGCGTCCGTCTTCTGATGCAGATGTCAGCCAGATCCGGCCATTCAGCACGGCAGGTGTGGAATGACCGAATTCAGGCAATTCCATTTTCCAAATGATGTTTTCACCCGATATCTCATCCCAGGATGTCGGTATCCCAGCCGCTTCTGCCACCGGCACGTGACTATTGCCATGCGGACCGAATCGAGACGGCCATTCCTGCCCCGCATCAATCGTTTCGGGAGCTGCGGTTGCACCCATCACGAGCGCTATGATGCGCCACGCTGATTGTTGTCTTGGTTTCATCAGAAATTTCTGTCGACATGTCAGTTCGGGAGTTCCGGAACCGGGTCGTCCGGACGGATGTTCTGGCATTCCCCGTTCACAGTTCCATCAGCGGATCGCACCAGAACTCGGTGCCTGCTACGGGAAACCGGTCTGCGGCTTGCGGGAATCCAGCTACACTGTTTCTGCAGCACGCTGGCATACTCAGAATCTCCCGCCGGATTATGCCACTCGTTGGGGCACTGCGTATGTCGTAAAGTTCTTCTGTGCCGTCAGCATACTGAATGAAGCGCCAGTCACGACTGCGGATAGCATGATCATTGTGGTTATGCGTTGTGATCGCAGGCCAGCGGCGCTGCTGTCCAGGATTTCCTAGCTGCTGCATCAAACTGTGCCCTTCCAGCTGGACAGGGACCGGCAATTCGCACAATTCCCGACAGTGTCGGATAGATGTCGAGCAGCTCCGCAGGCCCAACACACCTTCCGTGTGACCGAATTCGTGGTCCCGCGAAAATCAGCGGATCGCGAGTGGAACGGTCCCACAGAGAATTCTTGCCGGTGATTCGTTTCTCACCCAGGTACCAGCCCTGACTTGACCTTAAGACAATGATCGTATTGTCCGCGCAGGGACTGTCCTTCAGCACTGCCAGGATGCGACCAACCTGGCTGTCTACGGAACTCGTGCAGGCCAGACAGGACCGTACGAGATTCTTCCACTGCCTGGCTTCTTCCAGAAAATCGAGACGAGGTTCCAGCAACTTCCAGTGCAGATACCACGAAAAACGTGGCGTGTCAGCACGTTCACCTTTTCGGAAAGGCGGAAGCTGAAGCGTTTTCGACGGGTACAAATCAAACCATTTCCTCGCAGCTTAACACGGGGCAGGTGGCAGAAAGAACCCAACCGACAGAAAGAACGGCTTGGGATATTCCTGCTGAAGCTGATCCACGGCCCAACTGGCGACAATATAGTCAGCCTTGTCTTCGTCCCGGTGCGGGAATTCTCCCCAGTCCACCAGAGAATGATCTGACGGAGTGTTCACAAGTTTTGACTCGGGCCGAACACGAACACCTGTCGGTGGGCCTGTGACATCAAACTCCCAGTCATTCTTCGGTCGACCGTAACGGCCATGATGGATTTTGCCCGCTGACAGCGTCTTCCAGCCGTGTTGAGCAAAATACTGAGCCAACGTATCCAGCTCCCTGAGTTCTGGAATATTGTGGAACCAAGGGGCCAGACCGTAGACACCGGTTGTTGATGGGCGGCGTCCTGTCATCAGACGGGTTACACAGCGGCGACTGACAGTGCGCATTCAGAAACACCGTTCCGTCAACACATTTATGTGTGGCGTCTGAACCTGCGGATGCCCGTCCAACCAGCGAATCCGGTCATTCTGATCATCGATGGCAATCATCAAAATGTTGGGAGACTGGTTTTCTGTGCTGACCAAAGCCCCGGCGCACGACACAACGCCGTTCAGCAGCATCGTTACCAGAACTGAAGGACACCAAAAAAGCATGAACAAACACATCGGGAGAATTCTTATGCGAGTCCCGCTGCGGCAACGGCCTCCTGCATTTTTCGCAGCCCGGTCGCGGCGACCTCCGTCGCGTCCAGTTGCCAGTAGTCACGGTTGAACAATTCCAGTGACAGTGCCACGTTTTTACCGTCTCCACCGATGGATCTCAAAATTGCGTTCAGCGGTGCAACGCCGTCGCCAGGATACACTCGGTCACTGTCGTCGAGTTCCCGACGTGCGGGGGAACCGGGATAGTCGTTCATGTGAAAGACATGGATGGCGTCGTCCGACAGCAGCTCCAAGCCCTGAAAGTCCGATCCACCCCGATAAAGATGGTAGACGTCCGGCAGCAGGCACGCCTTGGGATGATTCGACTCGACACAGACGGCAACGGAGTGACCGAGTCTGTGCAGATTCGTGCTGAAACCCCAAACTTCAAGTTCCGGGACGATGTCCGCAGCATCACCCACAGCCAGTAAAGCCTTGTAGCGATCAATGATATCGAACAGGTCCAGGACAGGACCATTCTGTGCACCAACCGGTGGAGCGGCAATTCGCAGACCCTCGATTTCACGGAGCAGGTCCATGTCGCGTTTTGCATTTTCGAGGCCATTCCTGCGTTCGTCGTCATCGTCGACAATCCAGTTGGCGAATCCGATCGCACTTTCAACCGTCAACCCCTGGTCTCTGATCCGTTTGGCAAGGTCCGACAGACTGCCTCCCTGCTGTTTGTATTTGACGAGATCATCCATCCACGGTTCAATTCCGGTGTAGCCAGCTTTGCCAACCAGATCGACCTGTTCTTCAATCGACAATTCCTGGCCGCGGACGGTGCTTGTGTTAAAGCAGTATCGAATGCCGGATGTCATCGCGGATCCTTCAATTGGTTCGGCGGCGGGGAGCAGCGGGGCGACAGCCACTGAGGCAGCGGCTGAATACGCAGAGGCAAGGAATTGGCGGCGGTCAGCAATCATCAGGCCTCAGGGGATTATTTAGTCAGACGACCTGGCGGGGTATATCCCATCGTAGGTGTACAGGTTGGCTCACACAACCACCGAATTCCGAGACGATCGCTGGGACAGCGTCGATATCCAGGTCTCCGGACAATCAGCGCCTCGTACCAGAACGGTGAGACATCTGCAAACCGTGCTGGCCCTCGCCCTCTGACGGGGAGAGTGTGACGGAAAGGCGACAGAAGAGTCGGCAGCGGAACCGTCTGCCGGTTCACAGGATTGTTTTGCCGGGCGACTCCATAAGAATGTCCTTCATATATTCCCCTGGACTTCATATGAACATCCTGATCGTCGGTCTGACTATTGTGATCGGTGGTATCGTGTTCGCACGTCTGCCGGCGTTTCTGGCACTGACTCTCGGTGCAGTCCTTGTCGCCTGGCTAACGCCCCGTGAAGCCGCATTCAATGCGTTCATCAGCCGGCAGGCTGCACAGGTTGGAAGTGTCGACGGCAATCTTGCTGAACTTTCGTGCGGTGAAATGCCGCTGGACACGGCTCTGATTATCGCACCACAGCTGAAAGACCGCGAGGAGTCAGTCGATTTCACGTGGAAAGCTAAGGCTTTTTTCGAGCAAAACCATCTGATTCCAGATGAATCGACGTCATTTCACGCCGTTAGGGCCGGCGATGTCGTGGTAACGCGCGAGCACGTGGAAGACTCGCTGCGTCGGACACATCAGCGTGCGTTGAACACGTGTAACAATCGCCATGGGTGAGTGTTTCACGAAGCTGGCAATCATCATTGTCTGTGCGTCAATCATCGGACATTGTCTGCTGGACAGTGGGTCTACAGAACGCATCGTGCGGTCGATGCTGGGACTGCTCGGACAACGACTGGCTCCCGCGGCCCTCACCGTAAGCAGTTTCGTCCTGGAAATCCCGGTGTTCTTCGACACGGTGTTCTATCTGATGATCCCTATCGCCAACGTCCTGTGCATTCAGACCGGTGGCAATTTTTTTCTGTATGTTCTCGCCATCGTAGCCGGAGCTTCGATGACGCATTCCCTGGTCCCTCCCACGCCCGGCCCTCTTGCCGTCGCTGAAATGTTTGAAGTGGAGCTTTCGCAGATGATCCTAGGCGGCGTCATCGTCGGGATGGTGGCAGCATCGGCTGGTTTGTTGTGGGCATCCATCATGAATCGGATCTTTACACTAAATGTCCAGGAAGACGATACCACGTCACTGGAGGCCACAGCTCAAAAGGACGAATCCGAACTGCTTCCGGTCTGGCTGGCTTTGTTGCCGGTCGCACTGCCAGTCATGTTGATTTCACTCGTACCAGTTCTAGAGATGATTTCGCCCGAACTGGCTCGGAGCGGAAGCTATCCCATCATGGTCACACTGAGTGACAAGAACGTTGCGCTGCTGATTTCGGCGGGGATTGCTCTCGCTGTTTATCTCTGGAATGCCCGACCATCGAAGCAGTCCATGTCGGAGGCCATGCAGTCTGCTGTTGGTAGCGCAGGGGCCATCCTGCTGATCACGTGTGCGGGCGGTGCGTTTGGCCGGATTTGTTTCAAACGAACGTGTCCAGCCTGCTGAACGATCTGCCGGCCGCGTCTCCCGTGGTCCTGGTCCTGGCCGCGTTCCTCGTGACGGCCGCCGTGCGCACGGCTCAGGGTTCCGCAACGGTGGCAATGATGACGTCCGGAGGAATTTTCGCACCGTTGGTCACATCCGGTGCAGTCGAAGTTGCTCCGATATATATGGCCCTGGCAATTGGTTGTGGCTCGAAGCCCGTTGCGTGGATGAACGACAGCGGCTTCTGGATTATTACCCGGATGTCAGGGATGACGGAAACTCAAGGCCTGAAATTCATTACGCCGTTTTCGACTATGATGGGAATCGCCGGTCTGCTGGCAGTGATCACGGGAGTCGTCTTCGTGCCACTTCCGTAGGGGCGGCCGCACTTTTCTATTTGAGACCGTATTCTTTAATCTTGCGATAGATCGTTCGTTCACCCTTGCCCAGCAGGCGAGCCGCCTCTTCACGGTTGCCGTCCGTCACGTCCAGAGCCCTCTGAATGTAGTATTTTTCCACTTCGTCGAGAGGGCGGCCGATGAGCCCATCCGCGCCGGATGGCCCACTGGAGTCACCTTCTTCGGTAGCGCCGCCGGCCAGCTGAGCAATCTCCGCTGGCAATCCATCGACATCCAGCAGGCCGTCTGTGTCCATAACCAGCATGCTTTCGACAGTGTTGCGCAGCTGGCGAATGTTGCCTGGCCAGTCGTAGCTGAGCAGCGCCAATCGGGCGGTTCTGGAGAACCCATGTGCCTCACGCCCGATCTTCTTCGACAGATCCCGCAGAAAATGTTCCATCAGCAGT
Source organism: Planctomycetota bacterium (assembly GCA_963581585.1). Lineage (GTDB taxonomy): Bacteria > Planctomycetota > Planctomycetia > Planctomycetales > Planctomycetaceae > S139-18. The sequence continues at coordinate 101,888 of CAUZPL010000001.1, forward strand.
GGAATATCACTGGGACGATCTCTGAGTGGAGGTAACTCGATACTGATGACCATCAGTCGATAATACAGGTCTTCTCGAAACAACCCATCGGCGACCATCTGTTTGAGATTCGCATTCGTTGCGGCAACAAGACGCACATTGATGTCGAATTCCTCATTCGCCCCCAGCCGGGTGATTCGACGGTCTTCCAGCACGCGCAGGAGTTTAATCTGAGTTTCCATAGGCATCTCACTGACTTCATCCAGAAACAGAGTCCCTCCGTTGGCGTGCTCGAATTTACCGATCCGCCGTCCGATGGCTCCGGTAAATGCACCCTGTTCGTGACCAAACAGCTCGCTCTCCAGGATGCTGTCCGGCAAAGCCGAAATGTTCAGTGGAACGAACGGTTTACTCTTACGAGGGCTGTTTTGGTGAAGTGCTTTGGCTACGAGCTCCTTGCCCGTCCCGTTTTCGCCAAGAATCAGCACGGTGCTGTCAGTCGGAGCAACATACTTAAGCTTATCAATGATGCGGTGCATCTCAGGACTGTTTCCGATGACACCCTCGAAACCAAATCGTTCATCAAGAGACCGATGCAACTCCGCATTGCGCCGAATCAGCCGCAAACGAGCCGATGCCTTTTCGACAGCAGAACGCAGTTCAGTAATGTCCAGAGGCTTGGTGAGATATGTGTATGCGCCATGCTGCATTGCCGTGACCGCTGATGCGATCGATCCGTGGCCGGTAAGGACGATAACTTCTGCGTCGGGCAGTTCTTCTTTGGCCAATCGCAGAATCTCGAGGCCACCTATGTCACCCATGCGCAGATCTGTGACGATCACGTCCCATGACTCGCTGGTAATCAGTCCGGAACCACGTTCGCCCGACGCAGCGACCTGACATTCGCAGTGGATGCGGCTAAGGCTCTCAGCGACGGCCTGCGCATGGCTTTCGTCGTCATCCACGACAAGTACGCGGATGGGGATCGTTGTCAGGTCTGGAGATTCGCTGTCGTCGGTCATAAAGGCTGTGAACGCAAGGGCAGCTGAATGGTGAATCGAGTCCCCTGACCCGGTTCACTGTCGCAGGCGATGTTGCCGTCGTGGGCCTCGATAATACGCCTCACGGTCGGTAATCCCAGTCCACTGCCTTCGGATCGGGTGGAAAAGAACGCCTGGAACATGCGATTTCGGGTCTTTTCTCCCATACCCCTGCCCGTATCGATCACTTCCAGAACAACGCAGTGATCGCGGACGGTAGTGATGAATTCCAGAGTTCCACCGTCCGGCATGGCCTGCAGTGCGTTGCGTCCCAGGTTATTGAGCACTTGACGAAACAGGGCAGTATCCAGTGGAATTTCGGGGAGATTCGCATCCAGATGCGGCCTCACTTCGACGCTGTGTTCGGCAGCCAGTGGATCCAGAAACTCCAGATAGATGGTGACCGTTTCGTTCAGGTTTGCTGTTTCCTTTCGCGGTTCACCGGCACGCGCAAACTGCAGGAAGGCGTTGAGGATTTCCTCCAGCTGATGACATTCGTGCTGCAGCTTAAGGACGCGTTTCAGCATACGCCGGGACCGAGCTGATGCTTCATCGTCAAGGTCTTCCGCCAGCAGTTCCAGATGCATTCTGATAGTCGACAAAGGATTACGGATTTCGTGAGCAAGTCCACCGGCCAGCGTAGCCAATTCGGTGTTTTTGGCCTGCAGACGCTCCCGTTCGGAACTGGCCAGGTTGGAAGTCATGGTCTATTCCGGAAATGTCGAGCAAACCCAGAGGCTGGCCTCTCCCCTCGAACAACAGGAGAGAGAATCAGGATTACGAGCAACATTCAGAATTCAGTGTGAAGCCAGATTCGGAACTAACGCTGAATCACAGCTCGGCTGTTGCTTCTTCCTTTTTAGTGACGTTCTCAGCAAGCACGGCCTTACGGGATAGCTTGACACGATTCTGATCGTCGACGGCGATGACTTTGACGTCCATCAGGTCGCCAACGCTGCAAACCTCGTTGACGTTCTTCACAAAGCCATCGGACAGTTCACTGATGTGACAGAGTCCGTCTTTGCCAGGAGCGATTTCAATGAAGGCTCCAAAGTCTTTGATCGATGTGACCTTACCATTGTAAATACGACCAACCTGAATTTCCTCGGTCAGCGCTTCCACGCGAGCCAAAGCCGCGTCAGCAGCGGCGGCATTCTCCCCGGAGATGGTCACAGTGCCGTCTTCGGCAATATCGATCTGGGTACCGGTTTCTTCCTGCATAGCCCGAATTGTCTTGCCACCTGGTCCGATGAGCAGGCCAATCTTTTCCGGATTGATGCTCGTCTGGACCAGTCGCGGGGCCGTCGCAGAGACTTCCTGACGAGGACGACGGATCGCACCGAGCATCGTTCGCAACAGATTCTTGCGAGCGCTCAGCGCCGCGTCGAGCGCTTCACGAATCACGTTTTCATTGATGCCGTCGTTCTTCAGGTCCAGCTGAATGCCGGTGACACCGCGACCCGTTCCTGCAACTTTGAAATCCATTTCGCCGAAGTGGTCTTCTTCGCCCATGATGTCGGTCAGCAAAATGTGCCTGTCACCCTCCTGAACGACCCCGATCGAAATCCCGGCGACCGGCTGACGAATGGGAACACCGGCATCCATCAGCGCCAGAGTGGCACTGCAGACAGATGCCATTGAGCTGCTGCCATTCGATTCAAGAATATCCGATATGATTCGAATCGTGTACGGGAACTTCTCGGAGTCCGGAATGACTGGCTCCACCGATCGTTCTGCCAGACAGCCGTGACCGATTTCGCGTCGTCCCGGTCCACGAATCGGACGACATTCGCCAACAGAAAAGGAAGGAAAATAATAGTGCAGCATGAAACGATCCGACCGGTCGCCGAATAGTCCATCGCTGCGCTGCTGATCCCGTGTGGTTCCCAGAGCCACCGTCGCCAGAGACTGAGTCTCTCCACGGGTAAACACGGCGGATCCGTGAACCTGAGGGACGCGGGATACTTCACAGGAAACGTCTCGCAGGTCTCCTGGGCCACGCCCATCAAGTCGTTTGCCGCTCAGGAGCAGTTCACGAACGACTTTGGCTTCCAACTTGTACAATGCATCGCTGAATTGAGCCCGAGTGAGTCCGTCGCTGGTTTCTTGCGCTTCTTCCGGGAAATACTTTTCCAGCAGCGCAGTCTTCAACTCAAGGATTTTGGCGGCCCGTTCCGTTTTTTGACCGGACGTTTTTGCTTCGCGAAGCTTGTCCATCGCTTCAGATTGCAGAATGCTGTCAAAGGGGTTGTCGACGGAAGTCGGCAACTCCGGTCGTTCAACGTCCAGTTCTTTCCTTAGGTTTTCCTGCAGTTCGCAGAGCGTCTGAACGTGTTGGTGACCGTACATGATCGCATCGCCCATTTCCTTTTCCGGCAGCTGATCAGCAAACCCTTCAATCATCAGCACTGCAGTCCTGGAACCGGCGACAATCAGGTCCAGCGTACTTTCTGCCTGCTGCTGAACGGTCGGCATCAGAATCAGATCGCCGTCGATCAGACCAACTCGCACAGCGGCAATGGGACCGCGGAACGGCATGCCGGACACCATGAGTGCGGCACTGGCCCCGGTGATATTCAAAACATCCGGATCGTTTTCCCCATCCACCGACATCACATTGGACATCACCTGGACTTCGTCGCGGAACCCTTCCGGAAACAGTGGACGAATCGGGCGATCCGTCAGTCGGCACGTCAGGATTTCGCGAGTAGTCGGTCGACCTTCCCGTTTGAGATACCCTCCTGCGAATTTACCGGCTGCCGCAAAACGTTCGCGGTAGTCGACCGTCAGGGGGAAAAAGTTGGTTCCTGGGCGGGATGGACCGGTTTGAGAAGCCACAAACACACTGGTTTCGCCAAACTGAATCATTACCGATCCGCTGGCCTGCTTCGCAAGCTGGCCAGAGTTCAGGGATAGTGTGCGGCCTCCAAATTCACAATCAACGGTGACGTTCTTCACGATCAATTCCTCACCCGGCAATGCCGGAGCAAAGACTGCATGATCGCAGAATCCATGTCAGGGTATTTCGCCCGTAAAGCAACTTCACGGCATCAGGATCGCAAGCTATGCACCGGCCCGGTGCCAAAACAGGGCACGCCAACAGTGCCCAACGCAGCGTCCTCATTGGACCAACCTGCCGGTCGCAGAAAATTAATCAACCTCAACAACAACACCTGCAATATCCAATGACTCCAAAGTCACCCCAGGTGGCGGCACTCCGCGACAGACCTGCGGCAGCAGTCAGCAAACAAAACAACAACCAACAATTGAGCACTCAGCAAGAATCAGCAGATCCAGAAGTTCGGTGCCCAAACTGAACTGCCACACAGCAATTCAGTTCACCAACAAAGAAAGCGTCGCAGCTCCTGTCAGAATCGCGACACTTTTCATGATTATTTTCGAATTCCCAGCTGGGCTATAATAGTTATGTAATCTTCCGGCGTCCTGGTCTTGAGATAATCCAGTAATCGGCGACGGCGACTGACCATTGCCAACAGTCCCCGACGGCTGGAATGGTCCTTTGTATGCGTTTTGAGGTGTCCCGTGAGATTCTGAATCTCGTGTGTCAGTACCGCAATTTGGACGTGAGGCGAACCAGTATCATTTTCTCTCCGCCCAAACTCCCTCATCAGACGATTCTTCAATTCCGGCGAAATGGCCATAAAGTCCCTTTGAGCCGCAAAAGCGGGGCAAACGATGGCCCGAGACCTTCGAAACCCTAAAACGCGTTTGCTGCAGTCAGAAAAAATGAGGACAGTACAGGACGACGCTGCCCAATGTGAGAACAGGAGGATTATATCCGGCCTGGCATCCTGATCAATCCACATGTGCTGGTGATTGAGCGAATCCCGAGGCCCGGATTCGCCGACCGGGGCAAGTTTCGAAATTCGTTCTTACTCAGATTTGCTCCGAGCCGGGCAACTGTGTCAGCTCTTTGCGGGTTCTATCACCCTGCTCCAGCCTTTGCCGTTATCCTTGCCTGTTGATTCCAATGGCGAAGAGCCGCGGGCCAAGGGTCTGTTAACATTCAATGACAGATCAAACGGACGTGAGTCGTGCCGGAGATTACCCTTATGAAGAATCTGTCCAGGCAGCGAGCCCGTCACTACGGCATCCTAGTGGTGTTGATTGCCATATGTACCCTGGGTGCTGCAACGGCGCGCAGATGGCTGCCAATTCTTCAGAATCGTATTTCAGCGACTGGCCATGAGTCGCATGACACCACAAATTCGGCCGATTCGGAACAGGGTCATTCCGGCAGCAAAACACAGCAGGGGGATCATGCACACGGCAGTCACGGCCATGGGGGCGACACACATGGCGGTCACGCACACGGCGACGGGCAGATCGGCGCTTCGCATACCGATCACGAATCGAATGCTTTGAATTTGTCAGCGGAAGCTTTGCGGAATGTGGGACTGATCGAGGAACAGATCCGGCAGGTTGAATTGACAACATTCTGGCGAACAATCACGGTGCCCGCCAGGGTGGTTGGTCGCACCGGACGCACACAGGTGCAGGTCGCGACTCCGATGACCGGCATGATCACCCATGTGCACGCCACGCAAGGTGAAGCCGTCGCCCCAGGCACACTGCTGTTCCGTATCCAGCTGACGCATGAAGATCTGCTTCAGCTGCAGACCGAGTTTCTGCAGACGATTGGAGAACTGGATGTTGAAGAACGTGAAATCAAACGGCTGACGGAGGTCACGCGCAGTCAGGCTGTCCCTGGGAATTTGTTGCTGGAACGTGAGTATGAACGAGACAAACTCACCGCACTCAAAAACGCTCAGCGTGAATCCCTGCGTCTGCACGGACTCTCCGAAGAACACATCCAGGCCATCCTCCGGGACCGGCGACTGATTCGGGAACTCGACGTTCTGGCTCCCACAGTCGACAGACATCCGGCGGGTGAACATCAATACGAGGCTGTTCGGTATCGGTCTGGCAATGCAGTTGATCGTCAGCAGCCGGCAAGTACTGGAAGTCTCCTGGTACTTGAAGACTTGAAGGTTCACAAAGGGCAGGTGGTTCCCGCCGGCATGACCTTGTGCGTCCTGAAGGACTACAGCGAATTATTCATTGAGGGTCTTGCATTTGAAAAAGATCTTCCCACGTTACGAACGGCACTCCGGGAGAAACAGGATGTGACGGCGGTTTTCGAAGAGGCGGGAGCAAACCCGAGGGTGGTCCGAGGGCTTCAGATTGAGCACTTGGCAAACGAGGTCGATTCCGACTCTCGTTCGATCCAATTCTTTGTGAGACTTCCGAACAGGATCTCAGGCGAACACCGGCGCGGCCATGCGCGTTTCGTGCATTGGGTGTGGATGATCGGTCAGCGCGCGCAGTTGCGTGTGCCGTTCGGCCGTTGGAAAAACCAAATTGTGCTTCCCCGCCAGGCCGTGGCCGAAGAAGGTTCCAAGAACTACGTATTCCGCCGGCATGCCGGCCACTTCGACCGTGTAGCAATTCGTGTTAGGCACCGTGATCCACTGTTCGTGGTGGTCGAACGCGACGGAGCGATCTCACCGGGCAATCGGATCGCCTGGCAGGGCGCTCTTGAAATGCAGCTGGCGCTTCGCAGGCAGTCCAGTGGGCCTGTGGGCGCTCATCACGGGCACACTCATTAGCCTGCTGTTTTTGCACCGGACCTATTTGCTTCCTGACGGTCCACCACATGCCCCGGTTCACCTGTGCGGGGGACACCAGCGGTCAGCAACGGCACCGGTCGCCAGCGCAGCAAAGTGTGGGAAACCGATCCTGGAACCGGTTGTGCCGCACCGCGGGGTTTACTCTCTCCACGATACCCGGTCATCCATCGACGGACCAAGTGTGGGCTGACCGCAGCTACGCCGATGCGTGTATCCCAGGGTGACCAAGTTTCCAAGTCTTAATTCACCACCTTGGTCACTTTTACACGGGCTGAAAAACAGTAAATTCCAGTCACAAACAACAGACATTGGAACAGTGTCTTGTCGAACTCCAAATATGAACCGGCCCCGGCGGTCAATCCTTATGCCCGCAGCGCTGACTTCCTTGAGCCTCCCCGCGGGATTTGGGCAACGCTGCGCCAACTCGGTCCTGGCATGATTCTGGTCGGCGGGATTGTAGGGTCGGGCGAATTGATCATGACGACCAGGCTGGGCGCCGTCGCCGGGTTTGGATTACTGTGGTTCGTGCTGCTTTCGTGTTTCCTCAAGGTCGTCGTGCAGGCCGAACTGGCTCGACATACGATCTCCAGCGGTGAAACATTCCTCACCGTCTTCAACGACCTGCCTGGTCCATCTGTACGGCGGCCGCGATGGTTGACGCTTCACTGGCTGGCCGTTGTGCTCATAGCCAGCACCGTTGCCCTGGCAACCTACGTGCAACTTCAGCCCACATGGCAGACATGGTGGACCGCTGCGACATTGACAGGCATCGTCGTGATGACCTCAATTCTGGACGGATGGATTGTCTCACTCGGTTGCACGCAGCCGACGGCCGGTCTCCCAAGCAGTGATGCGGACAAAGTCACACCCCGGGTCAACTGGTTCACGTGGCTTTGGCTTGTGTCCATGTTGCTTGTCTTCGTCAATTCTGCAGCGATTCTCGGCGCTGCCGGACAAGCGATGGAAATGGCGATACCGGGCAGGTTTGGCGATAACGGTTCAGTGGTGTGGGCAATCATCGTCGCTGGGGTTGCGGCATCGTTGCTGCTCAGCGGAACGTACGGAATATTGGAAAAAACACTCATCGCTCTGGTGATATCTTTCACTTTGCTGACGGTCGTTTGTACCGTCCTGCTGCAGTGGACGGGATTCGCCATCACATGGACCGAAGTCCGGCACGGCCTCAGCCTGTCGATTCCACATCCGATGTCAACAACTCTCGGACTGACCGCACTCGCAATGTTCGCGGGAACCGGTGTTGCCTATGGTGAAATGTGGAATTACACGTACTGGTGTGTTGAAAAAGGTTACGCACGCAACGTCGGCGCCGCTGAACCGGGTCAGCAGTGGTCTCGCCGCGCTCACGGCTGGATACGCGTCATGTACACCGACGTATTGGTGACGATGGTGGTCTATACAGTCAGTACCGTCTGTTTCTACTTTCTCGGTTGTGCGATTCTCTTCGCGAAGAACCTGGACCCGAAAGGTTCGCAGACGATATCTGTCCTGAGCAACGCGTATACCGGAAGTCTGGGAAGCTGGGCGGCGACCATGTTCATTGTCGGAGCGTTTTTCGTGCTGTTTACGACCGTCCTGTCCGGCGTCGCGGGAACATCACGGCTGATGGCTGATGCACTGGGCGTGCTTGGCATTATTGATTCGGCGGACTACCGCGCTCGGTTGCGCTTCATTCGAGTGTTTGTGGTCGTGTCTCTGGCCATGTCCGGCATCGCCTACTGGTTGTTTCAAAATCCGCCGGTAATGCTCGCCATTACCAGCACTGTGATCGCGGCGGTGATGTATCCGATTCTCGGCCTAGGCGTGCTTTATCTGCGCCACTGCAAGGTCGACCGGCGAATTATTCCCGGAAAACTCACGACCGCCTGGCTGTGGATCTGTGGTGTCTCGCTGGCGGTGATTTCCCCGGGCGGGATCCTGCTGACTTTGGCACTGGACAACGGGTGGATTTCGATTGGGAATTAGTGCGGTACCGATCACGCATCCACGGCCGCAATCAATGCCTTAATGTAGCCGACAGTCCAGGCACGGCCCCGATGACACCAATCGGTGTCACCGACCATCCGTGGGACGTGATCGGGAATCAAAAAACCGTTGAAACCGACCTGCTTGAGCGCACGAATTGTTTCGACGGGATCGCAGTTCCCCTCATCCAGCAGGCATTCCGTAAAACACTCCACTGTCCCCTGGACGTCCCGGAAGTGGACGTAAAAAATTTTGCCGCGCTCGCCGAAATAGCGAATCGCTTCGAGCACCCCTTCGCCGCCGCGCATTTCGGACCAGCAACCGTGGCAGAAATCGAGTCCGTGCATGGGACTATCGAATGCCTCCATTGCCCGCCGGAAATTCTCAAAATTTCGAAACACACGGGCTACACCGCCCAGACTCGCGACCGGTGGATCGTCGGGATGCAGAGCCATTCGTACCCCCACTTCTTCGCATACAGGCAGTATCCGTTCCATGTACCAGCAGTAGTTGTCCCAGATTTCTTCTTCCGGATACTCACGATCGGTCCGGATGGTCGCCCAAATACCAAAGTTTGTTTGGTCGCCCGGGGGAACCGACCTGGCTATATCGTAATTGAACGATGTGGCCAGCGCCCCGCCACGGACCGGCGTATCGTTCGCCGTTCGCCAGACGCCGGCAGGCATAAAGCTGTAACCCAACATGGGAACACCGGCACGACCGAGATTCCGAATTGTATAGACCATGTTGTCGAGTTGTTGGTCACGGCCGGGTTGGCCGAGCATGATCTTGTCGTAAAAGGAGGCTGGTACATTTTCGATCGACATCAGCCGCAAGTCGGCGTCATCCGCAGCCTGCACCGCTTTTGCGATATCTTCGTATTCCCAGCGGTCGGCACCCGGAAATTTCGGGGTATTCATCTGAAAATCGTCGCAACCGCACTGCTTGATAAACTGCAGTCGTTCGCTGGAAACCTCATGGAATTGTCCCAGTCCGACCCTCATCGGAAGTTCTTCGAGGTCAACCATATTTTCGACATCGTCCTGGCTACGGCTGAGAATCGGTTTATTCATATGGCGGAAGCGCCGAGGAGTACTGTCTTCTGCACAATGGTTATACCGGTGAGGTCCGCGAACCGCCAACGACCGGCCGAGACTGCTGTACTCCGATTGCGGTGTCCCTGGCACCATGATGGACATCCTGAGGCCGCTGTTAAATGGAGCGGCCGGCGTGACGCGCGAAGGATCAAATCTGTCGGCGTGACTGGAACCAGCAGCGGTGCTGTGTCCGCGAGGTCGCGCACAACGTCTGGCACCGATTGGTGTGGAAAATTATAACCGGCGGGCGCGACTACCGACCGCATGAATGTCGGTGCGTCAGTCATGCCAACCGACAGGCACTGGCGAGTCACGTTCACAAAACGACTGGCCCACCGACCACCCTGTTGCGCAGTTGCTCGCGACTGCCCGGACAACGTGAAACCCAAACGATGGGTTTGGAGGAACTGTCAAAGGGCGGGATCAAAGTGCAGGACGTCTCCGGCTATCACGGTGAACTGTGCCGTGACCCGTATTTCCGGTACTGGATTGACATATTAGCCGCCTGTCTCAGCGAATCTGACACGGCAACGGTGGATTCGTGCAATGTCGATGCGAACGAATCCTGTTTTTGACTTTTGAATTCGACAGGTCTGCGTGATACGGTCGAAGATTGAAACGGACGAAAACAATTGACCAGTGCCGGTGCGGGCCGCTGTGATATGCGACGGACGACTCTTGCTCAGATTATCGTATCTGTCGTTCAATCGCCCTTTACTCACGCGGACAGAGTCTGCTTCCGCAGTCTGGAACATCTGGTTAAAGATGCGATTGAAGTGGGCGTCGATGGCGTCCTGTCACCCGTCGCAGCAAGTGAAGTTGCCCATTTGACGAGCATGGAACACACGGAGGGCCGAGTGCCCTATATCGTGGGTCCATCGCCCAATCAGTTCGACGGCTGTCAAGAGTTTATCCGGCCGGCAGAAGATGTTGGTGCAACCGCGTACGTCGTTGCCTTGCCTCTGTCACTCTACACGAGGCAGTCCAAAGTGGTGCCGTTCGAACGAACGAACTTCAGTGGGACGACTGCCTGGTGCGAATTGTGGACGAATTGATCGAGTATTACGTCGAATTGGAAGAAGAGTTCATGTCGTCGAGAAAAATGGCATTAGTGCCTGGAATTGCGACCTAGAGTGGAGGCAGGCCATGCGCATGATCGGTGAAAGAGACGGTTATCCGTTCGCTGGAAGCCAACGGCGTGACAACCGTGTTTCGAATTCCGGGGACCCACAATCTCGCGATTTACGACGTGTTGCTGGACTCCGGGATCCGACATATTACTGCACGGCACGAACAAGGTGCCGCGTTCATGGCCGACGGTTATGCTCGAGCCAGCGGAAAGGTCGGGGTCTGTCTTTGTACGTCCGGTCCAGCCATCCTGAATGCCGCAACTTCGCTCGGAACCGCGTACTGCGATTCATCACCTGTGCTCTGTATCGCAAGCCAGATTCCATCCGACGGGATCAGCAAAGAAAAGGGCTACATCCACAAGTGCCGCGATCAATTGGCCTGCCTCCGCCCCGTGACTGCGTGGTGCGATCGCGCCGACACCGTGCAGTCTGTTCCCGATGTTCTGCATGAGGCGTTCACTCGCATGCGGAATGGGCGTCCGCGCCCGGTCGCGGTTGAGGTTCCGTGTGACATCCTCGATGCAGATGCCGAGGTTGCAATTCCCACTGCCGCGTATGGCGATCCCCTGTGCCCGCCGCCCAAACAGATTGAACGTGCATTCGACCTGCTGGTGAATGCCCGCCGTCCGCTCATCTGGGCCGGCGGCGGGGTCATTCTGAGCGGTGCGAGCGACGAATTGAAGCAACTGGCCGAACATCTTCAGGCACCGGTTTGCACAACCGTGCAGGCCAAAGGGGCGCTGAGCGCGGATCATCCGTTGTCTGTCGGAGCCAGCGTGGTTCATCCGGCCGCCGACGAGTTTCTCCGCCAATGCGATGCTGGCAGTCGGCACGCGGTTTACACAGGAAGACACGAACAACCGGATGCTGCCGTTCCCCAAGTCCCTCATTCACATCGACGTCGATGCGGACGAACATGGTCGCAATTTCCCGCCGGCAGTCGCGGTACTGGGTGACGCCCGCGAATCGCTGAGAGCATTGAATGCACAATTTCGCCCCGTCCCGTCACGGGACGGATCAGATTGACAGAATCGCTGAACTTCGACACCGCATTCTCGAAGACTGCCGAGATCTTGCACCCAGCGGTGTCGAATTGGTCGACACGCTCCGAGCTGCGTTACCCTGCAATACGCTGGTCGTAAGTGACCTGCTCTGGCCGCTTACTGGTGTCGCCGACTGCTCGATATATACGAACCACGGACAAACATCTAACCCTGGGGATTTTGTACGCTCGGATTTGGACTATCGGCGGCAATTGGAGCCAAGGCGGCGTGCACGGAACGCCCGGTCGTCGTTATATCGGGTGACGGCGGCTTTCAGTTCAACGTCCAGGAACTGGGAACCGCAGTCGAGTGCGACCTCACGATCCTCGTGTTGCTCTTCAACAACAACGGGTTCGGAGTCCTGAAGCCGCAACAGCAGGTGCGCTAGCAGCGAACGCTGGCTGCCGATCTGGTGAATCCGGACTTCGCCGCGCTCGCCCACGCGTATGGCGTCCCCGCCGAGAGGGTCCGTTCCCTGGATCAACTTGGCCCCGCAGTCACCGCAGTACTCACATCCGGCCAGACCACGGTTCTCGAAGTCACGGCAGACATTCCACTGCCGGTGATGGACCCGGGTCCGCGCAATTGGCACAGTGCTGCGATTCGACTCGCAACCTGACCATCAAAGAAGAGTCTCAGCGACTCGAGCATCATTAAGGTGCCCGAAGCGCACCGTGATTGTTCGCACTTGAATGTTATTGGCCATCATCAAACACGCGAAGCCCGGGGAAGTTTCGAGGGGTCATCCGCGCTCTACAGATTGGGTTACCAGGCAGAGCAACGAAATGGCGCAAACGACATACCAATGTGGTTGCTGACAATGAGATCTCTTCCTGGGCATTCACCAGCCAAAGCGTTGTCCGCACGTTGAATTTTCTGAATTACTGCAGAACTCGGCAATCAAGCCAGCGACTGACCAGCCGCCCCGGAACAGTGGCAGCGGCGGTCAAGCTCGGATTGTGGCCTTCTCGACCAGCCGTTTTCCCAGGCGGGACTCAACGGGTTCCGGCAATGGATCCGAAGCCCGAACCGCTGGAACACCGGACTCATCACGGGTCAATTCGATCGGCGGATCACTCAGGTCTTCCACGTAGAATTTAGAGCTCGGGAAGATATCGCCTGGGTACGTATTGTTTTCGAGCATGGCCAGGGCCGTGCAGAAACCGGCTCCGCATGAACTTTCCAGCATGCCGCCAACCCAGCAGGGGATATCGGCCGCACGGCCGATATCATGGATTTGCTTCGCGTTTGTCAGACCGCCGACACGGCCGGGTTTGATATTGAAGTATTTGCAGCTCCTCAGGTCGGCAGCCTGCTGAGCTCTGCGTGGTGTGCTCAGGCTTTCATCGAGACAGACGGGCGTTTTAATCGTTCGCGCAAGTTCGGCGTGGTCGACCAGATCATCGTGCTGCAGCGGCTGTTCGATCATAGCGAGGTTGAATTCATCAACTTTTCGGAATACGTCGATGTCGGCGATCCGGTACCCGCTGTTACAGTCAATGTGGAATGTGTGATCGGCGAACTGGCTGCGAACGGCTGCCAGCATCTCGCTGTCCCAGCCTGGTCGAAACTTCAGTTTCGTTCGCGGAAATCCATCGTCGACTGCCTGCCCGATTGCCGACAGCAGGTCGTCTACAGAGTCCATCACACCAAAATCAGCGCCAACGGGAACCACGTCACGTGTTGCACCGAGCAACCGATGCAAAGGCCGGCCCATCAGCTTGGACTGAAGTGCCCACCAGGCAGTATCGAGGACTGCCTTTGCGAACGGATTGCCCTTGAACATCGCGAGTTGCTCATTCAGCTGTTCGCCGGATGCAATCTCCCGCCCAACGACCGCCGGCGCCAGCCATTCACGATTGACCGCAAAGATTCCGCCCGCCCATTCCGGACTGTAACACGGCGCCGCAAACGGTGCACTTTCACCCCAGGCATCAACCGACCCGCTGGTCATGCGACACAAGACGGAATGGATGGCTGCATCCTCACCATACGCCGTCTTCCAGGGGTAGATTAATGGCATCTCGACGTGAAACAGATCAATTCGATCAATTCGCATGAGTGCTGCCTTCGGCGGCCATCTCCGATTCGTTTCCAAATGGGTGCCGCATTCAACGCCCTCGACCAGTGATTGGATACGCATCGTCCTGAAACCCGGTCCCGCTGTGTTCACCGAGCGGAACGAGTCCGTTAATGAAGGCTTCATCCTCTTCCTTGATTTCAACGTCCAGGCATTTGATGTTGTCGTCGTACTGTTGCATGGTACGGGGGCCGATGATGACGGAAGTGAGGATCGGATTTGCCAGGACCCACGCCAGCGCAAATTGCGACGCAGTGCAGGCTTTCTTTTCGCAGTGAGCAGCGATCTGCTGTGCGATCTCGATGCTGGCCGGGCGCAGTTCCGCCTGGCTCATTCGTACATCTCTGCGCGATGCTCGACTGCCTTCGGGGTATTCACCGAATTTCGCGTACTTACCACTGAGGATTCCACGAGCCAGTGGACTGTAGCTGACGACACCCAGTCCGTATTCCTGACACAACGGCAGAATCTCAACTTCAATATCGCGATTGACAATGTTGTAAAGCGGCTGGATACACACATAGCGATTCAGGTTCAGCCGGTCACTGGTCCACAATGATTCACAGATGCGCCAGGCACGAAAATTGCTGCAAGCGATGTAATGCACTCGACCACTGCGGACCATGTCGTCCATTGCACGGAGGGTTTCATCGACCGGCGTCGACAAATCCGGTGCATGATAATAGTAGATGTCAATGTAATCCGTGCCGAGCCGTTTGAGGCTCCCATCCAGCGCGTGCATCAGGTGCAGACGACTGCCGCCCTGTTGATTTGGTCCGTCGCCCATTTTTTGCCGGCCCTTGGTCGCCAGCACGATGCGGTCACGACGATCGACGATTGCCCTGCCGACGATACGTTCCGACTCCCCGGCATTATACATGTCAGCCGTATCAATAAAATTGACGCCCTGATCGTGTGCCTTGTGAATTATATGAATCGAATCATCTTCATTCGTCTGACCGCCAAACATCATGGTCCCCAGGCACACCGGGGAGACCTTGACGCCGCATTTCCCGAGATTTCGATAGTCCACTGTTAGTCCTCACTGTTTGTCCAGGATGGATGGTCGTAATGATAGCAATAACCGTTGATTCCAGAAATCGTGCAAGGGGCATGTTACGACTGGCTGAATGGACTTCCGTCAAACAGAAAACAGATATATTGCCGAATCAAGATCGCATCCACATCACGATCCCCTGTTTCGCCAGCTGATCCATGTTCTGTGTCGGGAGCAGAATCAGCCCATGTTTGTGGACGTCGACTTTGGACAGAACAGTGTCAAAGCAGACAAACCTGTCGCTGTCCGTACCGCAGTTTTACACTGGCCAATATAATTGCAGAACTGTGTGCGCTCGCAGACCGTGGCCCGACTGTGATGAAACGCGCAGCAGTTCGAATGTCGCACGATGTCAGAATACGGTTTATTTTTCCGGCTGAATGAAGATTTGATTTGTTTGCCCGCCATCGGCCGACTCGTGGCGGGCAGTTTCACTCAAGCTCGACAGATCACCGGTGCCTCCAGGGAGGCATTTTGCGGCAGGCCGGAGTTTCGCACGACAAAGGGATTTATGGAACTTGTTCCACGCTCAGACCGCCGTCATCAGTTCGGGAGAAGAATAAAGGTGCAATTCATGCGGTTGTTTGTGCGGGTAGTCCATGCAGAAAGGGGTCGCCGGGCTGTTGAATCAGCGACGCTTCAGCACACACATACGCGTGGCCGAGAATTCGTGGGATAATCCCACCGTCAGCCCCGTGACGAAAAGTCGCCGTAAACTGACTGCCGATAATGCTCTCCTGAATCCATGACTCGTCTGGCCGCAGAGTTTTGTCTGCGGCCAGACATGCCAACCAGGCACTCGTCCCGCTGCCTCAGGGAGATCGGTCCCATGCACCCCCAGGACAATAAACAAAGTTGCGGCTGTCTGCATGCAGCGATGAAGGTGATCCAAAGAACCCGATGTGATCAATTTCTATCCCGTTCGATCCCGTGATTTGGCGAATTCGCAGCTCAGTGCGAATTCTTTCGGCCGCCTCGGTCAGTGAGCGAAGGTTCTCGACTGTCAGCGGATGGGGAGACCCGTCCACAAGGAAAAACCAATTGCCGCCCCAGGCGATGTCACCGGTGACCCTTCCAAGGCTGTCGACATCAACGCTGACACTGGCGGAATACCGAAAACTGGCGACATTCTCGATAGCCACCTGGTTTGCGTCAACAAGCTCAGCTTCAACCACGCCCACAGGAGTCTCCAGACGGTGAATTCCCGGATCGATTCGTCCCAGGTAAGCGAGTGTTGCAACCACACCCATTGCCTCGTGACCACACATTCCCAAATACCCGATGTTGTTGAAAAATATTACGCCGGTCGTACATGATGGATCTTCCGGTTCGCACAGCAGCGCTCCGACCAGCGCTGCATGGCCTCGTGGTTCGTCGATCGCGATGCGACGATACTCGTCGTCAGAAGTTTGTCGGAATCGCCTGACACGTGCCTGAAGTGGTCCCGAACCAAGATCTGGTCCTCCTTCGATAACTACACGCGTTGGTTCCCCGGCCGTGTGTGAATCGATGACTCGCATACTCAACTCCGATGCGGTGGCCCGTTGCTGAAACCATGCGTAACAACATGACAGTTTTCGACCTGCTTCTTCCTAGTGACAGACCGGGGAAGCGATCCCATGGATGTCGTAAACCGGAAGCTTGAGATCAGCGAATAACTTGCCTTGAAGCCGGTCCACCAGTGCCATCCGTCCGCCAAAGGCATCCACCTCGACCAGGGTGCGGCGACACAGACCCGGTGACCATCACCGATACCGGCCACACTCACCGGGTGCCGACTGACCACATGACGGCTGATTATCCTGAGGGTGTGATTGCGTCTGTCGACCAGGAGCAGTTCATGGGTCAATTCGTCGATCGCGACCAAGTGTCGTTCGTCCCGCAACCCCGCCTGGTCCGTCAGTCCGCCGCCCACATCGAATTTGCCCAACCGTCTTCTGCGGTTGGTGAAAACGAGCGAAAAACTGCGACTCGAATAATTCGCCCGCGCCAATCGCATTCCGCCGGCGAACAGAATAAGTGCCACGGGCCGTCGGAGACGGGGCGTTCATTCCGGAGTGTCCAATTCGGCAGACAGCCCAAGCCCGGCAAGCAGGACCCAGGTCGCTATCAATGTATTTCGCAGAGGTTCACAAGGGCAACGAAGCCGGCAGGAGGGTGATAACCGAGTTTACTGGAAGGGAGAGCGGTTTGACAGGTGCTGGAACCCAGCGGTAAACTCTCCCGACAGCACTCGCCTCCTCCTTCGCTCGCAGGCGGTCTATGCTGTATGCCTCGGTTATCCTGTCCGGCCTGGTCCTCGCTTGGGTCGTCTATTCCAAAGACATCTACGACAAGGAACCCAAATCTCTGCTGGGTCTGACTCTGCTGCTGGGAATGGCAACCGGCTACGGGGTCGGTTTCCTCGAAGACTTGTTGATCAAGCGATGGAGCCTTCACGAAGATTTGTTCGGTCAGTCCGTACTGGCCGGAACACTTGAAGAGGGCTGCAAATTTCTGGTCGTGTTACTCGTGGCGGTGTGTTTTCGCCGTCATTTTAATGATCCGATCGACGGCTTGATATACGGGGCGTTTGCCGGGCTGGGTGCTGCGCTTGAAGAATCGGTTTTCTATCTCAATATAGCCAACTCCAGCACGCACTGGTCTCAGCCCGCGGGCGCAGAGGTGGTCCGTTTGCTGCTGCACCTGATGCTTGGCGGTCTGGGAGGCCTGGGTGTTGGTGTGGCGCGTTTTCCCCGGCGGCTGCCCGCCTGGCCCCTGCTCCTGTTTACCGGACTTGGCCTGGCCATGACGATCCACTTTGCCTGGAACAACTGGTGTGGGCTCCCTCGAAAAGACCACGATCCGGCCGTTCGGCGAATCGTGGCAATCGGCCTGATGAGCCTGACGACACTCCTGTTCGGGATCTCGGTCTTCGTTGCCTCCCGCTGGTCGCGGGAAGTGATCAACCCCGGGAGCCACAAACACTTATGGGGCTGGCCGTTCACCCTGTTGTTGCCGCAGAACCCCGAACCACCGGATCAAGAAACTTTTGGATGACGCGTGGACTGAGCGAATGTTCAATGGTATTCCGCGCTGGAATGGAATTGACCAACAATGACACATGACCTGAGCGATCGGCCGGCCCTCGGCTTCCAGCTTCCTGACATCCACGGCCGCACACACTCCCTAGAGAACTACCAAGGCCACTGGCTCCTGCTGGCCTTCCATCGCCATCTCAGCTGACTGCTTTGCCGCGAACACCTGCTGCAGTTGCAGCAGCACAAGCCAGCCATCGAGGCGGTCGACCTCAACGTGGTCGCAATCACTTTTGAGTCACGCGGCAAGGCAGCCACCTATGTTTCTGAAACTTCCTGGCCTTGGCCTTTGCTGAC
Source organism: Planctomycetota bacterium (assembly GCA_963581585.1). Lineage (GTDB taxonomy): Bacteria > Planctomycetota > Planctomycetia > Planctomycetales > Planctomycetaceae > S139-18. Next base: position 120,322 of record CAUZPL010000001.1, read on the forward strand.
AGACATCAATCTTGAACTATACCGAGGCTTCGGAATGCACCGCGGGAGTTTCTGGGCCATTCTGGGCCCAAAATCCTGGGACGTTTACCTGAAACTGCTGTTTCGTGGTCGTCGCCTGCGAGTACCCGCCGGCGACATTTACCAACTGGGTGGCGACGTGCTCATCGACCCCCGCGGAATCGTCCGGCTGCATCACGTCGGTCGCACCCCGGCCGATCGACCGTCTGTCGAATCGTTATTGTCCTTTGTCAATGAAGCAGCTCGTGAGTCAACCTCAGAAAATTGAAGAAGAAATCGTCTCCAAACACCGCAATGGTCTCCATCTCCCGGGAGCCCGCGACAAGTCTATGCACACTGCGTCCGGAAAATTGCTCCCCGGACTCGAACCCGCTAATCACCTAATGGCTGATGCTCAGTTGCGCAATTTTCCGGTCGAACTGCACTCCACGAATTTTACGTGGGTAACGACCTGAATGCAGTCAAGTGGCCATCATATCGAAATGGCTACCTGTCATAGTCCAAGTTGACACGCACACCACTGTCTTTAAGTGTTTTCAGGTGTGTTGATTTTGACTCTTCGTTCAACGGATTCCCGGCAAGATACAGCTTCCAGAACGCCGCAAATCGTCGCTTCCCTTTGGCGTCTTCTTCAGCCATCCTGGCCAGTGGACCAATGTCCTCGATTTTATTGCCATGGAGATACGTTGAATAAACCGTTTTACCGAGTGGAAGCTTTGATATATCCGCGATTTGATTATGAGCAAAGCCAATCGTGTCTAGGCGGGGAAGCTGCGAAATGTGCGAGATATCCTCAACCTTGTTGTGATTCAGCGACAGGGTCCAGAGTTTTTTAAGGTGTGCCGCAGCCGCAATCGATTCAATCTGATTGTGTGAACCGTACAACGACGTCAGCCGTTCCAGCGGTTCCAGACCATCCAGGGTCGTGACCTTATTATGTTCGAAGTTGAGGTACTGCAGCTTCATCAGTTGTCCCAGCGGTTTGAGGTCTTCGATCTCATTGTGCTGCAGACTGAGCGACTGCAGATTCTTACAAGCCGCCAGAGCGGACACATCTTTGATTTTGTTCTTCCCAAATCGAGCTTCGCCGAGATTGGTACAGTGCTGGAGCCCGGTGAGGTCAGAGATGCCGCGCCCTGCGACGTTGAAGAAGTAAATCGCGTGCAGATCTTCAACGGTGACTTCATCGCCTTCCTTCTGACGTTTGCGCTTGTGCTCCAGCAGGGCTTTCCGCAGTGCTTCGTCCGGGATTTCGACTACTTCAGGCGGGTCCTCTTCAGGTGTGTCCTCTTTAGGTGTATCCTCGGCCATCGCCAGATGACAACAGGCCGCAAAAATGAGGGCGGCAAAAGTGAAACGCAGCGTGATCATTAGTAACCTCGAATTCAGACAGCAGCAGACCGGGAGACCATTCCTGCAAAACGTCTGACGACATCCAGCGACATCGTCATGAAGTGGTGGCGAAGCAACACATGGCACCCTATTGAGTCTAACCGCCATATTGAAGCCAGTGTAGTTTGAGTCGCTAATTTCTGATTTTTCAGGCTCAGCCGCATTCAGGACCGGATTGTGTCAGCAACAGACTTCTCCCCCACAGCACAGACTCCCACAAATCGACGGTGGGTCATGTTTGGCCTCGCTGCAGGTACATCATTCATACTGTATCTGCATCGATACACCTGGGTCATGGTACGACCCGAACTGAAGACGGAATACGGGTTCAGTGAAAAGGAACTCGAAGGACTCTATACGCTGTTCAGCGTGACGTATGGACTCGGCCAGATTCCCGGAGGGGTCGTTTGCGACTTATTCGGACCGCACCTGTTCCTGGGCGTGATCATTGCACTTTGGTCGCTCGCGCTGCCAACCGTTGGATTGACGGGCACCATGACAGGCCTCGGGGCCTCACGGCTGGCCTTTGGAGCAACTCAGGCTGGATGCTATCCATCGCTCGCGAAAATGACCCGCCTGTGGTTTCCGCTCAGGGGACGAACGGTCCTGCAGGGACTGATTGCCAGTTTCTTCGGACGCAGTGGCGGGGCCATGTCGGCCATGATCTTCGGATTGATGCTGGGGGCTGGACTGTCGTGGCGGTCTTCTTTAGTCACCCTGTCGGCAATCGGCGTGGTGTTTGCTCTGCTGTTCTACGCATTGTGTCGCAATCGTCCCGAAGATGATGCGGCGACTAATCAGGCAGAAGTCGAATTGATTCGAGCTGGTGAAACGTCCAAAGAAGATGGTTCCCGCGTACTGTCATTCCGCAGAGCGATCCGCAATCGCAGCATGCTGATATTCGCCGGGCAGCAGTTTATGAACGCAGGCGCAGATTATGTCTATTCGGCGATCATGGCCAGTTACTTCATCGAAGCTCGCGGTGTCACTGACAAGATCGTCCTGGGGCTGCTGACTAGTCTTCCGCTGTGGGGCGGAGCGCTGGGCGGGATTGCCGGAGGCTTCGCGAACGACGGCTTGATTGCCTGGACAGGCAACCGTCGGATATCGCGTTCGATCGTCGGTTTCTCCGGCAAGTCCATTGCCTGTGTTTGCCTTTACACATCAATCACACACTCAGATCCCATGGCCGGCGCCTGGCTGCTGTTCGCAACGAAATTCTTCAGTGACTGGTCACAACCAACCGTTTGGGGAACGTCGACAGATTTGGGTGGTCGCTATTCGGCGACCGTTTTCAGCATTATCAACAGTTCCGGCAGTGTTGGTGGCGTTGTCACACCACTGATTGGCGGAATTCTGCTGGATCGCTATGCCACACAGGAGATCGTTGCCGGCGAAGTGACAAAAATCGTCCACTATGAACCGGTATTCCTCATGGTTGGAATCATGTACCTGGCGAGTGCCGTGTGCTGGCTGTTCATCAACTCCACGGACTCGCTGGATCGTCCGGACAACATGGATACAACGTAGTACCCGCTGATCAACAACACACCGGTTGCATGCTCTGTGGTGAACAAGCTGTCATGATTAACCATCGTTGACCGCTACAGGAGCTCCCGAAGACTCGTGAACGGGTAATACATTCGCAAGCTCGTATCTGCGACGCCATACTGCCGAACCGTCGTCGTCGACGCGCGTGAGATTAACCCCCGGCAAGAACGCAGGAAGGTCACCACTGCTGAATGCATCCCACAGTTGCTGAGCATGAGTAAACCAACTGGTCGCTCCGGACGGCCAGTCGAGCCGCAGCAGCAGTCCCGGATATGGATAGGGCTTGTCCTTTGCTTCGATTCGGTATTTCTCAACGATATTCCAGTTGACCGTCACTCCGATCCCAGGTTGATCGGGGATCTCGGCCAGCCCGTTCGCGACGACCCACGGCTCGCCCACAAACTGATCCGCGTACATGTGATTGCAGTGGATCGCTGGCCAGCGGGCATGGGACAGCACAGCCTGGAGATGCAGGCAGTACGTCGCTGTAAGATTTGAACCCACCCACTGCAGCCAAAACGGTTTGTTGAATTCGGCACACGTGCGGCCGCGGCTCAGGGCATTGCTGATTCCGCCTTCGAGGACAAACCCATCACAGACCTCGCGTCGTATCTGAGTTTCGAACGCCGGTCGGTCGATGTGATGCGCAATTGGAACGCTAAGATGATTACGCAGAGCGCGGTTGCCTTCGACGTCTTCCTGCGCGATGGGACTCTCCCAGATTGCAACTTTTTCGAAACTTTCAAGCCGCGTACACAACGGTCGAATGATGGCCGGATCAAGTCCGAAATCGTTGAAATCCATGTCGAGTCTGAAATGGCTCGGTACGGCTTCAGACAACCGGGCCACCTGGTCTTCCAGATCGAACCACGGTCTCGCCTTGGTTTTGAATGTCGTATACCCGTGTTCGACGGCTTCATGACATTCAGAAATCCAGTCTTCGACAGGCATGTCGATAGCCCACCATCCAATATGAGCAAACGACCGGATTTTTTGTCCGATCAATGCCCAGGCTGGCGCGCCGAGCGATTTGCCGACAGCGTCGAACAGTGCCATCTGCAGGCCCGCCCCGAGCGAGTCATCCCACATCACAGCTGCGGGATGTTGACCATGGGCACCTTCGACCGCTTTATCTGTCACAGCGCCCCACGTGTAGTAGGGCATGGTCTCGCCAACCCCGACGACGCCGTTACTGAGCGTCACTTTGCATAATTCGAAAAGCGACCAGTGCGGAATCTCCCGGACCATATTCCGCCAGGGCACTGCCTTGAGCGGCAGGTCGACCCAGATACGTTCGATGGATGCGATTTTCACGGAGTTGATCTTTCTGCTTGGTTTATCAGAGACCTGACCGGCTGCTGCGGATTCAGCGACCTGGTGCAGAAGCGGCATCTCGTGCGATCATGAACCATTCGTCCGGCGGCCAGATGAAAGAATTGTGGGGCGATCCTGTAGCAGGTTTGAACCGAATGGAGCCATGTGGCCTCGGAGCAAAACCATTACTCACGACGCTGGTCTGAGATTCTACCTTGCATTTTGAAAGCCCCGTGGTTCGAGTACAACCAGTCCTCAAAGCATGTCCGACCGGTCGAACAGCTCCTGGGACCGTTGTTTCGTATTTAGCCGGAGACGTCCAGACAGCGACTGTGTTATGGCAAATCCAGATAATGGATCTAAGAAACAAGGCAGCTGTTGGTCCGGCGAAGACTTGGATTCCACTGACGGCAGCAATTCAGCCCACATTTGGACGGTTTGTCTTGACCGCGACGAATCGGCCGTGCGAGAGCTGCGGTCTTTTCTGTCCCAGGAGGAACGAGACCACAGCTCGAAGTATCGGTTTGCTACCCATCGAAACCGCTTTATCATTCGCCGCGGGACCCTGCGAATGATTCTGGGTGAATATCTGGGGATGCAGCCAGAGGTCGTGCGGTATCGCACAGGTCAATTCGGAAAGCTGTATTTGGCGGACTCATCACGTACCCTTGAGTTCAACGTGACCCATTCGCACACGATGGCACTCATTGCCGTGACTCAGGGTGGTTCCATTGGCATCGATCTGGAATGTGTCCGGCCACTCCCTGATTTGGAGGCAATGATCGACACGTGTTTGTCCCGTTCGGAAAGACGTCATCTCGACTCATTCCCGTCCACTTTGCGGCTTGAGTCTTTCTATCGGTACTGGACCTGTAAAGAGGCCTATTTGAAAGCGTTAGGAGTCGGTCTCGACCGTTCACTCGCATCGGTTCAGGTCTCGGTGACCGTTTCCGAAACTGGTCATGAAGCAACGCTGCAGACCAGCAGCCAGGAGCAAACCGACCTTGCCATTACGAGTTTTGTTCCACACAACGGATATATGGCAGCCATGGCCGCTCCGGCGTCCGTTCGGCCGGTGATGAAAACAGCCACCTTGCCGGACTGATGTGCAATTTCAAACCAATCCCGGGATCGGCGACGTCCACCGTTAATTCGCCTGTCACCGCGGTGTGAACAGTTGCGTTGCCAGAATATTCCGAACAACAGCGGCCTGCATGAACCAGTGTTGGATAAAACCGACTTGCTGCAATCTCAGCTTGCATTTGACACAGGACTTAACAAGGAGTGCCGTACGCTTATTTATCACGGTAACAAGAACCCGGAATGCGTGGGATTGGCACGAATAAACCGATCTTCACCGTTCTGTCGCCTCGCGCAAAAACATGAATTCTGCAGGTTACGGTTGTTGAGGCCGCACCAAAACTGACGATGGAGGGAAATACGTTTCATTACAGGTTCATGCGCCGAATGCGCGTACATACGCAGTAAAAGGGTGGATTGATGCGGGCTTCCTTCACATTCCACGTCCTGATGGGGGTTTTCCTGACGCAGGCGACAGGATGCGCAGTGTTTGGACTTTATCCCGACAAACACGACTACGAATTCAATGCTGCCGCCGCCAGCGAGATCCCTCGAGAACTGGCAAAGGCAACGCTCCCGGCGTATCGCGTTGAGCCACCGGATATCCTGGTTGTGGAAGCCCTCAACAACATTCGTCCGCCAGCCGATGAACTGCGCGCAGGCGATGAGCTTCTCATCCGTGCCAGCAATACTCTTCCGATCGACCCCGAAGGTGACACCATCACCAACGAATTCAGGGTGATCAACTCCATTTACTTTGTCCAGAGCGACGGTACCGTCGACCTTGGTCCGGAGTATGGCACCGTACCGGTGGAAGGCTTCACGCTCGCAGCGGCCAAAAGTGCAATTATCGACCATCTCCAGAACACAATCGGCCTGGCAATGCCGAATGTCGCGGTATCGATGCCGGATGTCACTGGAAAGCAGGTAATATCAGGGGAGCATCTGGTGCGTCCGGACGGAACGATTTCGCTGGGCGTTTACGGAGAAGTCTACGTTGCGGGCCGCACGCTGCGGGAAATCAGGCAAATCATAGAAACACACCTTCAACAGGATGTGCATAACCCGGAGGTCACCGTCGACGTACTTGGATACAACAGCAAACAGATTTATATTATCACGGACGGCGGTGGACTTGGTGAGTCAGTCAACCGCATTCCGTACACCGGTAACGACACGGTACTGGATGCCCTTTCGCAGATTGACGGCCTTTCCGAAGTTTCGTCGAAAGAAATCTGGGTGGCGCGACCCGCGCCAGCGGGCACGAGCTTGGCCCAGACGATGCCGGTCGACTGGTGGGGCATCACTCGGGGGGGCCTGACAGCCACAAACTACCAGTTATTTCCCGGCGACCGCATTTTTATCCGATCTGACCATATGGCCCGCTTCAACAACACAGTGTCAAAAGTGATCGCACCGTTTGAACGAATCATGGGCTTCTCGTTGTTCGGGCACGGTCTGGTCCGTGAGTTCCAGTTCGGTCACATGCGAGGCGGCAATCGAGGCTTCGGCAACAATAACGGAGGGTTTGCGGCTCCATAAGATAATTCGTTTGGTGAGCTGGTGTCAGTTGTACAGAATACTGAACGTGCCTCTGGAACTCGTGAGGGAAAAGGGTTGGGGATATGAAACCAAGACAGTTAGCAGCTTTTGTTCTGCTGGTGCATTTGTCGCTCGGTGTATTGGCTCATGCACAATTGCCACGTCGTCCGTCACCTTCATCTCGGTTTCATGTAAATAGTCGGCCAACGATTAGTCCGTATTATGATCTCATTGAGCGGAGCAACAATCGTAGTTTTGGTTTTCAGTATTTCAGACGCGTCCGCCCGGAAGTTGAATTTCGACAGGCTGAGAATCGATTCCAGCAGAATCTGAACTCACTGTCGAAACGTGTGAACGAATCAAGCACGCGAAGCGAACCATCAATGCTGGGGACAACGGGACACGCCGCGTCCTTTCTGACGCACGGCAAATACTTCAACGTCAGGTAATTAGTCTGCTGGTCGGCGATTTGGCAGGTGAGCTCAGTCGCGGTCGATGCCGAAGCGCCGGGATGGATGTAAATCATTTGGAGACAGAAATGACAACTTCTGACCGATCGCGACGAAATGGGCTGGTGCTTTTTGCCGCGTATTTGCTGCCCGTTGCGTTGGGAATGCCTGTCGCACAAATACATGCAAATGGAATTATCGGATTCCTCCGGCCGCTTATACCAGCAGCACTCCGTCGTTCGGAATGTGGCGAAGAATCTGCCGAAATTGCTGACTCAGTCGGTGGCTCCTCCAGATGCAAGACCTCGTGTGACTGCCCGACTTGCCGCAGATCGTCTTACACAAATCCTCTGTGGCGGCGGTATCGCTGGTCTCATAGCGTGATATGGTTGAACAAACCACACTCCTACACCTCTTTTCAACCCGTTACACCCTACCATCAGCCCACTTTTGGCGTTCACCAAACGTGCTGGGCTACAGTTACACCAGAGCCGTGTCCAATTCCGTTCTCTGGCAGTCCGGGCAACACCGTGGACCCGTTATCCGGCAACATGGAAGCCCAGCCGTATCGGCCTCCTGTTCGTGCCGAGAGGCCATATGAGTCAAAAGGGGATATCGCACCATCACTGCCGACCAAAGAGTCCGCAAGCCAGTCTGACGCAGACGACTCGGGGTTCGTGAGACATCAGACGTCCGAGACGACTGAAGCCATCGAATTCCACCAGAATAAGCTGCATGCGAACTGGGTTCCCTGGTTGTTTGTCGTTCCCCTGCCCAATGATGGACGCGTGGCTCAGGGCACCGTAAAAGCCTCACACTCGCGTGACGACTCGGACCATGACACCCTGATTCAGTGTGTCTTCCCTTCGTTGCCACCATTAAAGTGACGTCCGAATAGACTACCGGTCTATTCCACTCAGGGGATGGAAGCCCGGCGTTCTGCATTAAAGACCGGCGCAACCGGACGCCAACAGGCTGCCTGATCGTGGCACGACGCCCCGCATCGTGACTCAGGGCGCGGCGAATGTGCCATTGTCATTCAATCCGAACGTCTGTTGTCTTGCGGCTTTGAGCTTCAGGGTTCACAATTTGATAAGAAATTTCAACGCTGAGCACGTTGGATTCAATGTCATACCGATGTGATGGATCGCGTCCTATGCCGCTTGAAATCAAAAGGTTGGATGAACGCGACTGGGCTGTTTTTGACGAAAATGACCAGACTTTGTTTACTGGCTCCCTCTTGGCATGTCGACAGTGGTTTGACTCACATGAAAACGCGTCCTCCAGTCGGCGCACGCGATGCTGTTCCGGTCTGCTGCGTTCATTGTTCCGATTAATCACCCAGCGCAGTTCTCTGCGAGATAGCGAGTGACGATGAACTGGTCGGTGTGTCGCTGTTGTGATCGACAGTTTCGCCGAGCTTCGACCGCTGGTATGCGCCAGACCAGTGTCAGATGAGAAACTTTTGGACGTCGGGGATGTCCGTCACTTGATTTCATGTCCAGGGCCGGTCCGCGAATCTACACTCACGGCTTCTCGAAGTACTTTCCCTCCCGCTCGGCGAAACCGGGAATCAGACTGTCGACTCTGTTCGTCCGGCCTCGCAGATGTAGCGCCGGACCAGAAGAGCAAGTCGCCCATACCATGGTTTTGCCACGAATCACGGCTGAGCACGGGCGATATGTCTTCTGAATTTGACCATTTGTCCAGTTTTACACCTGTGGGACCGGCGCGTCTTCAGGGACTCTGCAGGGGGGGCAACGGGAACGTGATGCGGGGTTCATAGGTGACTCTCCTGTCAGACTCGCCAAGTGATATTTTTCACTGTTTTCAATGAATTTTTCGGCGTAGAAGCCGGTTTTTTGCAAATCCATTCTGGCGGCAGCGTAAGCGGCCTGGTCTACTCAGACTGACACGGTTGTCACTTGCAACCAGGAAACGACGTCGACAGGTGTGGACCGCAAAAAAGCCTTACGCCTGTTTTCGGCTTTTAGCAGGACTCCATTTCCAACGTCCAGTTTCAAATTCTTGAGGACAGATAGGCCCCGTCCAGCCTTAGACCACATTCCACAGGATAGGTGCAGCGTGTAATCAACCATCGAAGTTCCGCCGAAATTCCGCGCTCAATCGATGCCGAAAGAACTCAATTGATGCCGAAAGAACCTCTCAGATGTGGGCCACCTCACCTTAAGACCTGAGTTTAAGCAGAAACGGATCTCGTTCAGCAAGAGAAGAAGTCGCCAAGTCTGAATCCCGACATTTCTTACGACAAGCTGACGTGCACCATTCCTATTAAACCACTTCACTGATTCGATAAATGGCACCACAGCCATTCAACAGTTTTAGCAGGGAATATTTTGTGAATCGACTTCTCAAAATGAGCGCCTGTCATTCAAAGAAACAAAGTGCACGATCGAGTGAACTATGTTTTAAAGGCGATCCTTACCCACGGGCACAGGAAGTGCACACAGAATCATTGCATGACAGTGTTTGCCGCGAAGATATCGGCAAGCCGTCAGCAAACAGGGCTTTCCCGGCAGACACATGCCTGCCAGGAGAGCACAAAACGCATTTTTTTACTGGCTTGATAGGGTGAATGTCACCCAAGGGAACGAAGTGCGCGCCTAACAGGCTTTACTCACAATGTTAACGTTTAACGTTCGCATAAATGTCCTGCAGCCGTGTTGCTTATATATTCGTTCCAAGGGTTACAATATGACTCAATCCTTTGCCCACTCGATTCAGTCCCGGCGATTTTCACCGGAAATAATCTGGGATGGGGCGCAATCGGTGAATAGATAAGGCATGACTCAAAGTCAAAATAAAATCCCCGACGGCACAGAAGAACGTCACCAGGTCGCCACGAACTTAACCGCGACAGCTCTGATCGTGTTTGGCATCACCCTGGTGTGGGCATATTGGACTACACTCGTACAACTGGCAGCAAGATGGGAATCGGACCCTCAATATTCCCACGGCTACCTCGTACCAGTGTTTGCGAGCGCACTGCTGTGGATGCGCCGGTCTGAATTCCCGACTGAGCGGCTTGAAACAAACTGGTGGGGTCTGGTGCCGTTGCTGTTTGGTGTGGGGTTACGGATTGCAGGGGCGCGATTCTACTTTGATTGGTTTGAGGCGATCTCAATCGTTCCGGTCATCGGGGGTATCTGCCTTCTTGTTGGCGGGTCGTCATTTTTCACGTGGGCAATGCCGGCAATCGCCTTCCTGGTCTTCATGGTTCCGCTGCCATACCGCCTTGAAATTGCACTTCAGTATCCCCTGCGCCAAATCGGGACCATAACCAGCGTTTATTTGATGCAGACAATTGGGCTGCCAGCGCTTGGGGAGGGCAATGTCATCGTTATGGGAGACACGCGCATCGGCGTCGCGGAAGCCTGCAGCGGCTTGCGAATGCTGATGATATTCTTCGCTTTGACAACCGCAGTAGCTCTGGTCAGCCAACGTCCGCTCCTGGAGAAACTCCTGGTCGTTGTGAGCGCCGTTCCGATCGCACTTTTTACTAATGCCATTCGAATCACGACCACCGGTAGTTTGTACTTCATGAATCAATCCGAACTGGCAAAACTCGTTTTTCACGATTTGGCCGGTTGGCTGATGATGCCATTCGCTCTGTTACTTCTGTGGATTGAATTGTGGCTTATTTCACAAATCATAATCACAGACGAGAGCCGGCCAGTGAAAATTGCTTTGGACATTGACAATGCAACAGCCTGACCGACGCCGCAGGCTAAGACAAATCACACAGCGCCTAGGGGATGGAATGCAGCCGGAGAATTACGACATTGACGAATCCAAGATGCAAGATCCTGGACCGCAGACAGGCAACACCTATCCCGCGAGTGACGACTCGGCGCTGATTCCGGTGGCTTCACACCTGCCCGCAGCAGGGTGGTCGCCCATCTCTCCCCCCAGGCCGGTCCCTTCGGGCCCGGACCCGAAGACAATGTTCGCCGCGTTTCGCCGTCGTTGGTTCGTTGCGACCACCCTGGGGATCATGCTCGGTGCAACTGCTGCCGGGATCCTCTACCAGATTATTCCCGCACCCTACACGGCATTTGCGGAACTTCACGTCAAATCCGTTCCGGAGAAGATTCTCTTCGAAACGGCAGAGACGGTCGCGAAATTCGACACCTACATGGAAACACAGATGCGCATGGTGCGCAGCCCGTTCGTGCTGGCATCTGCTCTGCGGAGTCCGGAAATCGCAAATCTGTCGATCGTTCGGGAGGAAGAGTACCCGGTGCAATGGCTGGAGGACGGTCTCCGTGTCACAACCCCGGCGGCTGAGTTCATTCGAATTTCGATGTCCGGCGACAGGCCAGCTGAACTGAATCGACTGGTCAATTCCGTCAGCAATGCATACATGCAGGAAGTCGTCAACTCTGAACAGGCCAAACGGGGCGAACGAAAATCAAATCTGGAAAAAATTCACCGAGATATGGAAGATCGCCTGCACAAAAAGAAAAGTTCAGAGCAGAGGCTGGCGGAATCACTGAATACTGGTGACTCGAAAGCGCTGACGGTCAAGCAACAAATGGCCGTCGAGTATTTCGCCCAGCTGCGTAAACAGCACACACAGGTTCGTTTCGACCTGACGCGCAAGCGTATTCAGCTCGATGCACGCAGATCAACGGTTGACGACGAAGCACCAATAGACATCCCGGAATCGGTTATCGCCACAGCAATTGCGATGAATCCGGAAATCCGGCAGCTTGCCGCGAGCGTGGGAATGTCAAAAGAACTCCTGGCGCAGACACAAGGTCGTGTGAATCGCGAAGATCACCCAATTCTTGTCAGCTACCGCGAGAAGCTGTCACGAGTACAAAACAGTCTTGAACTGGCACGGAGCGAATTGCGGCCCGTAATCATTAAAGAGCTGCAGCAGCAAGTCAGCGCTCAGTCAGATTTCATGCTGAACAACAGGCAATTGGAGAAGGAAGTGGAGCTACTGACTGCAGAAGAGCAGCAGCTTCGGGCAGAAGTTGAGACTCAAAAGCTGGAAGCTCGGCAAATCGGGATTTCCTCCTTCGAACTTGAGTCGCTGAAGAAGGAAGTCCAACAGATGGACGAACTGTCCAAAAGTTTCTCTGATGAAATACAGAAACTGACAATCGAACTCCAGTCCCCGGCACGGGTGACGCTGCATCGTCCGTCTGAAATTCCGCGCCAACCGGATGTCAGCAAGAAATACAGATTCACGGCGTTCGCCGGCCTTGGTGGATTCAGCGCAGTTGTTGGCTTGTTGGTCTGGTTTGAGGTACTCACACGCCGCATCAGTTCGACTCACGAGGTCACAGACGGCCTGGGCCTGCGAATTCTGGGATCCCTGCCCGTGATGCCCGCCTGGATGACCAGCGGGAAACAGTCATATCGTCGGAATTCGGGGAACGCACGGCGCTCGGTGATGCGCAGCATCTGGACGGAGTCAGTCGATGCGGCACGAACCGTCCTGCTTCGTGATGCCATGGTGGAATCGACAAAGACCGTGATGATCGCTAGTGCCGTGGGTGGCGAAGGGAAAACGACACTCAGCTGTCATCTGGCGACCAGCCTCGCCCGTGGGGCACGACGAACACTTTTGATTGACGCCGATATGCGTCGACCGAGCGTTCATAACGTCTTCGGACTTTCACAGACACCTGGCTTTTGCGAACTGCTTCGCGGTGAGATTGAGCCGGACGAGGCCATTCAGTCAGTCGACCAGGACGGGCTGTCCGTGATTTCTGCGGGAAAGATCAACCAGGAAACACTGCGTGTGCTGGCACAGGAAGGCACCGAGGTAGTCCTTGAACAGCTGAAGAAGCAATTTGATTTTATCGTCATCGATTCGGCGCCGGTTTTGCCAGTCACGGATTCACTGCTGATCGCACAGAAGGTTGACTCGGTTCTGTTCTCGATTCGTCGTGATATCAGCCGACAGGGAAAAGTCGCCGCGGCATGTCAACGGTTGTTGATGCTGGGTGTCCCGGTTGTCGGTGCCGTCGTTATCGGGCTGGATGAAAGCTCCTATGGATACAGCAGCCCCTATCGCACCTCCGGCTATAATTACGGAGCTTACGGATATAACTATAACGTCCCTCCAAGAGACGCTATCTAAAAAAAGCGTTCAGGATTCTTTGTTGAAAACGTGGGAACGATAAGAATGCGAAATATTCCTTGGCTGTTGGCGATTGTGATCGTGGCCGGGTCCGGCGTGATACACGGGCTTATTGTTGATCGATGGGGATTATCCCAAGACATCAGTGAGTTAGTCACCAGCCTCGAGGACATCCCCTTGGAGCTGGGACCGTGGAAAGGTGTTTCACAGACGATTCCGGCTCGCCACCTCGAGATTGGTGAGATCTATGGATATCTGTCACGCACGTACACGAATCAGGAAACCGGGAGCAAGGTCAGTTTGTTGATTGTCTGCGGCAAACCAGGACCAATTTCTGTTCACACACCCGACATATGTTTTCGGGGCGCGGGTTATAACATGAGAAATGATCCCGAGCGGAACAGCATTGTATCCGAGCAGGATTCCTCTCTGGTCGTCGAGGCCTTTTCCGCAGAGTTCAGAAAGGCCAACGATGCACAGCCACACGACCTTCGAGTTGTGTGGACATGGTGCGACGGTGAAGCGTTTTATGCACCTGACAATCCACGATTCTCATTCGCCAACAAATCGTTCCTGTACAAAGTCTATATTACTCAAGTTACCGGGCGGGTCGGCAGTCTGACGGAACGAGACGATTCTACTTCATTTTTAAAGGCTGCAATTCCGGTTCTGCAACGCGAGTTCTGTGCGGAACAGATTTCGAAGAATTTAGAAGGCACATTGCCACGCAAGTCTTCTTAATTTCACCGGACAAATACCAATACATACTGATACGAGTAGTCCATGTCCATAGACGCTAACATGACTGATCACCTCAGAGAGCATACCTCATCGTCGGATGCACGCCCGGAATCCTTTACAGTACCGGACGAGTTTTTTAGACCGAAATTTCAATGGTATGTCACAATTAGGCCACTGCTGGATTTCTTTTTCGGACTGATCATGCTGATTTGTCTGACACCAGTTATTCTCGCAGCGGGCATTGCAGTCAAACTCACATCCACCGGGCCGATATTCTATTGCCAGACGCGCCTTGGCAGGCACGGGCGCCCGTTCACCATGTTTAAGCTCCGCAGCATGGTGCACAATGCCGAGACACTCACAGGGCCCATCTGGGCGACCCAAGACGATCCGCGGACCACACGTTTCGGACGATTTCTCAGGGACACCCACATTGACGAGTTTCCCCAGCTGCTGAATGTAGTCCTCGGGCAGATGAGTCTGATCGGACCACGCCCCGAACGCCCCGAAATCGCCAGAGCCCTCAAGTGGGAGGTGCCGCACTTCGACCAGCGTTTGCAAGTCCGTCCGGGAATCACGGGCCTGGCTCAGCTTATGCTTCCGCCGGACTCGACTATCGAGGACGTCCGCACGAAATTTCTCAGCGATATTTGTTACATCCGTGAGGTAAATCCGTGGCTCGACCTTCGCGTGTGCCTGTACACGTTTTTCTATCTGACGAAGGCGTCATGGCATGGAGTCCGCCTGTTGGTTTCCTTGCCATCTCCCAAGCGCGTCGAGCAAAAACTTGCCGCCGACAGTGACCCTGAGACAGTAAGCATGATCTGCGGTCGAGTGGATGGCTAAAGCACACAATTGTGAAGCCGGTCCATCGACAGCTGAAGTGATAACACGTGGGGTTTTGACCTCGAACCGGTGGTAGTTTGCCTGCGCATAGTTTCTCTCTCCAGCCGCAACCAGCGGACTGCGGAATTCAGTTGATACGCAACGCGTTTACCGTGGACGTTGAAGACTATTTTCATGTCTCTGCATTCGCCAACGTTGTGGACCGTCGTGAATGGGCGGAATACGAAAGTCGTGTCGTCAACAACACACGATGCCTGATGGAAATCCTAGCAGAGTACGATGTGTGTGCGACTTTCTTCGTGCTGGGTTGGGTTGCAGAACGTCACCCCGAATTGATTCGCGAAATTCAAAGCGGCGGTCACGAGATTGGATCCCACAGTTACTGGCATCGATTTGTCTACTCCCTAACACCTGATGAATTTCGCGAAGATTTGTTACGAAGCTGCAGGACTATTGAGGAAATTACGGGAGAGCGGGTTAGTTCGTATCGGGCACCGAGTTTCTCGATTACTGCAGACTCATTGTGGGCGCTGGATATCCTTGCTGAGGAAAACATTGAAATTGATTCGAGCATTTACCCGATTCGACACGACGTCTATGGGATTCCAGGCGCCAGTCCAGTGCCGCAAACGATCACAACACGTTCCGGTTCCATCCACGAGTTTCCTTGCGCCGTCTGTGAGATCCTAGGACTAAAACTGCCCGTTGGCGGTGGTGGATATTTTCGTCAGTTTCCGTGGCGGTGGACTCGGTATTGCCTCAACAAAATCAATGCGAAGAATCGCCCGTTCGTGTTCTACATCCATCCGTGGGAACTCGATCCCGAGCAGCCGCGGATCAAAAATGCTGCAATGAAAAGCCGATTCCGACATTACCGAAACCTGGACAAAACGGAAGATCGGCTGCATCGACTTCTTAAATCATTCCGGTTTGACAAACTGTCGGCAATGCCTTCGGACGAACTGGTTTCGGCGGACTGGCCGAAGGATTTCTCATTTTCACCCCGATGACACGTCGACCAAACATACTTTATATCGTGCATCGCATTCCGTATCCGCCGAACCGCGGTGACCGCATCCGTTCATACCATCTGCTGAAGTTTCTTGCCGAGCACGGGAACGTCTGGCTCGCGTGTCTGGCCGATGAACCACCAGAACAGAACGCAATTGACGTATTGAAGCAAATCTGCCAAGGGGTTCAGGTCCAGCGTCTTGGGCCACGACGCTGGGTTCAGGCAGCAGCGTCATTTGCGCGAGGACGGTCGGCAACTGAGGCGCTGTTCTTTTCGAGGTGTCTGCAACAGGGAATCCGTGACTGGTGCCGGAAAGTGGAATTTGACAGGATTGTTGCCTTCTGTTCCAGCACGGCCCCGTACCTGGAAATGCCTGAGTTACAGTCCATTCCTCTAATCACCGATTTAGTCGACGTCGATAGTCAGAAGTTTCTCGACTTCGCCCGCAACTCACGCGGATTAATGAGTATGCTGTTTCGAATGGAAGGCAAGAGACTGCAACGGGTGGAGCGTCGTCTCGGCAACAAATCAGACCTGATTACTGTGGTCACGCAGACTGAGGCAGATATCTTTCAGAGTTTCGCGGACTCATGCCCTCTTGAGGTCGTTGGCAACGGCATCGATCTCGAATATTACGGAAACACAGAAAATAGTTCCGGAGCTGAAGAAGAAACGGATTGTCTGTTCGTCGGGGCATTGGATTACCGGCCCAATATCGATGGAATTCGCTGGTTCTGTCAGGAAGTCTGGCCACTGCTTCTCGGGGAAGGATCTGGGGCCACTTTGAGAATTGTCGGGCGGCGGCCGGCACCAAGTGTTACCGATTTGTCAAATCTGAAGGGTGTCACGGTCCACGCCGATGTTCCGGACGTTCGCCCGTACTACAAACAGGCCAAAGTTGCCATCGCTCCGCTGATAATTGCGCGCGGTGTCCAGAACAAAGTGCTGGAGGCGATGGCACTCAAAACACCTGTGGTCGCTTCACCCCAAGCCCTGGACGGCATCGATCTGATTCACGATGAACACGCGATCTGTGCGGATACACCGACGGACTGGGTCCGGTCGATCAAAAACGTGCTGAATTGCCTCCCGACTCGTCGTCGTCTGAGTAATTCCGGCAGAGAATTTGTCGAGTTGAATCACTGCTGGACCGCGCGTCTGACCCCGATCGCCCCACTCCTGGACCTGCGCAGGCGAACCGTCTGAGACTATGCCATGAAGGGTCTGCTGTTCACATACCTGCTAACGTATGGCGGCGCGTTTACCGCGCTGTTTCGCCCTTACTATGGGTTCCTGATTTATGTCTGCTTTTCGATCATCAAACCGCCGGCACTCTGGTTCTGGATGGTGCCACCAGGAAACTACAGCAGAATCATTGGTGTCGCACTTTTGATTGGCTGGGTGTTTAATGGCTGTGGCAACTGGAATTTCGGCCGGTCCCGGACGACTTTGTTGTGTCTCATCGGTTTTTTGGCGTGGATGATTCTGTCAACGGCTTTGTCTCCATCGCCGGTAATGGGTTGGCACGAGGTCCTCAACTACACGAAAATTGTTCTGCCCTTTCTTGCCGGACTCACGCTGATTAATAGCCGCGAGGACATCCGGAAGCTTGTGTGGGTCATCATCGCATCGACCGGGTACGTTGCATACGAGTACAATGTGCATTATTTCTCCGGCGGTGATCACGATCATTTTCTGAAATTGGATGGAAACAGTCTCTCGATAATGATGCTGTCGGGGTGTGGTGTTGCGTTTTACTACGGTCTGTTCCTGCAGCACGGCTGGCGACGATGGTTACTGTTCCTGATCTCTGCATTGATTGCTCATATCCCGATGGCTTCGATGTCGCGGGGCGGGATGGTCGGCGTTGTCGCCTTAGGTGGTGTCAGTTTCGTTCTCATACCAAAAACGATCAGGTTCCTCACCTTTTATGGTCTGGCTTGCATGGCTGGCCTTTACCTCGCCGGCCCATCGGTCGTCACGGAATTCATCTCCACCTTTACCGACAAGAACGAATGGGAAAACGACCACTACGGCCGGGTGTTTATGTGGAAAGCGTGCTTCAATGAGATGACGAAGCACCCCCTTATTGGTTGTGGCCAGGACCGCTGGCCCCTGGTCGCGAAAAGCTACGGATTCGGTGAAGGGAAGGAGGCACATTCACTGTGGGCCCAGACTGCGGCAGAGTTGGGAGTACCCGGTATTGGCTTTCTGGGCGGGTTCTACCTGTACACGATCTGGTCTCTGTGGCGTCTGTCTCGTGAGCAATCAGATCCGGAACTGAGAGCACTTTCGAAGATGGTCATTCTTGGACTGACAGGGTTTGTCGTGCCGGCGTCGTTCGTATCAGTGCAAGGGTTCGAGATCCCGTATTATGTCGCACTTATCGGTGCGGCTGTTCTGAAACTCTCTGACTCGACAGTGGGTGTATTTCCGCCATACGCGGTTGCAGAGCACGCGATGCGTTCACAGCATCATGACGGGTCTCGGTACAGAACTACAAGTGCCCCAAACGCCCCGGTTGAGAGTTTCGGCTTTCCGTGGACCGTACTAAATGAGACGAGAGCGTATTGGGGCCGTCAAGGCCCGTGAAGTAAAACAGTACGGGGACACTGGTGCAGATTATCGATTTCGTCGGTGGAACACTCGGCTGTCTGGATTCGATCTCAGCCCCACAAACTCTTCCAGGACGATCAGAAAATTGACATGGTAACTGCAACAGATGCGCTGCCTCCGACTGCCCCGCTGGAGGCGAAAAAGATTCGTTACGTGTATCTGTGCTCCGCCCCACACAGCGGTTCGACATTGATCGCGTGCCTCCTGGGTGCTCACTCAGCAGTCTCGACGGTGGGAGAACTTGGATCGGTTTGCTCGCGTCAAATGCCCTGTTCGTGCGGAGAAACATTGGAGCACTGTGAGTTCTGGAACGGTTGGGAAGACCGGGCAGCTGCTGCGGGAATCGATTTTCATGTCGGCCAGCCAGGAATTGATCTGAAACCGGTGTCTTCCGGAAACATGCTCGAAGACCTGTTTTATTATCAGTTCAGGTGGAGGTGGCTCGATCGGTTGCGAGACATTCTCTTTAGACCGACATCATCACTGCAACGCCAAGCGGAACAGGCAGTCACCAAGTCCTTATGGCTTGTCCGTGACCTTTGCACCAGGGAACACTCCCAGGTCTTCGTCGACACGACCAAAAACCCGTACCAAATTCAATTCCTCGTCCGTCGACCCGACATTGACCTGAAGGTCATTGCGTTAGTTCGGGACGGACGTGGTGTCATGAACTCAATGATTCATAAGGAAGGTTGTTCTCCACAACAGTCGATCGATGGCTGGTTGTGGAGCAATCGTCACCTGGAACGAGCTGTCAGGAACCTGCCGACGGACAAAGTCCTTCGACTGCGATTAGAAGATTTGTGTAGCCAGCCGGAAGAGAACCTCAAACGCCTGCTGCATTTTTGCGGAGTCGACAGTGAGGAAACCCTCGACGCGTCTGTCCTTGAAAACCGCCACATCATCGGCAATGCCATGCGGCACCGGTTTACCGGTGAAATACGACTTGATGAAAAATGGCGTACGACTCTCAGCCAGCGGAATCAGGAATTATTCCACAAAAGGGCTGGACAACTAAACCGCAAACTGGGCTACGAATGACGACCTTTCGTGAGGTCCCGTCTCACTGCCATTGATAGGTTGACATTCGATGTTCGGTGCATATCGGGATATTCTGAAGCATTCCGGCATCTATGGCGTTGGCCAGGTTCTCGGTCGCCTGTCCTCCTTTTTGATGCTGCCTGTCTATACCCATTTTTTGCGTCCGTCCGATTACGGATGCATTGCGATTCTGGATGTGACGGTCGCAATCCTGGGGATCCTGATCGGCAACGGCATGGCGGCTGCCGTAACCCGGTATCACTTCGACGCGAAAACGGACTGCGAACGTGACGCTGTCTGGTGGACCGGATCAATATTTGTCGCGGTGACAGCCACGCTGGTCTTCTTGCCGGTCTGGGCAGGACGGAGCAGTTTGGCACAACTGATACTTGGGCCTGATTATCCCGACGGCGCGCTGTTCTTCTCGCTGGCTCTGGCGACGTTGTGGCTTGGAACAATTCAACGGCTTGCCGATGCTTACTTTCGTGTTCGCAAATGGTCAGGATTGTTTGTTGCCCTGGCACTGCTGCGACTGATGTTTAACATCGCGTTCAATAGTTTTTTCCTCATAGCCGGTTGGGGGATCCTCGGCATCCTGACAGGCAACCTGCTGGCAGCTGTGATTTTTACGAGCGTAAAGCTTTGCATCTCCTTAACCAGTCTCGGCAGCTACCGCTTCGAAAAACCCCTTGCCTGGAAACTCTGGTCATTTGGCGCCCCTGTAATTGTCACGGGGCTGTTGTCGCTGGTTATCCATCAGGCGGATCGTTATTTCCTTCGTCTCTATCTCAACATGCATGATGTCGGAATTTATTCGATTGCCTATTCAATCTGTGCGGGAGTCAACACCATAATACTCGCGTCGTTTTCGTCCATTTGGAGCGTTGCGATTTATGAAATTGCTCAGACGCCCGACTCACGGAAAGTCTTTGCTGACGTGTTCCAATACTTCACGGATGGCCTGATGCTTGTGATGCTCGGGCTGTCACTGTTTGCGAAACCATTGATGATGTTGGTAGCCCCCCCGGATTACGTAGCAGCTACCGAATTGGTCCCAATACTGGCTCTTGGTTTTCTTTTATTCAGTCTGCATGAGCACTTCAAGGTTCCTGCATTGTTGAACAAGCAAACAAGAAAATTGCTTCCCGCCTTTGTTGTCGCGTGTATTGTGAATATAGCCAGCAACGTCTTGCTTATTCCGGCCTTTGGTACTGAGGGTGCTGCCTGGTCGAGTGTCATGACGTTTTTTGTCCTTTCCAGTGTTGCTCTGCTCCTGAATCGGAATATTCAACGAATTGATTACCCGTTGTTACGTTTTGTGTTCGTCCTCCTGGCTGTAGTAGGAAGCGTGAAGGTTTGCGAAGCACAGGAGCATTACATGGCATCGATGGCGCAAATCCTGATGTTACGTCTGCTGTTGTGGCTAACGTGGTGTACCATTCTGATTGGTGGTCCTGTGTTGCGGCACCGGAGGCGCGTCATCGGTGCTGGTGCTGTTTCGATGGTGTCGATATCAAGGGATTGATAGAGCCGGATAAATGGCGATTCGGACATGCCGAGCACAACCGCTTACTCATCTTCGCAGAGGTAACGATCAATCGCTGTAGAATCCGGTGAGCGATCGTTTCCGCTCGCCTGTGCCGATCTGGAAATCGGCAACCCTGCCCGGCAATTGCAATCCCCGAGTGTCGATTCCATGCCGAATGAATGTGATACATGAGTAACACATGACCAGCTGCCGACAATGTCATTATATGCAAGCAGATGAGCCAATGATGCAAACTGACGATCAGCTGAGACCTCCACGGCCTTCATTACGCCAGCGTATCCGGGAGTTCGGCATGGGAATGCACTATACGATTCGGAAACCTCATTTTCTGGTTGTCCTTGGAATGCACCGAAGCGGAACGTCTTTCGTAACAAAAACGCTGAACCTGCTGGGGGTGTCGTTTGGCCAGACGATCGTGGATCAGGTCGCACCTGACAATGGCGAAATTCACTGGGAGAGTCCGGCCTCAGTCTGGATTAATGATGAAATCCTGGGTCGATCGGGCGGCACCTGGGAGAGTCCCCCGCAGGACATCAGGCCCCACTGGCGGGACCTCTGGCGATGCCGAAGATTCCTGTGGAACTATGCCAGCTGTCGGTTGTGTGTCTACAAGGACCCACGACTGCTGCTGACATACAACGTCTGGCGTCAGGTTCTGCCGCAGCACACGATAATCGCGTGCGTCAGGAATCCACAAAGTGTCGCCCAATCGCTTGCGAAGCGAGATGGCATGTCAATTGAACAAGGCCTGCAGCTCTGGGCAGCCTATAATAAGCACCTGCTGGAATATTCCACATCAGGCACACCGATCATCTGGGTTGATTTTGACCAGGGCCGCACGGCCGCTCATCGGCTTGTACATCAGGTGTGCCACCGCTTCAAATTGCCGCCCACCCGTGAAGCGCTAGAGCACTACAATGCGGACTCTCATCATCATTTGAACATATCTGAACTGCCCGACGATACGGCGAGCCTGTATTCGGAACTTCGGCAAAAGATCGACGAAGAGGCCCATGTGCCGGTAACGGGAAACTGATCCCGTGAGGTTATCGGACATGAACATAGACAATCGCCATGACAAGACCCACATTGGTCCGTCGGAGGCGCCTCATGAATCCTCAAAGAGCCGTAATGCAGCCATGAGTCATCTACAGAAACCTTCAAACTGTTTGTTCGACGAAACAGTGCCGCAAAAAAAACCATTGCGAGTTGCGGTTGTCGGGTGTGGTGCGGTTACGCAGGCGTTCCACCTGCCAATTCTCGCAGGTCACCCCGATATAACAGTAAATGCGCTTGTCGATCCAAATCTCAAATCAGTTGGTCATCTGGCATCGAATTATGGGATAGACACTTTCAAACGTAATGTTTCGGAGCTGAATCTTCAGTCAATCGACGCCGCGCTGATTGCAACACCTGCGTGCTTTCATGCCGCGTTGAGCATCGAATTCCTGGATCGCGGGATCCACGTACTGGTTGAAAAGCCAATGGCAACGTCATTTGACGAAGCCGAGGCGATGGTCAGCGCGGCAGAGCGCAGCGGCGCTATTCTTGTCGTAGGGTTGTTTCGCCGGATGTTCCGCAGCAGCCGCATGCTCAAATCGCTTTTGAACACCGAACTTCCGGGTGCCCCTCTTTCGTTTCATGCCAGCGAGGGTTCGTTCTTCAATTGGCCTTCCGTAACTCTTGGAAGCATGACAAAGGAGATGGCTGGCGGTGGCGTTCTGATTGACACCGGATCACATACAATTGATCAGCTCCTGTCATTTTTTGACGGCCCGGCTGAAGTCCTGGACTACCGTGATGACTCACTCGGAGGTGTCGAGTCGGACTGCCACATTCGGCTGCGTATTCGCCACAGGAATACTGAGATTGAGGGAACGGTTGAGCTCAGCCGCACTCGGCAGCTATCCAATGAGTTTCAGATTGAATGCGAACATGCCAATCTTGTACTTCCGATATCCGAACGCGATTCTGTCCGAATCGAACCGCGAGGAGTCACTCTGGACGATCCAGTGACCCTCGCAGTACGCAAGTATTGTGTCGATTTGCATTGGAATCATGAACAAACGGACGACGTGCGCTTCGATTTTCGAGCTGAAATCGACGACTGGATTAACGCAATCCAATGCGGGCGGCGTCCGTATCTCGATGGCCGGACCGCTCTCACTTCTTTCGAACTGATTCAAAACTGCTATGAACGAAGACAGAGATTGAGTCACGCGTGGGTGACACGTGGTCTTAAAACGCAGAAGGAAACCTCCGTAAACAACAAGGCCGGTTCAAGTCTGCGTCGACAACAAAATGCGCGAGTTGCTCCTTTTGTGCCAGGATCCAACGTCAAAAAACAGCGCGTGCTTGTCACGGGAGCATCGGGCTTCATCGGTAGCCGCGTGGCAGAACTGCTTGCCCTACGCGACGGATGGAATGTTCGCGCGCTTGTGCATAACCCCGGCAGCGTGTCAAGACTCGCTCGGCTTGGCATTGAGATGTGTTCGGGGAGTCTGTTGAACCAGACCGATCTTGCACGGGCGCTCGACGGGTGCGACAGCGTTGCCCATCTCGCGTATGGAACGGTATTTCAGCGCCGCGAGGCGGCTGCAACGACCGTGCAGGGAACAAAGAATCTCGCCCGCGCAGCGGGCGCAGCAGGCGTTTCGCGATTCGTTCACGTCAGTACAACTGCCGTCAATGGAACAGGCGTGGACGGGATTCTGACAGAGGAAGCGGAATTGCGTCCTGATGACTACGATTATGCAATCAACAAGGCGCAGGCGGAACGCGTGATCATGCGAGAACTACGAACCGGACTGCCGGCAATCATCCTGCGATTTCCCAACGTCTACGGACCGTTTTCAGGCCCGTATACCATTCGTGCCGTTGACAGCCTGTATGCAGGGATTCCCGTGCTGGTCGGGAGTGGCCAGAACCCGTCGAATACCCTGTACGTCGATAACGCCGCAGAATCAATCATTTGCGCTTTGCATGAGGCAGGGGCGGAATCGATCGGCGAGGTTTTTAATATCAATGACGACAGGTTTTCCTGGCGAGATTATTTCTCGCATTACGCCGCTGCTACCGGACGGGAACTGCGATCAATCAGCGAAGACGAGCTTCAGGATTTGAGAAAGAAGCGCAAGGCGGGATTGTTCGATACGGTTTCCAAGTTGATTGGAAATGCCATTGGCATCGTCAGAAGCGAGGAGTTTAAGAGTCTGGCGTGCAAATGCCTCGACACAAGCCCGCTCGGAGCCATACCAAGAACAGCGCTGGACCGTGTTCCTGGAATGAGGACTATGGCGCGCCGCCTCCTAAAAACTGACCGACCGGAGATCTATTTCCAGGATTCATCTGTCGACAAGGGATTACCCGATTTGGACGTCAATCTGCTGAATATTTATGCCTGTCGAGCGGCCGTCACCAGTCAAAAAGCTCACAGTCTTCTCGGATACCAACCGATCGTGCCTCGCGAAGAGGCAATGGACCTGACTATGGAGTGGTGTCGGTACGCAGGACTGATTCATTAAAAAAATTATGCCGGAAGTTTCAGTGATTATACCGGTTTACAACGGTGCCCCGTTCATTGCGGACGCTGTTCGCACCGTTTTGGACCAGCAGGAGGTTGACCTGAAAGTGATCGTCATAGATGACGGGTCAGCCGACGAAACACCCAACATTCTTGCGGAGTTTGCTGACCGAATTCACGTCGTTCGGCAGCCAAATGCGGGTCATATTGCTGCGCGTAATCGCGCAGCAGAGATGGCAGACAGCGAATGGCTCGCTTTTCTGGATGCCGATGACCAATGGGACGCCGAAAAGCTGCGAAAACAACTGGACATCGCGGACGAGCAAACCGCGATGGTCTACACGGAACGACAGAACATTGGCGAGTGCGAGCGTGTAGCGCGTCGCCAGTCTGACACAGACGAACTGACTGAGGGCGATCTGTTCGAACCGCTTCTGTATAACAACTTCATTACCGTTTCGAGCGTGATAATACGTCGGAAATGGTTTGAACAACTGGGTGGCTTCTCTTCTGAACCATTCGGTTCCGAAGATTGGGATCTGTGGCTTCGTTGTGCCGCACTCGGCGGCATCACACGTGTCGTTCGGGAACCACTGACTCGATATCGCTGGCATGCTGATTCGATGACCAACAATCATGAAAAGATGTGTTACGGGCGCCTGAAAGCCCTGAGGCGTGCGCTTGAATCACATCGCGGTCAACAATTGCCACGAACAATTGCGCGCCGGGCTTTGGGTCGCGTATGGAAGTGCTCGGCCTGGTATGCAACGCCATGGAAGCGCAGTACCGCGTTCTGTTGGTACATCAGATCGGCTGTCTACTGGCCGTGGGACAGCTCGGTGTACAAAGCGATGGTCAGGTGTTGCACGCCAGACCTGCGGCAAGCCCGTGGTGGCGGGTGACTCGGGAAACAATAAAACCTGGTGAAACCGGCCTGATTGTTGACTGCACTCGCCCGGAACGACCGATACGGACACTTGCGCAATTGCCCACGGACGTCAACCGTTGCCAGCATATGGGACAGGCCGGGGGGAATTGGGTCTTTGAGTCGGTTCAACTGGTTGGGCCTGGCCTCTCGCGCGAAGGTATTGTTTGACCAGATGTTCTTAGCGAATGTGTGTAATTCAGGACCGAAGAGTCAACCAGAAACGGCGATTGCGCAATAGTGGACAGTCAAAAAACGATCCGTGCAGGAACAATGCCCGCTGATTCACTTCCTGAGTCCGAAACACTGCTCCGGATACCGCTGGAATTGATGGGCCCCGCCGTCCGCCACGGTAATTTGCAGCCGGTGTGCTTCGGCGTTCCGCTGCCGAAGGGGCGTTTAATGCAACCGGGTTCTGCCGTCCTGGCTGGTACGCAGCAATGTGTTCCCGCACAGACTCAGGCAACAAACTATTGGCCCGATGGATCGATTCGATGGTTGCTGGTGGATGCGTTGTTGTCAGAGAACGTTGGAATGGACTCGTGTTGGCTGGAGCTGACACCACCAGGCCGGCATTCCTGCCCGCACAGCATCGATTTACAGCAAAGTTCGGCGCGTATCGAGATTAAAACCGGCGTTGCTCGTTTTGTAATCGATCGCGGCCAGCTTCGTCCGTTTGAAAGAGCACAGACTGGTAAACAAAACCTGTGCAGTAGCAGGATTAAATTAGCCGACCACAAGAAGCGTGTTCACCAGCCGGAATGTGACGCATGGCGCATCGAAACGGATGGTCCGTTGAGAACCACTCTCGTTGGAGAGGGTCGATTTGTCACACCGCGCGAACTACGGGTCATCTTACGATTGAACTTCTATGCGGGCACTGGACTGGTAAAGCTCGAAGTAACATTGCACAACCCCAAAAAAGCAAAACATGAAGGGGGGCTGTGGGATCTGGGAGACAGAGGGTCCGTCTTTTTCGAAGACCTGTCAGTCGAGTTCGACTGCCTGCACCAGCATGATCGACTGTCGTGGTCACTGACTCCGGAACAGAACGAAACATCATCAAGTGATTCCCTGAAAAACTGGAGTGTTTATCAGGACTCCAGCGGTGGCGAGAACTGGAACAGTGTCAACCACGTGAACCACGAAGGTGAGGTTCCCAGTCGGTTCCAGGGATATCAGCTGAAAATCGGTGACGACGAATCAACGGGGTGGCGTGCGCTGCCAACTGTCACGATTTGCCGTGCTGGCGAGCGAATCTCACTGGCAGTCCCTGAGTTCTGGCAGCACTTCCCCACCGCAATTTCGATTCAGGACGAAACGGTGCGTGTTGGGTTGTTTCCCGGTGAACAGAACGGTCTGTTCGAACTGCAGGGCGGAGAACAAAAGACGCATACCATCTGGCTGGAGTTTGCCAGCTGCGATTCCTGCCACGCTGAGACCAACAATTCACTCCATTGGGTTCATCGCCCTCTGGCGTTGCGTCCATTGCCGGGCTGGTGTGACAGCGTGCGGACGCTGCCCCAATTCTGTGGCCTTGAACCGCAAACAACACAAAAACTCGACACGTTGCTGGACGAATCTTTGCAACTGCTGCTGGAGAATCGTGAACGAGTTGACGAATACGGCTGGCGGAACTTTGGCGACGTCTTCGCAGATCATGAACAGACGTACTATAAAGGAACGAAACCGCTGGTTTCACACTACAACAACCAGTTCGACATGGTCTATGGATTCCTGCTGCAATTCCTGCGGACCGGGGATCGACGATGGTTTGACCTCGGCGATGGCCTGGCAAGACACGTGATAGATATCGATATCTATCACACGACTGAAGACAGAGCCGCATACAACGGCGGCCTGTTCTGGTTCACGGATCACTATCTGCACGCCGAAACATCGACACACCGGACTTATTCACGGGCGAATGCTCCGCCGAAAAAAGGGACGGGCAGTTTCTTACGGAACGGCTCACTGGGTGCCTGGTGCAAAACGCAGCTGTCCCCTTTTTCCTCTGTGTACGGTGGTGGTCCTGGGGCACAGCACAATTTTACGTCTGGCCTGCTGCTGTATCACCATTTTACAGGCGACCCGAAGGCTCGGAACGCGGTGACCGGACTCGCGAACTGGGTCATTAATATGGACGACGGTCGTCAGCATGTTCTTGGGGTCCTGGATGATGGCCCCACGGGACTCGCATCCGGACGTGACCACCGCGCACCAGACCGTGCCGGAGGAAACTCAATCAACGCGTTGCTCGATGCCTGGATACTGACAGCAGACCCAACGTACCTGGGTTTTGTCGAGCGCCTCATTCAGCGCTGTGTTCATCCAGCGGATGACGTTGATTCCCGCAATCTCCTTGATATCGAAAATCGCTGGTCTTACACGGTGTTCTTTTCGAGCATTGCAAAGTATCTGCAGGTCAAGCAGGAATGCAATCAGATCGATGAATCGTATGCGTATGGACAGGCTTGCCTGCTGCACTACGCCACCTGGATGCTGGATCATGAAGTACCGTATTTCGACCAGCGTGAAAAAATGGAGTATCCGACAGAAGCCTGGGCCGCCCAGGAGCTTCGCAAAGCAAACGTACTCCGCTGGGCTGCCCTCCACGCGGACAATGTGACTCGACAGCGTCTGCTGGACCGGGGTGACAAGCTGGCAGATCGTGCATGGTCAGATCTGAATGGATTCGCGACACGTACACATACACGCGCCATGGCGGTAGTGATGGTTGAAGGGCTGCTTGACTGCTGGTTTCGATCGCGCCCACCTCAAAGGGCAATACGGCCGGAACTGTGCGGCGGGTTTGGATTGCCCCAAAGATTTGTACCTCAAAAGCAGCGTATCCGAGATTCACTGAATTCACCCCGCGACTGGCCTCTTCTTGCAATGCGAGCAACGAATCCGTGGCGCTGGGTCCGTTACGCACAGACGCAAAAAAAACACAGCCGTTGATAACGCGGACTCTGTTTGCCGATGCCATACGGTCCCTGTCAGCATCCGACTTCCGTATACGCGTCAGGAAGCTGGTCATTGATTTAGGCGGAATCAAGAAAGCACGTTTGCTGCTGTCGCCGAACCACCCGCAAAACGATGGCCTAGAAAGCCGTCGGTAACTTTGTTCCTCCGGTCCTTAATTCGGCGAGCTTGTAGTGATATTCGATGATTTCGTCGACCTTTTTTGGGTCTTTCCCACAACACAAGGGTCTTAAAGCATGCTCCCGAATTTTCTTGGTATTGGCGTACAGCGAGCGGCCTCGACATGGCTTCACAACTGCCTCAGCGAACACCCTGATGTCTTCGTTCCTGAGAAAAAGGAACTTCATTTTTTTAATGCCCACTATGAAAACGGCCTTGCCTGGTATGAGAAGCAATTTGACTCGCACGCTGGCGAAACCGCTGTCGGTGAAATCACGCCGAGTTACATGCATGCAGCTCCGATAACCCGCATTCATGATTGCCTGCCGGACGTTCGTTTGATCATCATTCTGCGTAGTCCGGTTGATCGTGCGTATTCGGCATATCGGCTGCTCAACAAGCAGTTTGACGGCATGACATTTCACGAGGCCTGTAACTCTTCGCACGGTGGGTATTTGACAACGATGAGTCTGTATGCAGAACGTCTGACGGAAGTGTTCGACCTGTTTACCCACGACCGGGTTAAGGTGTTCCTCTATGACGACGTATCCACAGAACCCGAACGCGTGCTGGCAGAGGTATTCCAATTCATTGGTGTCGATTCGAGGTTTCAGCCCGACTCGATACGAACCCGACCAAATCGCATCATTTTTCCGAAATTGACACGGACTATGCAAATGGCAGGACTGCATTGGGGCCTGTCACTGGTTAAAGCGAGTCCAGTAGGTGACATGATTCGGAAATGGAGCCGAAGGAAAAATGGCTCTCCGGCCGTGGGAAACAGTGACTTCCTAAACCGGCTGTATGCTCAATTCGATGATGACATCAACACACTTGAGACACTCTTGCAACGCGATCTGTCCTTCTGGCGTCCATAACTGTTTCCGGAACTGGCGGTCAGCGTTCCGTCAAAGTGCAGAATTCACGATGGTGAGACGACGCGGGTTTTCAGAAAACTGGTTTTTGATCAATTGCCGAACGGGATACTGAATCGTCCCAGGCAAGTGCTGGAAGTCTTGGTTATCCGGTTGATAGCTGGTTGCACATACCGGATGTGCCGGCGGTTGCTTCCTTTCAATACTGAGTGCTTCATACATTTCACGAACAACGCCGGATGATCGTGCCGGCTCATCCTGGCATCAGTCAGACGCGTACGAGTCGGGAAGCACCATGATCTATACGGTGTAAGCGTACGGTCGTATCGGTAATCACAGAAAGGCTGGTTCGGACGCTCCGGCCGGCCCAACGCAGTGATCAATGCACTATGGTTGTGTAATACGACCTTAAAACGAGTTTGTGGGTATCGGCGTCCAAACTGGAAATTTTTCGTTGGCTTCCGGGATAGCCTCTATTCACTATTCGCGTTCCGGCCCGAACAGTACCTCCAGTTACAGCTGATACATGAGCACCCAATTATTCAAACCGGATATCTACGTCGAAAGAATTGTTGACGTGCCGGCTCAATTCCTGCGTGACCGTGGAAGAAAGGGTCTGCTCCTGGATATGGACGGCACCCTGAAAAATTTTCACGATGTCTGGGTGTCGCCAAGCGTCGTTAACTGGATGAACATGCTGCGCGACTCCGGCATTCGATTGTGTCTGCTTTCCAACGGCCGAGCGAACAGAATCGCAAAACTGGCGACTGACCTGGACGTACCGTTCGTCGCGCAGGCATTTAAACCATTCCCGTACGGGTGCCGAAAAGCAGTCAGAATGCTGAATCTTGCCAACAGCGAGGTCGCAATCGCCGGAGACCAGTTATTTGCGGACCACCTCGCAGGCAGACTGGCCGGCCTGCTTACCATTCTGGTTCGACCGACGAGCCGACAAGAGCCATGGTTCACGCGGGTCAAACGTCCATTTGAATCGATACTGACAAGCTCACTGATACCTGACGCTCTGCACCAGTATGAGCCGCAAAACACTAAATTAATCGATGAAACAGCCGAAAGTGACCAGTCCCGTGTCGAACACTGAATACTCCCGCAACGCTCCGACAATTGTGCGAACGGGAGTTCTTTCCCGAATCCGACCCTACGTCTCCATCGCGCGACCGGATCACTGGTTCAAGAATGTCTTCATGCTGGCGGGCATTGTACTGGCATGGTTCTATCATCATGGACAACTGGAATCGTTTGACCCGATTTCAGTGGTGTGGGCGCTGGCGAGTGTGTGTCTTGTGGCATCAAGCTATTACGTACTGAACGAGATTCTGGACGCCACAAATGACCGGAACCATCCTGTCAAATGTCGACGACCAATTCCATTGGGGCAGGTATCAGTCCCGCTTGCCTATGCCGAGTGGATTCTGCTCGGCATGGCCGGACTGGCTTTGGCTCTGATGATCAATCTCTCATTCTTCAAGGTGGCCGCAGTCCTCTGGATTATGGGACTTTTGTACAACGTACCGCCTGTGCGTACGAAGGAGTTGCCTTACCTGGACGTGCTGACTGAGTCGCTCAACAACCCGCTGCGACTGGCCATGGGCTGGTTTGTTGTCAGCACAGCCGTCATTCCACCTGCGTCACTGCTGGCCTCCTGGTGGCTCGTCGGTGCCTTCTTTATGTCCAGTAAGCGTTTCGCCGAATATCGCATGATTGCGGACAGGCAAAAGGCAGCATCTTACCGCAGTTCATTCCGATATTATGATGAAAACCGTTTGCTGGTCAGCATGTTCTTCTACGCGTCAGCCGCCGCATTGCTGCTGGGTGTGTTCATTATCCGGTACCACCTTGAGCTGGTTCTTTCCGTACCCCTGATCGCCGGATTTTTCGCCTATTACATGAATGTCGCCCTAAGAGAGAACAGTGCCGTGCAAAACCCGGAACGACTATACCGCGAGTCGGGTCTGATGATTTACCTGGTGGTGTGCGTTGCAACCTTTCTTGGATTGATGTTTGTCGAGATCCCCTTGCTGTACGAAGTGTTTAACGTGGAACCGTCAAATGTTCCACCGTTGTGGAAACTATGAGAACCGTTTCCGACGCCACAACAGAACCACCTTCGGTTGGTCTGAGAATCACCAAGCCCTGTTCTGAGGGAAAGCGGGACGGTGACCAACCGACGCTGCGCTGGCTTCACCCGCTGGTCCTTATTCTTATCGCTGGGCTGGTTCCGCGTCTCCTGCTTCTGGAGTATTTTCACGACTTGCCGATTCGAGTCACTGACGCGCGCAGCTACAGCCAGCTGGCAACCTCACTGGCGGAAACTGGCTCATACGTTGATGACCGTGGTAACCTGACATCCCTGCGACCTCCCCTTTATCCAGCCATCGTTGCAGTTCTGTACCGTACATCCGGAATCGGGAACATCCGTACTGTACGTGTGTTTCAGATCGTAATCAGCCTGATTACCACAGCAATCGTTTACTGGATCGGAGTGGAGGTTTATTCACGGAGGGTCGGCATCGCAGCAGCCGTGGTTCACTGCTTCTATCCGACCCTACTGGGCTTCAACAACCTGGTCCTCAGCGAGGTCATATTCACGTTCTTCCTCAGCACAGTCGTTCTGCTGGCAGCAGTCGCGATTAAGCGGGAGTCCATGACGGCGTTAGTTTTTCTGGGAATTGCTCTGGGCCTGGGAGCACTGACACGCAGCATTCTCTGGCTGTTTGCACCTCTCATGGCGACCTATTTGTTTCTCACCTGTGGTCCCGGCATTCAGAAACGGTTCCGCACGGCCGTGATTCCGCTGGCTGGTTTTGCCCTCATGGTCAGTCCCTGGATCTATCGGAATACGAAGGTACACGAGACACTGACTTTCATCGACGTGATGGGTGGCCGCAACGTAATGATGGGCAACTACAAACACACACCGCTGGAACGATCCTGGGCAACCATTCAAATTGCCGCTGGTGAACAGGCCTGGCACCGAGTTCTCGCCGCGGCCATTCCGAACTATCGGAATTTGACACAGGGACAGAAAGACAAGTGTGCAATGCAATACGGAATCGGCTTCGTCCTAGATCACCCAGCGCTGTCATTCAAACGAAGTCTGGTCAAATTCTTTAACTTCTGGCAGATCGATCGTACGCTAATTGCAGGATCGATGGCCGGACACTTCGGCAAACTGTCAAAGGCCGCAATCCTGGTGCTGGCGTTTCTGATCAGTGCCGGTTACGCAATTGTTATCTTCGGTGCAGTTTTCGGAGCCATTGCCATTCCGCCGGGTAACATCCGACTGAGATGGATGCTGGTACTCACCATTGCATTTCCCTGTTTGATTCATTCGATTGCGTTCGCGCATTCTCGATATCACCTTCCACTCATACCAGTCCTTGCCGTCTACTCGGCTGCCGCAATGACTCACTGGCGAGATATCCGCCTACATCGGCTTTTCCCGCTTGGAGTCTTTGTATGCGTGGTTCTTTTGGCGGGCTGGGCGCGTGAGTTCATTGTTGTCGATTTGGTTCATTTCAGTTGACCCGCCACGATGACAACCATTGAGCCGTCTGGATTCGCGGAACAACCCTGTACAACATATTTTGATTTGGAGAGATGATGCCTGGCATATGTGGTTCATTCAGCGAGGACGTCCATGACGTTTTCGAATGTATGGTACAAGCGCTGGACCATTCTATCGAATGTCGCCGCGAGCAGCACCATGAACCGTCAAGGTCCATCACAATGGGACGCGTGGCACCCGACTACGCAAAAGGCTCAGACAAACCGTTTGTTCTTCCGGAACATGACGTCATCGCTGTGATGGACGGGGAAATCTATGACACAGCAGAACACCGAAGCACTCTTCAAGATACCGGCTGCAGATTCGACAGTGACAGCGATACGGAAGTCATCGCACGAGGATACCTGGCGGAAGGTGAGCTGTTTTTCAGTAAACTGACCGGCAAGTTCTCCGCCGCGATTTACGACGGCCGGAAGAATCAACTGCTGCTGGTGAATGACAAATTCGGAATGAAACCACTTTACTATTCACAGGCCGGTGGACGATTTCTCTTTGCCTCCGAAATTAAGTCACTCCTGGTGGACGATGAAGTTTCCCGCAAGCTCAGTGTACGTGGCGTCGCTCAGTTCTTCGCGTTCGGACAACTGTGGGGCGATGACACATTGTATGACTCAATTCATACTCTGCCTGCCGCCGCCTGCCTGATCTGGGACTGTGATTCACGCCGGTTACAGGTGCGGAAGTACTGGACACTGGAGGAACCAGCGGAGGAACTCAACAAAGATCCCCGACTGGCTTTCGAACGGGTGGATGAAGCGTTTAAGCGGTCCGTCGACCTCCGTGTTGGCGGAACACAACATCTCGGAATCGCCCTCTCCGGTGGACTGGATGCGCGTACAATCCTAGGCGTACTGGATCACCAGCAGGTAGACCTGGACTGCTTCACGCTCGGTGTGCCCGGAAATCGAGACTCCCGATCTGCCAGACAGCTGGCAAAGATTGCAGGGTACCCACATCACGACCTTTTTTTATGCGAGAGTTTTCTGTCTGCCTTCGAGCAACACCTGAACCGTATGGTGCAACTGACAGACGGTCACTACCTGTCTCAGTGTATCGTGATGCCGACTTTTGAAATGTACCGCGACCATGGAATCAAGATTCTCCTGCGGGGCCATGCGGGCGAGTTAATGCACATGCGGAAAGCTTACAATTTTTCGCTAACCCGGGATGCACTGGCTCTGTCGGGCGAACAGCCGCTGAATGACTGGCTCTTCAATCACCTGCGAGCGTTCATGCTGGAAGGTGTTGATCAGCCTCTGTTTGCGTTTGCAAACACGCAGGAAATCGATGAGTCTGCGCGTGCCTCACTGACCGACTCTCTGCGGGACACGTCCGGATGGAACTCGGTTATCAACCGCGTCAGCAGTTTGTTTGTTTCACAACGTACACGGCGGGAAACGGCCATGTCCCTGGTCAAATTTGGTTCGGTTGCGGAAACGCGCCTGCCCTACGTTGATCAGAATGTGATTGAATCCATTCTGGCACTCCCGGCCCAATCACGACTTGGATCAGACATTCAGGCAGCAATTCTCCGTAAACGATGTCCTGAGTTTCTGCGACCGGCGAACACAAATACCGGAGCCCGGGTGGATGCAGGAAAAGTCACATGTGCTGTTCATTCTGCCAGGATGAAAGTGTTCGCAAAACTCGGGTTCAGGGGATACCAGCCATACGAGCGGCTTGGGCTGTGGCTGCGACGAGAACTGAAGCCTCTTGTTCGCTCACTGCTCCTTGATGAGCGTTGTCTAGATCGCGGAGTGTTTCGGGCGGCAACAGTCCGCCACGTGGTGGATCAGCATATGGCAAACAAAGCAAATCATACCTTTCTTCTGCTGGCAATGATGATTTTTGAACAGGGGCAGCGACAGTTTGTCGACGGCCAGCAAGTCAACTCTGTCCCGCAACCTCATTGGCAGGACAAGAGTGTCCAGACAGCGATGCAGAATTGAGCGGTGCCAGTCCGTAATCCACCGAACAGAGCCCGGATTTTCCCAGGTCAAATGCGATTGTTTATTGTTTTGCGGTTCCTCAGTCATCGATAGCGGTTCCCTCGTCCGGACGATGCATAAGTGCGGCCAGGCGATGCTGCTGGTTATCGAACATCAAATTAATGTGTGAATTCACGTGGAACAGAACTCCCAGTCCACAATTCGACTCGAAAACAATCAAACGCAGTCACTCGCCGCGGCGACGACACGGGATATATCACTGTTGGTCTTTTCTGATGACTGGGGCCGGCACCCGTCGAGTTGCCAGCATCTCATTCGTCATCTCCTGCCCCGAATTCCCACATTCTGGATCAATACCATCGGTATGCGAACGCCCTCGTTCGACCTGGCCACCGTCTCCCGTGCGGTTGAGAAGCTCCGACACTGGACAGGAGGTTCGTCAGGCGCACCTTGTTCATTCTATGAAAATCTCTCGGTCTGCAGTCCATGGATGTGGCCAGCGTTCTCCGGGTACATCTCACGAACGCTCAATCGCTGCCTGCTGGGCAGCCAGTTGCGCCGGCGACTCAGAAGTCACCAGGGTGAGCTTATTGCAGTATCGACCGTCCCGATTGTCGCCGATCTCATAGGACGACTCCCGGTTGATCGCTGGGTCTACTATTGTGTCGACGATTTTTCCGAATGGCCCGGTGTGGACCAGAAGGCAATGAAGCGCCTTGAAAAAACGGTCATTGAGAAGGCGGACTGTTTGATCACAGCTGGGGAGTCCCTTCAACAGCGACTGCGCAAAAGCGGCAAACCGGTGCATTTGCTGACGCATGGCGTTGATCTCGACCATTGGAAAAAACGGACAGCGGACCGTTCCGACACCGCGTTGCCGTGGCAGGCATTTGAACGCCCGCTGGTTGTTTTTTGGGGAGTGATTGACCAGCGGATGGATATTCAATTCCTGCGCCGTCTCGACAAAGATCTTGATCGTGGAACCATATTGCTCGTTGGTCCTCAGGCAGACCCTGATCCCGCAGTGTTTGAATTGCCACGTGTCCAACTGCTTCCGCCGGTGGCATATCAGGATCTTCCGGCTCTCGGAACCGCAGCTGATGTTCTTGTGATGCCATACGCTGATCTTCCAGTGACTCGCGCAATGCAGCCATTGAAGCTCCTGGAGTACCTGGCGAATCAGAAACCCGTTGTGGCTCGTGATCTTCCAGCGACGCGCCCATGGTCAGATTGCCTTGATCTTGTGTCGGATCCGGTTCAGTTTTCGCGCAGTGTGCTGCATAGCATTACGCACGGATTTTCCGACAAGCACCGCCTTGCACGTCGCCGCGTGAGGGATGAATCCTGGAGCGCGAAGGCTCTGGAATTTAAGCGGCTGCTGCTTGAACCAAGCCACTCAGATACCGCAAGCGAATGACGCTCGACACGACTGCCGGCAGCGGCCCACCTGTCCTGCCTCAAGTCTGCGCTGTTGCAGCGACAGGTTGTGGTACTAAAAGGTGATTCTGAATTTCTCTGCAGATCGTCAGTGAGGCGATTGCTTACAGCGACCTTGGATCACAAGTTCACCGCCCGCGACCAGCCAGTCGAATTCACATAGTTGGGTATCGTTCGAACATTATAGATCTTTATCCCGCAAAGATGATGTTTCTGGTGGCCTACGCCACGTTGCTGTCATATCTGACGCTGACGCCGGATCCATGGTGGATCTTGGGTTCAACGGGGCGTTCTGTCGAAGTGGCAGTCGACTCAACACTGGCTGACTATATTCAGCATGTCATTGCCTTTGGCGTGCTTGGTGTGTTGTTAGCCGTCAACGGCAGAGCAGCGACGCTTACGCGTCGCACACTTCTGGTCACATTCGGTCTTGGTCATGCCATCGGAACAGAGTGTCTGCAGCAATGGATCCCGATGCGTTCCTGCACCGTAACAGACCTGGTCTCCAACGTTGTTGGCCTGGTAGCCGGCTGGTGGCTGCTTAAGGTGTCTTCTAATCAGATTACCAACCTGCTCGCAGTTCATCGCACCGGAGAATGAATTCCGGAATGCGCAAGACGCCGGCCTGGCAGTGCAGAGCCTTGCTGCAGTGATCCCGTGTTTCGTCTTTTGTCGAATACACTCTCTGAGAAACGGGGCGTTTGTTCCGGATGAAAAACCCGGAGAACAACCTCCTGGATGTAAACCGGAAAAACTGATATTTCGCCTGCCTCTGACATGATAACAATCGTAGCGATCAGGTCGTAGAGTTCGATGTCGCCACTCGTTGTCAATCAATATCGAGGAAAGTACCTATGCGCGTAACCGAACGAGTGATGCTTTACGTGGTTGCGATCGTGGTCGGCTGTATGCTGGTGACAACCCATGACGCTTCCATACGCGAGTCACCTCTGTCTCCCTTAATTGAACCGAATGTCAATACGACCAAATCTGATGTTGCAAGTCACACGTCTGTGTCAGCGGCTACGGACAAATCTCTCACTGTGACGGTGCCGCAACATAACCCATCTGAGCCGTTTGCCATCCGGGATGATACCGGCCATGCCCGAATTGAAATGCTGGTCAACGAAGATGGCCAGGCGAGCCTGGTGCTTAGAAATCAGGCGGGAGATCCTGGCATCATTCTCGCGGTGGATGCAGACGGAGTCAGTGAAGCAACAGTCGTACGTGGTGATCACCTGGGCAAAGTCCTGGTGACAAAAGACGGCGATCTGTCGCTCACGCTCACAGGTGCGCAGTCAGGTTTCACGGCGACCGTGGCCAGCGACGGGGGGTCTGACATGTTGCTGACGGGTAAGCATGGCTCGCGGGCAGCCATGTCTGTCGATCCCGATGGGATTGCTGAAGTTCGCGTCACAGGTGTTCAACGGGCCACTCAGGCCTTCATGCGGACGTTGCCTGACGGCGTGGGAGAATTTGCGGTCCGCGGGAACAGTTCTGACAGCGGCCCCACCATGATTCGGACCTCAAACGGTGTATCGATCCTGTCAACGCAACTCCCCGGAGGAACACCGGGAACCAGCATGATCAGCTCCCCGGAAGGAATATCCGTGATTGCTGTTCAAAGCCCTGACGGCAAAAGCGAAGCCTCGCTGCGGGTGAACCGGGCTGGCGAAGCAAATATATTTTCAACTGCGGCGGGAGAATGACGATCTTCTCAT
The DNA here is from genome assembly GCA_963581585.1 of Planctomycetota bacterium. GTDB lineage: Bacteria > Planctomycetota > Planctomycetia > Planctomycetales > Planctomycetaceae > S139-18. The sequence goes on from CAUZPL010000001.1 coordinate 158,754, forward strand.
TCGGATCACTGCGCTGGCCACTGTTTGCAGCAGTGTTTGTCGTTTCGGGCTGTGGTCGGCAAACACCAAGTCCGTTCGTGCGTTCCGTCGAATGGGCCGGCCGTGGGACCTGGATGAAAGCGGATACACATCTGCACACCAGTTTCTCAGACGGAGCGCATACGGTTGAAGAGGTTGCGGCCATGGCCGCTGAGTTTGGGTGTGATTGCATCACCATCACAGATCATGCTGACCGAAACCTGCGGGCCGCAACGAACGAGTACGCAGAAGCGATTCGGGTAGTGCGACGGCAGCATCCGAACCTCGTTATTCTGGCTGGCCTGGAATGGAATGTGCCTCCCTGGGGGGGCGATGAGCATGCAACGGTGCTGGTACCGCCCAATGCCGATGAGTTCCTGCACCTTGCCGAATTCAAAGAACGGTTCGATGATCTGAATCGCCAGAAAAACAGCTCACAACTGGCGCAGAAAGCGCTTCACTGGCTGGCTTCGACCGCGCGCGCCGGCAACGTGAAACCACTGGTGATGTATAACCATCCGAGCCGTAAAGCACTGAGTCGTTCCGACACACAGTCACATCTTGAGCAATTACGCAACGTCAACGATCTGGTGGTGGGATTTTCAGGAGCCCCAGGGCACCAGAAAGCCGATGACCCGGGTTTGTATTCCGGACCTGTTCGACTGATCGATCGCTGGGATCCCGCTGCTGCAGAGGTGGGCGGCCTCTGGGACCAGTTGCTGCAGAGCGGAATCGACATATGGGGAGCCCGCGCTCCCTCAGATTTCCATGGCGAGAAAAATGACTATTGGCCCGGTCAATTCTCTGAAACCTGGCTGTACGTCCCGGAACAGACCGCCGATGGCGTACTGCGCGCTCTGCGCGCCGGGTCGTTTTTTGCCGCGCACGGACAAATTGTCCGGGAAGTCAGTCTGACCGCGACCACAGACGGCCTGCCGCGTGCTGCCATCGCCGGTGAGACGCTTGAAGTTGAAGTGGGGAGCCAGGTGAACGTGCGGCTGGCTGCGCGCGTCCCGGAGCTTGATTGGACAGGTCAGCCCAATCACATTGATGCGGTTGAGTTGATCGTGGTGACGACTGATGGAGTCAGCAGCGTCGAGGTTGCCAATACGCATTCCGGCCAATTGAATGTCGGTCGGCAGTTTCAGATCCCCGTCGGCGGTCTGGTGGTCCGTGCGCGCGGGCGACGAAAAGTGGCCGACGGCCCCGATTTAATGTTCTACACGAATCCGATTCGGATTCAGGCCACACATTCAGCAACTGACTCCCATGTGACCGGTTGGTCAGCCATTACCGAGCTGTTAACTGTCTGCTCAGCACAGACTATGACCGGCGTGGCCATTTTGATTCTGGTGGGGATTTCGGTGGCCACCGCGGTTTGTCCGGTACGCCGCAAATCCGCAGCATCCCATGCGGCAACGCCTCCAACGCGTGTGCACATCCTGTTCTCGGCGATGGCGTTTACAGTGTTCAGTGTCTACGGCTCCCTTGTGCCGCTGAATTACGAACCAAAGTCGTTTGCCAATGCGCTGGCGGAGTTCAGGGCCATCCCGTTCCACTATATCGGTTTGGGGCAACGTGCGGACTTGGTCGCCAACATCCTGTTATTCGTGCCGATCGCCTTCTGCTGGATGGGGACAGCAGTTATTGACACAAGTGGCCGCTGGCGCAGAGTAATCTGGGGACTGATCACGGTTCTGGTATGTGGTGCATTCAGTGTGGCGTTGGAGTTCAGCCAACTGTGGTTCCCACAGCGAACCACCTCGCAAAATGACATTGTCGCCGAGTTCAGTGGCGGTATCGCAGGTGTCCTGCTCTGGCTGGCTGCCGGGCAGACGATTACCGACTGGCTGCGAGGGTATACGGGCGCTGTCCGCCGTGCATCTCTCGTCGACAGGATTATACAGGCCTACGTTCTGGGCTTACTGATTTATTCTGTGATGCCACTCGATCTGACGATTCATCCTGTGGAACTCTATCGCAAATATCGCGAGGGCAAAATTGCCGTGATTCCTTTCTGGACATATGACTTCAGCCCCGAGTCAGTCTGGAACCGCCTGTCGGATGTCCTGATCCAGATACCGGTCGGTGCGTTCGTCGCAAGAGTTTGGGTTTCGCCTGACAGACGGCACTCCATGCGAGACAGTGTTCTGCTGGGTGCCCTGATTGTGTGCGTGATCGAGATTCTCCAACTGTTTGTCTATAGCCGCTACACCGAAACGACAGACGTTTTCACAGGAACACTCGGCGTTTGGATAGGAGTGTGGTGTACACGGCGTCTGTCCGACTCCCATATTCCGGCACCGTCTGCAGCTGTGCCCGAATTTCGTGAACGGTTGTTTTGGGGCGTCCTGGCACTCGTGTACAGCACGATCCTGTGCGTCATTTTCTGGTGGCCGCTCAACATGGAACAGGACAAAGAATTGATTGCGCAGCGTATGCAAGGCTATTTCAGGGTGCCGTTTGCCGCGATGTACCAGGGCAGCGAATTCAACGCCCTCACCCAGCTGCTGAGAAAGACGCTGTTATTCTCGGTGCTGGGGTATCTGCTCATGAGACTGGTCAATCCGAAATCAGCTGCGTCGGCAATGCAGCGGGTGATGATTGCCGCTGCCGTCCTTTACAGTTTCGGGCTGGGTGTTGGGATTGAGCTAATGCAGTGTGCTGTCTCAGCCCACACTCCGGACGTTACTGACAGCATTCTGTACACGGTGGGTGCCTGTCTGGGAATGTTGGTGACTTTACGAGTCTTTTCTGCTGAACCCGGGTATCGTCGCCATGCCGTGCGTGTCCTGCCGACAGGTGAAGCTCGTACCAAGAGAACCTGGTCCCGTTCTTTGCTCCTGGCACTGGCCATTGTGATCGTCTTGCTCGGGGGGATATTTGTGACAAGGTTGACAGGGTCACCCTCCCGAGACGCCAAATCCGCCGGACGTAGCTCACTGGTCCAGAATCAACGTGTCCGCCAGGAACCGCGGACTGTTGCGGATCGCTACGGCACTGTATTCGCGCAGCACCCCGTTAATCCCGAATTGGTTCCACAGGCATACGAGATCCGAGTCCCCGACTTCGCCGGCGCCGATGCAATCTGGGGAGCAACCGGTCGTGATGATCGCGGGCACATGTGGTTCGGAGTGTCTGCCGCAAATGTGGAAACACCATCGGCTCATCTGTTTGAATACATTCCCGAGGTTGGTCGGACCATTGATCGGGGAAATGTCGTCACGGAGCTGAAACGCTGCGGGGTCTATCGACATGGCGAAGGCCAGATGATAATTCAATCGAAGATCATTCAGTCTGGTGACGGATATTTGTATTTCGCGTCAATGGATGAAGAGGGTGAAACCGACGATGGCGGCCGTCTGCCATGCTGGGGCTCACATCTTTGGCGATTGGTTCCACGGAACGCGAAATGGGAACATTTGGCGGCGGTCCCTGAAGGACTCATTGCCGTTACAGGCACAGGCCGATGGATCTATGCACTTGGGTTGTTCGATCACGTTCTGTATCAATACGACACGCATCTGGCAGAGTTGCGGTCCGTTAGGGTTGGATCGGTACACGGCCACGTTTCTCGAAATCTGCTAAGTGACCTGCGTGGGCACGTCTATGTACCGCGTCTGAGAGTCCACGCTGGTGCGGAGAGTCGTGGAGAACGTTCAATACCGTTGCAGCAGATTGGCGTTACGCTGGTGGAATTCGACTCAGATTTGCAGGAGGTTGCAGAAACACCACTCAAACACTACATCGACAAAAACCTCCGGGCAACCCATGGCATCGTCGGCTTCACGGGCCTTGCCGATGAATCCATTGTGTTTACGACCAGTTTGGGATTCCTGTATCGCATCATTCCCGGTACAGAAGGGCCGGCGGACGTCAAACCACTCGGCTGGTTTCACCCGAACGGAACTGCTTATAGTCCATCATTGTTCACGTTCGCCGGTGAACGGTATGTCACTGGAGTCGCGCGGCGCAACGGCCACGCGTGGGAATGGGTCACCCATGATCTGGACACGGGGCTGGCAACGGCACGGCCGGCAGATTTCGCCAGGGAGAATCCACCCGGGAGGAAAAGTCTGCTGCTCTACGGATCTGCAACACGGGATAGATCAGGCGATTTCTATATTGCTGGCAGGTTCGTTGAGGCGAACACGAAGCAGCCGATCCTTGTACGGCTGCATGCTCAATCCAGATAGGGCTCGCTGAGTCGGAATATCATATCGTGCACTTACTCACAGGCGCCCGATGACAGATTCCAGCTCCGGTCGTGATGTTCCCGGTTGCTTTGTTACGACCGTTCCGGCCGACGCGCTAATCATGACAGCGTCTCAATCGTTCTCGAATCTATTCCAGGAGCACGAAGTGAATGACCGCTGATTTATCCGAGCTCGCGTCGAGAGCAAAATGGAAGCTCTGGATGCGAGTCAGATCAAGATTGCACGAATGACCGGCAGAGACCGGATCTCGCAGGTTCAGGACGATGCGATGCGTCCCCGAAGAGTATTCACGGCAGATATCGACTCTGCCGCCGGCGTCGCGAACGGAAATCAGGATATCCATCGGAGGTCCTGTGAACGAAAATTCGCACCACAGCCTTTCATACGCGGACCAGTCGCGAATTACCGGGAACAAAATCGCGCCTCCAGAATCCGCTGATGCCGGATGATTGACCTCGCCTCGCCAGTTTCCGTCAACCAGCACCCGTCGCATTCTGACGCCGCTGTTGTACCATCTTTTAGTTTCCCAGCGTGAACTGAAATCGGCCAGAACCGGAAACTGAACCGTGGCCAGCGACGCGTCAATCAAGACAGGCGCTACAAGTCCGAGTGGTGTCACCAGGAGAATCATCGCCACTATTACGTTTCTGCAACGAGCAGCTCGCCGTTCGCTGTCCATTGGCCAAAGAATGGAGAAAGCCGCAGTGACGCCAAGACCATCGTACGCCAGATCCTCCAGGCTCATCGAACGACCAACACCTGCTTGGACGACTTCGGTGAGCAGTGCAACACCACCGGCCAGTAGAACGGTCGGAAACAGAGACCGACCAAACAGCAATCGGAGGCTGATCGTGATCAATGCAAACGCCGGAGCGTGAAGCGCATCGATTAAACACGAGAGCCAATTCGCTCGATAGGCATTCGGCAGCGGCAACAAAAAACCTGCTGTCAGCAGGAATAAGCCAAGGCCAGCGACGGTTCCCCACTGACCGTCAAACACTGTCGGTAACTTTTCTCTTCGGTGATCCGATGGGTCGATATTCATCGCTTCGAACGGAATCCACCGACGTCGATGGTAGCCACCGAACTGTCTGCCGGGGAAATGGGTCGGCACCTGGCGACGTAACCCTCATTACCCCAAAAGCAACAGCCAAAGGGGATTCGTGAGTTCCTCCGGCGGTGTGTTTGAAACTGAATCTGCAAAATTGGTGTGCCCTGGAAATGGAACACAATGGAGTGTCGGCCACTGACTTCTGGCACTCCAGGTCGCCGTGGTCTCATTTGCAAGCAGGATTATCGGCCTGTGTTGCAGCGATATATTCTGCCGCAGATGATACAGCGTTCACAGGGAAATTGACTGGATTGCTCTGTGGAACACTATGCTCTCTGTAACGGTTCTGTAATTCCGTTGTCACCTCCCATCAGCTATTTTGTCTGATCATAATTTCCGATGCGTTACGTCCCGGAAAGTCTCACGGTCGCACAAATGAGCCTGAGGTGGCCGGCAGTAACCGGCCACGGTCTGGAATGCTGCCACAATCCCGAACTGGCACCGGGCGCCCAACGTATGGTTTGGCGATTCATTTCAGTTTTAATTCCAATTCGCCAAACACTCTGCGTTCCAGCGGATGGATGCCTTTGACGTGCAGGCCAAGCGACAGGCTTTTGTCCCACGCGGTTCTCGCAGCAACTGTGTGGTCTGTCAGAACATGGGCCTGAGCAAGATGGAAATAATGATCAGCGGTTGCTCCACCGGAAACCGCCTGCTCCAGGTCGTCAATCGCTTTACCGGCTTCACCTGCCGAGATGTAGACCACAGCCCGTGTATCAAGCAGAAATGACAAGGGGCCGGATATTTCAATCGCACGGTTAATCAGTTGAGTGGCCTCACCGGGTTTACCGCGATGTAACGCCAGCAGAAGTGCCAGCTCATTTATTGCTATCGTTGATTCCGGTGCCAGCTGTATAACGCACCGGTAAAAAATTTCAGCCTCGGCGTATTGTCCGGCCAGATGGGCAGCGCTGGCAGCCTGATAGGCAAGCTCAGGCGAGGTCGTATCGGCTTCTATTGCCTTCTGCAGCCAGCGTTGGGCGAGCTGAAACTGTTCATGGCTGGCCCGGCCCGTCCTGAGCAGGTCCGTACATGCTTCGGCCACGATCGCCGGTGGCGAAATATCCCACGCCGTTTCGCAGAGCTCGAATGCTTCATCGAGCCGCCACTGGGTTCCCAGGAATCGCACGAACTCGACCGTGCATTCCGGCCTGCGCCCCAGAAGCCGGCGGTAAAGTTCCACGACGTCGGACGTGATTCTTGCTGCGGCGACCGAACGCCCGGACTCATTAAAACGTACGGCCACGGCCCCAAGAACAGTCGTGATACCGTGCATGAATTCTGTCTGACGTTCCGTATCGTCATTCATTTGATCAATGCGACGATGCACTATGTTCAGTGCATCGGTAACACGGTTTCGGGCAATGAGTACGAGGATACGGAGTTCGAGTGTTCGGAATTCCTCGGGCTGCAGCTGCTCAAGTTTTTCCAGCCACGCCTCCGCACTCGCATCCAATTCGCCGTGATGCAGCATAGCCCTCACCGCAAGTGCAAGGTAATCCGGATCACTGCCCGCCTTTCTGATCAAGCGCCCCAACGTCAGGATTGTCCGATCCCGATTGCCAGTCGCTTCATATAGACCAATCAACTGCAATTGATCCTGTGGTGATAACGGCGCACGATTGTCAAGCGATTCAAAAATTTCAATGGCTTCGCGTCGAGGATGATGCGACGGCCGACTCGCGAGCAGTCTTGCTTTTGCTCGCAAGTCTGCAACCGAACCAATTCCGGCTCCGATGTTCTCGTTGACAAGCTCGAGCGCTTCGCAAAATCCAGGATATTTTCCGGTTGCAGCGAGGGTAATTGCCAGCAGTCTGCGTGCATTTTGTACAACCGCGACCGATCGACCATCCCCGTCGAGTAACTGCCGTAGAACCGGCTCAGCCTTATCGAATCGTCCCGTCTGTATGTAATGGCGAGCCACTCGCAGCATCAACCCGCAGTTGTCGAGATGGATGCTCAACGCCTTTTCATAATGCTCGGTGGCAACATCAAACTTCCCCATCGATTCATAGCACTGAGCGAGTGCCAGGCTCACTTCATCTGTCGATAAATTCACCTTCATTTTGGCGATTGCATCTTCTGCATCTGTGATTCTGCCATGTCGCCCCAGTAAATCAACGAGTGCGATCCATGATTTGGGCTGCGTTCGGTCGAGGTCGATTGCCTGTTGCAGAGATTCTTCTGCTTCATTTAGTTGGCCTGACGCAGACAAGATCTGACCTAACCACAAATAGTCACGGTAGTCCTGTGAGTCGGGCCTGACGTAAATCCGGGCAAGTTCGACTGCCTGTTTGAATTTCCCGGTTCTGATGGAAACCTCGGAGATCATTCGGCCGAGACCACTGGTGATCTTGATTGCCCCACCTGCGCCGAAGTCGCCGATAAATCGCGCTGCGATTGTGAATCGCCGCAGGCTGTACAGAAGGCGGATCACTCGCTGGAGGATTACGGCGCTGCCTTTGCCGCGGTCGATTGCTTCAGAATAGCATGCGATCGCCGCTTCAGTGTCACCACGCATTTCATGTGTGTCGGCCAGCAACAGCGACACATCAACTGACATCGGAATCTCATCGTCCAGTTGATTGAGCAGTTCCTGAGCGCGGTCGATGAGCCCCTGATCAACCGGTTGCCGGCTCCTCGCCAACATCATGTACCGAGCGGCCTCTCCCAGTCGCGAGTGTGTTCCACCGGGCCCTTCAATACGCTGAATTTCCTCTAACCAGTGCTGAACATCATTGTTTCCGTTGCGGCGAAGTGCGAGTGACAGGAGTTTCCTGATGACTGTCAGGTCGTCGGGATTTAGTTCAATCACTGTCCTCCAAGTCCGTTCTGCCAGTTCCCAATAATCGATCTGTTCCCATGCATTGGCAAGACTGCTGATCACTTGACGGCGTGAATCATCGGACAAACTTAAACACTCGTTTTCGATTTGTGCGAGCACCAGGTTCGCTTTGTGCGTTTCTGTGGTCACGGCAATGCGAATCCGTGCCTGGAGAAGTTCGACACGGTTCCCGAATTGCTGCCGGGCGGCCGCGAGAACTGCCAGAGCATCCCGTGTCCGGCCGCGACGAAGCTCAACTCCAGCCAGTGCAACCCACAACCGGACCTGTCCCTGATTCGTTTCGCAGGCTCTCGCCAGCATTTCCCGGGCATCGTCCAGCTGGCCCTGTAATACCTGCACTCGGCAACGCAACAACAGAATGTCGACAATGTTCGCCGGATTTCGCACTTCGATGTCCAGTGCTCTTTCAAACTCGCTCCACTGACGATTCTCCGGCGGCAGGTTCATATTGCGGAGCACTAACAGGTTGGCGACCTGGATCGGCACTCCGGGAACGTCTATCTTCCGGCGGTAGTGCTGGAGCGCGTCGTCGATCTGCCCCAGACGATGCAGCGAACGGGCCAGCCCGATTCTTGCCTCGCTGGAAAGCTCGTCTGTTGAAACGGCTTTGCGAAACGATGCCAATTGACGTTCGGCGTGCCCCAGCTTTTCGTAACATTTCCCGAGGAGAAGATGAATTCGACCCCGCATCTCCGGGTGTTCAACAGTCTGTTCTCGCACCGATTCGAGCTTCCGAACTCCGGCGACCAGTTTGTTTCGGGCTATGTCGATACGTGCGTCGAGGTAGCCGACCGATGTTGACGCCTCCTGCAGGCCATGCAGGTGATCGACCTCTTTGCGGGCCTGGTCGAGCTTCCGCTGCGAGATCAAAAAATCCGCATACAACCACCGCAATTCCACCGACCCAGGATCGGTTTCAAGTTCGTCGCGCAATCGCTGTTCGGCCAGATCGGGGCGCCCCATGAAGAAATCCAGGCGCGCAGTCGCCGAAATGAGGTCCTTGCGATCGGGGGCGGTTTTCAGGGCTGATTCCAGTCGTGATCGGATTTCTCGATGGTCGAATCGCTGATCCGGATCGCCGGATGTGGCAATCAACCCTGCAACAAACTCCAAAACCTCCGGATTGTCGGGTGCCAATAGCCAGGCATTTCTGGCATCGACCATGGCAAGGTCCGTGCGACCACGCTGCCGAAGCAGGCGCGCAAGGAGAAGGCTGGCTTCACTCGACCTGGGGTTATTGAATAACAGCCGGTCCTGGACAGCATTCGCCCTGTGCTCGTGGCCAGGCGAGTTCAAGTGAAGATGTAACAGGCGTTTGTATGCATACAGTTCACGCGGCATCAAACGAATGGCGGAGCTGTACGCGTCAACTGCTTTGGACTCCCTTCCGGTCAATTCATGGCACTGCCCGAGGCGCACGAACAGTGCTCCGTCTTCCGGGTTGTCCTCAAGAAGGATTTCGATGTGGTTGCTTGCTTCATCACGCCGCTCGTCTTGGATCAGTAAGTCAATCAATCTTCTTCGAATGTCCCGGTGGTGCGGTTTTTCTCTCAGAATCCATCTGAACCCCATATACAGCTCATCGCGATGATGGGAGGTCATCTCGCAATCCTGCAAAATGGTCAGATAGTTCAGGCGCTCACTCGCGTCATCCGGCACAAGCTGTAGGTAGTTGTGGAATTGTACTGCAGCACTGTCCAGTCGGCCCGCGTGGTGTTCGTGCCGTGCTTGCGCCAGGATACCGGAAGCCAGGTGGTTTACCTGATAATCGCGAAGCAGTGCGACACCCAGCGACAGCAGTAGGGCCAAAGCGAATGCGATCACGGCAAAGCGATAGTTTATACGGCTCAACGTAGCCGATTGTGTGGAATACGAGAGATCCCCGTCATACTGTTCAACGTCAATCAGGGCTCCCGTGTCCGGTCGGCTGTCTGATCCTGTAACGTAGTTGAGATCAATTCCAAACATTGGCGCTGCGCACTTTGACGATCAGTTCCTTGAATTTGTGGTTGCTCATGGCTCATCTTCAGCCATGCAATTCCGGGAATCAACGAGAAGAACGCCGGATCGACATATGGAGACAAAAACCGTCTGCAATACACAGAGCAAACGGTAGAAACGACAATCAGGTCACGGACGTCACGCCCGACTGTTCAGTTCCAGCTGTTATGATCGGTTGCAGATCGAATAACGATCTGGGCCCGAACTGGACGAAGTTCCTGACGCCGGCTGCTTTGCTGTCCGGCCCATTTTGCTCCGCCACCGACATCCAATAACGGCTATGGTGCCCAGCAGGAGCAGGCCCAGCGAATCCGGTTCCGGCAACACGGAGATATCTGCAACCTCATGGATTGCGCCGTGCTCGAAGACTTTCGTGCTTGTGTGTGCCTCGTTCGGAGTTGTATTGTTGTTGAGTTGCCGGAGACTGACGCTGAGCCTCTCTGAACTGTCCGCATCGGTCCCGTAATTTCCCGCAAAGGTCGTCAAATCGAACCAGTCGTCATTCCAGCACCTCGTGTGAATATCCGGGGCAAAGACGGGGTGCCGCCGGATTTCGTCGTCGTAACTGACTGCAATTCCATCCGGACCACTACGTTTCACGAATCCATGGCTCAAAGGATGGGCTTCATCGCTCCAGTTATAGTCTATGAACCTGAGCCCCACATCCCGCCAACCACGCATCAGAATCGCCTCATTCAGCGACTTTCTGTCTCTCCGGCTGACCTGCCTCAACAGTTTTTCGTGCCAATCCGGGAAGCCGGAAAATTTGGCAGGACCGAAACAGCTCTCCCATCCGGAGCCAGTTGCTGGAGTCGGCATCCCCGAACTGGAAAAACCTGTCATACGGCAGGCAAAACCGCTCTGGTAGACATTAGAGCTGCCCAGCACAACGCCAGCAGACAGGGCCACGACCCCGGACATGGAAATTAAAAGTCGATTCACTTCGTAGGGAACCATTATGACCAGCTTCGTTGGAATTTACGTCTGCGCGAGTATGAAGTGGCATTACGTGATGTAGCAAGACAATATTTGTAGTCGGCACCGACGTAATAGGATTTTGAAAAACTTAGGGCAGTTGTAATGGCAGATCGTACGGTGGAAAACCACCAACCAGCAGAACCAGGCAATCCCAGAATCAATGTGCGTTTCCTCTGGATCCTAATGGCGTTGGGTCTGATCATTGTTGTTGGTGGTGCCTCACTGCACCACCATCAGCTGCGTCGGAACGCTGGTATGTTGCGCCAAAATATGGTGGCATTGCGAGAGCGTGGTAAAATCAATGAGGCCATCCGGGCGTACAACCAATTCTTAATGATCTTTCCGGATGACGCCGACGCTCTGGAAGAACTGGGGGAACTTCTGTCTGAGAATGCCAGGTCGTCCGAAATGCTTCTCCGAGCCTACCTCACTTTGGAGACTGTCCTGCGACAGGATGCCGAACGCGACAGTGCGAGACTTCGGCTGGTGGAACTATCCATCAAACTTCGCCGCTTCACCGACGCCCTCAATCATGTCAGGATTCTGAGAGGCGACTCACCTGCAGATCCTGAGCTGGCATTTCAGGAGGGCAAGTGCCATGAAGGACTCGGTCGATACCGCGAAGCTGCGAAGTTATACAGTGAATCGATTGCACTCTCGGACGAGACGATTGACTTTTATGAGCGACTCACCAACTTAATTCTCCAGCGATCGAACGACTTGAACCTGAAGGAGATCGACCCACTCAGCCGCGACTATACCAGCGCCGGGGAGGTGGCCGCAGAGATCATGGATAATGCAGTGGAGAAAGGTCGCCCTGCGTACAGAGCATACCTCGCTCGGGCGGATTTTCATCGCACACAACAAAACCTCGACGCTGCAGAAAGTGACATCGGAGAAGCACTGCAGCTGGCCGAGACCGATATAGACGTGTTGCTGGTTGCGGCTCAGCTGGCGCTGGATCGCGCTGACTTTGCTGCCGTGTCCGGTAATTCAGCAGAAGCCTCAAGGTTTCGCGAGCTGGCATCAGAGTATGCCAACCGCGGAATCGATCGGGATCTGCGACAGTCCCTGATTCTCTCACGGGTTTCCGTTGATACAGGGAATACCCAGGAAGCAATTGCCCTGCTGTACGAAGTCAGAGAGCGGATCCCGGAGATGCTGAAGCTGGCCATTGGCAGAAAGTTGACCGAGACGCTGGTCACGGAGCAGCTGATCCTGTTCATGCTGGCCGACCTGCTGATTTCCCAGGTAATCACAGAAATCGACAGTGTCTCCGGGGATCCATTCCAGGAATCCCGGAACCTAATGGATTCAATGCAGAAAACATCTTCGGTCGAGCCACTGTTTGTCTTTCTTCAAGCGCGTATCTACGCGGGAAAACGTCAATGGAACGAAGCAGCACGGGCGTTTGAACAGGCTAGACATGGGCCGCATCCGTTGGTCAACGTGGTGCGGAGAATCGATTTGCAGCTCAGCGTCTGTTACAAGGCTCTTGAGAGTCCGAATGCGCGTATACTGGCGCTTCGTCGCGCTGTCGCCGCTGATCCGTTTTGGCCCGGTGGCCGGATGGAGTTGTCCGGTGCGCTGGCCGATGCCGGCCGCATTGACGAAGCAGTCGATGAGTACCGTAAATTAACTCGGATATCCGGCGTACGGCTCATGCTGGCCCGGTTGCTGATACTGCAGCAGGCGGTCCGCCCGGCTGATCGTCGCGACTGGTCCGAAGCAAGTCGTATTATCGCATCAGCGCGACAGGCATTGCCGGATGTGCCTCAGGTTCCGGTATTGGAAGCCGAATTGCTGGCACAGCAGAAAAAATTTGGTAGAGCCATGGCGGTTCTTGAGGAAGGGCGCGATCGTTTCCCCGATGCCGTTGCAATACCGGCCGCTCAGTCAGTCCTGGCACTGATGCGGCCTGATGCTGAAAATGCCTCGCGCATTGAGACCGCTTTGAATTTTCTGGACGCTGCCACGGTGCAGCTGGGACGAAACGTGGAACTGGATCTCGCCCGTGCCAAGGTGGCGGCAGAAACGGGCGGGATAGACGGCCAGCGACTGCTGCAGGAAATCGGAAACTCAGTTAGTTACGATACCGATGGACAGGTTCAGCTGTACGCAGGCCTGGCCCGTACCGCGGACGTGTTGAAGGCCCCTCAGCTGGCGGTCGGGTTCTGGAAACGCGTGACTGATCTCCGCCCATCCCACCTGCTTGCCCACAGGGAGATTGCGCAACAATCACGGAAGGACGAGGCCGTCAGGCAGTCCGCATTGGCAGCCATTCGCCGAATTGAGGGACCGGAAGGCCCGAATGGAGATTTTGTAGAAGCCACCTCATTGGTTGAGCATCTGCGGGCGGATTCATCGCCCATAACCGTGGATTCGCCACGAATGAAAGATGTCACAACAGCGAGGCGACTGCTGGCTCGAGCCGCTGTTAATCGATCCGAATGGGCAGTCGTGCCTCGAGCACAGGGGGAACTCGAAAGAATCAGCGGTAATGCAGATGATGCATTCCGTCTTTTTCGAACCGCGATGGAACTTGGAGATCGTTCACGCGAACTCGTGATGCTGGTCGTCCGTGGTTACATGGAGCGCAAGCGTTTCGAAGAGGCAGATCAGGTACTGGTCGAGCTCGCCGAAACGCAGCCGGAATTAATCAGCGGTGAACTTGCGCGCATGGCCTGGGCCGTGGCTTGGCAACAAAATCAGTTTGACCGCGCACTCGGAGTGGCTGATCGGGTGGCCGACAAATCGAAAAACTTTCGGGATCAGATCTGGCTAAGCGAACTCCGGTTCGCCCGCGGCCAGCGGGGCCCGGACGTGGAACAGCCACTCGACGAAGCAATTCGACAGGCTCCGTCGGCTCCGGAACCATGGTTCGCAAAAGTGACCTACCTGCTGCGGATCGGTCGAATCGATGACGCCGATGCTACCATAGAACACGCAGCAGCCAGTATCCGCCCTGACGATGCAGGGATGACAGTGGCTCGCTGTTACGAACTTATCAGCGAATTCTCCAGCATTGAAAACCATTACATTGCAAAGGCCGAGAAATACTACCTTGAGGCATTGGACTCCGCACCTGATGGCGACGTTCGTCGTATCATCGCAGTTGCCGACTTCTATAGCCGGCATGCTGACTTTGCACAAGCTACGGAATTACTGGACCGCCTGCTGGATCCGCAGACCGCCGCACCGAACTTTGCAGTGGCCTGGGCGCGCCGGCGCCAAGCCATGCTGATCGCTTCGCGAGGAGACTATGATGACAGCACCCGCGCTCTGGAATTGCTGAAGCTGAATGAAAAGCAGGGAACGGAGTCGGACGTATCTGATCTGCGAACACGGGCAGAGATTCTTGCGCGACGGCATAACCGAAAGGACCGGCTGGCTGCCATCCAAATTTTCGAGGAACTCGGTCAACGCCAGCAGATCGAAACGACAGATGTATTTCGTCTTGCAGGTCTGTATGACGTCACCGGCGACTGGCAGAACACACGTAGAGTCATGCTGGATCTGGTGACGGCGGATTCGCCAGATCCCGCTCACATCGCGTTTTTTGTGGAACGGCTGACCCGCAAAGACGAACTGAATGAGGCTCGACTGTGGATGAATAAGCTTGAGAAACTTCAGCCAAAGGCCGTTCGCACCGTTCTCACAAAGGCACGCCTGCTGGGAACACTCAATCGTTCAGCTGAGGCGGCTGCGCTTGTGACGAACTTTCTCGTGGATCGGCGGCAGGTTCTGTTCGGTTTGTCAGAGCTGTTGGATCAGGAAAACGCCGATGAGACTCTCCAGATGATGAAGGAATGGCTGCAGGCGCATTCCGGTTTCAAAACCGGCCGCATTCTCGGGCAGGCACAGGAACTGATCCGGCAACGGCAGGTAGCCGAAGCAATCGCACTGCTGCGGGAGCATGTGAAACAACAGGATCTTGCTGACGCCGTCCATGCGACGATCACTCGTGTCGCGGCCTCGCTGCTCGAGGAGATCGGGGAGTTGGGCGCGGCAGAAGATTTGTTTCGTCAATACGCGAATCTGTCAACGCAACCAGCGGCTGTGTTCATCCTCGCCAAGTTCCTCGCGAGGAATGATCAGGTCGGAGAGGCCCTCACAGTATGTGAGAAACACCTCGGGGCAGCAGCACCTGAGCTCGTTGCTACCGGGACGGTGAGCGTGGTGAGCCAGGGAGATACCACATCAGATCACCTGCAGCAGGTGGATGAATGGATCATGGTCGCCATAGAACAAAAACCTGAATCACTGGCCTGTCTGGTCGCGCTGGCGGATTTGCGATTACTGCAGCGTCGATTGGGTGAGGCCGAAGAGTTGTACCGGATGGTGCTGACGAAAAATGATAAAAATCTGGTGGCCCTCAACAACCTGGCGTGGCTTCTCACACATGTGGAGGGACGTTCCACTCAGGCATTGGATTTGATCAATCGAGCTATTGAACTCGCCGGCAGGCAGGCAGCGTTACTCGACACTCGCGCGATGGTATATTTGAGCATCGGCAAGGCTCATGAGGCGCTGGAAGACCTCCATGAGGTCTACGAAGGGACAGATTCGGCCATCGGAAATTTGCATCTGGCAATCGCCCACTTGCTGGCAGACGACACAGAAATGGCAGCTGCCGCTATGGCAGAGGCTGAAAGGTGTGGCCTGAGGGCAAACAGCCTGCATCCGCTGGAACGAGAAAAACTTGAGCGTGTCCGGAAGGCCCTGGACCGATACCGCCGATATGGGAAAAATCGCCAAATTCTTCCCAAATTACTTGATCCCTCCAATTTGTATCTTTACCCTGAGCACTCAGCTGACATGTATTTTGTCAATGCTTTCTGCCAAGGCTCTTTCCTGAATGTGTGTTCATTCGACACGATTCTGCTCCGTTGTCCTCTTTGTGTGGATAGGCGTCGCCTCATCTGCTGAAGCTGGACTTCTGTCTGCAGAGGCGATGCTGGCACAGAATTCCGGAATGTCGAACAATATCGGCGACTCCACGGCAGTTGACACGACGGCGTCACCGCTTAAGAACAAAGTAACCCTTTGGCTGAGCGGTCGGAGGGACCAGCTGGTCACGCACTTATTTGCGCCTGAGCGCCGCCCCACCTCATCAACGTCTGGCAGTCCCGTGACGACAGTGAGTGCTTCACAGGCGGCGATTGCGGATGAGAGCCAAGGGCACTCTTCGACCCGGCTCGTGGCATATCTCCTGCGGGAATCATCGATTTTCGTCACTCCACCGTTTCTGGATGGCATCTTCCGCCCACCACAGCGCTGTGCACAGTCGGCATAGTGTGTGTCTTGTGCGCAAACAGCGCAGGGTAGTCAGAGATCATTCTTTGAAGGTGGAACTTCTTATGAAACGTTTTGAAATTTTTGCGAGCATTGCGATTGTAGGTTTGTTGTTGATGCCGCGTAGCGGTGAGGCAACAATCATTGATAACTTCTCACAGGCCAACAGTACTGACGGCAGTAGCTGGGCGAGGAATACAGGGAATGCTTTCAGCATCGGCTGGGATGGCTTGCCAGGAGCTGACACGCTGGGAGGGTCTCGTGAGTTGAATATGACAAAGGTTCCCGATGGAAGCGTCACATTGGTAACAAAAATCAATGAGGGTGATGCTGGTCAGTGGGAAGTGGATACCCAAACGGGGGCTCCCTCAAATCCATCGGGGCTCGATTCATCAACTAACACCCTGCAATACGACGGAACCAACGACATTGGCACAGCAAGTCCCGGCTTCGATGGGCCGAACGGCCTTAATTTTGACTTGACTGCCGCGGGGGAAACGGCGGTGAAACTGGTGTTTACTGAGGTCTATTATGACGACCTAAGTTACACCATTACTATGACCGACGGCTCGGGGGCATCCCATATGGTAAGTGGTACTGCAATTGAGGGTGCCACGGTGGTATGGAAGAGTATTAACCCGA
The DNA here is from genome assembly GCA_963581585.1 of Planctomycetota bacterium. Classification (GTDB taxonomy): domain Bacteria; phylum Planctomycetota; class Planctomycetia; order Planctomycetales; family Planctomycetaceae; genus S139-18. The sequence continues at coordinate 175,861 of CAUZPL010000001.1, forward strand.
TTATCAGCGCAATTAATGCTGACGACATTGATGACATTACTCTCACGTTCTCAACGGGTCAATTGGCCAATTTCACACTGGATTCGATCGAGTTAGTCGCGGGTGCGATTCCGGAACCATCATCGTTGGTGTTAATGGCCACTGGTATCCTGGGATTGATTGGGTACGGGCGCCGTCGACGTAAGGAGAAAGCTGCTTCCTGAGTTGATGATTCCAGGCAGATTAAAAAGCGAATGAGCCACCCGACGGAGTTTCGGGTGGCTTTTTTTGTTGAATGGATCCTTTGCATTGGCGCCCCTGACTCGATACCGGCAAATCGTTGATGGAAGTGCTGATTTTTCACAGAGTGGTCCATACAGTGTCTCTGTGTTTTCGTCGGAAGAACTTGTGGCACTGGCGCAGAAATATGCAGCCAGCTGCTGCCGCGGTAAGTTGGGTGTGTCCGAATCCGTGGTCGTCAGGACATCGCGTTCCCGGTCAAAAACATACGAGTTCTGAAAATCCGGTCCCAACACGACGGCCAGGAAACTTCACGGAATTTCATTTCCCGTCGCTTCCGGCGAACGTTCCGTCACTTCTGGTGAATGCGGGACAACCGGAGCTTTCACCCTAAAGCGTCAGCGCTGTGCGCGGTTCGCCATCGCGATGTCATATTCGGTTGACACTGCCCAGATGTTTGCACGAAATAAGAGCACACAAAACGAGGGGAGGCAGTGCTGCCGATGTCAAAACAGAAGACGAGATCAAAGAGGCGCTCGCGGAGCAAAAGACGAATCGTTGACAATAAGTTCGTCCTTGTGATGCTGGGTGTTGTCTGTGTTTTCTCCGTCGCCGGATATTTCCTGCACGAGTTACAGGTTGACCGGAATGCAGACATTTTTCGACAGCGTGCCGAGGCAGCTCGGGAAGACGGTGAATTCGCGCTGGCGGTCGTGAACTACAATCGTTATCTGCGTTTCAGGCCAGGCGACACGGAAGCCCGAGCCCAACTTGGGCAACTGCTTGATGAAAACGCGAGCTCGGGCAGACATCTGCTGCAAGCGTATCTGACCTATGAAAAAGTCCTGCTGGACGAGGAGGACCGGGATGAAATCCGCCACCGTCTGGTCGATGTCGCAATTCGAATGCGCAGGTCCGCAGACGCAAAATCTCACATCGAGCGGCTGTTACTCAAGACACCCAACGACGCAGAGCTTATTTACAAACTGGGGCTTTGCGCTGAATTCGGGAACGACCCGCGGCGTGCAGCAGAGCTCTATCAACAGGCAATGGAGAATGGACACAAAGAGCCTGCTGTGTTCCAACGTCTCGCAAATCTTTTTCTGCAAGAGCTTGACCGCGGGGAAGAGGTCGACAAACTGATGGACGATATGGTGGTGGCGAATCCTGAGTCGGTCACCGCATTGCTCTCCCGTGCCAGACTTCGGATCAGTCGCGGACAGATCAAAGAAGCACAGGAAGACCTGGGCAGAGCCGAAGAATGTGATCCCACGAGCGTTGCAACAATTCTACTTAAGTCAGCGGTCGCTTTGGGCGATAACCAGCTGCGCGCAGATACGTTGAAGCCGCTGAGTGAAAAACTGCGACTTGCGATTGAGCATCATCCTGAAGAAATAATGCTGTACGATCGGCTTTCCCGGCTGGAGCTCCGCGTGGGTAACCGGGAAGCTGCTGAGGAAATATTGCGATCGGGGATCGAGGCGGTGGAATCTCCGTCAAGCCTGCTGGCTATGCTGGGCGACGTGCTGATCTCCGTGGGTAAACTGGCGGAAGCTCAGGAACAACTGGATCGTTTGCAGCAACTGAACGCACCCGGGCCGTTCATTGACTTTCTCGAGGCAAGGCTGCACATCGAAAATGGCGAATTGCGCGAGGCGATAGGACTATTTGAGGGCGTTCGCCCGCGCGTGGCTCAGATACCGCAGCTCCAAGAAAGATGCTGTCTGTATCTGGCAACCTGCTATGAGCTAATGGGCGACCCGGAGCGCCAGATTCAGGAACTTGAAGCCGCGTACGTGATCAATCCTCAGGCTGACCAGACGCGGCTAATAATCGCGTCAATTTTAGCGGCAAACGGAAAGACAAACGAAGCGCTGAATATCTATCACGAATTGTCGCATTTGCCGACCGTTCCGCTGAGAATCGCACGCCTCGAGTTTCGGCGGACGGTGCGGCAGCCACCTGACCAGCGTAACTGGTCGAGAGTGGAAACTGCGATCCAGCAGGTCGGTGAGGGGTCGGTTGGTGCTGTGCTGCTGCAGGAACGGATACTTCGGGCCCGCGGACAACGTGAAGCGGCCTGGGCATTACTTGAGAAACTGCGTTCCGAATCCCTCACCAAAGAAGTCTCGACCAGGATGGCACTAGTGCTAATGGAACAGGGCGAATGGAATGGTGCTGGCCAGGTGATCGAAGAAGCCCAGCAAAAGCTGGGTGACTCCGTTTCGCTCCGAATCACTCGCGCCTTGTGGATATTGGAAACCCGGATGGAAAAGGCGGATCAAGCGCTGGAAGAATTGGAATCGGAAGTTGATGTGTTTTCCGAGGTCGATCAATTCCGCTTGTTTGTATCATTGGCGGAACTTCAGGAGCTGATTGGTAAAACCGGACCTGCCGAGCGCCTCTGGAATCTGGCGGTGGAGAAACGCCCGCAGAGCCATCAAACCCGGATGCGTCTCATTCAAATCGCGGTCGCAAACCGTGGAGCGGATGCTGCCACCAGTCATCTTGAGGAGCTGCGTTCTATCGCGGGCTCAGAGAATCCGGATGTCTGGGCGGCCGAAGCACTGCTGTTAATCAATTCCAGTAATACAAAGCAGGCCGAACTGGATCAGGCCCGCTCTTTGGTGAACCAGATTAAGGCGACCCGGCCGGAGTGGTTTCAGGTACCACTGCTGCTGGCGAGAGTCGACGAGTTGACAGGAAAGCTGGATGACGCCTGTCAAAACTATCTCCTGGCGGTCCGCATGGGGCACAGGGATGCCCGTGACATTGCCCGCGCCGTGCGGCTGATGTCACAGCTGAACCGGAACGACGAAATAAGAGAGCTATTGGCCCTGGTTCAACATGATGCGTCACTGGCGAATCGTCGGCTTCTACGGCGATTACAGGCTGAAATTGCGTTTAAACGCGGAGATGTCAGCAAGGCACTGCAACTCACGGGTAAGGCCGTGCCGGCTGGTTCACCCATTCCGGGAGAGCAAATCTGGCTTGGAAAAATGTTTGAACAACTCAGCCGAACGGACGACGCTGAGGCAGCCTATCGAGCTGCCATTGAACTGGCACCGATGGATCCGGATTCGTGGGTTGGTCTGTTGCGCTTCCTGAGTCGCCAGAATCGTCGGGAGGCAATCGATGCTGAGATCATGGCAGCCAAGCAGTATTTAAAAAAGCTCGATGACCCGGGTGACCGCGCACGTATCTTTGAGGCTGCCGGAAAATATGATGAGGCGAGCCGGTATTACCAACAGTCACTGGAGAGGGACCCGCAAAGCACCACCGCAAAGCAGCAGATGGCCGGGTTTTATTTACGTTCGAAACAGCACGTGAAGGCGGAGCCTCACCTTCGCTCCCTGATGAAGCCCGACAACAATTACCGACGGGCGGTAGTTCTTCAAGCCCGTCGTTCCCTCGTACGCATCCTTGTGAAACGTAACTACAGCGGCTTCCAGGAGGCAGTCCGACTTCTGGATGCAAACATAGCCGAAGCCGATATCACAACGACCGACCAGCTCCTAAAGGCACAAATACTCGCAAATCGTCATCATCCCGGGCTTCTGAAAGATGCGGTACAAATACTCGAAGGACTCGATCGCCAGAATTTACTGACCCTCAATTCTCGGAGGATGCTGGCTCAGTTGTGTGACGCGCTCGGAGAAACAGCGGCAGCCGACCAGCACTGGCAATCGCTCCAGGGCCCAAACGCTTCGAGCAATCACGTCGCAATGTATGTGAACCGGCAACTGAAGAACGGAAATCTCGATCAGATCCTCCCCCAGCTTGAACGTTTGCGAAAGCTGCAACCCTCCACTGGCCTGGCATTGACTTTTCGTTGGCGGGTTGCAACGGGCAATACCAAAACCGGGATTGAATTGTTGCAGCAGTACCTGGACGATCCGGAGAGCGAGCCGGTGTCCAGGTCAGCACGTGTGTTCCGAGCTGCCACCCTGGCCGAGCAGGTTGCCACAGGACTGGAACCGCTCTCTGCCGAGCGTTCACGGCTGTTCTCCGCGTCGGAAAACTGGTATCGCGAAATCCTGGACGAAGTGCCGGATGTCACACTGTCTCTTGTCAGACTGCTGGGCCGAATGGGCCGAATTTCTGAAGCGCTCGCGTTGTGTCAACCAGTACAACAGACTTTGAAATCCGGCTTTAACCTGACTGGAGTCGCTATGCAGGTTGTGCGCGAACCAGCGGCAACACCTGCTGACGTCGCCCGGGTCGGGCAGTGGCTGCAGGCAGCCATCGATGCTGATACCGCCTCCCCTGTCGGATGGACCCAGTTGGCCGAATTTGGGCTGTACCATGAACATTACCAGCAATCGCTCGATATCTATGAGCACCTGCTAAAGAAAACCGCTAATCACATGATCGCGCGCAACAATCTTGCCTGGCTGTTGTCGTTGTGGAAAGACGATCATGGTCAGGCAGAAGACTTAATCGACAAAGCGATTCAGTCTGTCGGGCCGACTGCACCGTTGCTGGATACCCGTGGCACGATTTACCTCAACTGCGGCCAATATGATCTTGCCCAGGAGGATTTTCGTGACGCTGTAACTCTTATTGATTCCCCGTCTCACCGATTTCACCTGTCCTTAGCTTATTGGAAACGCGGCAGCCAGCGGGCTGCATTGCTGAATTTGCGACGGGCCCTCGACGCCGGATTTCAACTTGAAGACCTCCTTCCGCTTGAGCAACAGGCGTTCGGTGACAGCCTGCAGGAAATGCGTGATCTGATGGAATCCCAGCACTAAACGCTGTGAACCGGGAGTCACTTGAACCAAAGAATCTTACGACGAACTTCTGCTCGGGTGTGTAATCGGCAGACTGGCAGCTGCAATCTCGACACTTACCCGGATCCGCGTGTAAATTGTCGTTTACTTGTTTTTGCGTCCCCTTGTGCATGGCACTGCCCTCGACTGGCAAAGCCAGCCTAATGCATGCTTCGATGACATGGTCGGGAGTGCTGAATTCGTAAATGAGCCCTGGTCTGGTGAAGCTACATTTCTCCACGATACATCAGGTTTTATCAGGCAGTGGCCGCATTCGACCGGCGATATTCCTTTGAAATCATCGTCTATGACTCCGGTCACCATGGGGGGCACTACATTCTCGACCGCAAATGCAAATGTCGTCGGAAGTTATTCGGGTACCGGGAACCATCTTATGCCCGGTAATATATACATCAGCGGGACCAACGCTGGTTCGGCGGCGAAAACGGACGGCACCCCCGACTTTCTCATCAATCTGTTCGACCCTTTCGTCGAGTCATACGACGACGGTGGTAATCCTGTCCCAGTTTGACGTGACCGTGGATTATTTTTCGGCCACGGTATACCTCATCACTCCCGCTACGATTCCCGAACCCGGATCGCTCCTGTTGCTGGGGATCCCATCGACAGGACTCGAAGCCGAACCGGAATCACCGCAGCTACGCTGGCGAGCCTGTGCCGTCGCCTTCGTCAGCCGGGACAACACCAACGTCAGTCTGTGGAGTCATACCCTGGCAATGCCAGGATGCGTTTTCGCAGTTGTGATTTCTGCCTGCGAAACACCGGACCACTCACGGTGCCGTATTTCTTCAGGAATTCGGATGACGAGAGGCCTTCCGGCAATCCAGTGGATTCGATCAGAAAGTGTTCGGTCGTGAAATCCTGTGAAAGGCTTTTCAGAGTGATCCTGGACCGCAACACCCGTGAAGCAAATTCGACCCCTGCGATGTCGGCAGCAAGATCGGTAAAACTGAAACCACTGCCACCATTTGCGTCTCGCAGTTCCTTCGTGACGCCAGCGGCAAGGGCCAGCGGTTCACCGACAAGGGCAACCATGGCAGCGGAAACCCAGAAGTGCTGCGCCAGGTCGTGACGCGACTGCATGGTGAGCCGAGTTGCGAACCCTAACGCCGACTTCCCCAGACGAGGATCGGATTCGATACCTGTCCAGGCAGCACGCAGGTGCGGATGCCGAAGCAGTGTGCCCGTATGATCCAGGGCGAGCCCTAAACTCAGTAGAAACGCATGACGCGACACATCATCCGAAAGCCCCGAAGCTGTGATTGCGGCTCGACGGACACAGGTATTCGTCAATTCATCTCCTTGATCCTCATCAATTACCCCCGAGGCACCCTCGTCCGGAATCATTGACAGCAAAACATCTCGAACACCACGGGTCAGCGGCAACATGGAGGTGACAGCAACCACCTGGGACATATTCCGGAGTGACTGTGCGACGCCTGGATCGTCCGGCAATTCACGTGCCATCCTGGCATAAATGTCAAGGAGCCGCTTGCGGTTTTCTGTCGACAGATCGGTGAGCCGGGTTAACGAGACGTGCCGCATTTCTTCAGCGACCAAGTTCAGGATCAGGGCGTTCAACGGATCGAATCGGATCCGGAAAGTTCCGAGATTGCTCCTGCCATCCACCAGTTGTGCACGCATCACCGAATTGATTTCCGGGCTGTGCGTTGCCCCCAGAAAATGGCCAAGTTCATGAACCAGCACTTCGATACGCTCTCGGTCACTCATCCCCTTCGACCACTCGCGAATCAGTATGTAGCTGTGCAGCGGAACCCGAGTTCCGCCCATCTTTCCCTTGTCAACACCGATTCGTCTCTGACTCGTGAACCCAATCACAAGTCGCGACGGAGGTGCAGGGACTTCTTTTTCCAGTTCACGCAGTAATTCAGTGAAGGCTGATGTGCGGTTGTCCGACTGCCAAACACCTGCTTCGACAACTTCGAACCGGACACGGCAGTGTTCTTGCAGAATTAGTGATGCCGCCTGAAGGCGCTTGCGCAGACGAGGTTCCCATTTCCGCTGAACCATTGGTTCCTCTTCATCAACCAGGACCATGACGGGGATGGTCACAATTGGCATCGTAGTCAGCTGGCCAATCAATTTGGGTGGCCGAACGACACGCTTCACCAACTCCTCGGGAGTTGCTGACGGATCGAACTCGATTTGACGCAGCTCATGTTTGCCGCCTTCCGTCAGGCCGAATTCATACGCGCCGTTCGGATCAAGCAGAAACCAGTCACGATCACCCCGCAATCCCATTTGAACTGCCACACTTCCTCGTACAGCCAAAGGCCGCACGTCACCTGGAGCAACCACATGCGCGGCTGCCTGCTGGTCACCTTCAGCCTGTCGAATCACGATGGGCTGGTCCGTCCGATTTGCGATCACGACAATACCACGATGAGCTGGGTTGCCCGCAACCGCAATACCGAATTGGGCAAACAGAATTCCCGACACAACCTGCACGACACTGAATTGCACCGACCAATTCCCCCGTCGAATACTCACTACTCGCCATACCCCCACCCAATACGCCCGTGCCGTGTAAGTATCGGACCGCGTACCTGGCAACCAATAAGATGAAGCTGCACATTTCCTCTGAACATCAATGGGTCACACATGTCATGTTAACATGACCATCAACGGCACCGGAATCAACCGGACCGCCAACTAAGTCTAATGGACTGCGGACCTTGAGGGCCGCACAACATATGAATGACACCATCAGTCCGGTAACACATATGTTGATTGGGGGAAACATAGTGGTTTTCAAAGCGGAGTTTGCGAGTGAGTGCCTATTTGCCCGAGCCTGAGGAACGTCATGGCCGTCCGTTTGGCGCAGAGACTTATCCTTTGCCGGAACCACATTCGACGTGGCCAGCACTCCGTTAACTGATTTGGGTTTCCTGGCGAAGTTTCACCCACCTCATGGAAACGCGAGCAGACATCACTCGCATACCACCCGGCCTGCGGCTATCAGCCAACCTGTTGGCACCGTGTGCCACATGTGGTGTTTGTGGTTTGCGTTACGCGGGATTGTCAGAAGCGCTGTGCGAAGACGGCAGCATCTGTGTACCGCACAACGTACAGACGGGACTACAGCCTCTCGCTATCCAGAGCCATGCCAGGAACTATGGCTTGGAGCAGTCGGCGACGTCAGGGAACATCCACCCGTTGCACGACACCACTGGATCGCCCTCAAACCGACCCTGTAGCATCTCGACCGTCCTCGCATCCTGCCGCATTCAGCACCCGGTCCGGGAATGTTGCCCGGACTGCCAGCCATCCCCCAACCGACCGGGCATCCCGCAGTACGTACCGTTCCGTCTCCGTACCCAGCCGCACTTCAGCGAGCCCGGGCACAACTGCGAGCAGCACCCCCTGCTCCGCAGGCCGGAAAATTAGAGACTCGTGAATTGTGAGACAGGAATACCGTGAAGCATCTTAAACAAACAGAAAGGGCAATTTTTGTGTCGCTGATGTCGTGAGAGTTCGACTTCAAAGGGGCTGCACGATGCCACGCTACGACGGAGGCATGCCATTTGTAAACACGAAGCCATCGGCAGCCGCGTCAATCTGAATCAAACCACCTTCCTCGAAACGATCGGAAAGGATCTCGCTGGCCAGCGCGTTCTGCAATCGTTGCTGGATCACGCGTTTGATCGGACGTGCTCCGTAGACCGGGTCGTACCCTTCGTTGGCAATCAGTTGACGAGCATTATCGGTGACATTCAATAGATAACCAGCTCCTTCCATCAGCTTCGTCAGACGATCAATCTGCAGGTCAACAATTTCCCGGATTTCCCGTCGGCCCAGTGGATGAAACACGATGATTTCGTCCACACGGTTCAGGAATTCCGGCAGAAATTCTCGACGCAGAGCTGTATCCACAGCGCTGCGAATCGATTCCTGGTCGTCCAATTCGGCCATTTCCATGATAGTCTGACTGCCAATATTGGACGTCATCACCACAATCGTATTGGTGAAGTCCACGGTGCGACCCTGCCCGTCGGTCAATCTCCCGTCGTCCAGCAACTGTAGCAGTACGTTAAAAATGTCGCGGTGAGCTTTCTCGATCTCATCCAGCAGAATCACGCAGTAAGGGTTTCGACGCACAGCTTCGGTCAGTCGCCCGCCTTCTTCGTAACCAACATAGCCCGGAGGTGCACCGATCAGTCGAGCGACGGAATGAGGCTCCATGAATTCACTCATGTCGACTCGCACCATGCTGCGTTCGTCATCAAACATGAACTCTGCCAGTGCCTTACATAATTCCGTCTTCCCCACACCCGTGGGACCGGGAAAGATGAATGAACCAATCGGGCGATTGGCGTCCTGCATGCCGGATCGTGCCCGCCGCACCGCGTTGGCCACTGCCGTCACTGCTTCGTGCTGGTTGATCATCCGTTTGTGGATTTCGTCCTCCATCCGCATCAGTTTTTCCCGTTCTCCCTGCATCATGCGGGCCACCGGAATACCAGTCCACAAACCCACGACCCGGGCAATGTCTTCCTGCGTGATGTCTTCACGCAACAAACGGTCGTCGGGACTGTCGGCCAGTTCAAGTGACCTTGATTCCAGTTGAGAAAGCTCTGTTTCTTTCAGTTTCAGTGCCTGCTCGGCTTCGAATGCCTGTTGATAGTCTTCATTGCGGTTGGTTTGCTGGGCCTGAGAAAATGCGCGGGCATATCCGGCTCTGAGCTGTTCGATCTCTTCTTTCAAAGGGCGCAGTCCGGATAACACCGCCTTTTCGGCTTCCCAGCGCGCCTTAAGTTGATCCGTTGTTTCCCGGCTTTCCGCAATTTGCTTTCGCAGCTCACCCAGCCGCATGCGGCTCTCGCTGCTGCTTTCTCGTTCCAGGGCTGTCGCTTCGATCTGCATCCGTGTCAATTGTCGCGTGGCCTCATCTATTTCCGCCGGCATGGAATCGATCTCCATGCGCAACCGACTGGCAGCTTCATCGACGAGGTCGATTGCTTTGTCCGGCAGAAAACGGTCGCTGATGTATCGATCCGACAGTGTGGCGGCTGAGATGATTGCATCGTCAGTAATGCGGACACCATGGTGGCTTTCGTACCGATCTTTCAATCCTCGCAGAATCGATATCGTATCTTCGACTGAGGGTTCCTGAACCACGATCGGCTGAAAGCGACGTTCCAGAGCGGCATCTTTCTCAATGTACTTGCGATACTCGTCCAGCGTTGTCGCACCGACGCAGTGCAGATCACCTCGCGCCAGTGCCGGTTTCAGCAGATTCGACGCATCCATCGCCCCTTCGCTGGCCCCTGCTCCGACCACTGTATGCAGCTCATCGATGAACATGACAATTTGACCGCTGGAATTCTGAACCTCCTTCAGAACAGCCTTAAGTCGGTCCTCAAACTCCCCTCGAAACTTGGCACCAGCGATGAGTGCCCCTATATCAAGCGCAAAAATCTGCTTGTCTTTAAGGTTCTGAGGGACATCGCCCAATACGATGCGGTGCGCCAACCCTTCGACGATCGCCGTCTTCCCCACTCCGGGTTCGCCGATCAACACGGGATTGTTTTTGCGACGGCGCGACAACACCTGGACGATGCGACGAATCTCCGTGTCCCGACCAATCACCGGGTCGATTTTGCCCTGCCGGGCCAGTTCCACCAAATCACGGCCATATTTTTCGAGGACCATCAACTTATCTTCCGGATGCACGTCCGTGACGGTCTGGCTGCCGCGGATATCTTTCAGCGCTGTAAAGACGTCTTCCTCCTCCACGGCGTGCATTTCAAGAATCCGTTTGGCCTGGCCATCGACCTGGGTCAACCCAAGCAGCAGGTGTTCTGTGGACAGAAAGTCATCCTTCATCAACCTGGCCTGAGTTTGCGCAGCGTTGAGCACTTTGACCGTTTCCGGTCCAGCGCTGACCGGCTCGACGTGTCCATTACTTTGAGGCAAACGACCCAGTTCGTTGTCCACAATTTCAGACAACTGACCTTTGTTGACTCCGACGCGGTGCAGCAGGGGCATCACAATGCCGTCAGGTTCGTCGAGCAGCGACTTCAGCACGTGCAGTGGCCGCAGAATTCGGTGCTGCCGTGATTCTGCCAGGTCCTGAGCACGCTGCAGAGCCAGCTGCGCTTTGACTGTCAGTTGTTCGGGGTTGAAAGTCATGACGATTCCCCTTTCCCTCCTTTAGAGTGATTTCCGTCGGAACATTATCTTGCGCACCGCGCAGGACACTTCCCGGCATGGTTCAAATCCGGATCCCTGACCACAGTGCACAGTGCCGTCGGTTCGTCGTGCGACAATGACTGATTGGAGTCGAAGACTCTGTTTCTTACAAATCAGGCTCGGGAATTCAGCGCACAAGACAGCCCTGCTAAAGCCGTCTCACCGAAGGCACACTATACGTCCTTCTTTTCGAACTCCGCGTCGATCACATCATCATCTTCCGTGGACGGTGCAGTGGCGCCTTCCGGTTCCGGCGGACCACCACCGGCTTCACCATTGCCTGCCATGTGCTGGTACAGTGCCTGGCCAGCTTGCGATAATTCCTCCAGAGCACTGTTAATCGCGACAGCGTCTTCACCCTCAGCGACCGCCTTTACCTTCTCAATCGACGCTTCGATAGCTGACTTCGAACTATCGTCGAGCTTTTCGGCATGTTCTTTGAGGGTTTTCTCCGTGCCGTGCACCAGAGTGGATGCCTGATTCCGGGCAGTTGCCAGCGATTCTTTTTGCTTGTCTTCTTCAGCGTTGGTTTCTGCGTCCTGCTTCATGCGATCAATCTCGTCTTCCGACAGCCCACTTGACTGTTTGATCTGAACGGTGTGTTCTTTACCAGTCGCTTTGTCCTTTGCGGAAACATTCAGGATGCCGTTCACGTCGATGTCAAATTTTACTTCGATCTGTGGAACACCGCGTGGAGCCGGCGGGATATTAGACAGGTCGAATTGATCCAGCAGTCGGTTGTCAGCAGCCATTCGGCGCTCGCCCTGGTAAACACGTACTGTTACTGCAGGCTGATTGTCAGCGGCCGTCGAAAATGTCTCAGATTTTGTTGTGGGGATTGTCGTATTACGTTCCACGAGTGTTGTCATAATGCCGCCTTCAGTTTCAATGCCGAGTGACAGCGGGGTGACATCCAGCAATACCACGTCTTTGACATCACCGACAATGATCCCGCCCTGAATGGCGGCACCTAATGACACGACTTCATCCGCGTTGACGCCCTGGTGAGGTTCCTTGCCAAACATTTCCTTGACAAACGCCTGGACTTTCGGAACCCGCGTGGACCCTCCGACCAGCACAACCTCGTTTATTTGTGATGGGTCCAGTCTGGCGTCACTGAGCGCGCTTTGAACCGGATTGCGACAACGCTCTACCAGCGGATCAATCAGCTCTTCGAACTGTGCGCGGGTGACGGACAACTGCAGGTGCTTGGCTCCGGATGCATCAGCAGTAATAAACGGCAGATTGATGTCTGTCGTCTGCTGCGTCGACAGTTCCTTCTTGGCCTTTTCTGCGGCCTCACGAAGACGCTGCAGCGCCATTGGATCGTTGCGAAGGTCAATTCCGTCCGTCTTCCTGAATTCAGCGGCGAGGTGGTTAATCAACACTTCATCGAAATCGTCACCACCGAGATGCGTGTCCCCGTGTGTACTGAGCACCTCGACAAGTTCGTCGCCGACTTCGAGTATCGACACGTCAAACGTTCCGCCACCAAGGTCGAAGACTACGATTTTTTCCTCCGACTTCTTTTCTAGACCATAAGCCAGTGCGGCAGCCGTTGGCTCATTAATAATCCGGGCTACTTCCAGACCGGCGATCTGACCGGCATCCTTGGTGGCCTGTCGCTGGGCGTCATTGAAGTAAGCTGGAACCGTGATGACTGCTTTGTTGACCTTGTGACCCAGGTAGCTTTCCGCCGCCTGCTTCAGTTTGCGCAAAATCAGTGCCGAGATTTCCGGTGGCGTGTGATCTGTGCCGGAAACACCTACTTTCACATAGTCGCTGTCACCACCAACGATATTGTACGGGATAATTTTTTCTTCCGATTCAACTTCGCTGTGACGTCGACCCATAAATCGCTTGATGGAATAGATCGTATTTGTGGGGTTCGTCACAGCCTGACGCTTGGCCGGGTCACCAACCAGTGTTTCACCCTTGTCGGTGTATGCGACTACGCTGGGAGTCGTTCGCGCGCCTTCCTGGTTGGCGATCACTCGCGGCTCACCACCTTCCATGATGGATACCACAGAGTTAGTTGTTCCCAAGTCGATCCCAATGATTTTTTCACCCTGCATGATTCGATGCTCCCAAGACGCGATGAGCAATTCAGCTCTTGTATGAAACTCTGGTGAATCTCACTGATCAAACAGACATTCACCAATGCAAATGGTCTACCGAAGGCAACTGGTCGTTAATGGTCGGATTAATCGGATGTTTGTGAATCGGAAGTCCACCAGACGAGCAGCATCCGCCGTGCCGAAGTGACTGCAAAAACGGCAAGTTATTGTGTTTTAACGACTTGCGAGAGCCCTTCGGCCAGCGACAATGAAATGCAGTGTCAGACTGGCAGTTGGCTAGTGTCGGCGCACCCGGATTCTTGATGCCATATTGGCACTGCAAAAGTCCTGTGAATAGGGTGCCACGTCCACAGCCGAATGGCGTCTGGAAGAACCGCGGTTGCTCAAAACCGGTTGACAGGCCGCGATTAGATGCCTCCAACGGCGCTCCGAGACAGGGTACTTGACACTCGATTTTGTGACCAGTACAAGCTCGACGGACCCTTGTCGCACGCATGCGTCCAGCCATGGAGGCTGCATGAGAGGCATTGGACAAGATTATGGCTAAGAAGAAAACCACGAAACGCACTACCGAGGTCAGGGCCACCACCAGAAAAGCTGGCCGAAAGAAACCGATCACGAAGAAAAAAATGGTACGTCGCAAGGCCGCGCCTAATTCTGCAATTCCAATGCCGAAAGAAGCGGTACAGACGCCGGAGGAAAGGCTGGCCGACGTCGATCGGCTTCTGGTTGACCTGTTGAATGAGCGAACGGCTTTGGCCCTGAAATTGACCGGCCAGTCGGAAATTCCAATCAATGCCGTGTCTGACACCAGCGACGATGCCCGACTTTGGCGATTGTTGGAAAAATCAAACAAGGGGCCGCTGGAATCTGACGAACTGAAAGCGGTTTTCCGAACCGTTTTGAGTGCCGGACGACAACGAGTCCACCGCACCCGTATCGCCTATCTTGGCCCTGCTTACAGCTTTACTCACCTCGCAGCGATTTATCGCTTCGGACAGCTTGCTGATTTAGTTCCCGTGAGCACGATTGCCACAGTTTTCGACGAGGTGAATCGCGGACATGTTGATTTTGGATTAGTGCCGATTGAAAACAGCACCGATGGTCGAATCGTGGACACGTTGGACATGTTCACTCGCCTGCCACTACGAATCTGTGGTGAAATCCTGCTGCACGTACATCACAACCTGCTGGCACGCTGTGATCGCAGCGAAATCAATGAAATCTACAGCAAACCTCAGGCGTTGTCTCAGTGTCGCGACTGGCTGGCCCGAAATATGCCGCATGCCCGGCTGATCGAAGTCACCAGCACATCGACGGCCGCTCAACTTGCTCGCGAGAAACCGGGAGCTGCGGCAGTGGCCAGCCAGCAGGCGGCAGTGCAGTACGGAGTCCAGATCGTGGCGGAGAATATCGAGGACAATGAAAACAACATGACACGGTTCGCAGTCATTGGCGATTCCATTGCTGACGAGACGGGCTTCGATCGGACTGCTGTGCTGCTGCAGATCTCGCATGAGCCCGGAGCACTCTCCGACGCGTTGTTGGTGTTTAAGAAGTGTCGTGTGAACCTCACGTGGATCGAATCCTTTCCAATGCGGGCCCCAGAGTCCGGCTACCTGTTCTTCCTGGATTTTGAAGGACATGTAACAGACAAAAAAATCCGTAAAGCCATTCGAGACCTCGAAACAATGGCGGACCGCCTCGAAATCCTCGGATCCTACCCTCGCAGCAAACCCTCGAATTAGAACTCGAGTCTGTTGTGAACCTGAGACGCTATCGCGTTCGAATGCAGGTTCGGCTGGCCACGCTTCCGTTCGCTGAGCGTTTACCGGACGGTAACGCCATGCCCAGATCCGTGTCCTGCGAATTGTCTGTAACGGTCGTACGGGATGTGGGGATCGCCGACCGTGAAAAATCGGGCGTCTGTTGTGTTCTGGAAACGCTGGACGGTCATCCGGATGACATATTTGGGAACGTTCGAATTCGATTCCTCCGACCTCGTCGTCCCGATGAATTCACCGCAACTCATTTGTTCCCCTTGTCGCCACGAGTGGCTGGCATGGCCTGCACTCGTTATGGCAGGACTGCTGGCATTTTGGCCGACGGTGTGGTTCGATTTCGTCAACTGGGATGATCCCGCATACGTCTGGAACAATGACCTGATCAGGAGCTGGTCGCCTGCCACGCTTTACGGAATCGCCACGGAGACTGTTACCCGAAACTATGCTCCGCTCACAATTGTCACACTACTGATCGATCACACCTTGTGGGGAATGCAACCCAGTGGCTACCACGCCACTAATGTCCTGCTGCACGTGTTGAACGGCATTCTGGTGTACGTGCTGACTCGACGGCTGTCACAAAATTCCTTCGTAGGCTGGCTCACGGCCGCCCTGTTTCTGGTCCACCCTGTACAGATCGAAACTGTTGCCTGGGTTTCATCTCGTAAGGGTTTACTGTCGGCCACATTTATTCTGGCAGCTTTGATCGTTCGATTGCAGCCTTCCGGCCAAGCCGGAACTACTGATACAGATGCAAGACAGGATTTGTGGTACGCGGTCTGGCTGGCGGCAGCATTATTGTCCAAGGCGCTGGCTATTGTTGTTCCACCAATTGTATTGCTGTACGACGTGTTTGTCTTACGCCGCAGATTGAATGATGCGCTGCTGCGTCAGGTTATTCCCGGACTGATGAGTTTGTTACTTCTGTTTAAAACGATGGCAGCTCAGCAGATGGTACTGGGAGGACTTCGCGGTCACCTGGACATGAATTTGCTGCAGATAATCGCCGTTGATGTGACCATTCTGTGGCAATACGTATGGATGCTGGTCTC
This sequence comes from Planctomycetota bacterium, assembly GCA_963581585.1. Lineage (GTDB taxonomy): Bacteria > Planctomycetota > Planctomycetia > Planctomycetales > Planctomycetaceae > S139-18. Next base: position 192,000 of record CAUZPL010000001.1, read on the forward strand.
GCCAGCAGATCTGTGTGTGCTTTACGATCCACAGACATCCGGCATCTCTGGCAGAGTGGCTGTTGCAACAACCGGCTGGGTGGTGGTACTGCTCGCTGTTTGGCGACTGAGGCACCGAAGTCCTTTGTTGATTTGGAGTGCGACGACCGGACTGCTGCTGCTGTTACCGGTGCTGAATTTCTTCCGCATAACGACACTGATGAACGACCGGTATTTGTATCTGCCATGCGTCGTGTTCTTTGCCGTTGCGGCGACGGGGCTCCAGCGGATGTTCAACAGAATCTCAGATCCCGGTAACAGTCTGGTTCGCACATTCGCCGCGATCACTCGCTGGTCGCTGAGTCTGGGACTGGTGGTGGCAGCTCTGTCGGCAACCACTCAGCATCTGCCTGTCTGGAAAAATTCATTCACTCTGTGGAACCATGCAATGACGCAGGTCCCTCAGTTGCCCACTGTCCGCATGCAGCTGGCGTTGACCCACTATGACTGCGGCCTAAAGAGACAGGCGATAGACATCCTGCAGGGCGCCGTGGTGGAGTGCCAGCCGGATGAACTTGACCGGCAACGCATGAACGATGCCACCAGGCGCTGGTTGCTGGAACTTGGCCACCACACGGCGGACATGACGAAGACGCGCCGCTAAAGTGAATATCGCTCTCGTGACCTGTGAGCCAAGTGTCGAAGGTTGGCTGGGGTCAACTGAAAGCCCCCGGTTGACCCAACCGGGGTGGGCTATTACTCAAATCTGTCGTCCAGGGGCCAGGCCCTCCATGAGAAAACCACCGGCAAAGTTCTTAGAATTCGCCCAGGACACTACCGTCGTTTCGCTGACCAAGTTTCCGCCAGATGCTCAGATCAATGTTCTCACTGATGGTGTGAACCGAGCCGTCCATCAAAAGGGTCTGCACGCAGCCAACGTGATAGCTGCGTGACGTCACGGCAGCAAATGTCGAAGTAGCACACGACTTATCTTCACGACAGGAAGTGTAGTCGCCCTGGTCATTGTTTACGCCGGGCACGTGGACTTTTGAATTTGGAGGGAGCGTTACAGTAAAACCAGTTTGATGAACGCGGCCGTCAACACCTTCGGTATGCCCGCTATTAGATTTATTAGACCCACCCGTGGCAATTAAGGCGTCGACCTCAGCCGCTGTTGATGGGATGGTGGTGGTTCCCTGGTCTCCGTCACGATTGTATGGCGTGTAAGTCTTGACTTCAGAAAAGCAAATCGTGTTGGTCATGCCGTCGCTAAAGTCTCTGGGGCGAGAGGAAAAATTCGGGGCAAATGATCCATTCCCCGGCTTTCCTGTCGAATTGTCAAAGACGTTCCAGGTGCCACCGTTGTAGCCGTAGCTGACTGGGTAGTGAATTGGTACCCCATTCTTCTCCCTGGCTCGGTCATTCAGCTCACTGGGGCACAGGTATGTTGCAACTCGCTGTGAGGCAATCTCACCATTGGCAGGATCATCGTAAGCGAGATTAAGGTCAGCCAGATTGTAGAGATTGGCTTGCTCAAGAAAGGGCAGGATGCGAGCGTGAATTGACCACTCGCCGCCGGGTGTGTTCGTGCCAGTCCCGATATCTGCAACAAAGGACGGCGGGAATACACTGTAAGTGTCCAGGTAGTTGTGGAGCGCCAGACCAATCTGCTTCATGTTGTTTTTGCACGAGGTGCGCCGAGCTGCCTCCCGAGCCTGTTGCACGGCCGGCAACAGCAACGAAATCAAGATTGCAATGATCGCAATGACAACAAGGAGCTCGATGAGCGTAAAACCACGTTTTCGTGACAGTTGCATGAAACTACCTTCCGAGTAGAGAGCGTAGCTGGCTGGCTGACTCGGTTGAGCTGGCTGGTGAGAATCTGAGCAAACCAAACAGCCGCCGACATTGCGACTGAGTCTCAATGTCAGTATGTTACCGAAGAATCGAAAGTCGCAAGGCAGACGCCGTTGTTTTGCAATGGATTCCCGCAATTTGCAATCAATCCCCTCGGGTCAGCTGAGCTCCTGCTCAACTCACGCAGGAAGAATGTCCGACAACGGGCCCGGAAAACCTGAATCCAGGGATGCAGATGAGCCGGACGTTCCTCAGCCCATTGTCGCATCCACCCTGCTCCAGAGGCGAAGACAAGTGCTGATTGAGCACGGTGGCGACGTCTATCACTTAATGCTTACACGGAATAACAAGCTTTTACTGTAGAAATAAAGACAACGAGGTCTGTTAGCGCGGATGGCTGATTCAAACCATTCGTCCCGTGATATCACATGCTCAAATCGCCCCCGCTGCTGGTTGCCAGTTTTTCGCGCAGTGAGCTGCCATTTTGCACCACCGAAGATACCGATGGGATCGCACGCTGCATGGCGATTGAACCGTGAATTCACGGGCTCCGTCTAATCAATCCTTGTCCGTGACGGAAAAATGCACATGATGCAGACACTCGAAATCTGTTTTCCATCAGAATGATGCCTCCATGGCAACCAGCCCTGCAAGTTCTTTGACGTCCGTTCCCGATGAACGCGGGCGGTTTGGTGAATTCGGGCGTCGATATGTTCCTGAGACCCTCATGTACGCCCTAGATCAGCTGACGGAGGCCTGGCAGTCGGCAAGGGACGATCCGGAATTCGATCAACAGTTTAAGGAGTTGCTGCACAACTATGTTGGCCGGCCGAATCCACTTTACTTTGCCGAGCGCCTGAGCGAACGCTGTGGTGGTGCAAAGATCTACTTCAAGCGAGAGGACCTGAATCTTACGGGGGCTCACAAGATCAATAATACGATCGGTCAGATTCTGCTGACGCTGCGAATGGGGAAACGGCGAGTCATCGCAGAAACCGGGGCCGGCCAGCACGGTGTGGCAACTGCGACGGCCTGTGCCCGGTTTGGAATTCCGTGTGTCGTGTATATGGGCGAAGAGGATATTCGAAGGCAAAAACTGAATGTGTTCAATATGCAAACAATGGGAGCTGTGGTTCGACCGGTGACCACCGGTTCACGGACTCTGGGTGACGCGGTCAATGAAGCGCTGCGTGAATGGATGTCGTCAGTCCGGGATACCCATTACATCCTCGGGAGTGTGGTTGGCCCGCATCCATTTCCGGCGATGGTTCGTGATTTTCAGTCCGTGATTGGCACAGAAACACGGGAGCAGTGTCTGGAACAATTTGGAAGACTGCCGGAGGAAATCATTGCGTGCGTGGGTGGTGGTTCGAATTCCGCCGGCATGTTTTATCCGTTCATTGATGACCAGTCCGTGGCATTGACAGGAGTGGAAGCGGGCGGGCGCGGTCCCGAGGCGGGCGACCATGCCAGCACTTTAACCTTTGGACAGCCGGGGATTCTGCACGGAAGCTACAGCTATGTTCTGCAGAATGGTGACGGACAAACTCAGACCGTTCATTCCGTTTCTGCCGGCCTGGATTATCCAGGCGTCGGCCCGGAACACGCCTACTGGAAAGAATCCGGCCGAGTCACCTACACCAGTGTTTCGGATGATGAGGCACTCAGCGCGTTCCACACGATGGCAAGGACCGAAGGCATCCTGCCGGCGATTGAATCATCCCATGCCATCGCATATGCGATGACTGTCGCCGCAAAACGCCGTTCGGATGAAGTAGTGGTGGTCTGTCTTTCCGGACGTGGCGACAAAGACGTAAACGAGGTGGCGCGACTGTCCGGTCTGGAATTGTGATGTCTGACAACGAAGATCGCCTCGTGCGACTGGAAACGCTTTTGGCACATCTGCAACAGGACATCGAGCAGATCAATGGGTCACTGATGCATCAGCTAACACGTCTGCGGGAAATGGATCAGCGTTTCATACGCATTGAGCACGAACTGGAACTACTGCATCAACCGACTGAACAGCGTGACCCTCAAGAGGAACAACCGCCACACTATTGATTGTTTGCGGACATGCTCCGGTGCAGCACACCCTCATCCGGGCGCGTCAGCTGTCTCCGGACTGAATCTGTCGGGGCCGCCTTTGGCCTCGCGAATACCAGTAGGAACTGAGCCCGCGGCGACGCAGGTGCGACCGCAGACCCCGTGAATGCCAACAGTTCAATCCACTTACGTTCCATCGTCAACGTCACCGAACATCGCGTCTTTGTGACACGCCCTGTGCCAAACAACAGTGTCAGTCTTCCGTTCGAAACGGGCACTTGTTTTGGTCTTCTATTTGGGAAAAATAATATTTTCACGTCCGCTGGATCAATGTCTTTTTTCTGCGCCGGACCACCTGTCTCCAGCCGCGTGGTTGTGAAAACCCACATGGGCAGTCCATGGGTGACGATTCGATGAAAGTCGGGGGAATGGTTATACGATGCCCGCCCGGTCCATGCGCGGAGGGAGCTGGAATAGCGGCTCAAAAGAATGACAGACATCCGGAAGCAAACTGGCATTCGAAACGAGGGCCTTGCAGAATGGGAAGGCTTATGGCTTGGCGTAGGCACCGAGCTGTCGGCTACAAAGACACACATACGGAGTCCCGAGTAAAAGAACGGCAAGACCACCGCGATCAGCGTTGAGTGATGCGCCGGAAAGCACGACGATGCCAAAAATGAACCTCAGGCCAGTCGCGGCAGTCTTCAGCGCAATCTTTACAGTGCTCGCCCCACTGGCCGTTGCCGACACAGATCTGCCGGAAGAACCAGTCGAAATCGGTCATGAATCCCAGTTCTTCATCGACGACTACATCGTCGACAACCGCTGGCCACTGCGGAAACGCGACGAGGTCTTCGTGCGGGCGGTTCATCGGCCCGTCAAGCACCCCACAAATCCGGTCCTCCCGGACAACGGGGGTTACGTCAATGTCGTCTGGGATGAGGACGCGCGTCTGTACCGGATGCTCTACCAAGATTTCTGGTACTACAGTCTTGAACCGCTGAAGTACACCTACGCGGTTGCCTATGCGGAGTCGAGTGACGGCATCAAGTGGACGACACCAAACCTAGGCTTCTACAACTGGAAAAAGTCGAATGACAACAACATCTGCTGGCAGGCTCCTTCGGACCGGGATAGCCCGCAGACTATAGGCGCTTACTCCCAATACCTGCTCACTATCCCCAAAGAGCACCGCCGGGGCCACAAATACGTCATGTACTACGTGACCGCCGCGGGTGTGCACCTCGTGGGTTCGAATGATTGCATCCACTGGGATGAATCGAGCGTCACGCTCATTGGGCGCGATTTCCATCCTGACACGCACGCCTCCATCGTCTGGGATCCCGTCAGGAAGCTCTTCGTGTGGTTCACCCGTGCCACTGACCGTTATGGCGACGGCGAGAACATTACCCGCGGCGCGACGCGGCGCATCGCCCGCCTGGAAAACAGGGAACTGTGGACCGAATGGCCGCTGGACACACAGAATATCCTCATCCCGGATGTGGAAGATGCAGGCGGGGTCTCTGGAGGTGAACTCGAGGGTGCCAATTTCTTTTATGGCATGCCGGTGCGCTACCATGCCGGAATCTACTGGGGCTTCGTCTGGCCATACAGGCTGGAGGCGGGACTGATCGAAACACAACTTGCCATCAGCCGGAACGGTCGTGTATTCGAACGCCTGCCTTTTCGGCCGACGCTCATCGGGCTGGGACCGGAAAGTGCGTGGGACGACGGAATGGTGTTCGGTTCACCGCAGTGGATTGAGGTTGGCGACCAGTGGCGCATGTATTACTCGGGCCATGCAGGTCCACATCATTCAATAGAACGCGCGGCCGGCATCGGCGTCGTCACAATTCGCAAGGAGGGCTTCGTCTCGCTTCGCGGGCCCGAGCATGGGGGCGTCGTCTGCACGCGCAGAATCCGCTGGCCGGGGGGAGGGCTGTTCGTGAATTGCGATGCCACCTCGCTGGCCGGGAAACAGGGCGAGCTCAGGGTCCGCGTGGTAGATTCCGGCCGCAATCCACTTCCCGGCTTCGGCTACGAGAACAGCGTCCCTTTCAATGGTGACAGCACCGCCCACGAGATGAAATGGAAACAACATCGCATTAACACGCTGAAGGAACGTGTTGTGCGCCTGGAGTTCCTTTTGATAATGGCGGATTTGTACACTTTCAGGGCGGTTCCCGTGCAGGAATGAGCGTAGACGCCGTGGAAAGTTCGCCGTCGGCCCTGTTTGCCACATATCTCGGTGTTATCCGAAAGCTCTGCGTAATGAAGCTGAACACACGGAGCAGTCCCGCCGTTCGAAGTGATATTCTTTCTTGCCAATTTCACTATACTCAATGCTTGGCAGATTTCTCACCAGTGCGCAATACTGCGGGTTAGTAATCATTTATGCCGCCCCTCGCAGCTTTCGAGTCGGACAGCTATGGGCTTGACCCGCCTGGCTTCACAACGGGAACAATCACCGTTGATCCTGCAGTCCGGTCTGCCGTGAGAATCCACTATCGTTGACACACTGTAAACTGAGACCGCTGATGGATATCGAACAAGTCAAACAAACATTGCGCGGGCCGATGATCCCCGTCGTCACGAATTTTAACAATGACCTCTCCATCGATCATGCCGGTATTCGTGAAAACGTGCGTTATGTGATCGACCACGGCGTCGTCAAAGGGAGCGGCGTTTTGCTGGCCGTGGGAGCTGGCGGCGATTTTCCCATGCTGTCAGTCGAAGAACGCAAAGCCGTTTCCAGAACCATTGTGGATGCAGCTGAAGACCGCACGCCGGTGCTGGTCGGTGCACAGGACACCAACGCGTCCGTCACCATCGAGATGGCGCGTTACGCGGAAGAAATTGGCGCTTATGGAATTCAGTTTTCGCCCGGGTATTACTATGCATCGTCTGCCGAAGACTGCCTGCGTCTGTTCCGGACGGTTCACGACGCAACCAGCAGTACTGCGATCATGATCTACAACACGCATTGGGAGGGCTACGACATGTCCCTGCAACAGCTGGAGCTGCTTGCTGAACTGCCTCGGTGCGTTGCGCTGAAGTGGTCGAGCCCGAACAACGCAACGTACCAGCGCGGTGTGCATCAGTTCGCGGACCGAATGGCAGTCGTCGACAACCAGGGGTTACCGTTGATGAATCACCTGCTGGGAGGCACCGGCTTTATCACGCACCTGTGTACAATCTGGCCCGAGCACGACCTGTCTGTGTGGAAACTGCTGGAAGCCGGCGATTATGCGGCTGCTCAGCAGAAGGTCACTTCAGTGAACTGGCCGTGGAAGGAATTCCGCCAACGCATGTGGCAGCGAACTGCCGCGGAAAGCCCGGTCGTCTGTGCGGCGCTGAAGATTGTCGGTCGACCGCATGGTCCGAGTCGCCTGCCGACCCGGGAACTGAATGACGACGAAGTGGCCGAACTTCGGGAAATCCTGAACACAATCGGCGTTCCGGGGACTGATTAAATCCGAATGGCACGATACAAAGCTCAGCTACAGTCCAAAGGCCCGCTCTTCACGTCTCCCGACTGCAATGCGGCGCGCGAGTACTTCCGGAGTAAGCCGAAAGGCATGGTCAACAAGGTGATGTCGGTCTCGGATGCCGTGGCGCAGTTTGTCAGTGACGGCGATTACCTGGCTTCCGGTGGTTTCGGTGGTGACCGTATTGCCACGGCCGTGATGCACGAAATCGTGCGCCAAAACAAACGAGGCCTCGGTCTCGCCGGGCATACGACGACACATGATTTTCAAATTCTGTGCGCCGGGAACCAGACTGGTCGGGGTCAGTTGCTGAAGCGTGTCGACTCGGCTTACATCGTCGGGCTGGAAGCACGGGGGCTGTCACCACACGCACGACGGGTGATGCAAAGCGGTGAGGTCGAAGTTTGCGAATGGTCAAACTACACGCTGGCCCTGCGATTTCAGGCAGCCGCAATGGGTGTACCGTTTCTGCCGGCCCGTTCACTGGCCGGCAGCGACACCTTTCGTCACAGTGCTGCCGTACAGATCACCTGCCCTTTTACCGGCGAAACACTCATCGCCGTGCCGGCACTTTGGCCTGACGTGGCAGCAATCCACGTTCATGAGGCTGACCATTACGGCAACTGCCGCATACGCGGCACATCGGTTGCCGACTGGCACGTTGCCCGAGCCGCAAAAAAATTGATCATCAGCTGTGAACGACTCATTGATAATGATGAAATCCGACGCGACCCCACTGTAACAGTGATCCCGTTTTATTGTGTCGACGCCGTCTGTGAAGTCCGTTTCGGAAGCTATCCGGGCAACATGCCGTACGAATATTTTTCGGACGAAGAACACTTGCGTCAGTGGCTGGTGGCGGAAGCCGGCGTTGACTCATATCGAGAATTCTTGGACCGCTTTCTCTTTGGCATTCAGGATTTTGCCGAATACCTAGAGGTTTGTGGTGGCGCACAACGGCTGGAAGAATTACGCAATGAAGAATTAATGGTGTAGGCCGAATGCCTGAATTTAATTCCATGGAGATGATGATTTGTGCCGCCGCGCGACTAATCGATGACGGCGCGATGGTGGTTGTCGGAACTGGCGCACCCTGTGCAGCGTCGATGCTGGCGCAAAAGACATCTGCGCCAAACCTGACGTTGATGTTCGAGGCCGGTGGTGTCGGCCCGCTGTTGCAGCGCATGCCAATCAGCGTCGGTGATTCTCGCACTTTTCATCAGGGATTGATGGCCACAAGCATGGGCGACGTGATGGAAACCTGCCAGCGCGGGCTGGTCGATTATACATTTCTGGGTGGGGCCCAGATCGACATGTTTGGCAACCTGAATTCCACAAGAATTGGCGCAGATCACCAGCAACCGACTGTTCGCTTTCCCGGCAGTGGCGGCGCCAACGACCTGGGATCCCTGTGCTGGCGAATTCTTGTCATCACACCTCACGACCGACGGCGGTTTACCGAACGCCTGGATTTTATCACGACCCCAGGCTTTCTCGATGGTCCTGGGGCGCGCGAAAAGGCGGGCTTACCGCCCGGAACCGGGCCATACAAAGTGATCACAAATCTTGCCGTGATGGAATTCCACGAACAATCGAAACGAATGCAGGTTGAATCTTTGCACCCGAATGTCATGCTCGACGAGGTTCAGGCCAACACTGGTTTTGAGCTGCTGGTGAAAGAACCACTGGGACGAACACCCACGCCCGACGACGAGCAGTTGCGCGTGTTGCGGGAGGAGGTCGATCCGCAACGTTACATCATCGGCCGCGGCTGACGGCCCGTGATTGACCGGCCTCAACGATGCAGTGGATCTCTAAATGCGAGAACCTGCGGGGTCCGTCCATGGAGGTCGATGCGATTACGGGGAGCGGGCCCGCCAAATGCAACCCTCGTTTCTGCGGGAGGTGCGACCGGAAAACCAAGCGACGCGAGTAATTCAATCGATTCTTTTGGTCATTGTAAATGTTTTTGTGACTACGACGCCGAAGACGAGTTGAGCCAGACAAAGGAAAGGCCGGAGCTGGATCTCGGTGAGGTGACACTGTTTACCGGCTATGACGAAACCGGCCGTTGTCCGGCTCCGGATTCGTCAATGTCCACGAGACGCGGTACACGGAGGGGCACACGAGCACAATTGCCCTAAATCGTTTGCTGTCGGCGAGGGTTACGCATAAGCGGCCTGTGGCCACAAATATATTGCCGGATGCGCCAGAACCAATAAGTAGTCACTATCTCCTGGTGAGTGCAGCGACACGAAGACCCGGACCTGACAGAAGGCCGGGTCCTGTATCAAATTCCGCCTTTCATGGTTTGAGACATGCCCGGAGAGTCAGCGGGGTGTTCCGGCCTGGCGAGCTAAACACGAACTATTGTGCAGCAGAAATTTTAACAGCCGTTTTCGACGCCAGGCAGTACAGATGCTCAAAGCCGCGGATAAACATTCTGCCAGCCGCCACGGCGGGCGTACTGCGGCTGCCCTCACCCAGCTGGTTTCTGCCCAGCAGTTTGAATTTGGAGCTGGCTTCAACAACCGCTATCGTTCCATCATGGGCAACACAGTAGATCCGACCGTCGGCGCATACGGGAGATCCTGAGTAGTCGCCGGCAACACGGGCCGTCCAGACTTCACGACCTGTCTTCGCTTCGACACAAACAACAACACCGTTGTCGCCCCAGAGAAATACATACTCGCCAACTGCGACGGGTGTCGGCACATAGGGCAAAGCGCGATCACGCGTCCAGGCGGCCGAAGCCGCCCCGTCGATCTCACCCCGGCTGTCCACGGAAACCGCAGCCAGGTAACTGCCACGGCCACCTCCTCCACAGGTTGCCAGTACCAGATCTCCGGCAATCACGGGTGAACCGACGCAGCGTGCATTCAATACATCCGCGCGGAACAAAAGTTCCCCGTTTCGTGCATTCAGTGACACGATTCCATCGTCCTTATTGGAAAAAAAGAGTTGAGGCTCGGAATTCGCGCGCTGCAGCACCAACGGGGTCGAATGGGCTGTCATTTGCAGTGTGCGTTCATTTTTCCAGCGCGTTTTTCCCGTCGCCGAATCCAGAGCAATGATCGACGCCGGTCCATCCTGCTGATTGGCAATGATAACCAGATCCTCGAACACTATTGGAGAAGTTCCGGACCCGTGCACCTGTGCTTCCCTCTGAAAAAACGGTCCGAGATCCCGTTCCCAAACTTGTTCACCGTCGAAATCGCAGGCCCTTACCAGCATCTGATCGTCGGAAACAAACAAAACATAGACCCGCCTGCCGTCTGTTGCCGGGGTGCCTGACGCGAAGCTGTTCAACTCGTGTCTGGGATGTGTCTTTAAGGCCGTGGTCTTCGTCCAGCGAATGTCACCACTTTTAACATCGATGTCGAGCAACATGCGTCTCCGGCCATCGTCGACAGCCGACGTCAAAAACAGGTGATCATTCCAGACACACGGCGACGAGTGCCCCAAACCTGGCAGCCTGGTTTTCCATGCATAATCGGCACCCGACCATTCGACTGGCAGGCCCGTCTGGTTGCTGGTTCCGGTTCCGCCCGGTCCACGAAACCGGGGCCAGTTGTCGGACGCCACACAGTATTCCGCAACGACTACGATCGCCAGACAGAAAAGACACTTCGAAATCTCATGTATTCCGCGAGGTTGCATTTGTCGCTCCATTCTCAGCAGCGCAGTTTGGAGGCCGCGGCGTCAGCCTAGTTTTGTGACTGCTGCTGTCAAGCTACAGGGCTTGCCGCAATCTTCCGCGGGTCGTTGTCGTCGGCACAGTATTTCCCGAACGCGGTCCTTTGAGGCTGTTACCTCGTCCCCCCTCCCCGGGGATTGCCGGGCACCGACAAATGCAGCACGATCAACGTGTGTTCATTCATGCTGCCGCCTATTCTATCTGCCAGCCAACGACCCCTGCCGCGGACTGGGCTGCGGGACACGTACCTTCCTTTACCATCACAAGAACTCACACAATGGCAAATACCTTTCACCGACGCCAGCTGTTGGCGGCTGGCGCCGTTGCTGTTTCCACGATCACTGTTGAGTCTGCACGGGGCTATGGCGCTAATGACACGCTGAACGTCGCCTGCATCGGCACGGGTGGGCGGGCTCGGGGGACATTGATGCCACGGCTGGCGAAGATCCCGAACGTTCGCCTTGCTGCAGTCTGTGATGTATGGGACGAGCACCTTGAAAAAGGGGCCAGGCTGGCAGACTCAAAGGCCATCCGTGAGGGTTCCGATTACCGTCGACTGCTCGACCGTTCCGACATTGACGCAGTGCTGATCGCGGCACCGGATCACTGGCACGTACCGATGACCGTTGACGCATGCAAAGCAGGTAAAGATGTCTACGTCGAGAAGCCGCTGACGCACAACCTGAACGAAGGTACAGAAGTCATCGCGGCCCAGGAGAATCTCAGACGAATTGTCCAGGTCGGTACGCAGCAGCGCAATATTCCACACCTGAAAGAAGCCCGCGAGGTTCTGCTCTCAGGCCAGCTCGGCCTGATTCACAAGATCCGGCTCTCATGGAACCGAAACACAGCGCACTGGAAGCGAACCAGATATGGCATCGATCCCGGCAGTGTCCGCTGGAAACAGTTTCTCGGAAAGGCACCGGAACAACCTTTCGACGAATATCGCATGCGGAACTGGCGTTGGTTCTGGGATTTTGGTGGCGGCATTTTCACCGACCTGATGGTCCACTGGATCGACACCGCCTACTGGATGCTCGACATGGACAATCCGAAGCTGGCCATGAGCATCGGTGATCAGTTCGCTGCCAGTGGACTCTGGGAAACACCCGACACAGTGCAAACACTGCTGGCGTATCCTGACAAAAAGCTGCAGGCCTATTTCGAAGGAACCTTTCTCAATCATCAAAACCGATCTTCACTCCTTTTTATGGGGACCGAAGGCAACCTGTACTGCGACCGTGGTCGCTATGAAGTGCGTCCGGAACGTGGCAGGAACGTGGCACCTCGCCAGCGTGTCGAGGGCAAACGTGATATTCTCGGACTTGATTTCTACGACGAAGTCGACGGCGCGTTGTATCACCTTCGCGAGTGGACAAACTGCATACGCACTCGGGAAAAGCCTTCGTGTCCTGCCGAAGAAGGTGTTCGTTCGGCCGCCGCCGCCCACCTGGCCAACATTTCATACCGAGAGGGCAAAATTGCCCGGTGGTCCGACGTAACTTAAACCGACTTCCCCGGCTGGCTGGCTGGCCACGGCCAGCGTTTTCCAGCGTCACGGCGAAACATCTTCTGTTACACTTGCCGCCTGAATCACCTTGAGCCAGTTTCAGATGAAGGGTTCGGAAGAATCCGCACGTCTCACGGCTTCACCACGGTTCCGTCGCCTCGTCGCAGCAGCCCCCATTCCAGATCGAACGGCGGGTCGTCTTTGATGGGAAATTGCGCTGCAAGTTTTTCATCCAGGTCCACACCCAGACCTGGCGTGTCGCTGGCCCAATAGTAGCCATCTCGCAACTCCGGGCAACCAGGAAAGACGTCCTGTTCGGCCTGTGTAAAGGCATGTGCTTCCTGGACCCCAAAATTAGCGACCGCAAGATCAAGATGCACATTGGCCGCATGACCAACGGGAGAAACGTCGCCGGGGCCATGCCAGGCCGTGCGGACGCCAAAAAATTCACACATCGCCGCCATTTTTCGAGCGACCGACAGCCCTCCCACCTGCGAAATATGGACCCGAATGAAATCAATGAGGCGATCCGAAACCAGGCCGGTCCATTCGTGTGGGTTGTTAAAGAGTTCACCCATCGCAATCGGCGTACTGGTCTGTTGACGGAGTTGCGGGAAGTAACCAATGTCTTCCGGACTGAAAGGATCTTCAAGGAAAAACAGGCGGTAGGGTTCAAGATCTTTCGCAAGCTGAATTGCAAGGATTGGCGGCACTCGCTCGTGTACATCGTGCAGTAATTCGACGTCATCGCCGACTTCCTGGCGCAGGTGTTCGAACAGACGCGGGATCAGGCGGACATAAGGCTTTGGTTCCCACACAATCGATTTCTGATTCGGCGGGCGGTTGTCCTGTTGATTTCCTCGATGCGACCCATACGTTGACAACCCGGGTACCGAGACCTGGGCACGCACATGACGATATCCCTGCTCGATGTACCCTCGTACCTGGTCTGTCACTTCTTCGAACGACCCGCCACTGGCATGTCGATAGACATCGGCGGCCATCCGCACCTTTCCGCCCAGCAGTCGATACACGGGCAGGCCGGCAACCTTTCCCAGAATATCCCATAGCGCCATGTCCACACCGCTCATCGCATTATTGAGAACCGGACCGTTGCGCCAGTAAGAGCTAACAAACGACGACTGCCAGATGTCTTCGACTTCGAGTGCCGGCTTGCCAACAAGGAACGGGTTCAGAAACTGGTCCACTGCCGTTGCAACAGCCCGCGCCCGCTGAGTAAATGTTGCACAACCAAGCCCGTACAACCCCGGCTGATTCGTCTCGACCTTGACTACCACCAGCCGAATTCCGGCCGGTGCCGTCAGAATGGAACGTATGTCTGTGATCTTCACATCGCGATCCATTTTGCCGTTTGCTCCCTTATGCAGTTCCGGCGGCGGATCCTCACCATACGCTTTACCTGCGAGTATTCCCAGCAGTCCCGCCCCTCGGGCCGTTGACTTCAACCAGTGACGTCGTTCCATTGATCGTGTTCCCCTGATATGAACCCCGCCGGCCGACGGGTCCTGTGTTTTGTCATTGCCGTCGTGATAAAAAAACAGCGAGGGTGCAATTTGCAGCGTATCATAATCTTGTCCCACGCCGCCGTCGCATGCACGCCGCCTGGTTCCCAACACAGCAGCCCGTGTTTGGACGATTGATGTCAAACAGATACTGCTGTGAATGACTGCTCATATCGAAGGCTGGACGGTTCGACTGCCTCACATCCCGGGCAGGCAGCCTGAATCGATGACGGCCCGAAACCAGCAGCCTGAGGGTATTTGACTTTGCTGCCAGGCAGTAGACAATCGTGTTACCGAATGGCCGGTCTATCTTCTTCAACGGGTTCCTTTTATGTATGGTCGCCAATTGCCGGGTTGCCAAAAGTCGCGTCGCCGCTTTCTCATGAGTACGGCTGCCGCCGTGGTGGCCACACCGCTGGTAAAGTCCGCTGCGGGAAAACCGACGGATTATTCGGGACTCTATTCGGAGCGTTATCTTGGTCCGGTGAAAAATCTGGTGCAGGTCCGGGACGACGCAGTCTTCACCGAGGGGCCCGCAGCCGACCGCGCCGGCAATGTGCTGTTTACGAATGTGCCTGCCAGCAAAATCCTGAAATGGGATCCGCGGCATAGGACACTTTCGGTTTTTCGCAGCGGCTCAAACGGAACAAACGGTCTTTATTTTGCTCCGGACGGCAGCCTGCTGGCCTGCGAAGGCGACGCAGCGCGTGTTACGCAGACCGACCCCGTGTCAGGAGAAATCAAAGCGATCGCCAGTGGCCACAACGGACGGCGACTGGCCAAACCAAACGATTTGTGTATGGATGGCGGGGGACGCATCTATTTCACATCGCGGTCCGAAGTGAACGACCCAAAGGATGAAAACGTCAAGGCCGTTTATCGCATCGACCCTGATGGCTCGACACATCAAATCCTGGCCTGGCCCGAAGTTCATATGCCCAACGGAATTGTCACTTCGCCGGACAACCAGCAGCTTTATCTGATCGAAGCACATCCGGCCGCTGACCATCATCGCGATATTCGCGTCTATGACCTGAAGGCCGACGGGACCGTGGCAAACGGACGTGTGCTGGTCAACTTCTACCCGGGACGAAGCGGTGACGGCATGTGTATTGACGCCGAAGGCAATCTCTACGTAGCGGCGGGCCTGCACAGGACACGGAATACAAGCGAGACCCTCGACACCAAGCCTGGAATTCATGTGATCTCACCCGGCGGCAAGCTGCTCGCCTACCGCAAAACACCAGAGGACACCGTCACGAACTGTACGTTTGGCGGACGGGATCTGAAGACTCTTTATATAACCTGTGGTTCGCGTCTGGTAAGCATCCGAACAAGTATTCCGGGCAAGGCCGGCTATCGGCCGGACAGGTAGAGTGCGGAATTCAGAAGTTGTCGAGTGTGCCGGTTATGGGCATCTCCGGAGATGGCGTCCGTGCCAGAGACTGGTTCTGCAGCGCCTTTTTTTGTGACGTCAGGACTCCCTGAGGATCAGCCAAGGCGACCGCCGACGTATCCACAAATCTGCGGAAGGCTTCCCGCCATGAAATATGTGTTATTTGCTTTCTGCAGCCTGATCTTTGCGCTTTCAGCTCCCGCCACAGAAGCCACACGGACATTTGGTGAGTTCGGTACGGAGTTTCTGCAACAGCACTGCATTGATTGCCACAGCGGCGATGCGCCGGAAGGCGAACTGTCCCTGACAGAATTTACAACCAATGCATCGCTGATTCTCGCACGAAGTAAATGGGACTCCATTCTGCAAATGGTCGACACCGGAGTGATGCCGCCTGCAGACTTCGTACAGCCTGCACCGGACCGACGTCGCAACTTCATCAAACTCGTGCGTGACATTTTCGAAGAGCACGGCCCCACCTGACCCGGGACGGACGACGCTGAGGCGACTGAATCGTCGTGAGTATGCGAATACCGTTCGGGATCTTCTGGGTATTGACTTTGATCCGACGGAAAAATTTCCGGATGACGAGGTCGGTTACGGATTTGACAACATCAGTGATGTACTGACAATGTCCCCGCTGCTGATCGAGCGATACCTTGATGCAGCAGAAACGGTTTCCCGACGGGTCATCAAGGTCACACCTCCTGCGCCCTCAGTACGTTACGCCCTGGGACGCTATCTGAGCCCGCGGGGCAATATGGAGGATGTACCGTTTCGCCTGCTCGACCCCACCGCCGAGGAGCCGGATATTGCCGGACCGCTGACAACGTCCGGAAGCTATTTAAAGCTCTCCCAAAAAGCAGATTTCTGTTTTCGTGCAACTCTCTACGCCGAGTCGGTCGGTGACGAACCAGTCAAAGTTGCACTGTTTGTCTCGGGCGCAGACCTCAAGGATGCCTCCAGCGAGGCCGAGTTGGCTCGGTTAATGGGATCGGATCGGAGTGTTCTGAAGGCAGCCAAGGTATTGAAGATCTTTGAGATCACAGCGCGGACAGCCGGAGAAAAGCAGACCATTAAGTTTTTCATTCATGGCGATAGTGCGATACAGCGTGCCGGAATTGCCGTGGTCCGGCCACCCACGGGCCGGACCACAGCTGTACTCCATGTTGAGCACCTCTCCAGCGAAGGTCCGCTGCATACGCTGCCCGCCTCGCATTTGGCATTACTTGCCAGTTCGCCGCAAAAGACGGAGGCTGAACAGCACATCGAAGTAATTTCCCGTCTGGTCCGGCGGGCCTTCCGATGACCGCCCGAACAGGCGGAACTCGACCGCTTAGTTGAGTTTGCAGAGGCCGCCATGGCTGATGGCGACAACTGGGAAACAGCGATGCAGAAAGTGGTTCAGATTATTCTGTGCTCACCGAAGTTTCTGTTTCGGGTTGAGCTGGATGACCGTCCGGCCGACCCGAACCCGCGACCGGTTAATTCGTTTCATCTGGCCTCACGGCTGTCGTATTTCCTGTGGTCGTCCATGCCCGATGACGAGCTGATGAGTCTCGCCGAGGCCCGACAGCTGAGGGCGAACCTCGAAGACCAGATAACGCGCATGCTGGCCGACGGCAGGTCATCAGAATTCGTCCGCAGCTTTAGCCGACAATGGCTTCAGACGGGAAGACTGGAACGGCTAAATCCTGATGCGAAGCTGTTTCCGGCGTTTTCGGAAAGGCTCCGTGCAGCCATGCTGACTGAAACGGAACTGCTCTTCAGAACTGTTATGCAGGAGGGCCGCAGCATCCTCGATCTGCTTGACACAGATTTTACATTCCTTAACGCGCTACTTGCAGAACACTACGGCATTGCTGATACAGCCGGCAATGTAGTCGGTGGTGAGCCTGAACATCCGCAAGGTGAACCGATACCAGCTGAAGCGTTCGTCCGCGTAGTGGTCCGGAATGGGCAGCGTGGCAGACTGCTGACACAGCCAAGCATCCTGACTGTGACGTCCAACCCGACACGCACATCGCCGGTCAAACGCGGAAAGTGGGTTCTGGAACAGATACTTGGCACTCCACCACCGCCGAATGTCCCGGAACTCGCAGACGAAAACGGCCCGCTGACGGGCACATTACGTGAACAGATGGAAAAGCACCAAGCGAACCCGAATTGCGCGTCCTGCCACGCGACAATGGATGCCCTCGGCTTTGCCTTTGAAAACTACAACGCAGTCGGCGCCTGGCGGAAAAAAGACGGAAACCACCCCGTTAACGCCTCCGGCGAACTTCCGGACGGTCGACGGTTCTCCGGGCTGAGTGGTCTGAGGCAGATTCTACGCGAGCGCAAAGACGACTTCGCAAAATGCCTCACGGAAAAAATGTTTATCTATGCTCTTGGCAGAGGGATCGAATACTAGGACCAACCGGTGCTTGCTCAGATGGTAAAACGGATTGCACAAAATGACTACAGGCTTTCCTCGCTTGTGCTTGAGATTGTGAAGAGCGATCCATTTGTCCGTCGACGTGGGCTTGCTGAAGATCTTCCTGGCAACTAAGCGATTCTGTCCTGATTGTCGGAACAAGGAAATCGAGATGCCTTCACTCAAGCTGCACCGTCGCTGGGTACTTCGCGGAACCGGTGCCACGCTGGCGCTGCCCTAGCTCGAAGCCATGGGGCCACAAGCCGGCTGGACTGACAGCGCGACGAAGAAAAATGCTGCCCCAAATCGCATGGCAATTTTGCATGTCCCCAACGGCAAAAATATGGCGGACTGGAGGCCGGTCCGCGTTACAGACTCAAGCCGATTATGGAGCCGCTCGCGGAATTGAAACACAAACTGACTGTTATCACCGGGCTGGCCGATGATGGGGCACGTCCGCACGGTGACGGCGCCGGCGATCATGCTCGTGCGCTTGCCGCGTTCCTCACCGGCGCGCATCCGAAGAAAACAGACGGCGTGGATATCCGCAACGGAATCTCGGTTGACCAGGTTGCTGTCAGCCAAGTTGGTGACCGAACCCGGCTTCCTTCCCTGGAACTTGGTTGTGACCTCGCTGGAAAGATTGGTGATTCGGGTTACTCGAGTGTCTATTCTTCAACGATGGCGTGGCGTTCCGCAACACAGCCTCTGCCAAAGGAGGTAAACCCGAAGCTGGTTTTCGAACGACTTTTTGCATCGAGCCTGGATGGTGACGGAAAGCAGCGGGACGCCCGCCGCAGGAGCATCCTAGATTTCATTCGGGAAGACTCAAAAGACCTCGCCCGAAAGCTGAGTACCGCGGATGTACGAAAACTGGATGAATATTTTTCAGCCGTCCGTGATGTTGAACTGCGGATTGACCGTGCTGCCACACTGCCTCCGGCTGCCACCCCGGATTATCCAGTCCCCGCCGGCATTCCGGACTCCTATGAGGAACATATCCGGCTGATGTGTGATTTGATGGTACTCGCGTTCCAGACAGACGTAACCCGCATTTGTACGTTTGTACTGGCCAATGAGTTCAGTAACCGACCTTACCCCTTCATTGACGTACCCGACGGACACCACGATCTGTCACACCACGGCAATAACGAAGATAAACTCGCTGCTGTGCGAAAAATCAACACCTTCCATACCACACAGCTGGCGTATCTGATGCAAAAGCTGGATGCCGTTCGGGAAGGCGACGGCACATTACTTGATCACTCCATGATCGCCTATGGAAGCGGCAACTCCGATGGTGACAGGCACAACCATGACGATCTGCCCATCCTTCTGGCCGGATCCGGATGCGGCACCATCACTCCAGGCCGGCACATCCGCCTCGGCAAAGAAACCCCGTTAAGCAACCTGTGGTTATCAATGCTGAATCGAATGGACGTGGACGTCGCAAAACTTGGCGACAGCAGCGGAGAACTTTCGGGGCTGCAGCACGGGGCATAAAGTCTGCAGTCAACCGCGTCACTGCCGGCCACCTGTCTCTCCCGCAGTATTCGTTACGAGGCGGCTTGCTATCGCCCCCACCACGAAAGTCGGTATGCAGGTGATGGCGCCAAACCACCAGTGCGAAATGCCCAGATAGAACGTTAACGCCAGTGCCACGTGACCACAAATCAGCCCGATCGTGACACCGAATGTATTCGCCCAGGGCAGCAGCATCCCGAGTAGAAACACGGCCAGCATGAGTCCGAAAAACATACCGGCTATCTTCATGATCAACGGAAACACATTCCCGCCCTGAAAATAAAACGTAACGGCCATGATTACCGCCGCAACCCCAAAACACAGACACAGCAGGCGGGTTTGCCAGAGTTTCATTTCACGGCTGGGCATCCAGTCACAGGCAATCGATGCCGTCATGCTGTTGATGCCGCTGTCTACACTGCTCATTGCCGCCGCGAACAGCCCGGCCAGCAACAGGCCCATCAGACCCGAAACAGGAATCTCTTTCATCACAAACCGCGGCAGTAACTGGTCTTCCTTTTTCTGTTCGCGCAGTTGTGTGTACAGCGACGCGCGGACGCCTGGCGAGGAAGACACGTCTGCCCCGATATCCGGCGCCGCGTCGGTGATATTCAAATCAGTTCCTTCAGCCCCTTTGGCCTCCTGTTGCTGATAAAACGTAAACAAACAGCTGCCGACCGCAAAAAAGAGCCCACACACCAGCGTTGCCGCCACGCCGTTGACCACGAGCGACCATCGTGCGGCTGCCAGGCTCGGCATCGACATATACCGCTGCACCGCCGTGAAATTGACTGCGTGCCCGGTCAGATAAACAAAAAAACCAAAGGCGCAGGCCGCATAGACGTTGCCTTCATTTGCCTCGAACGTGGTACGAAACATTTCGAAGCGATTGTGATGGTGGCCGATCTCCCAGACGGCTGACCAGCCCCCGTCAATTCGAGACAGGGTAAACCACAGCACACACACCATTCCGCCACCCAATGCAACCGCCTGCAGCATATCCGTCCAGACCACCGCCTTGACACCACCGAGCGTTGTGTACAGGGTCGCGAAAAGGCCTACCGCCACCAGCAGTGCCGCCGTCTGATATGGTGACAGGTCAAATACGACCGCCAGAATCACACCCACAGCATTCAGCAGATTTCCCATCCACCCGATGGTATAGACAATAAACAGGATGCTGCAGAACAGCCTCAGCCTGCGGTTAAAGCGGTGCTCGACATACTCGTAGGCGCTGGTGAGTCCCAGTCGGAAATACAGTGGCAGAAACATCCAGGCAATGATCGGCGAAACCACGAAGGGGATGAACAGAATCGACAGGTACAGGTGGTAATCGTGATAGGCCGCTTCGCTCGGCAACCCCACAAAAGACAGAGAGCTGAATGTGCCGGCAAACAGGGACAGGCCGATGGGCAGCCAGTGCATACGTCGGCCACCAACAAAGAAATCTTCGTTCGTGTGCTGCTGTCCCGCGAACCGAAGTCCGAGCACCAGGACAACGGCCAGGTAACCAAAACAAATCACCCAGTCAAAAACGCTCAGTGACGACATATTCTCGAATCAAATGTACAGAGAAGAATCATAACCCGATATGAAAAATGCCGACGTGAAGGCCAGAACAGCTCTGTTCGAACTCACGGTACACACAGCCGGAACACCCGATCGTATTCTGTTTGACTTACGGCCGTTACCTGGGTTTCTGTAATTTACCCTCGGACAATAACGATCCCCTCACGCTCGATCCTCGCAAACATCACCCTGTACGCCTCTGTGCCATCGTCATCCCAATAGTCTGTTGCAACCGGCGCGCAATAGCTCATGGGAGCCAGTCGCCGATGATCGGGGCGAACCATGAAGATGGAATTGCTGGTGTTGGCAATGTTGTACATCATCGTTCCATTTGCGTAACGGGTTCTGATGATCCACGGACCCTGTTTCGGCAGCGTCAGGTGCTTGAGCCGATCGAGAGCTTCTCGGTTGAGGGTCACACCCAGCCCTGGTTTTTCCGGCACCCGTAACAGTCCATTGATCGGTTCCAGTCTTTCGTGAACGACATCATCATCCCAAGTTTCCGCATCGCTATGAAACGGATGACTGGCCGTCTTGAAGGCAGCCTGCATGTGTGTCGTCATCGCACGGGTAATCATGCCACCGACATTCTGCAGCATGAACGGTGCGTTGGCTGCTGCCATCAGTCCGGCGGTTCTTACTGCCTGGCCGATTTTGCTGTGCCCAAGAATGTAGGCATCACCCGAGCGGCGTAAAACTTCGAAGGTATGCCCCAGCGCACCGTGGTGCAGTACGATCGGCAGCGGAGCACGTTTACGGAGTTCGACGTAACCATCTATGTCGCGAGAATTCAACGGGTCTTCGAATGCGCCCGAGATGGGGAATTCGGCCATCTTTTCCAGCAGATCCGGGATATGGTCGCTGGTTCCTCCCATCGTTAGATCGAACATCACGCGGAACCCCTTTGGCACCACGGCCTGCATGGCTTCAAGCTGGTCAATCACGTTCTCAAAGGGAGAGAGGTGATATTTCATCCAGGTATAGCCATCCGCTGCATACCGGATTACGGTTTCAGCCATGTGTTTGGGGTTCGTCGAAACCGTCCAGCAGCCAACCGGTATCAGCCGTCGATATCGCTGTCCGAACAGTTTATACACGGGGACACCAGCGGCCTTGCCCATCAGGTCGTACATGGCCGTGCCCAAGCCAAGTGACGTTTCGTCGCCGACCCAGTCAAACGGATTCGTGCCGATGTATTGCTCGATGACATCGTCGGGCTCGCCGCTTCCGCTTTCACCCAGCCCGATTAATCCGTTGCTGGTTTGTGCCACGTAGACTGTTCGTTGAGTGGGGCCGTAATAATGGTTCAGCGGGTAAGCGATCCAGTCACGATATGGAACCGTAATGTTGTGCGCCTCGATCGCCGTGACGCGGATTGGGCCATGCTGCAGTTCAGCAGCCTTTGCCGCGGCGGTGACAAATGGATTCCACGTTTGCGGTGCGACTTGACCGGCAACAATGGTACCGGCTGTGGCGGCCAGAAAACGACGACGGCTGATCTGGCTGCGAGTTCTGGTATTGAGCACGATTCGATCCTTTATCGGAATTGTCTGAAGTGAGTGTCGCCGACCTGTCCCCTCGCCAGGATCACTCCAACAATAATTCAGCATTCACGACGGCAGCGCTCAGATTCGGATCCGCCTTGCGCCGGGATCCTCTCGTTTCGACGATCCAGTGGTCATTGCCCCGTTGAAATTCCAGGCCGTGCATTCCACTATTCTCATCGCGGTACTGAAATCGACCCTCTTGAGCCGCCGGCATCGGTATGTTCCTGCAATGGCTCACATGCCGACTCCAATGCTCGCAGAGCTGGTATTTCGTTTGATTCTCGACAACGAAGCACTGCCCGGATTCCGTTCGTGCCTTGAGTGTATTCCGACGAGCGCAACAGTAGAACTGATTTTCAGCCTTTACACGTCCAAGTCTTTGACGTCGAGGGCATGTTTTTCGATGAATTCACGGCGAGGTTCGACCTGATCGCCCATAAGGACCCGAAAGATTTCATCAGCCGCTGCAGCGTTTTCCATGCTCACCTGCAGCAATGTTCGCTTCTCAGGATCCATGGTGGTTTCCCACAGCTCGTCGGAATTCATTTCACCCAGTCCCTTGAAGCGCGTAAGCGTCAGGCCTTTTTCACCCAGTCGGCGAAATGCGGGCAACAGGTCTCGAAGGCTGGCCAGATTGACTGACTGTTCATCGCGATCAATGCGAAAGGAAAAGACCTGCTCCGCGTTGCGAACACCAGCCGCTACAAAATCCGAAACGCCAAAACCGAAGTCTTTTAAGGCAGCGAACCTTTCATTGATCGTTTTCACCTCATGCAGATCCACCACCTGACAAACGGGCCCCGTGTCAGCTTCGACGTCTTGGGGGTCCTCTGAATCTGCATTTGCAGACACAGCTTTATCCGATTCGTATCCTGCCTCCAGTTGCCTCACAAACGCATCTGACGCGTCACGGTCAAAGAACCAGCGCTCGACGTCTCCGTAATGAACTCGAAACCGTGGCAGCCGGCTTTCCTCCGTGAGCCCCTGACTCTGCAGATGGGCAATGTCGATGCCACGTCGATCCAGCAGCTCCAGCGGATGTTCCATCTCTCCCATGATTTCCACAACACGCTGCAGGTTCTCACCTGCGAACATCGTATCGTCTGCCCTGACGACCAGGGTCGCACCATCGATTCCCAGTTCAATCAGTTCATTCATCATCTGCTCATGCGTCTGCACGTAGCGAACCTTCTTCTTTTGCAAAACTCGGTACAGGGGCGGCTGGGCGATATATACGAAGCCACCTTCCACAAGTTCTCTCATGTGCCGAAACAGAAATGTCAGCAGCAAAGTACGTATGTGACTCCCGTCGACGTCAGCGTCTGTCATCACAATGATTTTCCCATAGCGCCTTTTGCTGACGTCCAGTCCCTCGCCACCGGTGGCTGGTGACAGTCCGATCGTACGGAAAAGATTCGAAATCTCATTGCTGTCCAGAATCTTGACCAGTTGTGCCTTTTCAACGTTCAAAATCTTACCGCGAAGAGGCAGGATTGCCTGAATGCTGGAATCGCGCCCGGTGTCGGCAGAGCCGCCGGCCGAATCGCCTTCCACCAGGTAGACTTCCGTCGATTCAAGGTCCCGGCTGCGGCAGTCTCGCAGTTTTTCGGGCAGCCCGCCGGTCGTGATGGCACCCTTCCGCCGAACCATCTCTCGCGACTTTCGAGCGGCTTCGCGCGCTTCTGCTGCGTTGATGGCCTTGTTGATCAGTTTTTTGGCGTTGGCCGGATTTTCTTCGAGGTATTTGGTGAGTCCTTCTGACAGCACCGACTGCACAACACCATCGACCTCCGGATTAACCAGCTTGATTTTCGTTTGGGCCTCAAACTTTGGTTCAGGTACCCGCACGGATATGATTGCCGTCAGCCCCTCTCGAAAGTCTTCACCGGACGGACTGACTTCCTTAAAAAAGCTCGCCTTCCTGCCGTAGTTATTCAGGCTGCGGGTCAGTGCTGTTCGGAATCCGCTGAGATGTGTACCACCGTCACTATTGAAAATATTGTTGGCAAAAGGCCGTACATTCTCGGTGTAACCGTCATTCTGCTGCAGGGCGACCTCAACCTGAATCCCCTCGGATTCACCTGTCACGTGTATGATGTCGGATATGATCGGCGTCTGCGTGCGGTTGAGGTGTCGAACGAATTCAATCAGACCGTCTTCATAACGGAATGTTTCGACCTGACTGATTCGGTCATCCTGAAGTGTGATGCGGACGCCCGGTGTCAGAAATGCAAGTTCCTGCAGACGCCGCGTGAGAATGTCGAACGAAAAATCGGTGTCCGGGAAGATTTCCGGATCCGGTTGGAACGACAACTTGGTCCCGGTACGGTCCGAGTGTCCCAGCTGCCGCAGGTCGGACAAACGAATCCCTTTCTCGAAGTCCATGACCCACACATGGCCATCTCGCTGTACTTCCGCCGTAAGCCAAGAACTCACTGCGTTCACCGCCGTAATGCCCACGCCGTGCAGGCCGCCGGTGCCTGTTTTGTAGCCACTGTCCCGATCGAATTTTCCCCCGGCGTGAATCTCGGTCAGCACAACATCAAGAGCGGAACGACCATCGTCTTTAACCTCACTGACGGGAATCCCGCGTCCATCGTCGGAGACAGAGATGCTTTCGTCGACATTGATCTGCACCAGAATCTCGGATGCGTGACCGTTGACGGCTTCGTCAATGCTGTTGTCAACGACTTCGAACACCAGATGATGCAGACCGCCAGCTCCGGTGTCACCGATATACATCGCAGGTCGTTTGCGAATTCCTTCGACCCCTTTGAGGTGTCGGATATCATCGCCGGTGTAATCGTTGGATGTTGCCGCTTCTGACACGTTTATTCCTCTCGCTGCCGGAATCCCTCAGTCACCCGGTCCCTCATCGAATTCTTACAAATTTCAGAGACCGAATTCTTAGATCCGGATACTTTGCCTGAATACCGCTGAGCAGATTGTGCTTCAGATAACTGTTGAGTTCTTCCAGAACCGCTCCATTACGAACTCCAACTTCCAATACACCATCTCGCAGCCGTTTCACCGACGACCGGTGTCCAATCCGTTCTCCTGCTGCGTCCGCCCAGATTGCATTCAGCTTTTGCTGCCCGGATTTTTCCGCGATGCCTCGCTGTCGAATGACCCGAACCAGCAGCTGGCCCAGAGGTGTCGGACGGTCGAAGGAAGATCCGCTCACTGGTTACGTCCCTGCCGATACCACCGGCTTAACTGGAGAGCCAAAAGACCAAGGTTGAAGCTGAACACGATGACGCCCGGGACGGCACGCCCACGCTGTACCCTGCTGGCTCACGTGTTTGAAGTCAACGGTCCTGAGCCAGCGGCATGATCACATAGGTATAGGAATCTTCGACCTTGAACACCGCCGCCGTATCAGCATTCGTCAACAATAACTGTACCACCGATTCGGGCGGCAGAATTTTCAAAAAATCGGACACATATCGTGGGTCAAACGTAATCCGAATCTCGTCACTGTTGAATTCAATCGGCAGCTCAACATGGGACTCACCCACATCCTGAGCACGACTGTTGAGCCTCAGCGTGTTGTCGCGGAACAGAAAATCGACGCCCCGACTTTCTTCGTCTGTGATAATTCGGGCCTGGCGCACGGCTGAGTGAAAAGGCCCTGCGGACATCGGCACAGTGATGGCCGTTTCTTTGGGAATAACATCGCGGTATCGCGGGAACCGGCCTTCTACCAGTCGACTGTAGATTGCGCAGCGGCCGGATCGCATAAGGACGTCGCTGTCTCGCACGGCGATGTCTACATATTCAGCATGATCAGCGATGGAACGTTCCAGCAGCGACATCGCTCGAGCGGGAATCACTGTCGTGCGTTCGGGAACTTCCGGGCTGCCTTCAGCTTCGCAGGTGGCAGATACCACGGCCAGCCGGCGACTGTCAGTCGCCGCCAAAGTGACGCGGTCTCCCTCAAACTCCAACAGAATGCCTCCCAGTGCATATCTTGTGCTTTCCACATCAGTCGCGAAGTAGGTGCGGCGAATCATTTGCCGGAAAACCGACGCTGGAACGCGAAAATAGTCTGATTCATTAAACTCCGGAACAGGAGGAAACTCAAGCGGATCTTCCAAGCTAAGCGTGAACTGAGATGACGATGTCTTCACCACCATTGCGCGCTCTTCGACCTTGATATCAAACTTGTCGTCCGTTAGCTCCCGCAGGATCGACGATACTCTTTGAGTTGGCAGCAAGGCCTCGCCAGTCGAGCTGGTAGTGACTCCGTCGACACTGAACCGAACGGCGACTTCCTGGTCCGTACCGACCAACTCCACTCCACCGGGACCCAGGTGCATATAAACATTACGGAGTACGTCTTTAGGCGTACGGCTGGGCACCGCCGCCGCCGCGGACTGAAATGCGTGAGTGAACAGGTTTCGATCACAGGTGAGTTGCATTTTTTAATCACGCTTCTCAACGAATAAGGACCAATATACGGCTTGTCATTTGAGAGCTGGATCATAACACAATCGCACTTGACATGCAGTGACACAGACGGGTCGTTCGAACCGATTACAACAATTCAGATTCGCTGTATCTGCCTTGTAAACAACATGTTACGACGGCACCGGTGAGTCTGTTCGCCCTGCCCGTCTGAATCACCTCATCCACTCCCCGCTCGTCACTGATGGAAGCGGGGACCGGCATTGACAAGAGTCGCCTGCGAGATTCCATTGTATTCGGACGCTGGCTGCGTCCGTAATGGACTGAAGGACAGCTACGGAGGTCGGCTCACCTGCCAAATTCCGCGGATTACGCACGGGGCTCGGTCATCTTCATTGGATCCAGCACATCGGTGAGTATCTCTTCCGCAAGGACTTTCTGTTCCACACAGAGCTCTCGAATGGTCTTGCCCGTTCGGAAGGCTTCCTTCGCCAGCGCGGCAGCTTTTTCGTAGCCGATGTGGGGGTTCAGGCTTGTACACATCGACAGACTCTTTTCAACCGCCGCTTCGCAGCCTTCGACATTGGGTTCCATGTTGACCAGACAGAAGTTGATAAAGGCCGCCACGCTGTTCGAGAGGAGTCGGATGGATTCCAGAGTCACATGACCCATCACGGGCATCATGATGTTGAGCTGGAATTGTCCACCGATCGCTCCACTAAACCCGATCGTCTGATCGTTCCCTGTCACGCGAGCACAAACCTGCATCATCGATTCACAGATCACCGGATTGACTTTGCCTGGCATGATTGAGGACCCGGGCTGCAGGTCCGGAATCTTCACTTCGTAGAAGCCACACCGAGGCCCGGAACCGAGCCAGCGAATGTTGTTGGCAACGTTAAACAGAGTTGATGCGATCGCCCGGAGCTGACCATGACATTCAACCAGTGCGTCTCGTTGTGCGTTCGCTTCAAAGTGATTGACGGCTTCCACAAATGGAACATTGGTTTCTTTGGCCAGAAACTCAGATACCCGCTGGCCGAACTCCGGATGAGTGTTAATGCCGGAACCAACCGCAGTGCCGCCAACAGGCAATTCCGTCACCGCTGACATGGCGCGACCGGCGCGTTCCACTGACAGCTGTAGTTGTCGAGCAAATCCACCGAACTCCTGGCCCAGTCGAAGCGGGGTCGCATCAGCCAGATGTGTACGACCAATCTTGATAATACCGTCCCAGGCTTCTGCCTTGGACTGGAGTTCGGTCCGGAGCCGCTGCAGAGCGGGAATCAGATCGTCATGCAGAGCCACTCCGACCGCGACGTGAATCGCTGTGGGGAACGTATCATTGGTGCTTTGCCCCATATTAACGTGGTCGTTGGGGTGGATCGGTTTTTCGGTTGTAAATCGATCTCCTCCCAGCAATTCCATTGCTCGGCTGGCAATGACTTCGTTCACGTTCATATTGCTCGATGTACCGGACCCGGTCTGGAACACGTCGATCGGAAACTGATCATCCAGCGTTCCTTCGGCAACGTCGCGACAGGCTTGTAACAGGGCTTCCACCTGGTCCTTTTTGAGGGGATTCCTGCCGCTGCCCGTCAGCTTCCCAATATCTTTGTTGGCCTGGGCGCAGGCAAGTTTGACTCGGCCCAATGCATGAATTAGTTCGGGTGGCAATTCCCAGCCGGAAATGGGAAAATTTTCCACCGCACGCTGCGTCTGTGCACCGTAATAGGCTTCGGCCGGAACCTGAACTTCCCCCATGGAGTCACGTTCAATGCGGATTTCTGACATGCCTGTTTTGCTGAGCTGATGTTTGCATGAGTAATGATTGTGAATGGATGTTACTCATCAGGCATTGAATGACAATCGGAATGAAAGCCGGACTGCCGTGTTTATCCCGATACCGAAGGAAAGAATGCACACGTGTTCTGCCCCGGGCTTTGCGCTGGCCAGACATGCGGTCCATCCGATAATCACTCTTATTACGGCGTGATCCTTACGAGGTTCTGGGCACCAGACAGCAGATTTTTGTTTTATGGCCTATGCAATCATCGGCACTGCCGGGCATATTGATCACGGCAAGACCAGCTTGGTCTGTGCCCTGAGCGGTACAAATACAGACCAGCTGGCAGAAGAGCAGCGTCGGGGCATGACGCTGGACCTGGGCTTTACCTGGTTCGATGTCGGGGAACATCGCATGGCCGTAATCGATGTTCCCGGGCACGAAAAATACATCGCCAATATGTTGTCGGGGGTCGCCGCCATTGATATTGGACTGCTCGTCGTGGCGGCCGACGAAGGCGTGGCACTGCAGACGCGCGAGCACCTGGCTATCCTGTCATCGCTGGCGGTACCGAAACTGGTAGTCGCGATGACGAAATCAGACCTGTCTGATGAAATCACGATGGCTATCATCGAAGAAGACGTTCGGGAACTCACGGATCTCGCCGGCTACTCCAACGTCATGGTCCAGCGCGTTTCTTCGAAGACAGGTGAAGGCGTTGAGCAGCTCAGCATGCTCCTGAGCAGGCTCACTGCAGATGTGCTGCGGCCAGAACCGATCGGGCCGTTTCGGATGCCGGTTGACCGAAGCTTCACTGTGCCAGGACGCGGATGCGTCGTGACGGGGACGATCTGGCTGGGGCAGGTGAAAATTGGTGATCGCCTGCAGGTCCTGCCGCACGGCAACGCCGTCCGGGTGCGTGAAGTTGAGGTTCATGGTGACACCGTCAGGTCAGCTCAAGCCGGTTTTCGCACAGCCCTGAACCTAGTCGGTGTTCCACACACAGAAGTATCACGCGGTCATGAACTCGTTGCAGCTGACACGTTTCAGGCGACCGGACGATGTCTGGCAGAAATTCGCATGTACGACGATGCGCCGGAAATCGATAATGGTCGAATCGTGCGACTTCATACAGCAGCCGGAAGCAGTGGAGCCAAACTTCTCACAGGCGGAGGTTCTTTGTCGCCCGGTGAAACAGCGGTCGCGGTGCTGAAGTGTGAACACCCTGTTCTGCTGACGCCTGGTCAGACGATGCTACTTCGCCGTCCTGGGGCCAGTGGCACGTTCGCAGGGGGTCACGTGCTCGCCAGTGGACGACTGGACAGACGACGTACAGGGACGCTGATTGAGTTTGGCCGACGCCTGTCGAATTCGGCACCGGCTGTTTCGCTGGAAGCCTGGCTGGACCTTTGCCGGTTCTTAGATCTGTCTGATCCCACGCTGCCGATTGATCTGGGTATTGCACAGCACGACCTGCAACAGTTATGTCGTGACGGCGACCGCAGCGGCGCAATTCAACGAGTGCCGGGGTCTTCCATCATTGTGTCACAGGCTGGCCGAGAGTCATTAAGCAACATCATCGTTCAACGGCTGGAAAGTCGTTCAGGAGACGGGACAGCGGGATGGACCGATGATGCATCGCTGGTGGAAGAAACCCGGTCACTGGCCCCGGAACCGGTGATCCGATGGTTGCTGGAAGAACAGATCAGGTCCGGCCGAATCATCCGTCTGAATCGCCAAATTATCGCGGCCTCTGCAGTCAGCTTGTCGACTTCGCAACAGGCGGCATTCACGAGTCTGTTAAATCGGTACCACGGTGCACGTCAGCCACCGAATGCAGCGGCTTTGCCGGAGCTGGAAAATAAACCTCGCAAAGAAACAGATTCCCTGATCAAGTTGGCGGTGTCTCAGGGCATGCTGGTGAGCCTTGGAAGCGGATGGTTTCTGACGCAGGATGTTCTTGAATCGCTCAAACGGGAACTCCGCGAACTTTTTTTGGAACAACCGGAACTCACGGTAGCCATCATTCGTGACCACTGGAGATTGACTCGCAAACATGCCGTGCCATTCCTGGAATACTTCGACAATTCGGGATTCACCCGCAGATCTGAGAACCTTAGAACGGCCGGCTCTCAGTTGAAGGAGAACAATTAGACCAACAGGTCAACTGGCGTTAGAATTCCGGCGAGCCGATGGACAGTCCGGCTTTTCGTCAAGTGTTGATTTGGGGACAGCCAGAGCCGGGCGGACCCGCAGGACTCTGTGACCAACGCCCGGTCTCCTGAAAGTTCGACTACAAAAACTACCCTGCTTCAGATCGGTGATTGGAACCCGACTGTGCAAATGTCACCAGTAAACCATAACCCCGTGGTCAGGGTCTATTCATGGGTCCAACGATACCCGAGCAAAAGAGTCCTGTTGTTGATAGGCGTTTCCCGGCCCTGGTCGTCCATCCTCCCGATCTCAAGTCGGATCTGTACAAGGGGCGACGTCCTGTCAGTGCCGGATGTGGCCAAGTCCGTAATTTGCGAGTGAACGTGGAAACCTGCCATGTCCAGTCCACTTCGTAACCTGCCGGCTGTTAACGCCGTGCTGAACCATCCCGATATCGAAAAACTGTTTGAGGATGTCTCGCGCGCTCAGATCACCGCACTTGTTCGCAACGTGATCGAGGTTATGCGCGAACAGGCGGGGGAAGCTATCGGGGCAGGACCGGACACGACACTCGATACCGCTGTTCGTCAGACTGTAAGGATGGTCAATCGACTGAAGCTCCGTCGCCTGGGTTCCGTCGTCAACGCAACCGGCATCGTACTGCACACAAATCTGGGCCGAGCTCCACTGTCAGACTTATCTATCACACGAATCGTTCAGGCGGCCCGGGTAACGAACGTGGAATTCGATCTCGAATCCGGCCGACGGTCACATCGAGGAACCCATGCCGAGGAATTGCTCCAAGAGCTGACCGGTGCGGCGGGAGCGTTGATCGTAAACAACTGCGCAGCTGCCACAATGCTGGCCTTGCAGGGCATCGCGGCAGGAAAGGAGGTCATTATTTCTCGAGGCCAGCTGGTTGAAATCGGTGGAGGTTTTCGGCTGCCGGAAGTGTTTGAGGCCGCCGGGGTCATCCTCAAGGAAGTCGGCACATCGAACCGAACCCGGGTTCAGGATTACGCTGGCAGCATCAACGACAATACGGGCGCAATTCTGCGAGTCCACCGCAGCAATTTTCGTGTCTCCGGTTTCGTCTCCGAACCGTCGGCCGCTGAGCTCGCCACTCTTGCTGAACAGTCCAAACTACCCTTGATTGATGATCTTGGCAGTGGCTGTCTGACGAGCCTCACACCGCTCGGACTCCACGAACCTGACGTCGCGGCCAGTCTAAAATCCAATGCGGACCTGGTGTTATTTAGTGGAGACAAACTGCTGGGTGGACCCCAGGCGGGCATCCTGATTGGAAAAGCGGATTGTATTGAACGCCTGCGCCAACATCCAATGGCTCGCGCCCTCCGGGTCTGCAAGCTGACACTGTCGGCCCTGGAGGCTACGCTTGAGGATCACCTTGCCGGCAATGCGCTCCAAACCATTCCGGTGCTGTCAATGCTGTCGAGGTCTGCTGACGAGGTCAAAGAACGATGTATAGCGATCGTCAGCGAGCTATCGGATATCGGTTTGCAACTGTCCGTTGTTCCGTGCAAATCAGAAGTGGGAGGGGGCAGCCTGGCGGATCAGAGCATTCCCAGCTTTGCCGTCCGAGTCAGCGGGCCTCACCCCGATAAATTTATGCGGTTGCTGCGGACAGGCAACGCACGGATACTCGGACGAATTGAAGAAGGGGCCGTCCTGCTGGATCTTCGCTCAGTTCGCCCTGAAGACGACACGACTCTGGCAAACGAACTTAGACGCATCAATCATGAACCATGGAGAACAAACGGGTGAAACAGGAGCGCGCCTGTCGCCGGCACATCGTTCTTCTGGGAATTGGGCATACTAATGCTCACATCGTTCGCATGTGGGCGATGAACCCGCTGCCCGACACAGACCTCACCTGCATCTCTGACAGCGTTGTGACGACTTACTCGGGTTTTCTGCCGGCGGTACTTGCTGGTCAACTGCCGGCGGCGGCCATGGAAATCGATCTTGTGCGCCTGTGCGCCGCTGCTGACGCCCGGCTGATCACAGATCCCGTGACTGAGGTCGATACCGGCAGGCGGGTCCTGCAATTCGCCGAGCGCCCACCCGTTCCCTACGACGTGTTATCCGTGGGCATTGGTTCGGTTCCACAGATGCCGGCTTCCGGAGCCGATTCAGCCTCTCTGGTCACGATCAAACCGATGCGGTCCTTCATTGATCGTTTGTCGATGGCGGTTGCTCGACTTGCAACTCCATCGGATCCGTTTCAAGTCGTCGTCGCCGGAGGGGGTGCGGCCGGCGCGGAAGTAACCCTGTGTCTGCCTGAACGACTGAGGTCGATGACCCGGAGTGGCTTGCATATCACTCTGATCAATCGTGGTCATGAATTGTTGTCGGAGTGTACACCCGGAACGAGTCAGCGGGTACGTCGTTTGATTGAAGAGCGTGGCACTACGGTGCTGAATAACAACTCGGTGACCCAGATCAATCATTCCAGTGTCAGGCTGCAGTCTGGCCGGGTCCTGCCGGCCGATATCGTGATTTGGGCGACGTCCGCGACCGCACCGGCCCTGTTGTCAAAATTTGATTTGCCGAAAGACGATCGTGGATTTCTGCTTACCGACGACACACTGATGTCCACGGACGGCAGTCCGGTCTTTGCTGTCGGCGACACGGGTACCATCAAGGGCAGAAGAGTCCACAAGGCGGGGGTCTATGCTGTGCGCCAAGGGCCGGTTCTGTGGAAAAATGTTCAGCGTCAACTGGATGGCCGGTCACTTATTCCGTATGTGCCACAATCATCGTTTCTGAAACTGCTGAACACAGGTGATGGACGCGCCATCGGTGAATGGCGAGGGCTCCGTTTTGAGGGCCGCTGGACGATGCAGCTGAAACAGCACATCGACCAGCGATTTGTGGACAGGTATCAGCTGCTGCCAGACCAGATGGTGGTGCCGAATGACATGCAATGTCGAGGCTGCGGCTGCAAACTGGGCGGCGATGCACTGGAAGCTGCGATTGGCGGCGACGGCCGGGTGAGGGATGATGCAATGGTCATCCTGAAGGGAGCAAACGATTCCGCCAAGGATGCCGTACTGGTGACAACCGACTTTTTTTCCGCCCCGTTTCCGGATGCGTGGCTGACCGGCCGAGTCACTGCGATTCACTCGGCAAGCGACATTTACGCCATGGGTGCCCTGCCGTTCGCTGCGGAGGCCATCGTGGTTTTGCCGGACGGCGATGAAGCAACCCAACAGCAGATGCTGCGCGATTTTCAGGCGGGGGCAGCGCAGGAATTTGAAGGCATGGGAGCAACTATCAGCGGAGGCCACACAATCACCGGGCCACGCTGGGAAGTCGGCTTCACAGTGTTTGGACGACCCGCGGGCAAACAATTGGTACGCAAACATGGACTAGCCCCCGGAGATCAGCTTTTCCTGACGAAACCGCTGGGCAGCGGTATTCTGCTGGCCGCACTGATGCGCGGGCGGTGTCCGCACGCAGACTATGAGTCAATGATTGATGTCCTGCTTCGGGGCAATCACGATGCTGCACTGATTGCAGCGCAATGTGGCGTGGTCGCGGGGACAGACGTGACTGGGTTTGGTTTGCTGGGGCATCTGCAGGAAATGCTCACCGATGACGTACGAATCCAGCTGAACTGGAGTTCTATTCCGTACATGCCGGGCGCTCGTGAAGCCGCGGGGCAGGGTATCGCCAGCTCGCTGTTACCAGCCAATCGCTGCTATCTGCGTGGCGTGGTCAGCGACCTAACGGACTCACTGGATCTGTTGCTGGATCCGCAAACGTGCGGCGGGTTGCTGTTGGCCGTACCCGCAACTAAAAATACGGAGTTTCGACGCCGCTTTGCTGCGAGAAACCTGCCGGAACCCGCCGAAGTCGGCGTTGTCCTGAGCGCCGATTCAGGTGAGTCAAGGATTGCCGTGGAATTCTAGACCCACTGAGATGACAGCAGCTCCCCTGCAGGCCTGGGCGGCACGAACCAGAAACTGTGTCATCCTCGCGAACAATCCAGCCGTGGCGTTCAAGTTCGCTCACAAAGCGCGTCACAAATGCCGGTCTCTCCTGAGAACAAACAGCGTAAACCCGGCGCATCGTGAATGATTTCTCCTGAGTCACACTGCCAGGGTCCAAGAGACCGTCTGCGTATGACCTAACGCGGAGTCTCTTTGAATTTGACCGGCAGCGGATATCCCAGCGTGTCTTTGTTCGGCTGGAATCCGCCTCCGTCCACGTCGACAAATACAGGATTGGTTATAGCAGCCGGATGCTGAGAGCCCCATTGAGGACCCTGTACATCACCCAGTCGCTGGAGACTGTGCCCGGTCGCCACGACCAGATGGCTGTCTCTCTCAAGGTCCACGGTGATCCTGCGTTTGAACTTCACGGTTCCTGCCGCAAAAAGCCCTGGATGAGCAGCCCTGGTGAAAGCATGCTCTTTCGACACACGGCCGTTGATCAGGACGAACACGGTGTCGACGTCGATCCAGTTCGGGCACTGCACCTGCACTTCAATGGTCACTTCACCGTGTTCCGCCGATATGTCCTGACCGCTGACGAATTTCGCCGTGTTGCCGCTGACTTGAAATGTCGCTTCCAGATACGGCCCATTGGACATTATCAACCGACCTTCCTCGCTGGCTTTCATCACTTCATTCGGATCAATGCCTGCCGGGTCATCAGTGCTGGATTGAATCCAGTTCCTCAATCCGCCCGATCCGTGAAAGTTGTAATGGGCATCTGTATTCACGACACCGAAGATGCGGAAACCCTGATTGAGCAGCTGCAACCAGTTGAATATCCGGTGATTGCCGAATGGCCTGCCTTCTCGCTGATCGAATCGCTGTAGATTGAGGATTCGGTCAATGGGATGGATCTCCATCACATCGATAATGTTGAAGGTACGTTCAAAACCTTCATCCGGCCTGCCGTCGCCATTGCGATCGTAATAAAACCAGCCGATGTCCGGGTGGTCCTGCTGAATGAACTTTTCACTCCCGTCGTCCCAGGCAGCCAGACGTTCGATCTGTTGTTCCGGGCTTTGATCGGTACGCGGCCCGCCACCGTCCTGAGTCCTGGGCCGATACACCATTGGGAATACGTTTTGATGATTCAGCGGCAGTGGTTTCCCCGTCAGTTCCATTCCGGAGACGGTGGCCAGTTGTGATTCCAGTCCGAGCCGTTTGATGTGAGCTTCATAGGTACTGATTCGGTTG
Organism: Planctomycetota bacterium; assembly: GCA_963581585.1. Classification (GTDB taxonomy): domain Bacteria; phylum Planctomycetota; class Planctomycetia; order Planctomycetales; family Planctomycetaceae; genus S139-18. The sequence continues at coordinate 228,115 of CAUZPL010000001.1, forward strand.
TGCTCAGTGCATGGGGCGAACTCGATGTGTTCAGCAGCCAGATTGAGAACTCGGCCCAACTGACTTCCGGTGTTGTCACCGGATGGCGTGCTGTGACTGTGGAAATCGGCACTCACCCAGCCCGGAGTTTTCACGGACTGCCTAAGCCGTGCATTAAGTTTCGCGGTTTGTCCCCTGGCGACACTCAACGTCGTAAAGACAGCATCGTATTCAGGGCCGTGACTGACGATCACGTCGTAGCTGCCGGCCAGCATGCGCACATCGAATTCACCATCTTCCGTGTACGCCAAGTTTCCAACGAAGGACTCACCAGAAGGTGGTCCCCAGTCAGGCGTAGACCTGGGGTCGCCCCCAGTGAATTCCACTTTGGCCGGTATCGGCCGGCCCCGCCCATCAGTGATTTTTGCCGTTACCGTGCCATAGTCGGCAGTGGACCGGATTTCAAACTTGTTGTTACCGGCAGAGACAGACACTACAAGATTTCCCGACTCCGGCAACAACACGCCGGCTGAGTTTACCACGACTGTCCAGTCTCGCTCTGGCAGCCGCAGCGTAGCTGTCCCCTCGCTGTCAGTTACACACGTTCCCCGACTTTCGGTATTGAAAGAAAATGTCAGCCTTGCCCCGACGATTGCTTCTCCGGATGAATCGGTCAGCCGAATGACGACTGGATGCGGCACAGTGGCGCCCGTAAGTTCATCATGGATGGCACGGACTTCGGGCAGATCTTTGGCGACAATAATCTGGCGGGTGAAGGTCCAGTTGTCTCCAGGCTTCACAGTGGCAGCTGCGCTGTTCAACGGCCGATACTGCAGTACCGTTTCTCGGTCATTGCCGTCGATATTCAATTCGAAGCCTTCGGCTCTGATTCCGTAAGCCTGTTGCCAGTGAATGTCGTGAATCCAAAACATGTCCTCGACTCCTGGTAACGTGCGGACCATGTCTTCATTCCCGCCGTCGATCCGCAGGTCGTCCTCCGGCTGAATGACAAGTTCGCCGGCGGTGGTATTCCTCCAGGTCGATGTGACATTGATGACCGGGAGTCCTTGTGCCATTTGGTATCGCGTCACATACTCCGGTCGTTTTTTGTTTCCATGAGCGGTGACCACCACCGATCCATCTGAGTCAACTTCGGTCTTCCGCAGAGGAAACCGGCGGCGGCCTGGATAAAAAGCGCTGAGTTGGTCATTTTCGTGCGCGCGGATTGCAAAATCGATGAGACAGCCGCTGACATTTCGAACTGTCATGTTTGCGTTGCGGCCGAATGATGTCGCTGCCACGACACCTCGCGCCCGGTCGTTCGATATCGCGAAATCACCATAAATCGCATCCACTTCTTTGCCCGCCGGCACAAGTGCTTTCCAGTTCTCGGGCGTAATTTCTTCGGGCTGCCCTGACGCCGGGGCGGCAAAAATTATAATCGCTAGTCCTAGAAACACTCGCATCTGGAATTCCCTCCGGGTGCTTGCATGAAGTTGCTGCCATCAGCCTACGCCGAACCGGAAACTAATCACCAGCGAACTGTCCGCAAATTTGGTCCTCGCCAGAACTGGCAGCATTTGGCTGAATAACACCATGTGCCTTTAAGTTACTCTTTTTTAACAGTCAGTGCACATGAACTCCGAGCCTCCCTGTGGTTCAGCATCTCTGTGGTTCAGCATCCCGGCAGCTCGTTGTGCACGTTCGGTCATGAACGCGGTAAGCTCCGAAAACTTCATCCAGGAATTAACTGTTCCAAACGAAGGCCGCGTTAATGACGAGATCATGGAACTTTGCCCGGAAAACCGGGCCAGCACCCGCTAATTCCGTTACGTCGCAAGGACCTGGAACAGGAACATACGATTCCATCCGCACATGCGTCTGTTCATGGCCAGGTTTTCTTTCCAAGGATGCTGCATAAGCAGTGAAGGCGTGAATCGTCGATGCCATGGCAAATTCTCCGCAAGGTGACGATTTCTGGTCCGTTGGACATTTTCGCGGTACGGTACGTCACGTCCATACTCCAGTGACCCCCGATGGCTCGTGTAAACTGTTTCCGACGTGTTTGCTATGGGCAAGAGTTTCGTCACTGTGCGAATCAGCAGCCGGTCAGCTGAGGAAGGCGTGGAAATGACGACTGAAAATTGAGATCGGTGGTGCCTATCGTTAGGAACAACCGAGATGGGATCCTGGTGATGGCAGGCGACCCATGCTCATATCTCCCGCCAAACACGAGGCGTTTCGGACCTGGCGACGATCATCTCCGAACCGGATCCTGCTACCAATTCCCTCACTCGGGCCTGAATTTCCCAATAAATGTCCACTCGGACCTGCGTCGCGGCCCCTCGATCTTGTTTTCACCACCCGTTCCGATGATCTGCCCGTTGAGCCACACGTATTTGTCAACAAAGGCTTCTTCGGGCAACGGTGAAAGCCTGGAGTATTCCTGCGTTACCGGATCCAGCTCCCATACGGTTTTTGAAAAGCTCATAAACAGGATCTTGCCGCCCACGAACAGTGGGGAAAGAGGCGTTGCCGTCAGGGTGTCCGGCGGCAAGGGAGACAGTTTGTGCCATACTTTCTCTGTTAAGCTGTAACGCAGGACCTGTCTAAACTGCTCCGGTGGATCCTCGCCGTTTGCCGTGTAAATACCACCGAACATCCATAGATTGTCCCCATCTGTTTCTGCCGAAAACAGCCATCGTTTGCCACCAGGGTACGGAGGCAACTCATGCCAACCTTGATCCGGTGCAGTGGTATCAAGCATTTGCAGCCGATTCGTCGCGGTGGCAGAAGTACAGCAGCTCCCGGCGTCATCGGTTGGCTCGAATCTAGTCACGCCTCCTAAAAGAAAGATCGAGGAACCTATCCCGCCAGCCCATCCAAAAAGTCGTGTGTCGGGCAATTCACCAAATATCTCCCAGACATACTCCGTGCCTTGCTTGGACAAGACCAGGATCTTTCGGCTCTCTTTTTTTCCATCGTATCCTCCCAACACAAACAGCCGATTTTTGACGACTGTAAACGCTGCATAGCCGAATGGCATCGGAGCGTCAGGAAGCTGCTCCCAGGTATGCGTGGCAGGGTCAAAGGCATGAGTCCGGGCGGAAAATATTTTCTTGGTCCAGTTACCTTTTTCGCCTTCCCAATAGGTCCCACCCGCTATCACCAGCTTTCCATCCAGAACCCCAGCGGCATGCCCGGCCCGTGGCTCAGGCAGCGGAGTGGATTTTGTCCAATAGAGACGTTCGGGTTGAGCTGCCTGGGAAACAACATGTAATGCCAATAGCACACCGATCCCATGGGCTACAAATGTGGATGCCATTTTCATAATGATGTACCTTGTGGGATTCCTTTTTTCTTCCGGAGAGGTTGCCGTTAACTGCTTAGAATTTTAATTTCCTGCAATACCTCTCACAATCTTGCCGGACTGATTTTACAATGGTTGCAGATTCCGTGACCGGTACACCAGCTGCGGCTGGTGTTTGACCAGCCACAATTGAGCAGCCGAACGATATTTGTCTCGCCAATAATGTCGCAACTATCAAACACTGGTCTGTCGAAAGCATTAAATCAAGCTAGTGTCTGTTTAAGAGCCGGTTCAGCTCGTATGGCCAGGTTTCTGATTTGTGTTTCACAGCCCCTGCCGGAAGCACCGCGTTAAGCAGGCGGTCGTTTGCGCGGACGATGACCTGTCTTCAAAGACTGTTGAGGGGATTCGCAGCCAGCGAAAACAGTTCCCCGGAAAATGTGCGGTTTCTGACTTCAGGAACCCTGGACGACAGGACTCTGTTATTATGTCAATGCCCTTCCTGAACTCCTTGTTATCCTCCGAGTCTTCTGCAGTGGCGCGTGGACCATTGTATATATCGCGCCATATTGCGTCACATAATCGTTTGGCAGCTCTGATAGCGGCGGCAAATATAAGCGATGGACATCAATGGGCAGATTGGCTCAACGACTGTCGGACGCGGCATCACCGAAACAGAGCGTTTTTCAATCTTGCAAAGAGAATTTGATAACGTTTTGACATGTGGCAAAAAAGGGAATTGTTGCTCTGGATGAATCGGCGGAAGATGACGCAGACAGGTCCCTCGTTTTTTGCGTCAATTCTGCCAGAGATCCGCTGTTGCCGGCGAAGTAATTGTGAATGCACCATACGGGTGGCCGTGAACAAGCCACGGATCGTTTCAATGAGTGATGTCGCTGCCAGCGGGGGTTACTAAGTTGCCTGCGGCGCTGACTACGAGTTCCGCTGAAGCGTTCGTGATCGTCGGCAAGTTCGCCACCACTGCGATGTTGGGATATGCTGGGGCCCATCAGGCGTGGGACGAATGCTGCGATGTTGAATTCAGCAGCAGGGGGCGCGTGTCAATGACGACACCGAACATCATGAAGTTAACGATCAGAATCCATAAAATGACAGATTCAAACGTAAAACGGCTGTTGACATCTAGCATTCTGCTGCTGGTGACGATCTCCCCGCTCACAGCGAAGGAATGGGAAATCGTCACCATTGCGGGAACCGGCCAACCCGGATTCTCCGGCGACGGCGGACTCGCAATCAGCGCAGAAATCAATCAACCGTTCGGTGTCGAAATCGGACCGGACGGGCGTCTCTACATGTGCGACACGGCGAATCACGTGGTTCGCAGGATTGATCGCAAAACCGGGATCATCACCACCGTGGCCGGTCGGGGAGGTGTCAACGGGTACTCCGGCGACGGCGGCCAAGCCAAGCGGGCAAAGTTATTTGAGCCTTACGAGATTCGTTTCGACAAGTCGGCAAATCTGTTTTTCGTGGAAATGAAAAACCACGTTGTTCGACACGTTGATGCGGTAACGGGCGTCATCTCAACAGTGGCCGGAAGTGGTGATGCAGGGTTCCGTGGCGATGGTGGACCGGCGACGCGAGCTCAGCTTAGTCATCCGCACAGCATCGCCCTGGATGCTGCGGGGAATCTGTTCATTTGTGATATCGGCAACAACCGAATTCGCCATGTCGATATGAAATCGGGCATCATCTCGACTTATTGCGGCACAGGCGAACGCACCGGACCGAAGGATGGTGCAGCGATTTCTCCGCAAACGGCTCTCAAAGGTCCACGCGCATTGGCAGTGGATTCGAATGACGATCTCTGGCTGGCTCTCCGGGAAGGAAATCAAGTCGTCAAGTTCGATCGACGCGCTGGTGCGATCCGTCACGTTGCCGGAACGGGAGCCAGTGGCTTCACAGGGAACGGCGGTCCGGCTTTGCTGGCGACACTGTCCGGACCGAAGGGAATCTCGTTCGATGAAGCGAACCAGCGGGTTTATCTGGCAGATACAGAAAGCCATACGCTTCGAGCGATTGATCTGACCACAAGTCCTCCGACCCTGAGACTGATGGCTGGAACTGGTTCACGTGGCGATGGGCCCCACGGCGACCCCTTGAAATGCAACATGGCCCGGCTTCACGGCGTGGGACTTGATTCCAGGACCGGTGAAGTATTCATTGGGGACAGTGAGGCGCACAGGATTCGGGTCCTGAGGCCGAAAAAGTAACACGAAGTTATTTGTTCGGATTCATCAGCTGACACATTCACATCCAATTCCAGGACCGACTGCATACAGTCAAAGTCTATTGGTCCGTGGGAAACCATCAACGCCATCGAGGTAGGTCTGGCGCCTGTCTTTCAGAAGCCTCATTAAATCCGACAGCAGGCTTTGTCGGACAGTGAACCGAGTGCCGTCACCACCACGGGGTTCCCACACGTGCCATGAGCACCTCTGAATCGTTCAATCCACAGGGCAGCGGAGTCTCAAAGACACGATGAGACGAGCATGGGAAAGAAGATGCGGAGTTTCTGGTTTCCCAACGCGAAATCATCTGCCGAGAGTCAGCCCACCTGCCGAAGGCTTGTATTCATACCGGAGAAACGGAAGACCTGCAGCAGCATCGGAAGGGCCTCCGGTCCGTTACAGTTTTTGCCGGACTGGCCGTATGCGGGGACGAAGTTTTTCTTTTTGTTCATTACTGATTTGCGGCGGGACGGAATGGCAACCAGCATCATCATGGTCCTTTGCGGCCCGGTAATATTGCCCCTCTTTGTGAAGCTCACCCCCCCCCTGGCATCCATCGTGAACGCTGTAGCCAGATGGTATGTCAGCAAGGACCATCGCTGCCGCTGGCAGTAATAGCTCATTCGCGGTTTTATTCTGGGCCTGATGTTCTTTGCCGGAAACGCAGCTGGGCAGAACACAGCACTTTCGAACCGCAACTCTGTCACCCCGGGCCCGTATTCCCGGTGGAATCTGCAGAGTCTTTGGCCTGGTATTAAGAATGGAGCAGAAGATGTGCTGCTCGGGCACACGACCACACCAGGGGGTTCTTTGCCCTCACCGGGCACAGTCGGCGGTTCACTGAAGTTGTCGAACGCATCATTCACAACGGATTTTGAACGAGGCACAATGGGACTTAACTGTGCATTCGTGGCAGGTCGCTACCGTCGGCGATGACTGCAGCTTCCTGGGCTGCCAGCTCTTCCAGGCGGTCGTGTACATCCTGGGCATCACCAAACGATTGAGCCAGTCTGACATATGTCGCGTGGTGCCGCGCCTCGGATTCACATAAATCACGATAGAACGCGCGAAGCTTCGAGTCGCCGGCGTGATCACGCAGTAACATAAAACGCTCGCAGCTGCGCGCCTCGATCAAACCGGCGATTAGCAGTCGGTCGACAGCCTTGTGAGGTTCCTGTCGTCGAACGAACCCCTTCAATCGACGACCATACGGAGCGGGTTTGAGCTTGTGGAAGCGGATAGACCTCTGGTTGAGGATTTCCAGTACCAATTGAAAGTGTTCCAGTTCTTCATTCACGATCCCGATCAGCTCACGACACAGCTCCTGATTTTCCACATAGTCGAACATCAGGTCCATTGCCGCAGCTGCTGCCTTTTGTTCGCAGTGGGCATGATCGACAAGAATCTCACTGAGGTGACTTTCCACCTGAGCCAGCCAGCGGTCCGGCGATGTCGAATGAAGATTCAGCATAGTGTGGTCAACAAATCCCCGGCGCACATTCAGCCTGTTGGAGTTTTGTCTTGATCCCGGACAGATTCTACACGCCTTGTTTCCGGATACCGTCTCGCGGCGCATCCGACGGTGTATTTTGGTCGTCTGTCCACGCATCGAGCTGCATGATTTTCTGCCAGATTTTTCGGCTGAGTCCCGTGGTGAGAGTTTCGATATTGTTGACTGCCGCCACGACCACGCTGTCCGGAAGACTCTGGGCATACAGCGCCGTCAGTTTACCAACGATCGACAACAGTTCAGAACAGTAATCCAAATACCTCGTCAGCTGAAATGCTGTCATCGTGTGTTTCGGCGAAGACTCTGTTGTCCGACTGGACATCCCTATTACCCGTGTCGCGTCTTTGGTCAGCTAGTGCATGTCGATGACGTGCGCGAAGGCCCGTAATTCGTGCAGCACGCGCTGGGCGCGAGTGCGTTTGACCCGTGCTTCAATCCCGAACAAAAACACGATGGCAGCCCCTGCCAGCAACAATTCATTGGTGGCCGCCTCGATCAGTGGGACCAAAAACGACACAGTCAGCCGTTCACCCTGCAACTCCTGCTTAAGTTCAGCGAAGCTGAAGGCGACCAGACCGACCAGAATCAGCAGAAACAGGCTGACGGCTGTTCGGGTTGGGTAATGGGGCCGGGAAATCCAGCTTATTTCCCTGCGGGTTTCACCGGCCGCCGCATGTAGATCCTCAGCGACACACCCGAGCCCGGAGTTCGGAAATCGTTCCGAAATTCGGTTGCAAAGCCGCTTAAGTGTTTCAATCGTGCGATCAACGTCCAGCTGACGATACACAGTCGTCTCAGTCTCTTTCTGTGTTTTGCGGGACAATGTTCCCGTTCGGGAGCTGTGTGACATCAACGCCCGGGAGCCGCCGTCCACGTTTCGGGCCATCGAAATCGACCAGCCTGGCGTTTCCGAAGGAGGCAGTTGAGGGGATGGATGAATCAAACACCGGTTCGGCCGTCAAAAGTGACTCAGACAGAACCTGAGGTTCCGACAGGGCCACCGTCTGATTCAGCGATGGATCGATCCACGCGACAGGGCTCACAGACGGTAACACGATCGTAGGATTCGCGCGGCTGGCCAGTCGAAAAGCGACGGAGACATTCTGCGGTGTCCACTGCCGGTCCGTGGATGCAAGTCTCACGAGGGCCTGCGCAGGCATCAATACCGAATCTCCGCATACAATGTCGATGTCCAGTCGGCTAGTAGCTGCTCCGTGAAGCACATCCGCAAAACTGCTGCCGCCCAGCTGAGTGACCTGGGTCATGTTGAGCCGCACGGGCGTGAGGGCGGTGGTATCACAGCGCCAAGCCGTTTCGGCCGAATCGAATAACACATTTCGCAACACAAAACGGCTTGGTGCAGACGTCGTGCGGATCGCGTAACGACCGGACAGAAAAACGGTGTTCACCGCTCGCACGACGCTGGATCCGGCGGCAAACGATGTCCAGCAAAGACCCGTATCACGATTTTGTGTGCCATCGCCAACGATTATCCGGTCCAGCTCCAGCACACGACAACATACGTCCAGCAGTCGCCGGCCCTGGTCCGTCCGATCGCTGCGAAACCGGATCTGAATTCCTTCCAACCGCAACTGGTCGGAGGAAATCTTCCACGATGATTGTCCCGGCACATCCACAAACGCGACCGTATCACCGTTGGTGCGAATGTGTATGGTACCTGGGTACTGCAAAGGTCGCGCTTCGTACGTTTGACCGCCGACCAGCTGAATGACTCCGTCGGCTGAAATCGCCGGAAGAACCTGAATGCCGTCCATCGGCACCAGCGCGACTTCACTGTCCATTCTGGTTACCACTGAACGATCGATCGCGGGGTCTGTCGCAATCGTGTGCCGAACGTTCAACGGTGGAGGGATCAGACTGCTGCTCAGGACCGCCATTACACCACCGGTTATGGCCGCGGCTGCCCACACGAATTTCCACAACCGACGCCGGTTGTGGGTCGGCTGCGGGGCAACCGAAGTCCGTGTGCGATCGGGTAACCGGCTGAGCAGTTGGCGGGTCGCTGGAAAACTGGTGTCCGAGGATGTGCTCCATGGATCAAGCGCGGCGGTGATCGTTTGAGGGCGCAATTCGGGACAACGGCGTGTTAGCAATCGAATTTGGTCCGCTAGCCAATCGGGGCAGTCCGGAACCCAACGGCGAACATCTTCGACCTCTCGCTCACGGCACTGCATTAGAAATGTGACTGGGTCCGCGGAAATGAATGGAGGTCGCGCTGTCAACAGCTGCCACAGTACCGTTCCCAGTGAATACAGATCGCTCACGGCATCGTTGCGCTGGCTGCCGCCCACCAGTTCCGGTGCGCAATGCTGGACGTCACGTAAACGGAGATCCGCTCGAAATCCGATTGACGGCTTCAGCAGCCTTGCCGTAAATGGATCAACGAGCACTGGCCATCCGTTCGACTGCAACCGTACGTTGCGGAGTGCAACATCACCATGATTCAACTCATGCTGCTGGAGCGCGCTCAGCCCGCGGAGCAGCTCACCGCCAATTTCCGCAACCACCTGCCAGGGCAGTCGACCACCTCGGATCAATAATTCGTCCAGTCGCCAGCCCGGAATGTACGGACTCACAATCCAACCGCCGTCACCTGTTTCGTCCGGGAGATACTCACGCGGCAGACAGACGGTCGATGGAATGAATTTCCGGACACCGTTCGCTTCCGTTACGATCGAGAGAGCTCGAGCAGCCAGCTGCTGGACGACCTGCTGATCGGGATCCGCTATCTGGCTCAACACAACCAGCCCACGGCGATCGAACGTCTCGGCCTGCCATGTCCTCTGCCCCAGCGGTTCACGCAGTCGATAAGCCGTCTGACGCATCAGAAGCGGATCGTCAGACTGGAGGCAATCGGCCTGCCAGGGTGTGAGCAATCGATGGGCGACCAGCACGTCCAGCCAGCATGAATCAAAAGCTGGCAAATCACCCGTCAGCCGCCGCACCTCCGGCCCGAACGACCCCAGCTGCTGAGCTGTGCATAACTGCAACTCCGTGAGGGCGTTCGAGAGGTTGTCCGACGGTGTCAGCATCCCTGCTTACCTGATGACGGCGAAGAAAGGGGCGATTTCGCCCATGGCCCTCATCATCCTGGATATAGCGTCTTCAGGCAATATCCGCCCATACCCGGCTCCGGCCCGCGGCTCCTGTTGCTATTTCTGCATGAGGCCACCAACATGCCGGCCTCCGTTGCCAGTTACTGCCCAGTTGCTGTTGACAGTTAATGTCAACAGCCTGCTCTTGGATGTCTGCCTAATTTAGTAACGCCGGATTACGCCTTCTGTGACGCTGCAAACTGCAAATGGCTTGATGTCTGCCTGCAAACGCCGGTACCTGGGCTTTAAGCAGAAAAGATAGCGATCCATAGCCCCTGATTGACTGATCCCACTAGAGACCAACCTCGTCACGACGAGGCGCGGTGGTTCCTGAGCAGGACAACACTGCTTTCGTTGCGATAAAAGCACGATGCGCAAGTATGGGCGTCTGCTGACAAGCCCCTCCCCTGGACGTCAGGCTTGTTTTCACGATCATCGCTTCGAGGCCGGCCCGGTCCAACTTGGGCAGAACTCGGGGGCACAACAAACCGGAGTGCGGTCAAATCCGGATTCGACAATTGTCTTTGAGTAACGATTGAAGGCATCGATTTAACACTTGAAGAAACTCACAATTTATCTTCTGGCTGGGCGATCTCTGGCTGTCGAGTTATGCTGGAAGGGAATCATCCAAAGCTCCGCAAGTCCGTCACGTGACTGTATTCCCGCGGCGGAGTTACTGACCACATTACCGTTAGATTTTGGAAATAATCGTTCATCACTGACACACCTGTTGCCGCCGCATCAGGCAACTCAGCAGTGACGTACCAACGTCGATAGTCGCCGTTGAAAACTCCCACTGGAAGCAGCAGCCAATATGAGTGAGCCAGACCTCATGGAAAAAAAATTCGCCCAGGAATGGTTTCGGAAAGGCCACGAGGCGCTGCAAAAGGAGAATTTCGTGTATGCGGTGGAGTGCTTCGGAACCGGAGTCAGGATGCAACCGGACAACGTGGTTTATCGTCAGACACGGCACGGCAGCCTCGAAAGAATGTACGGAAACAACGGAACGGGAGCCCGAATGGCGTCCGTTCGGCTGGTGGGAATTCGTGGACGAGTCAAGAAAGGCCGCCTGAAAAAGGACTGGTCTGCTGTCGATCGGGCGGCAGAAGACGGGCTGTTTCTGAATCCATGGAATGCTCAGCTCTTCGCTGATGTCGGTGAATCGGCTGTTCAGCGAAAGGCACTGGAAGTGGCTATTTACGCCTGGAGCAAAGCTGTTAAATTCGATCTGAATAACATCACCTACAATCAATCGCTCGGCTATGTGCTTCAGGAGGCTCGACAGTACAAAGCGGCACGCAATTGTTTTCGTCGCATCTATGAAGCTGACCCCACTCACTCGGAAGCTCGGGCTATGATGAGCCACCTGGATGCAGAATCCGTTATGGATCGTGGCGGGTATGACATCGCGGAATCCATGCGTGATGTGGCTGCTCAGCAGGACATTCCGGTCGATGCTTACGAAGCAGATCGACAGGCGCGCAAGGGACGCCAGGCAAATGCCGCTGCACCCGGTGAGTCCAACGAGTCCGACCTGCGGCATGCCATTCGGAAGGACCCGGACAACCTGAATCATTACCTGCGGCTGGCCGAGTATTATCGTGACCAGCGGCAACTGGCTCAGTCGATGGATGTCTACGGACAGGTACTGGAACGAGTTCCCCATAACACCGACGTTCTGGAGTTCAAAGAGGATGTTGAACGGGAGATCATGCGGGACAAACTGGCCGATGCGAGCGAGCTGTTCCGTAAGCACCCGGAGAAGGCCCGCCTGAAAGAGAAAGCATCGAAGCTCAGGGCTGAACTGATTGATCGGGAAATCAAGATCCTCGAACCACGCATTGAACGGCATCCTCAGGATATGAAAATGCGTTTCGATCTGGCCGAACTCTTACGAAAAACAAAACAATACGACACAGCGATCCCCTTGTATCAGCAGGCGAGCGCGGACATTCGACTTAAAGAAGACGCACTCGTCTGGCTGGGAGAATGTTTTGTTCGAAGCGGGAAACTGCCTCTTGGTATACGGCAGTTCGACAAAGCACTGGAGTCGCTCAATTCAGCGGACAACCCAAGGCCATTCAAAATGGCCCATTACTGGCTGGGACGCATTGCCGAGGAAGCAAATCGCCAAGACGATGCCTGCAATCACTACACGGAGATCCTCAGCGTCGACTACGGCTATCGAGACGTACAGAAACGACTTGAGCAGCTTCAGGGCGGTGATGATGGCTTAGAGTTTGAGGACGACGAGGCAGAAGATTGAATCCCTGAGCAGTGACATCCGGCACCGACCAACCGGGGCGTCAGTCGGCTGGTCATGCGCGACGTCAAAGGTTGCCAGGACCAGCCGACGGTCATGGATAAAAACAGGCAAGCCAGAGCACCGAACGACTCCATCAGCCCCACACACAGGACTTCAATGGACAATTTTGCCCCTGCACTGCTGCCGGCCCCGGTCTTTTCGGAAATTCCGCCATTCGTGCCGGCAGCCGGTTTCCGCGGTGGTCACCGACAAACCATCCTCGGGGCGTTGCTGACGGGATCCAACGTTTTTTTTTGCACGATCCTGCGTAAGGTTCGCGTTTCAGACGGCGATGACATCGTTCTCCATGACGATCAGCCGGATACCTGGAAGCGAGGCGGTCAGGTCGTGCTGATGTTGCACGGCCTTTCCGGGTGCCATCGCAGCGGCTACATGATGCGGATCGCCGGCAAACTGAATAATCTGGGCGTCCGAACGTTTCGAATGGATCATCGTGGCTGCGGAGCTGGCTGCGGCCTTGCAGAACACCCTTATCATGCCGGGCGAGTCGATGATCTGCATCGGACGATCACTTCTATCGAACATCTGTGTCATGGGTCTTCGATTTCCGTTGTCGGGTTTTCGCTCAGCGGCAACCTGTTGCTGCGGTATCTGGGTGACCGAACATTCGAACATTCGCTGAGCCTGTTTCGAGCGGTCGCCGTCTGTCCCCCTGTGGACCTTAGACACTGTGTCCTGCAGCTGAAACGTACCAAAGCCGGACAGCGCTACGACTGGTACTTTACGCGACGATTAACAAGTCAGATTGCCGGCGGACCGCAATGGCGCAGTGACCTGCCTCTGGCACTGGTGAAACGACCGCCTCGGCGGCTGTATGACTTCGACAACCTTTACACAGCGCCCGCGTCCGGTTTTGACTCCGCTGATGCCTACTATCGATTCGCTTCGGCCAGTCAGTATCTGAACACGATCGGTGTCCCGACGACCATTCTGGCGGCTCAGGATGATCCGCTGGTCTCCCCGATACCTCTGAACGGCCTCACGTTCCCGAGGACGGTGATCCTGTGTCTCACTGAACACGGCGGGCATCTGGGATATGTCAGTCGCCGCGGAGATGACCCGGATCGTCACTGGATGGACTGGCGGGTGATCGACTGGCTATTGAATTAATGCTGCATGTTGCCGTCCTTTTCGAATTTCCGACGCTCTATGGTGGCGAACAGTCGATGCTTGCCGTGTTGCGGCTGCTGCGCACAAACGCAAACATGCGGTTCACCGCGATCGCCCCACCGGCCGGACGTCTCAATGATCGCCTGCAGTCACTGGGCATTCCCGCTGTTCCGTTCACTGTGCGTTCGCGCTCCGGCACCAGACGGGAACCCTCGGCACTGGTATCCGAACTTCAGTCGATCGTGTCGGCACTGCGGCCGGATGTCCTGCATGCCAACAGCCTGTCGATGAGTCGTATGATCGGGCGGGCAAGGTCACAGCTGGGAGCGGCCTGCTGCACCGGCCACATCCGCGACATCATGAAACTCAGTAAGCAGGCTGTCCGTGACCTTAACCGCCTGGACTGCATTGCAGCCGTGTCAAAAGCCACCAAACGGTTTCATGAGGCGCAGGGCTTGCACTCCGATCGGACCCTTGTGATCTACAACGGCGTTGATACCCAGCTGTTTCGTCGACGTTCCCGAACGGAAGCTCGCAACGCACTGTTGCCCCAGCTTCCAGCTTCAGCCCGGGTTCTGTTGAACGTGGGCCAGTTCTGTTTGCGCAAAGGACAGCTGGAGCTCGCTCATGCCGTGGTTCAGTTGCTGAAGTCGGAAGAAGACATTCATCTGGTGTTGGTCGGTGAACGTCACTCAGAGAAGGAAGAAACTGTTGCGTATGAAAGGTCGATCGTGGACGAGTTCTCGACCAAAGGACTGCTTGGTCATCTTCATCGCCCTGGGTTCTGTCAGAACGTTGACCAGTGGATGAACGCGGCAGACCTGCTGGTCCACACCGCTCGCCAGGAACCATTGGGACGGGTCCTGCTGGAAGCCGCCGCCGCCCAACTCCCCATCGTCGCTACAGATGTGGGTGGTACGTCTGAAATTCTTCAGCATCAACAAACCGGCCTCCTCGTGCGGGGTGGCAGCGTTGATGCTTTGCTTAACGGACTGATTGCCGCGCTGAATGACCCATGGCGCTGTGAGTCGCTCGCGGCTGCGGCAGCCGATCGAATCAGGCGTGAATTCGCAGCACAGCAGGCGGCAGTATCGATGACGACATTTTGGCGGACTGTTCAGCCAGTTGGGCCGGCTCAGTAAACAATATTACCCATGATGAAACTCTTTCCAGCGCCTCCAGGCATAGGACCACTCCATCCACATTCTCATGACGGACCAGAGCAGTCGCATCTGTTCCAGCTGGTTCGCCGGCAGACGCGACTGAGACGCCGCCGATTCCCGGGCGGCCATGTCAAGCCTCCAGCGACGAGCCAGTAAGCGGCAGATACCATCTGCTGACAAATCTGTCTCCTCGTCCGTCTGGTCCGAGAGACTGGATTTCCGGTCATCACGCACCAGTTGCGCTCCATCCGCCGTGACGAATAACTCAAACAGACGACTACGGTACGGTTCGACTTCCACCGGTTTTGTAGTTTCTTGAGCATCCTGCAACAGCTTTTCCACGCCACTGAGAATATCAGCAGCCACTGCGAGTTGAACACCCATTGCTGGTTCCTCTGATGTTGTCATTCATGTCTCTTTTCTACCAGTGGACGGTCGTGACCCGCCGATAATTACCACCTGGATACCGGTCCGTTCGGAACCCTGATCATCGCCGTTGGCACGCTGCCCTGCCGTTCACCGTGATGTTTCTGAACAAGCCGCACAATCTGGTCGAATTCGCCGTAGCTTTCAAAGCGTCGCAACCGATCTTCCAGTTCTTCCGGGATTCCCAGAACTACACCGTACCACGCCGCAAACTTGCGAAATAATACACAACTGTATTCGGCATGCTGTTCAACCATGAGTCGAAAGTGGTCTGCCAGAAATGATATTTGTTCGTCTGGCGCCGGAGCGATTGGCGGCAGGCCCTGGTCACACCGTTCCAGTTGTCGAAAAATCCAGGGGTCCAGCATCGCTCCTCGACCAATGGCTATAGCCGAACAGCCGGTATCGGCAAACATCGCCTGGGCTTCTTCAACTGTCCGGATATCTCCATTGGCGATCACCGGCATGTTGTGAGCCGCCTGTACGGTTTCCTGCAGCGCTTTCCGATTAACGTCACCGTGAAACCCCTGCTCACGTGTTCGCCCATGCACAGTGATCGCCGCTGTTCCGATGTTTTCCAGTGCTGCTGCGAATTCGGGTGCAGCCAAGTGTTCATCGTCCCAGCCCAGTCGCATTTTGACAGTCACCGGCAGATCAACGGTATCGATCACACGTGCCACCGTTTCTACGGCTGAACGGACGTCACACATCAGTCGGGCGCCTCCTCCGGCCCCGTTGATGCGTGCCATCGGACATCCCATGTTGATGTCGATGCCCTCATAATTCCGATCCTGCAGCCACTTCGCCGCCCCGGTCAGGTCATCCATCTGACCACTGAAAATCTGAACGCTGAGTGGCCTGTCTTCGTCGCTGGTGGTGATCAGATCCAGCGACTTCCGTGTCTCCGACAGAAGCATTCGAGCATGTACGAGATCCGTGGTGGCCAGACCCACACCGCCCAATCGTCGCAACATCACTCGAAAGGCCAAGTGAGTGTAGCCAGCCAGCGGGGCCAGGAAATGACGAGTCGCCAGCTGACGTGGTCCGATCTGAAGCCCGTTGTCCCGGTGCGGCGCCGTAGATTGCATCATTCGGGTCCTTCGGATGTCCGTGCGTCCCCGGCATTCCGGACCTGGCCATCGAAGACCGGAATCCCGATGGACTCCATCGCCTGAACGACTTCCATTAACGGCAGACCAATGATGTTCGTGAGGCTGCCGTCAATTGCCTCTACAAACGCTGCTGCTGCGCCCTGAATCGCGTAACCGCCGGCCTTGCCAATCGATTCCTCTGTTGAAATGTAGTGATCAACGAGAGCAGCAGTCAGCTTACAAAACCTGACTTTGCTTGTGACGATCCGATCCTGCGAGCGACCTCCACGGGCGACACGAATTCCGGTCCAGACTTCGTGTGTACCGGCGGAATAAATCCTCAGCATCCAGTCACGCACTACTGAACGCCAGTTGTCGGGCTGAGGCTGCCCCAAAACCAGCGGACCTGCGCAAGGGTCGTCCGCCACAACAATCGTGTCTGCTGTGATGAAACAGGTTTCTTCCGGCAACAGGGAGAGTTCCGGAACGTGCTGGTTAACCACCTGATCCATCTTGGCTCGAACAATACTGGACAGCCGCCTTCGAATCGCCGGCCGGCTTGAAAGACCCTCGAAGCCCTCTTCCTCACTGTTCAGGGGTGGACAAACAAACAATTGATTGAGACCGATGACAGATTCAAGCAGCTGGCGGCGGCGCGCCGAACGGGACCCGAGGACATATTGCACGACGGTTCACTCCGAAACACTTCCACTCTTTCACAGCGGAGACAGACTCGATCCACCAATTTTGCGGCACAACCGGCGGTTTATCCGCGGCCTAACGATAAATGGGCTGTCATTGAGTTGGGGGGAGCACGGCCACGGCCCGATTTCGTCGACTGCAGGACCCGTTCGGCTGAACCCGAAAACCCTCGATTTACGGCTGACTATGCTCTAAATGATCCAAGGGGCAATGACCAGGGCGGTCACGGACACCAGTTTCAGCAGAATGTTGAGCGCTGGGCCGGATGTATCTTTGAATGGATCACCCACGGTATCGCCTACGACGGACGCCGCGTGTGCTTCTGTGCCTTTCCCGAGAGTTACGCCGTCAACCACTGCATTGTTTTCGATCATCTTCTTGGCATTGTCCCAGGCACCACCGGCGTTCGACTGGAAGATCGCCATCAGGACTCCACTCGCCGTCACACCGGCGAGCAGCCCCCCCAACATTTCCGGTGTTCCGACAAAACCTGTAACAACCGGCGCTGCCATTGCCAGCAGACCAGGTATGATCATCTCGCGGATGGATGCTCTTGTCGAGATAGCAACGCAACGATCGGATTCAACCTTTTCCATGGCGTCGTTCATCAGTTTCTGATCGTCTTCCGGCCAGTCCGATTGAGGTTTCTCCTCGTTGCGACGGCACGCTTCCAGAGCCATCTTCAGTTCCGGGATATCTTTGAATTGTCGCCGCACTTCTTTGATCATCTTTTCCGCCGCTCGACCCACCGCCTGCATAGCCAGTGACGAAAACAGGTACGGCAACATTGCTCCCAGCAGCAACCCGGCCATTACCTTGGGTTCGGCTATGTTGATGGCTTCGATGTTCGCAGTAGCCATGTACGCACTGAAAAGCGCCAGTGCCGTGAGTGCCGCCGATCCAATCGCGAATCCTTTGCCGATTGCAGCGGTTGTATTCCCGACGGCGTCAAGCTGATCGGTACGCTGACGAACTTCAGGTGGCAGGCTGGTCATTTCTGCGATACCGCCGGCGTTGTCGGCGATGGGTCCATAAGCATCAACTGCCAGCTGAATCCCCGTGTTGGAAAGCATGCCCACCGCGGCAATCGCAATACCATACAGGCCAGCCATTTCGTAGGCCCCGATAATGGCCGCCGCGATCAGAACGATGGGAACCGCTGTCGATTGCATACCGAGGCCCAGACCCGAGATGATGTTGGTGGCTGACCCTGTGACAGACTGCCGAACAATGTCCCGCACGGGTTTCTTTCCGGTTCCCGTGTAGAATTCCGTCACCAGTCCGATCAGCAAACCGCATCCCAATCCCATGAGAGTTGCGACAAAAACACCGACGCGACCAATCTCACGTCCACGGTCCTGCCATGTTGGCGGCAGAACGGTCATGATCACCACCAGACTGCCAACCAGCATGATACCGGTGGCCACCAGTTCGCCTCGGTTGAGCGCCTTCTGCGGATCGATGTTATCGTCACCACTGACAAAAAATGTTCCCGCCACTGATGCCACAACTCCTACTGCCGCCAGAAGCAACGGCAGCAGGACGGCCGCCAACCCATTGAGGCGGTCACTGAATTCCGGAAGGCTCGCAAAGGTCGCGCCCAGCACCATCGTTCCGATGATCGAACCAACATAACTCTCGAACAGGTCCGCACCCATGCCGGCGACGTCGCCTACGTTGTCACCTACGTTGTCGGCGATCGTGGCCGGGTTAAGCGGGTGATCTTCCGGTATACCCGCCTCGACTTTGCCGACTAGATCCGCCCCGACATCAGCCGCTTTGGTGTAGATCCCTCCACCCAGCCTCGCGAAAAGGGCCACCGATGACGCACCGAACGAAAAGCCGGTGAGCACGTTGATGGTCCGCCGGATTTCCTCCGGACCTGTCCCAAACAGCATCGAATACACAATGAACAGCGTGCCCAGCCCAAGGACTCCCAGTCCAACGACCGTCAGTCCCATCACTGAACCGCCACTGAACGCGACTTTGAGAGCTCTGCCCAGCCCTGTCCGGGCGGCTTCCGCTGTGCGAACGTTCGCCTGTGTGGCGATCTTCATCCCAAAGAAACCAGCAAGCCCCGAAAAGACAGCCCCGACTCCAAACGAAACGGCAATCAATGGATGTGACTCCGCGCGATTGCCGGATATAAACAGCAATCCGCCGACGATCACCAGAAAGCCAAGCAGCACCGTGTATTCCGCTTTCAGGAAGGCCATCGCTCCGCGCTGAATGCGAGACCCAATTTCCTGCATCTGGTCGTTACCGGCATCCTGACTAACAACCCACCGATACCGATACACACTGAACGCCAGACCCACGGCCCCCAGAACGGGCACACAAGCAGCCAAAACGTACATTGCCAACTCCAAGGTGTGCCTCATTGAATGAGCTCTGAGGCACGGTATTTCCCGTCTGCCAGTCATAAAAAACAGGTGTGACTGGTCAAGGTGGGCGTTTTGTCGCAGAAAATAAGGATCGCTTCAATCGGTCCCCTCGGATTTGTGAGCGCATTCCCGTAACGGTTTCGTGGAGTGCTGTGAGTGTCCTGGAAACGAGATCGGCCAGTGTTCTCCGATATGCCGTCCACTGCCGGCAGCCGTACGTTACTCGAACTCATATGTAACGACGCCGTGCTTCTGAGACCGGCTGATCCGGTCCGTGGCGTGGAGCCCGGCCAGCACGAATTCCACGCAGGACGCCCGAACGGCGGGATCCTCTGACGCGTTCACATCGAATGCGCTGTCCCAGACCGGTGGAACCCGCCTCAGTAAATGCTCGTAGTGAGCACTCGGAAGCATATCGCCGATTTCGATTCGAACGCCTTTGGCGAAAATCTGGCCAATCTCTTCGAGTCCATGTGCCTCCACGTATTCCTCAAAGATCGTCCGGACCGCTTCCGCCATCACTGAATCCAACACCTGCTGCTCGGACATTTGATGACTGCTCATCAGATCAACTTCCAGCTTCCCCAGCGAGGAAGAATACAGGTGCCCCAAGTCGCTGATCCGAGGAACTGCCGGAGATTCCTGCAACACAATCGCCCTTCGACGGGTGCTGGCGACCATCGTCTGGTAATTGGCGATACTGAACCGAGCACTGACACCGGACTGTTGATCGATATAACGACTACCGCGAGCTGCCCGGCTGATCTCCTCTACGATCTGTTTCATAAAATACGGCACTGATACAGAGTACTCCCCGTCCAACGGCACGCTGCTTTCCTGTTCCATGATCTGAATTCCCAAATCACGGTCCGACGGATAGTGGGTCTGGACGAGGCTCCCGATGCGGTCTTTTAGTTGTGGAATCACTTTACCGCTGCGGTTGTAAGTTGCGGGATTCGCTGAAAAGAGAATCATCAGATCCAGGTCAAACGCCACTGGATAACCACGAATCTGCACGTCGCGTTCTTCCAGAATATTGAATAAGCCAACCTGTACCAGTTCATCTAGTTCCGGGAGCTCGTTCATTGCGAACAATCCACGATGCATGCGCGGGATGAGTCCGAAATGCAGAGCGTCTTCCTGAGACATGCTGCTGCCGGCCACCAGTTTGGCCGGATCAATTTCACCGATGATGTCGGCAAATTTCGTTCCCGGTGCAAGCCGTTCGGAATATCGCTCATCTCGTTTCCACCAGCTAATCGCTACCTGTTCGGCCGGTGTTTCGGTGAGGTGTACTTTGCCTGCCGCCGTGATCGGCCGATACGGGTCTTCATGGACCGGGCAACCCGGCATATCAATGTACGGGACAGCTTCGTCCAGAAACCGCACCATCATGCGCATCAGACGACTTTTGCCCTGGCCCTTTTCCCCGAGAAACAACACGTCGTGACCAGCCAGCACCGCCAAGGTAATCTCTGGTATGACGGTGCTGTCATAGCCCAGAATTCCAGGGAACAAATCATCTCCGGCAGCCAGGGATCGCTGAAAGTTGTCGCAAATTTCTTCCTTGACGCTGCGTGACTGCCACCCACTTTCCCGGAGTTCCACCAAGTTGCCTGCTCGTACTGAAGATGACATTCTCATCCTTCATTGATTGAATCCGCTATTGATCGGTAATCCCGTCCAGCGGGAACCTCCCGGGCTCCCGTGTTACGACAGTGCACCACAGACCAATGAACGTACCGACTCTTCAGCCTGAGGGGTATCGAACACTGTCGTTGTCTCCACGGCAAGCACTGGAACGTTCGGTGTGTGCTTTATCCCCCGTTCCAGCCGCCGAAGCTTGACCATATCCTTGACAGTCGTGACGACGCCAACAACCCCGTATTCTACAGCTTCCGCCTGAACCGCCATCAGATCCGACTGAGTGTAATGATAATGATCCGGAAAGAACCGTGAACGAATGACGTTGGCTCCCGCTCGGCGGCATGTGTCCACGAAACCGACGGGATTGCCTATGGCAGCCAGCACCATCACTGGTCCCTGTTTTATTCGCGACAACGGCTGTGCCGTTCCATCGACTCCAAGCAACCCTGCGGGGCGAAACGACACTCGGGCCAACCGATCCCTGTGGCGTGGTGCGACACTGCAGATCCGATCTTCTATGCCAGTGAGCAGCGCCGTCGGCACCTGATCGCAACGAGTGATCAGTACGGCGTCGGCGCGCCGCAATCCTCGAATTGATTCGCGCAACAACCCCCGGGGCAACACGAAGTCATAGCCAAAGGGGTTCGTAGCGTCGATCAGTACAACGTCCAGATTGCGGACGATCCGCCGATGCTGAAAGCCGTCATCCAGCACGATCGAATCCACGTGGTGGTCATCGATGATTTCGACGGCCGCTGTAACGCGATCCGGACTCTGAATATGGGGGACACCCGGACACAGATGTTCAAGCACCCGTTTCTCGTCATTGACCCCACTCCTGTCCGCTCGATAACCTCGACTCACGATGCCCGGTCGCCGGTCGAGTCTCTGCAGCATCCGCACGACAGCCGCCACGATCGGCGTCTTTCCGGTTCCGCCGGTCGTCAGATTTCCGATCGAAATTACCGGCACATCGACGTTCGTTGCTGGTCGCAGGCCGGAGTCGATTAAAAGATTGTGGGCTGCCGTAACACCGCTGTACAGCCACGCCGCCGACCGCAGGACCGCTCGAGCGCCAAATGCTGCTAGCCCTCGGCGTTCCCCCGCAATGATTTCTTTGTACATCTCGTGCGACGACATGCTACTTTGAAAGAGTCGGGGCCTCTCGCCTCACCCCTGTTCCTGCAGAAATTGAGCCATTTCTCCAGCTGCGTGTTCATCGTTCTGCTGGCGCGCTGCCATGATGCCATTCTTCCACGTGGCCCGTGCAGCCCCGGGCTGCCCAATTGCAGCCTGCTGCTGACCCGCCATGAGAAACGCGGGAACGTATGGTGGTTCGTCACACATCAATTCGGACAGCAGCTGCAGGCTACGGTCATGATCAGAGGCTTTTTCTAGTTCCAGGGCCAGCATGTATTTCAGCAAACAGTCCTCCGGATCCCGGGCCAGCATGTCCTCCAGTTTGTTCAATCGATTCTCTGACACGCGCTACATTCTCCTACTCGAACAGGATCGCGGGATCTCAACAGAGGGGGCATCTGTTATCAACAGAGTTGTGAAGAAAGCGTTGATAACTATGCGGAACATCTTTGATTATCTGTAGCGCTCCGGGTAACCGCGCTGCACCTAGAGCAAGAAAATCAGCCCGCTGCCCTCTGATCAGCGCGATCGATTTGATAACGCGGTAATCACCCTGACAACAGATGTACAAAGTCCCAACAACACACCAAGCGGCTTAACACGTGATTGACAAATGAGTTAAAACGATTAATTGATTCGGCACGCGGTTTGTTGGAACGCTAGGTGCTGCCAGTGATGGCAAGGAGCCCCTGACTTTATCACTCAAGACGAATTGGAGACGACGAATGACTGGCAATCGGCTCTCAACGTTATGCCTGACTGCTGCCATGACCCTCATCGCCCCGGCCGGTTTCGGACATGATCTCGGCGATTTTCTGCGGGCGGTCAACGGGGTACGGCACCACCGTGATCACGACCGCCGCCATCGCGATCACCACCATGGGCGTGGCTGGCATGATTCACGATCTCAACGTATTGGAAGCCATGGCTACCGGCCACACCGCCGATTTGTATCGATTCATTTCGGCCACTACACCCCATCCCTGTTCCACAGTACCCGACCGCTGATTGTCGGCCCGCTGCCGCAGGCTCCGCCACCATCAATGATCGACGTTCTACCACACGAATTGGGAGAAACTGTAAACTGCGACGTTCCGCTGACGACACATGTGCGCGTGCGGGATGCTCATGAGATCGCACCAGGGGCTCAACCGGTCGTGGTCGCAATTCGCGATCCTCATCTGACCGTCTGCGGTTCGCCTGGTTGTATTGAACGGGTGGCATACATTCAGGTCTTTGCTCCACCGGTGCCAGCGCAGGAGATAACTGTCTCACCATGCCGTACTCGCATTGAGCTCGACTACGGTGACTGGGAAATCAAAATCCGTTCATGTGACGGAGTGATTGAAGTCGAATATGACGATTAACTGAAAAGGACCTCCCGCCTCATTCCAGTACTTCGCAGCCTGTTCGACTCGTCGAGCTGGCTGCTTTTTTTTTGCGGCGCCGTCTGAGGCTGCTACCCGGTCCTGAACCCTGGTTCGACAGAACCCCATCGGGACCCGGTTGCCGTCATAGCTGACGACAGCGTGGAAGGGCCGGTAGCCGCTCGACGAACTCGGGTAACCAGCGCGAGTACCCTGTGGCCCTTGCTCGGGAACAACTATCGCCTTCGTTCCGAACATTAAGAATTCATCATGGCCGGCTGAGTGCCACGATCCAGATGATCCGTCATCTCACCGGCGTGATAACTGGATCGCACGAACGGTCCGCTCGCCACCATTCGGAAGCCCAGTTTGCGACATGCGTCACCGACCTCGTCGAACTCCGCTGGCGCCACGTACCGATCCACTACCAGATGCTCCGACGTCGGCTGCAGATACTGACCGAGAGTAATCATGTCACAACCCACACGACGCAAGTCGGCACAGACGTCGAGCAATTCCGTGCGGGTTTCCCCCAGTCCCAGCATCAGGCCACTTTTGGTTGGGATCTCTGGTGCTTCGTCTTTTACCTGCCGCAGCAGATCCAGCGTTCGCTGATATTCGGCATTGCGACGAACTCGATGATACAACCGTGGCACCGTTTCGGTATTGTGGTTGAAAACATCGGGACGCGATTCGATCACACGACTGATGGCCGTTTTGTTGCCCATGAAATCCGGCGTCAGAACTTCGACTCCGGCCCCTGTCCTCTCACGTACCGCCAGAACTGTTTCGTACCAGTGTTCGGCACCACCGTCCGTCAGATCATCCCGTGTGACCGAGGTGATCACCACATAATTCAGCCCCAGACGTTCCGCCGCTTCAGCTACTCGTAGTGGTTCATCGATCTCCAGAGCGGTGGTTTTGCCCTTGGGCACGGAGCAGAATCCACACGGCCGCGTACAAACATTACCGCCAATCATGAATGTGGCCGTGTGCCGGGACCAGCACTCCGTACGGTTCGGACATTTGGCACTCTCACAAACAGTCTGCAGACCAAGATCTGATATGACGTCATCCGTATACGCCATACCTGCCTGTGGCAGCGGGCGCTTGAGCCATCTCGGCAAACGGCGGGCGGGCTGCTTAACCGGTTGGTCAATGATCGGCAAAGCTGTCATGAATAAGCTTTCCTAATTCTCTTCAAAAATGGATGACCGGTATGGATATGATACTCCGGGTACCCAACCTGCTCACAGAGATTCTGAATCAGGGAAGCTCGAACCTGCGTCATGAATGAATGCCGAACTCGTTCGGCATTCAACGATGAGATCTTCTGACCAAGGAGGCCACGTCCCAGTGACCTGGCCTCATCCAGTCGGCAGCTGACATTCAGAAAAGCGCCAAAACTGGTGACACCTCGATCCACCTGGACACCGATTTCACACACCAGCCCATGGCGTGCAAAAACACCACAGCGGTCGTCGGTGCGATGAGCCTTCACATTCGAATCCTCGCAGGTACGGATCACAGCATGCTGCAGGCCTCGACGGTATTCCGATTCGGTCAGCCCGCACTCCTCCAGCGCGACAACCACATAGGCTGCCAGCTGGCCTGGCTGATGCAGTATTGCGTGACCGTCGCGCTTCACACGATGGGTGTCCAGTAATCGCGATTCCAGCTCACGCCGGTCTGTTGGTAATTCCAGCAGGCTACTGTCGGTCCCGATGGTGACCATCGGTGGATGCTCGCAAATTAAAACTGCAGCATTGACTCGACCTTGTTGGCGAACTTCATGGACCATCAGCTTTTGCAGAGCCAGGACAGACAGCACATCAGTCCGTCCCAGCAACCGCACTTCGGCCGTCGTAGGTGTCCGGATACTGAATTCATCCCAGTCAACGGTCATCTAAATCCTGTGTCTTAAAGTCTGTGGCTACGGTGAAACCAGACTGAGTTCGGGGCAAACTATATATTCTATCAAACATTCCGGGCATTGAAATTCGACGCTGCCTCCTGGCTTCGGCCAGCTGGACTCCGCGGCGGCAGCAAAAACATACTGCTGAAGTGTCCTAGATTCACACTGTTTTGGCGGTAATTGTCAACCCTCCACTTGCGGCTCGTGACCGTATCTGACAGGCTGGTACACAGACTGTGTTCTGGATGCGCCGTAAGTTTCCCGTGACTGTCTGAGGAAGTAACCGGGTGGGTGTTGCCAGTGGGGTGGCCGCCCGATTCGCAGTGCTTCTTTTGTTTCTTGAATGCCGTGCGTTTGAGACTCCTGCTTGAGTCAGCCGGTGGCGCACCCTCACGACGGACGGAGATCGCAGCCAATGAAGGTCGTGCTGGAACTGGCGGAAGAAGACTCAAACATTCGGCGCGTAACCATACGACATGACATTGTGATAGGTCGCGGGTCTGACTGCAATTTGCGCATTTCAACACCCGAGGTGAGTCGGCGCCATTGTTTCTTGCGTATTGACCACACCAGTGTCGCCATTACTGACCTGGAAAGCTGTAACGGTACCTGGCTGGACGGCCAAAAGACGGTGCCGGGCAAACGTTATTTTCTTAAAGACGGTATGAGACTGGCTGTCGGGCCTGTTCGCTTCGTCACCCGCATCTACGACGACGAAACTGCCGGCAAACTGTCCGACGACACCGTCGCCCGAATGTCGCAACACCATAATTCCGCGCTGTCGCCGAACTTTATTTCGGTGGACTCTATGGACTTCGCCATGGACTCCACCGGGGATGATGCGAAAATTGATTCGTCGGATATTGATATCACTGGCGGTGAGAGCGAACCTGCAGTTCTGCCAGATGATGCTACTGAAGTGATCGGTGCAAATGATTCAGCGGAAGGACCCGTCGAGGTGATCGTTTTTTCTGAAGCAGTCGACGAGGAGGTACTCGACGATCCGGAAATTGCCATCAAAGACGAAGTGTCAGATGATGACGGTACCAGTGATCTCCAAGAATTCCTGCGGCGTAATCGTTAGGTGTCAGGCGGCTGGGTTGGATCGATCCGTTTTGCCAGTTGCGCCGCGAGAGATACCAGTGACTGCTGATAATCCCGCAGTGCAGACCGATCGTTTTGCCGTGGTACGAGAACGAAGTCGAGTGCGGGCAGGCAGTGCTGACACAGCCGAAAAGCTTCTCGTAACAATCGCTTTCTGCGATTCCGCCGGACCGCGTTGCCATGCCTCTTTGACACACTCACCCCGGCCCGCACGCACCCCTGATCACTGGCTGCGGCGACCAGCAGCAAATGGGCGTCTCCTGATCGATCACCGATGTCATAGCACCGCCGAAATTCGCCTGCCGTGCGCAACCGAATGCTTTGCGGGTGCGTGTATTGCACCCGTTCTTCCGAATCTGGTGTAATGTGTTTACTGACCATGTTGTGCTTTGTGTACCCGAAATTCCTCAAGCCGCTCACCGTGGCATGGCTTGCGATACTTTAGTGTCTGATACAGACTTGCGAGACTCAATAACCGGTTCGTTTTGAGCGACGTTTTCTGATGATCATCGACTCCCATCAGCACTTTTGGCAGCTCAATCAGCCATTCAACTACCGCTGGCTGCGGCAGCATCAGCACCAGCGTATCTGTCGCGATTATTTACCAGCCGATCTGAAGCCTCATCTGGATTCCGTCGGCATCGACCGCTCCGTCCTGGTGCAGACCCAGCATAACCTGGACGAAACCCGGTGGGCTCTGCACCTAGCTGAAGAAAATGAGTTCATCGCTGGTGTCGTCGGCTGGATTGATCTGCGTTCAGAGGCCTGCGAGGACCAGTTGCTGGAGTTCAAATATCATCCTAAGTTCGTAGGTATCCGCCATGTCGTACAGGACGAACCTGATGAGGATTTCATTGTACGTGCGGAGTTTCTGCGTGGCCTCAGGGTGTTGGAACGGCATCAGGTGCCCTTCGACATTCTCACTTATGCACACCATCTCAAACATGCAGTCACGCTGGGCAGAGTGGTACCAGACCTTCCTATGGTCATTGACCACCTGTCCAAGCCCAAGATCAGGGATGGCCTCATCAATCGCTGGGCCAGGGAACTCAGGGCTGCTGCAGAGTTTCCGAATTTCGTCTGTAAACTCAGTGGTTTGGTTACTGAATCAGACTGGGATTGCTGGAAGCCAGTCGACCTGGAACCGTACGTGGCCACAGCTTTAGATGCCTTCGGTCCGGAACGCTGCATGTTTGGCAGCGACTGGCCGGTCCTGGAACTTGCCGGTACGTATGAACAGATCTACCAAGCCCTGATCGAAGCCCTCGGCCCGATCTCCGTCAGCGAACGAGATCAGATCTTTGGCAACACTGCGCAACAATTTTACGCGATTGATATTTGAGGCTGCTTTGGCCGGGCTCTCGGGTACCGGGTCGTCCTTAAAGAAAATCGATTTGCTCAGCGGCTTCGAACATCAATCGTACCTTGCGACACTGTGGCTGCCTCCCCGGAAGGGTCGTGCGCCGTGGTAGTTAGCTGCTGCAATTCTCGCGGCAGGTTGAATTGCACGCTTTCTTCACGCAGCGTTTCTTCGGATAGACTTGCGCCGAATCGTTTTGTGAGGTAACTGATGCATTCCTGCACGACAATTTCCGGTGCACTGGCGCCGGCCGTGACGACGACTGTCTCGACGTTTTCAAACCACTCTTCCCGCAGATCACCGGCTCCGTCCACTAGCCTGGACGTGACCCCCCGCTGTGCGCCTATCTCCATCAAACGCCGGCTGTTCGAACTATTTTGACTTCCGAGCACTATCAGTACATCAGCCTGATCCACAAGTGTCTTCACGGCGTCCTGACGGTTTGTGGTGGCGTAGCAGACATCTTCCTTTGGCGGTGACTGAATGTCGGGAAAACGTCGCTTCAGAGCTTCAATTACGGCACCGGCTTCGTCCACACTCAGTGTGGTCTGAGTGAGGTATGCCAGCTTGTCATTCTGGGTGAATACCAGGGAGTCGACTTCATCCGCCGTCTCGATCAGCGTGATGTTCTCGGATGCTTCACCCATCGTACCGATGACTTCATCGTGTCCCTCATGCCCGATGAGTATGATATTAAAACCATCACGGGCATAGCGAATGGCTTCCAGATGCACTTTCGTGACCAGCGGACAGGTGGCATCCACCGTCTGCAGTTTTCGTTCCTTGGCGATCTTCCGAATCTCGGGTGATACGCCGTGAGCACTGAACAACAGGATCGATCCTTCAGGGACTTCGTCAATCGAGTCAATAAATTTGACACCCTGCTGCGTGAATCGGTCCACGACATGTCTGTTGTGAACAATTTCGTGGTAGACGTAGATTCTCGACCCAACTCGGCGGATGGCGTCGTCCAGACACTCAATCGCCATGTTAACACCAGCACAGAATCCACGCGGATTCGCCAGAAGAATTTTCATATTAATCTCTGCGTACTCTTCACTGGGCCTGCAGGGCCTCTGCGCGACAGCACGAGCTTTCAAATGCCTGTGTGAAACTCTTGTAATTCCCGGTAGCAAAGGTCCAGGATGACCAGACTGCCGGTAGCGACTTCGTTCAGTTGGCCAACCCTCTATAGCCCTTCCGTCGGCACTTTTGTTACGATCGCTGACCTGTCATCGTCCAGTTCACTTAACCGCCGAATCACCATCTCATGTAGCTCGTCCATGCCATAACCTGTGACGGCTGATATCACTTGCACGTCCCCACCTGAAGATTCGCGCAGCTGTTCTGCGCACATTTCCGCGTCCGGCAGTTCGGCTTTCGTCACGCACAGGATCTCCGGGCGTTTCGCCAGCTCTGGATTGTACTTTTCCAGCTCACGTCGAACCTGAGAATAATTGTCCAGTGGGTCTGTTTGGTCCATTGGAACCGGCTCGACCAAATGCACCAGTACACGGGTTCGTTCGATGTGTCTGAGAAATTCGTGTCCGAGACCAGCTCCTTTGTGGGCTCCTTCGATTAAACCGGGGATGTCGGCCAAAACATACCCCTGATCGTCTCCTGTACGGACCATTCCTAAATTGGGAACGGTAGTTGTAAACGGATAATCAGCGATCTCCGGAGTGGCGTGGGATACACGACTGAGGAGCGTTGATTTTCCCGCATTGGGCTTTCCGACGAGGCCCACGTCGGCAATCAGTTTCAATTCAAGAGTGAGTTCGCGGTATGCCCCCAAACCGCCTGGTTCACATTCCCTTGGGGTCTGATGAGTCGATGAGGCAAACCGTTTGTTGCCTCGCCCGCCCTGCCCGCCTTTTGCGATCAGGACTCTGTCTTCGTGACTTTGCAGGTCCTTCAGCAAATGGCCGTGTGTGCCATCCATCACCACTGTACCGGGCGGGACCAAGATGACTGTGTCAGCACCCGTGCGGCCGGTTCGAAGTGCCCCTTTGCCATGTCCTCCCCGTTCGGCCTTCCAGTGTCGATGACCGGTGAGATTTGTTAATGACCCCAGATTGCGGTCTGCCTGAATGACGATACTACCCCCGTGGCCGCCATCGCCACCGTCCGGTCCGCCGCGCGGCACATACTTCTCCCGGCGGAAACTGCTGCAGCCGTTGCCACCGTCTCCAGCTTGGCAGTATAAGATGACGCGATCGACAAACATGGTGTTCTTTCAGCGCGAGACAAACCGAGATGCATTGTAACACTGATTCTGCGCATGTCTTAGTGCTCGTCCTTCATTGCCGGGAATCCTCATTTGACTTTCGTGAGCCGCTGTCAATGATCTCGTACGTCCTCTAGGTGTCCATCCGTTTCGCCAACTGATGCTGGGCGGCTGTGTAAATGACGGATTTTCAAACTGTTGCCAGCGATGGTGACATCCCCGATGGCCAGGGCCGGTGTTTTCCGGTCAGCGGCACCATGGTTGGAGTATTCTACGAGAACGGCCAATATCTCGCGATCAACGATTTTTGCCCCCACATGGGTGCGTCACTCTCGGACGGACACGTTGAGAATGGCGCTGTCATGTGCCCCTGGCATGCGTGGCGCTTTCGACTCAGCGACGGTGCTTGGCTGGACAATTCCAAAAGCGGTATATGTACGGTGACTTACGATGTCCGCGTAAAAAATGGTGAAATCCAGGTCTCTGTGCCACCCCCGGAGACGTCGACCGACGTCACTCCTTCCCTCCCCGCATCTGACCCCTCATGACGACGTCCGGCTATTCAGCTCCTCGCCCTTGGCCGATCACCGACGAAAATATTCGTTCGGCTATGGAAGGGATGCTGGCCGACGGCAGCTGGGGCCGCTACCACGGACCTCACTGTGAAGCGTTGCGCCAGGCGCTTTCTGAGTATCTTTCGGTAAACCATGTTCACCTGTGCTGCAGCGGGACATCGGCCGTTGAACTGGCCCTCCGAGCCAGCCGGGTAAATGCCGGCGATGAAGTGATTCTGGCCGCTTACGATTACAAGGCAAATTTTACGAATGTGCTTACGGTGGGTGCCAGACCAGTCCTTGTCGACACACTCCCTGACCGCCCGGTTATCGACCCTGACGAACTGGCTGCCGCGATTACACCCGATACCAAGGCCATCATTTGTTCACATCTGCATGGTTGTCTGGCGCCCATTGATGAGGTCGCTGAAATCGCTCGTGAACACCGAGTAACACTCATTGAAGACGCCTGTCAGGTTCCTGGGGCGTCCCTAGGAGGCCGCCGCGCGGGGACCATCGGCAACATGGGTGTGCTGAGTTTCGGCGGCAGCAAACTGCTCTCCGCCGGTCGAGGCGGGGCGGTCATAACAGACGACGCGCGGTTGGCTCAGCGAACCCGCCTGTATGCCCAGCGAGGCAATGACGCTTATCCCCTCTCGGAAATGCAGGCAGCCGTATTGCTGCCTCAGCTCCATCAGCTGGACGAACGCAACCGGTATCGCCGAGTATCTGTCCAGTTGCTGGCCGCTAATATACCGGCCGCTTCGCCAATTCAACTGATACACGACAAACACGTCGATACTCTGGCTGCGTACTACAAGGTGGCCTTTCTGATCAGCCACTTGGGTAAAATGGACCGCTACGAATACTCTCAGCGAATGCGGGCGCTTGATGTGGAACTTGACCCTGGCTTTTCGGGGCTTCACCTGATTCATGCGAAAAGACGGTTTCGGGCCGTAGGTTCGCTTCCAAATGCGACCAGTCTGAACGAATTGTTGCTCACGCTTCATCATCCAGTACTTTTGGCGCGAGAAGACAGTATTCGCCGACTTGCGACTCAGCTTAGTATCACGTCGACTGCCCTGCCCTGACATCAGCCTTCTCCTGTCTGACGAGTTTTAGTCATTTTCGGGCGGCTCAGGAGGGCTTCACGGATGATCGCGTCTCGACCCGTGTGGATCGCCTGCTCCACACGGATGACTAATGCGCTCACGTCACCCTCTTCGTAGTGGTATGTATCCACTGTGTAACCAAATCGCTGAATGTCCTGGCCGTCGACGACTCTGATCAGGCAAATCCGGGCGGGTGCTGTACGCTTAATATTGTCTCTTCTGGCCGATGCTGATATGGAAAGTGTCGTCTCCATGCCCCCATCACTCACTGTCCGGTTTTCTTAGCAATGAACCGCGAGTTGTCGCGACTCACCGATTCGGACTTGTCGGTATATCCTTGACCACCACCTGGCTTACTGGAATACCGGCTGGTACCTGTCCAGGCTGAGCTTCGCCGGCTGGCCGGCCGATACACCAATCGGCTGCTTCATCTTCGCGATGGTTTATCGACCTTGGTCAGGATGAACAGTACTGGTGAAGATGTCTTCACCGGATGGCTATCAATTCGTTCGACAGTGCAGTCTCCCTGTTCCTGAAGCCAGCTTTCGACTGCTGTTGCCTCTTCCGGTCCCCCTTTGTGGCCACGATAGGCCAATATCGTGATCATTCCTCCCCAATCCAGCCGGTCCGCTATTTGTTCGAGCGCCACTACCGTCGTGTCCGCCTTTGTTATTATCGAATGGTCGCCGCGGGGTAAATAGCCCAGATTGAACATCGCTGCACACACTGGTCCTGATATATGTCGTTCAATGTCAGTGTGACTCTGCTGATGCAGTTCAACATTGTGACAGCCTCTGGCCTTCAATCGTCTCCGTGTTGACTCAATAGCCTGAGTTTGCACGTCGAATCCGTATACAAGACCCCTCTTGCCCACTTTTTTTGCGAGAAAACTGGTGTCGAATCCATTGCCGACGGTGGCATCAACGACGATCTGACCCTGCCGTATCGCCTCAGAGATTCGAGTCTGTGCTATTTCCGTCAACGATCGATTCTCCTCCGTCTGCTTTAAACGGTCTGGACTGAGACTGTTCGGCTGGCTTTCTGGTTCACCTGTGAACAGTTCCACCAATCGCTGTGCCAGACCAGGCGCCACCAAGACTCCGCGCGAACCCAGACCGTTGAAAATCCAGAGTCGTTTGAATACGCCGTGCTGACCTATCACTGGACGATAGTCCTTCATCGTCGGTCGCACTGCTGCAGTCTGATACCTGACTCGAACCGGTCCTTCGATAAATCGACTCATAGCTTTGAGTATTTCTCTGCGGCCGGCGGCCGTTGGTGTGTTCTTTACGAAGTTCCAGTCGTACGTCGCCCCTGCTGTCAGCGAGCCATCCGCTTCTGGTGCCAGCCAGATAGAGTGATGCACCACTTCCTTCATTTGATAGTTATCCAGCTGGACATTGATCACGTCTCCCCGCGATGGGTTATTGGGGATCCCTTCGAACCAAGGATTTCGGACTGCTCCCTGACAAAAAATAACCCGATCCGCTGATAATCCTAATTCAGGTAACAGCACCTGATTATCATGCACCAACAGTCCGTCCGGCAGACTCAGATTCAATTGATACCATTGGCTCCGGTCACTAAAGAATTCGCTTGAGGCCTGCAGATAACGTGTCACATCCAGTCGTCCTGCTGGTGCCATCCGACCGCCCTGTATCACTTGGCCATGCGACTGGAGTCGGCCTGACCATTGCTCCAGTGCATCACTCCGTGATTCCGTCCTCCGCCGCTGGTAGATTACCTCTTCCGATCGATTGACGAACACCCGCACCATCGACTGCTCCGTAAATAACGGCTGAGCCAAGCGATACTCTATCGTTCGATAAAAAGCTTTTGCTTCGTTCCAGTTCTCTTCGTAATCGCCGCTCTGCGTCATCCGGCGACCGGTCCATGGTGTGATCAGTCCCGCCGCCACTCTGGATGCTGTCGCCGTTTCTGCTCTGTCCACCAGCACTGTACTTTGCCCAGCGGCCAGCAACCGCCATGCCAGTGTCGTTCCTGCCAGACCTTGACCAACGATCAAATTATTGGTGTGTTGATTCATGCGTCTAATTTCGCCGGCTTTGTTCCTCCGGCCTGTTCGTCACTGTCTGCCTACCGCTGGTCTACCTACCGCTGGTCTACCCCGTTACTACGCTTGCTACTGGATATGTGATCGGCCTATTGTGTAGTGGATTTCACCTGTTCCAACATCCCGGATACTCGCCATGACCAAGCTTCTTCGCCGAGATTTCTTCGTGGCTTCGGCCTCTCTCTCAGCCGGTATTTACGCCTCTGGTGTGACGGCCAGTCCTCGCAGCTCTGCCCTCGACCTCCTGAATATCGCCTGTGTGGGGACAGCTAATCGAGCGGCTGATGATATTGTTGGCGTGTTGTCTCAAAAAATCGTAGCGGTCTGCGATATCGATCGTAAATACCTCAATCTTTCTCGCAAGTTTATCAAAGAACGCCAAGGACACACTCCAGCTGGTTTCGACGATTATCGTGAAATGATTGATCGGCTGGGTGCTAGGTTTGATGCTGTCGTCGTGGCGACCGCCGATCATCACCATGCTCCCGCTACTATTCGAGCGCTTAGAGCCGGCAAACATGTCTATTGCGAAAAACCACTGACCCATACCGTTCACGAGGCTCGTCTTGTCGCGGAAGCTGCTGAAACGGCTGGCGTTGCCACTCAACTGGGTACTCAGATGCACGCCTCAAATAACTACCGTCGTGTCGTTGAAGTTATTAGAAGCGGTGTTATTGGCGATGTCGAAGAAGTCCATGTATGGGTGTCCAAAACCTGGGGCGGTGGCGACCGACCGAAGCTAAGTGATCCGATACCTGATCACCTGAACTGGGATCTGTGGCTCGGACCGGCACCAAAGCGGGATTACAAGGCTGGTTTGTACCATCCTCGAAACTGGCGTCGCTGGTGGGATTTCGGCAGCGGGACACTTGGTGACATGGCCTGCCACTATATGGATCTGCCTTTCTGGGCGCTCGATTTGACTCACCCCTCGTTTTGCCGATCGGCTGGACCTGTCCTGCATCCTGATACTTGCCCGCTGGGACTTACGGTTTACTACAAGTTTCCGGCTAACAATGATCGACCGCCTGTTGATCTCACGTGGTATGATGGCTCCATGATACCACGGGAAATCCATGGTCAGCGTGTTAAAGCTAACGGCGTCATGTTTGTAGGATCCAACGGTATGATGTTCGCTGATTACGGCAGTTACAAACTGTTTCCGCAGGACAAGTTTGCTGATTTTGATGCACCAGCCAAAACCTTACCTGATTCTGTCGGACATTACAGAGAATGGATTCTGGCGTGCAGGGATGGTTCACCGACGACATGCAACTTTGCTTACTCTGGCGCTTTGACGGAGGCGGTACAGTTGGGAAACGTCGCTTTTAGGACAGGGGAAATATTGGAATGGGATGCAGAGAATCTTAAAGCGACAAATACTGAGAAGGCCGCGAAGTTTGTAACCAAGGAATATCGAACCGGTTGGGAGGTGGTATAGGGTAAACCGAAAGAGTCTTCTTTCTGCAGTACTTGGCTTGAACAGTGATGAGAATTAAGACAAGTAGTACTAGTAGTACTAGTAGTATGGTTAGACCGAAAAGTTGATAAAAGAGGGGGAGGGAGGGAGAAACAGCGAGGACAAAGCCAATTATCACCAGTCAGAATGTTGATAACATGTGACAGACCAACCGAATAGGCGGCAAAAAAAGGCTTCACAAACCAGCCGTGAGGCAACAGGTATCAGAAGACAGATCAACCCGGTGGAAAAGTCCAGTATTGTCTAAACACTCCAAGGGAGACTATTCAACGCGATATCAACAAAACTGTTGATAACAGCCACCATCTTAGTAGCCTTGATACACCAGCTGAATCTCAGTAGCCGGCAGGCTTTTCTTCAGCTCTTTAACACCGACATCGGTCACCGAAGTGCGGGTGACTTTGAGGTCTTTAAGTGCAGTGAGTCCGCTGAGGTGCGGCAGACCGACATCAGAAACAAGTGTTGATCCTAGATGCAGAAACGAGAGCTGTTTCATATCAACAAGCGACGGCAAACCAGTGTCTGACAATTTCGTATTGTCCAGATTGAGCCATTCAAGACTGGTCAGGGGCTTGAGGTGTGCCACGCCAGCATCGCCGATAGGCACCCGCCACAGATTGAGTTTGGTTAAACTGGTAAGACGACTTAAGTACAGCATGCCGCGATCTGACAGCAGACTGATTTCGCTGAGATCCAGCTCGACCAGCTTGTAGAGTTTTGCCAGATGCTTCAAACCGTCGTTGGAAATCTGGTTCCTAGAAAGCCTCAGTATCCGAAGTCGAGGGAACCTGGGGAGGAGCTCCAGTGTGTCATCACCGATCGTAGTATCAGCAAGATAGAGTTCTTCGAGATTCTGAAGTGTTAGCAGCTGCTCGATACCGGCCACACTAATCCACAGTTTGTCCAGCGACAGGACCTCAAGGGTGATGAGGCCGGCTAGAGACGTCATACCATCGTCATCAACGGTGGTTTCAGAGTTGCTGCCAGACAGTCGAAGCGCTCTGAGTGAAGATAAACCGACCAGGTGGGCGAGTCCGGCGTTTGAGATAGGGCAGCCACGTAAATCCAGGTGAGTGATAGGCCAGTCTGCTTTCCTCAGCGTTTCTAGCCCAGCATCCGTGATGTTCAGATCATTCAGCAATAAAGCTCGGAGATGTAGCAGTGGAGCAATCGCTTTGAGAGTGTCATCGTTAGCCCCAGTCCCCCTCAGGTTGACTTCAATAACCAGACCATCTGCGTTTCTCTTGGTCTTTGCGCCAACCACCGAGAGAGCTTGCAAAGCCGAGGGGTCATCGGCCAAGACAGGGGGCGCTGCCGTCGTGGAAACCGGATTGTTTACTGTCTTTTCTGCTTCGGAGGAACAGCCTGGCAGGGCGAGACAGACCAACAGAAAGGGGATTAGTTTCATGAGGCCAGCTGTCAGACGACTCAGGGTAACCAAGGGAACGACACCACCATCGTAGCAACGAGTCGTGCCAGTCCGCGAGTGAGGATCCACCGGCAGAAAGCACAGGGGATGGTCACGGGAAAACCTTCAGTGATCGATGTAACACCGATATCGTGAGGTTTGCCGCGAATATCGAATCAGCGGTCAAGCACCGGCAGATCCTCTCCCCGGTCGACCCGGGCCGAACCTACGGATTAACTGGTGGCAATATTTTTCAGGGCAGCAAGTCGCAGCATCAGCTGTTCAGCATGCGACCGATCCCAAGCTGGAGTGGCCACCGGACATCGATGGATGGTTTGTGCCTCTGCGGCAGTGTTGTCCATCTAGGTGACGGTGTCATGGGAGCCGGTGGACGAAAAGCGGCGATGGCAATGATTCACACGTGATGCCCGAACTACCAGATATCACGCTCTTTCTGGAAACCTTGGACTGATTCATTGTCGACAGGAAACGGCAGTCGGTGGCGCCGCGCCCGTTCAAACCCGAAGCCTCGGCACGGCGTGGACGGACCAGGCAATCAGTCTCACATATCGGCAAACGCACCGGTTGAGAAGGGCCAAGTGTTAGTGAATCGCTTTTTTACCGATGACCCTCTGACGGAACCTTTGAGACTGGTCACTGTACCAACAGCTCAAAGACGCAGGGCCGGATGCTCTTGATACTCAGTGAATATCCACAGTCTGACGCGAAGAGACAGGCTGGAGCGGACCAAACCGAGTCGCACATATCGATCCCTTTCTGATATTACATCACCCAAAAAAAACGGTGAAACACCGCTACCGGGCTTAATTTGAGGAGTCGGAACCAGGATAATGCCGGGTTTCTCAAATTCAATCCAGAACAGTGACAGGTTTCCGCACAAACCATGCCGAGACATCTGACCTCACTCGACGATCTCACTTCAGCTGACCTCAACGACATCCTGAACACTTCAGCTGAACTGAAACAAAAATATAAAGCAGGTGAACGGCCGGCACTGTATCCCGGACGAGTTCTTGCGCAGCTGTTCGAGAAGCCGTCCCTGCGGACTCGTAACAGTTTCGAAGCAGCCATGATTAATCTGGGTGGATCGGGTATCTTCCTGACCATGGAGGAAGCGGGTCTTGACGGACGAGAATCCCTGCGGGATGTTGCCACTGTGCTCAGCTTATATAGCGACGTGATCACCATGCGGACGTTTTCTCAGCAAATGATACACGACTTCGCTCAGTGCAGCAGCAGCCCGGTCATCAATGCCTTATCCGACGAGCGCCATCCGTGCCAGGCTCTGACAGATTTACTGACGATTCAGGAAACAGCGGGTCGCCTAGAAGGGACTCATTTGGTCTTCGTCGGCGATGGTAACAACGTGGCGAGGTCACTGGCCGTCGCTTCCGGCATGACAGGCCTGAGGTTCACGCTGGCCGCACCAGCAGGGTTTGAACTTTCGGCCGAGTTTCTGACGGATCTGTACTCCCGGTTTCCGGACGCTGATGTGCAGCAAACACAAAAAGCGAACGAAGCGGTCACCACCGCAGATATAATCTACACAGATGTCTGGGCCAGCATGGGCCAGGAAGGTGACGCAGAGCGACGCAAACAGGTCTTTGCACCTTATCAGGTCAACCGGACGCTGATGCAGCGGGCGCCCGCGACAGTCCGTTTCATGCACGATCTGCCGGCAAAGCGGGGATTGGAGGTGACGGACGAGGTGATCGACGGGCCTCAAAGCATCGTCTACCAGCAGGCTGAAAATCGCCTGCACCTTGCAAGAGGCCTTTTCGCTTGGTTGTTGGCCCGTGTGTAGTTAGTTCATGATGCAGAGCTGGCCTGAAGCGCCTGGACAGCAGGGCAGTGCTCACCTTTCGGACTAGGAATCATAACCAGTGGCCGCGATCGTCCCGGAACGAGCGGGTCCTTGGCAAGATGCCGGGTTTCTTACTCGTGGTTTGTTGTTCAGCAAGGCCTTAAATCAGATCCGGTGGCAGCAATATCAGTTCGCTTGCTCTTTCTGTATTTGTTGCCCCCACGCCCAGCTGCTACTGTTGTCCGCCGAAAAGAAACGCTTCATATCCAGCCGTTTAATCAACAGTACCTATGTCAGCACCCGCCTCAAAAATTGTCTACACGCTCACTGACGAAGCCCCCGCACTGGCGACCGCGTCGCTTTTGCCCATT
Organism: Planctomycetota bacterium; assembly: GCA_963581585.1. Taxonomy (GTDB): domain Bacteria; phylum Planctomycetota; class Planctomycetia; order Planctomycetales; family Planctomycetaceae; genus S139-18. The sequence continues at coordinate 267,068 of CAUZPL010000001.1, forward strand.
ATTCGGGCTTTCACAGCGTCGTCTGGTGTCGAAGTGGAACTCAAGGATATCTCGCTGGTTGGCCGCATCATCGCTGCCTTTCCCGAAAAGCTTACAGCAGACCAGCGCCAAGAAGATGCCTTGGCACAACTGGGCGAACTGGTGAAACAGCCGGACGCCAACGTCATCAAGCTGCCTAATATTAGTGCGTCCATTCCTCAACTGACTGCTGCGATCAGGGAATTGCAGGACAGTGGCTACAACATCCCGAACTTCCCGGCGGCACCAGAATCCACGGCAGAAAAGGAAATTCGAGCCCGCTATGCGAAGATACTCGGCAGTGCGGTCAACCCGGTCCTTCGAGAGGGCAATTCTGATCGACGGGTAGCCGCGGCCGTGAAGAAGTATGCTCAAAACCATCCCCATACCATGGGGGCCTGGAGCAACAATTCGAAATCACACGTGTCTCACATGGACCAGGGCGATTTCTTCGGCACTGAACAGTCTCGTGTAATGTCGGCGGCAGGCAAAGCACGGATTCAGCTGATCGACACAGACGGCATAGTCACGGTGCTGAAGGAGGCAGTCGAACTGGAGTCGAGTGAAGTAATCGATGCATCCGTGATGAGCTGCAGAGCGCTGCAAGAGTTTATGGTTAAGGAGATCAACGACGCCAAAGACCAGGATGTGCTGTTTTCGCTGCACCTGAAATGCACCATGATGAAAGTGTCGGATCCGATTGTTTTCGGACACGCGGTCAGCATTTTCTTCAGAGATGTTTTGGAAAAACACAAAGTGACACTCAGCGAACTCGGCTGGAAACCGGCGAATGGCTTGGGGAACCTGTACTCCAAACTGGATCGACTTCCGCCGGATCAGATGTCCACCATTAAAACCGACATCAAAATGGAGTACGAGAAACGGCCTCATATGGCGATGGTGGATTCGGAAAGGGGCATCAGCAATCTGCATGTGCCAAGTGACGTGATCATCGATGCGTCAGTACCGGCAGCGATTCGGACAAGCGGCCGTATGTGGGGACCCGATGGGGAATTGCATGACACCAAGTTTGTAATCCCAGACCGCTGCTACGTAGGTGTCTATGAGGAAGTCATCAACTTCTGCAAAAAACACGGGGCCTTTGACGTCACGACGATGGGCAATGTGTCGAATGTTGGTCTGATGGCTCAAAGGGCAGAAGAATATGGTTCTCACGACAAGACGTTTGAGCTGGCGACCGACGGCACCGTGCAGGTCGTGGATGAGTCAGGTACCGTGTTGATGGAGCATTCAGTAGAAGCTGGTGATATCTGGCGGATGTGTCAGACGAAGGACATCCCCATACGAGACTGGGTAAGGCTGGCCGTGAGTCGGGCGCGAGCGACCGGGGTCGTCGCCATTTTTTGGCTCAACGAGGAGCGTGCCCATGATCGAATTCTGATCGAAAAAGTCAGACAGTATCTCGAAGACCATGATACATCCGGGCTGGACATCCGGATCATGGCGCCAATTGAAGCCACGCGTGTGTCCTGTGAACGAGCCCGGGCCGGGCAGGACACGATCTCCGCCACCGGCAACGTGCTGAGAGACTACCTTACCGATCTGTATCCGATACTGGAACTCGGGACCAGTGCCCGCATGCTGTCGATCGTGCCGTTGCTAGCAGGAGGTGGATTGTATGAAACCGGCGCCGGGGGATCGGCACCAAAACACGTCCAGCAATTCAATGCCGAAGGCCATCTGCGCTGGGACTCGCTGGGTGAATTTCTAGCCCTTGCAGTATCGCTGCAGGACCTCGCGGAAAAGTCGGGCAACGCAAAGCTGACAGTCACGGCCTCGGCGCTCAACACAGCGACCGACGAATTTCTAAAGAACAATCGGTCCCCCTCTCGCAAGGTGAATGAGCTCGACACACGCGGCAGTCACTTCTATCTGGCCCTTTACTGGGCCCGGGCCTTGGCAGTGCAGACTAACAACGCAGAACTGCAGAGCGAATTCACAGCGCTGGCGGCGTCATTAGGCGAAGACGAGCGAAAGATCGTGGAAGAATTGAATGCTGCGCAGGGTCAGCCACAGGACGTCGGTGGTTATTATTCGCCGGACCGCGAGCTGGCAGAAAAAGTGATGCGTCCGAGCGAGACACTGAACTCAGCGCTGGCAAAGTTACAGGTCACCGCGTGAAGATTCTCTCAGTCGAAACATCTGGATTGGAAGCATCCATCGCGCTATCCGACGAAGGTCAGCTGCTGGCCGAGCAAGTCCTCGATACGGCCGGAGGACGAAATGCCCGGTTGCTGGTACCAGCCGTCGCCGAAGTGCTGCAACAATTTTCAATTCAGTCGACGCACATCGACGTGATCGCCGTAAGTGTGGGCCCCGGCAGTTTTACGGGCCTGCGAGTCGGTGTGGTTTTTGCCAAGACCTTTGCCTGGATCAACGGCGTAAAACTGGTGGCAATCGACACACTGCAGGGTTTGGCTCAGCGCGCGATGCCAACTGGCAGCGAGATCACCGTCATCAGTGATGCACAGCGGGGTGACGTGTTCGTCAATTCGTATCGTAGCGGGAAAGGTGTTGTGGAGCCGGTCGGAACAGTCCGAATTCAGAGCATGGTTACAGTATTAACGGAGTTACGGGAACACCATTCACAACTACTCACCGGCCCCGGTGTAAAAAAATTCGCCGACCAGATCCCTAGTGTAATCACCCGAGCTGCAGACGACAGGCTTTTGCCTCGAGCATCAGCGCTGCTGCCGGTGGCGGAGCGAATGATCTCAGCAGAGAAGTGGGCCGATCCGGATACACTTGAACCTGTTTATCTGCGGCGCAGTTACGCGGAGGAGAAAAAGTAGCTGTCACGAGGCGGACGTCACCGTTGTTCATAACCCGAAAGTCGTCCTTTAAGCCAACGCCATTCCGCAGACGCTCCCCGGCACCCACCGCGTGGTGCGTTTATGCCTTCAGGGTGGTAAAATGGCCGGGAACGCTGCTGAAACTTGCAGAATCACGCGACACGTGATAGCTCCGCTGGATCACCCATGAAAGTCCTGATTGCTGAAGACGACCGCCACACCCGGGAAGGTCTTGTCGAGGTTCTGGAATCGGAAGGCTATGAAGTCGTGGCTACCGGCGACGGGATGTCAGCAATGAAGCTGTATCGTGAATCGTCGCCAGATTTCGTGTGCCTGGACATCATGATGCCGGGGGCCAGCGGCTATGAAGTATGCAAATCGATCCGCACTGAATCGCCTGATCTGCCGATCATTTTTATTAGCGCCAAAGCAGAGGAGATTGACCGGCTCGTCGGTTTTGAATTTGGCGCCGACGATTTCATCATTAAACCATTCAGTGTGCGGGAAGTCCTGGCTCGCGTGCGAGCGGTTGCCCGCCGATGTTATGCACAGCAGGAATCACAACCGGGAGAATTCATGCTGGATGATCTGTTGGTAATACCGGCGGAACTCCGAGCCCGCCGAAATGACTGCGTCATGGAACTCAGCCCGCGTGACCTGAAGCTGTTACAGCTGTTGCATGCAAATGTCGGCAAAGTGCTCGATCGCAACACGCTTTTTCGACATGCATGGGGTGAAGACAACTTCCCCAACAGTCGTACCCTCGACCAGCACATTTCCCAGCTGCGTAAGAGAGTGGAGATCGACCCTAAAAATCCACGGATCATCAAGACCGTCCACGGTGTGGGATATCGGTTCGACCAGTAGCCGTCACACTCCTTTGTGACAAAGCAGTGCGCATACTCGGCTCCCGCATGGGGTTAAACAAAAGCACAAATGCCCGCGAAAGTGTACTACGACGAACGAATGACGGACGAGACATTCATCAAAAATGATGAATTCAGACGACTGCCGCAGCCGCTTAACAAAGACACTATGCCGATTGATGGACGACGGATGCAGGATGCAGTGGCGACAGCAACAAAAGGATTTGAGTACTGTCCAGGCGAGCCAATACACACAGCCGGCGCCGTACCACCGCCTCGGAGGAACCGCTTGGGTCGCTGACAGACAGCGTTGACGGCCGCAGCAACCCGCCGACGTCGAGAGCAACAAACGTGAACAGCAGCGGCAGACTCCATAGCGGAGAAAATAACCACCGTCCGAGCAAGTGTGTCATTAATTCGATGTGCTGTTGTGACGGAAAGCAAGGTTCTTCAGCGGCATAAGTCTCGCAGACACGTGGCTGCTGCAGACGTCGCATCGATCAAATGCCATCAGCGTTCGATACGGTGATCAGCCCGGTCGTTGCCTCGAACTCCGCCAAAACCGGGCGGCCGTCCACTTCAGCCGCGATTTTGATGTCATCCGTGTAAGACAGGTCGACTAGGTTTTTGCCGCCAAGGGTGTTCATGAGTGAGGCTACCAGTGGACGCTCGGATGACTCAAATCGCCACCAGCCCAGGACCAGTGAAGCCGTGTCCGAGAGAATGGCTTGGGACTGCTGGCAATCGCTGCTTAGAATCCGGTCAATCAGACAGCCGGCGAACAAAGCATCTTCTCCCGTGATTTCACTGTCCGTCCCGGCGCACACGATGTGCAGTCGCTGAGAACAGGTGGTCAGGTAGTCAGCCAGACGGCCCGCATTCGAAAATGCTCCAATCAGCACCACGCGGGCTTCCCGACAGCGAAGCAAAGCCCGGGTACCGTTCGTCGTGGTGTATGAAATTGTACGATTTTCAACAGCCGTCCGGCTGTAGTCTGTGGGCGAATTGCTCAGATCGAAGCCGTCAATGATGACGCCACTACGTTCACCACCCAGCAAGACCGATGCGTCGGCTGCACGGTGAGCTTTGGCAGCTTCAACAGAGAGACACGGAATCACTCCAGCGGCCCCGTTTTGCAGAGCCGTTAGAATTGTCGTCGATGCACGCAGAACATCGACGACGATCGCAGTACCACCTCTTAACTGTTCCGCGGTACAGTGTTCGGGCAGCAAATGAACATCGATCTTTTTGGACATTGTACCTGCCTGAGATTTACTGCCGCGTCACTGTTTGGAATGAAGTAAGGCTACGGGCGGCCGCTCAGTCGCACCAGCAGTTCCTCCAGTTGCCGACAAGTGTCAATCCGACTACCGCCTTTGAGATTGGCATCGGTGTCAGCCAGCATCTGAAGGATTCGGTTCGCCCGGGCGAATCCGATGCGCCGCAGATAGGCTTCTCCCGGAGCCACCGCTGACGGAAAAACTCCGGCGGAAATCAGCGCTTCACGGACGTTGCGCGACTGCCGAGCCCGTTCGGTCGCTTCAGCAAACTTGCGAAACACAAACGTCACACCGCCCATGATCTTCTGAGCAGGTTCGCCCGCTGAAATAAGGTTGTCCAGGCTCTCGACAGCCTGCCCCACGTTTCCATCGCGAACAGCGTCCAGCATGAACCAGGTGGTTTGCGTCCTCCAGTCACCGACCGCCTGGCGGACGTCTTCTGATGTGATTTGGCCGGTATCTCCGACCAGGGACGCCAGTTTGGCGATTTCCTGTCGCAGGACGCCCAGGCTGTCACCCGCCAGAGCCACCATGAGTGCTGCTGCGTCCTGATCGAGCGTTTTTTCAAAACCTTCCACTGCAAGATTCTGCAGCCAGTGGATCAGCGCGGTACCGGACAACGGGGTGCATTCAACCGCCAGCCCGGTACTGTTCAGTATCTTCGCCAGCCGAGTGTTCTTTGGCCACGACTTTACGTCCAGGATGAACAGAGATGACTTAGCTGGCGCCGCGACGTATTTTTCCAGTCCCTGTCGATTCTCTTTCACGAATTCATCCGCGTCTTCCACCATCACGATGCGACGGTCCCCGAACATTGAAATCGTGAGTAGTTCGTCGGTCAAATCGGCCAGGTGTGCATCAGCACCGGCAACTCGGGAAAACGAGAGGCCTTCTAGGTCTCCGGATGACTGGCAGCCCGGAATTCTGTCCAGGATGTCCACTTTCAGTGAACGCTCCGACCCGAATAGGACCAGCACCGGAACAACCGGTGGTTCACAGTCGCTGGAGAGGAATTTAGTCGCGTGCATCAGGACAGTGGGGTATATTGTTGCGTGCTGGCACCCATGCCTACACTGTCGTTCTATGAAAAACAACGTTCAACAAGCACCCGAACGTACAGCGCAGACAATCCATTCTACCTGTCCGGCCGGACTGCTTTCCACCTCAGCCAGTGGTCGGCCAGAACCAGTGCAACCATGGCTTCTCCCATGGGCACAAAACGCGGCAACAAACAGGGATCGTGTCGACCTTTGGTTACAATCGTGGTCGGTTCGCCGTCACGAGTCACGGTCGGCTGCTCGCGAGCCAGACTGCTGGTCGGTTTGATGGCGGCTCGCAGGATGATCGGTTGCCCCGAACTGATCCCCCCCAGCATCCCACCATGCCGATTGGTTTTGGTCCCGATTTGATGCTGTGGATTCACCATCAGAAAATCGTTGTTTTCGCTGCCGCGAAGCTCGGCACACGCAAAACCGTTTCCGTATTCCACGCCGAGCACTGCCGGCAGACTGAACAGGGCCTTGCCAAGGTCCGCCTTGAGTTTATCAAACACCGGGTCACCCAGACCGGCAGGAACCCCGGTGGCCACGATTTCAGAGACTCCGCCAATCGAATCGACGTCCCTGCGCACCTCTTCGATTAATGTCACCATTTTGCCGGCTGCTTCCGGATCCGGGCAACGCACCAGATTTGGCGAGCCGTCGGGCAGTTTTTCCACCTGGTCCAGTGTCACAGTTTCCGGGGAAGCAATCTTGGCTTTGATATATCCGACCTGAGTTACATATCCGACCACGGAGCCTCCGAATTCCTCGGCGATCAGCTTCTTTGCGATCGCCCCGGCAGCCACGCGGGCAATCGTTTCGCGGGCACTGCTGCGACCGCCGCCGCGATAGTCGCGAATACCATATCGCGCATCAAATGTGTAATCCGCGTGACCGGGACGATACTTGTCCTTGATGTCTGTGTAATCACGACTGCGCTGATCTGTATTGCGGACAAGAATCGCTATGCTGGTTCCGGTCGTTCGACCCTCAAAGACCCCCGACAGTATTTCCGGTGCGTCAGCTTCTTTCCGCTGGGTTACGAGGTGGCTCTGCCCCGGCCTGCGGCGGTTGAGATCCGGGATGAGATCTTCTTCGCTGAGCTCAAGACCGGGTGGCACACCATCCACGATGACGACGTTCCCGGGACCATGGCTTTCACCGGCAGTTGTGATACGAAATAATTGTCCAGTCGAATTGCCAGGCATTACCTGAAGGACCTTTCCGGATCAAAAGTGCGTTGATCTTATCGATGGGACAGGTGGCTCGCGAGTCTATAGGTTCTTCGAAGTTTTATTTCGCATCGGTGGCTGAATCATTCAATATATGCATGACGATCCATGTGATGCATCGAACTTCAGCGGAGTAGTCAGGCCGTGGGAGTGACTTCCAAAGCAAAACGCATCCGGTGTCGAACTGCCGGGCCTCGGGCGTACAGGCAGGGCCGTCCGATCGACATAACCCTAGGGTTTCAGCGCCAACGGCCGGGACGCCATCTGTATTACTAATTTACGTACTCGAGTGATTGCCTTTGCAGGTAACCAGGAGCCCTTCGGGCTTCGGCAGTGACCTCGTCATGTCCCCGGAGGCAGTCTCGGTCTTCGTTGCATTCATGTTCCTCCATCGGATTGCCCGATGTTGTTCGGACAACAGAGTCGCTCAGGCCGCAGCCATCATGCTGTAGCTGCCTGGGGCGAAGGTGGAAAAGTGCTATTGTCTGTGATCCCGGTCAGGTGACCGAGCAGACAGACCGTCACGCAAACTGTGCATTTGCCAGTTTGTTAGAGTTCTGTAGTGGTGATCTAGAGCTCAGGTTGAGCATTAGACTGAAGTCCCGCGGAAGCCAAGCGTTGCCACGATAAGGCCGGTTACCGGATTGTTTAGCAGAAAGTTTTTGCCACGAAAGGCATCTGGTAATGCGAACGCAGCTGCAAAAAAGAATCGATTCGTTCAGAAACGCCTTTTGCGGTATTCGACATCTGCTTGGTTCTGAAAGCCATGCCCGGATCCATCTGGTGTTGTCGTGTGCCGTCATTGGAACCGGACTGTCATTGACAATTTCGGCCGTTGACTGGTGTCTGGTGAGCTTGGCCATGGGGCTTGTCTGGACAGCGGAAGCCATGAATACAGCGATTGAACGACTTGTTGATTTGTACTCTCCCGAACAGGATATCCTCGCCGGGCAGGCGAAAGATCTGGCCGCAGCGGCCGTTCTGCTCACAGCGCTGGTCGCCGTTGCGGTCGGCCTGTTTGTGTTCCTGCCGCGAATTACCGCGATGCTGTGAATAAATGTCGACTTAAAAAGCGCGTCGACTAATTCACCAAAATCAACCGGTAGCTGACGTTGTTGCCGGGCGGCGACCGTGATTTCGGGGACACACGCCGCACCATACGGTATTCAGCTGGCCAGACTGTGGCAGTCCCGTGAAAATCGGGAGTGATCCTGTCATCATACAGGGTACATTGTGTGCGCGAGCAGCTCGATGTACCCAGCGATCACAACGGCCCTGCCATCAACATTATTCCCTTCGCCGATGTTTGAGTAGCAACTCTCCGGCGATGTCTTCCGGTATGATCGAAGACTTCAATTGGACGACTCAGGAACCACATCATGGCGAACGATCCTTATTCCGCCTGCATTTGTGGCAGTGGGAAGAAACTCAAGTTCTGCTGCCAGGATATTCTCGGTGAAATGCAGCGCATTGAACAGTTGCGCGACAATCAGCCGGGTGTAGCTGAACAGCACTTACGCGCGCTGTATAAGTCACATCCGGACAAAGATGTGCTGGTCATCGAACTGGCAGGACTGGTCCGGGAATCGGGACAACACGACGAAGCACGAGAACTGTGCATCAACTTTCTGCGACGCCATCCGGATGAATTCCGTGTCATACTGCTGTTGTGTGAGCTGATACTGCAGACAGAAGGATTTGATGGTGCGCGCCGATTGATTCATCGGGCGATTCAGCTGGCGCAACCTTTTCAATACGGTTCGATCGCGATGCTGCTGGCGTCGGTTTCCGATGAAGTGTTGCGTACCGGCAATCCAGCGTCGGCGTATGCTCACCTGCGTCGGTCGATTCAGTTTGCCCCTGATGACCAGCAGTCCTCGCTCATGCTGCTGCTTAGCAGCTGGACGACACGGATCTCCGCCTACTTTCCGCTGCTGGGAAGTCAGGAACTGATAGCCGTCGAGGTAGGGGAGGAACGCAGGGAGACCGAACGAAAGGCACAGCGGTTGAGCGACTTGGGATGCTGGGAGCCGTCTGCCATACTATATTCGCGGCTTGTCAAAGATGAACCGGATAACGGTGCTCTTTGGTATAACCTGGGGCTGTTTTACCTGTGGGATGATCGCCCGGCCCAGGCGGCCGCCGCCCTTCATAAAGCGGCCAGCCTCCTGGACAATTTCGATATAGCGGTCGAAGCTGAAGCCCTCGCTGTTTTACTGGATGTGGACGTCTCAGACGACCGCATTTGTACCATCGAGAGCTCACAAAGAATTCGTCGTCCTCGCGAACTGAGTACCCTGCTGCAGGAAAGCAGTCACTTTTGCCTGTCGACTCCGGAATCTCAGCTGCACAGTACTCAGGCATCACAGGACCGACTGCACATTCTTGCAGATGCGCTGCGCGCCGAAGATGGAGGCCAGAAAGAGTTGGGGTGGGTCAGCATCACGGCGAATATAAACGACGAGACGGACCACCACTTGGTCACAGTCACTGCAGTGGAACCACTGTTTAAAGAGGCATGGGCCAAGGTTCGAGCCACAGCAGGCGACAGCATTGAGGAGGGTCAGGAGCCTGAAGAACGCTCTATAGCCGGATCATTTCCGTCGTGCTGCGCTGAGCTTGTCTGGAATGTCTATTTCGAACCTTCTTTGCCAGTCAAGCAACTGCGGACCGCGATCGACAATCGTGTCGCCGCCTCGGTCGAATTATGGTTGCAGAAACCCGTGTCTCACCTGAATAACCGGTCTCCTCTGCAGGCAGCAGAAGACCCAGAGCTGAAAATTCAGACAGCCGCTGCCGTTGTGGTGCTTTATTCACTCGCTCAAAGACTGAATCGGGAAATTCGGATCGCTGATTTGCGAGAACGGTTGAACATTCCAAATCCGGCACCTCGAATAATGGAAACGCATCAGGCAGTCGAGAGTGTACCGCTGCTGCGTTATTGCCAACTGTCACTGTCAGACCTGACTGATAGTCAGTTGCTGCAACTGGTCAATCGAGTGGGGCTGATTCATGGTGTAGACCTGCTGGAGCAGGTCGTTGACGAGCTATTCGGACGGCCGCAGGCCATCGAAGAATACTCGCCGCGTCGCGCTCATATGATGCGAGCCCTGGTTGCTCGGTTAAGAAATCGAATAGACGATATGGCAGAGTCTTTTGACGCTGCCAGAAAAGCGGTTCTGGATGATTCAGATCAGTTCCAGTCACGGCTGGAACTGGATCTGAAGGAACTGACGTTCCGGCTTGATGACCCGGAAGATCCCGGGATTCCGCAATTGCTGAGGTCGATGCGGGATCAGTATTTCCGGAAGGTACCGGAAATCGCCGAAGTCGTTCGGCAGCAACTCACTCGCGGTGGTTGCGAAAAGTACCTGCCCGAACTGGAAATGCCGACGATCATGGAGGCTCCGGCGCCGTCGTCCGGCAAACTTTGGCTGCCGGGCCAGGACTAAGCATGTCACCGGAAGTTCTTACCCGGGATCACATATTTCCGGATGACGAATCCGTGATGCGCCGCGCTCTACTGATTGCCCGCCAGGGCCGAGGTTGCGCCGAACCGAATCCGCTTGTCGGTGCCGTGATTGTCGATGAGCAACGACGCTTCATTTCCGAAGGCTGGCATGCAGAATTCGGATCAGATCACGCTGAGATTGTCGCCATACAGGCAGCCCCGATGACGGCGGGAACACGTTTGTTTGTTACACTGGAACCGTGCAGTCATCACGGCCAGACGCCTCCCTGTGCTGATGCCGTGATTGCCGCCGGGTTTACGGAAGTCGTGATTGGCTGCAGGGATCCCGCACCTCACGTGTCCGGTCGCGGAATCAGCAGGCTGCAGGAATTCGACATTTCAGTGGTCACCGGTGTTTGCGGTGCCGAGGCATGCCAGCTGATTGCTCCGTTCTCGATGCTGCAGCTGAACAGGCGCCCGTGGATCCACGCGAAATGGGCCATGACACTAGATGGCCGCATAGCCGCTTCATCGGGGCATTCAAAATGGATCACCAGTGAGCTGTCGCGTCGGGAAACCCACAGGCTGCGAGGTGTCATGGATGCGATCATTACGGGAGCCGGCACCATTCGGTCCGATGATCCGGAACTCACTGCACGACCGGCCGGGCCGCGTGTCCCAACCCGGATCGTGCTCGACAGCGGAGGAAACAGCATTCATGCGGAATTGCGATTGATAGCAACACTCGCCGTAGCCCCGGTGTTGGTTTGCCTGGCAGACGATCAAACAGCCGGCACGGTGAAACGGCTTGGGAGTCTTGGCGCAGAAGTTCTGCAGTTGCCCCGGACCAGGCACGGACAACTGTGTATGCACTCGCTTTTACAGGAACTGGGACGCCGCAACATGACCAATGTGCTTGTCGAAGCAGGTGCAGGCGTGTTGGGGGCATTTTTCGATGCGCAGCTGATGGATGAGGTCCACGCGTTTATCGCTCCCAAACTGATTGGAGGGGCGGGGGCCCTGTCCCCCATAGGAGGAACCGGACTGAAAACAGTTCCGGTGTTACCGGATCTGGAAACCGTCCACGTACTGCGTTTTGGCGATGACATCCTCATTCGTGGCCGAATATGCCGGCCACGTTCTTCAAATGTGTGAACGGAACCAGAATCACTGCCCATTGCCACGTTAGACTGAACAGCAACGATTCGCGCCGGAAGTCCGACCCCACGAATAGGCAGGTTTTTAATTGTCACCCTTTGACGTCCAGACCAGGGGCACCATATTTATGTCACGCGCACCATTCTGGTACCGGTTGCACGGTTTCAATGTCTGGCCCGGGCGTTCTGGGTGCATTGAAGAGCGGGCCATTGCTGGATCGACTCACGGGCAAGCAGCATGAAATTACCGGCCCTCTGTATGGGGTCAGGAAAAGCGACGCGCGGTCCCCAAAACTGCCGGCTTAGCAGATCCCTGTCATTCGGGCGGTTGTACCAGCAGCGTGGGCGACGACGTGCCGTTTGCCAATGATCAGACGCTGTGCGGGACTGTTATCGCTCCAGCTGGCGGGGGGCATGCTAGCCTAGCCCAGGGCTCAAACAGTCCAGTCATGGCGGCTGGGACAGATTTACAGAGCCAACGACCTGGCCGCCACATCGTGTTCCCCACCATCGCCGTACCGGTACGCTGGCGTCCATAACTATCTGCCAGGCCCACAGACACGCCCCGGCTAGGGCCGTATAAGGACGACAGAGTCGTGTCCCAGCATCCCGAAGACTTCGGCAATATCGTCGTTACGCATGTGGATACAACCACGTGAGCGAGCTGAACCAATCGACTGCGGATCGATTGTGCCGTGAATGCCGATCTCGTCCCCCAGTCCGATCCAGTATTCGCCCAGGGGATTCCGTGGGTCATCTTTATCAATCTGTCCGCCGTCCGGGTTATACCACGTCGGGTTGTCGATCTTTTCGCTGACCGCAAACTCACCCACCGGCGTTTTGTTGGCTGTCCCGGTTCCGACATCGTAACGATCGACAAAATAACCGTGCGCATGAATTGTCAGTTCAAAACGACTCAGATCAACAACTGCTGAGAACGGGCCTCGCATCACTTTCAATTCCTGGCCCGCCTGGAGTTCACTCGGATGGATTCGGTTGAGCTGCCCAAGATACGGCCATGGTAAATTATGCTTCTCGCCAATGGATTCCAGTGTGTCTCCCGGTTCCACCAGGTACGGAGCACCGAAATGGCGATGGGGATCGTCAAAGATTTGCGCAGCTGTGGACTCGATGCGCTGCTGTAATACAGGACGTACATCCGGCTGTTTCCAGTACAGTTTCGACAGCGCATTATGGGCCTCCACAATCCTGTCCTGGCTCATCAGCAGATCCACTCTGCGGAGAGTGTCCGCAGTTTCGACAGACAGCACAGGGGCCGCCACACTTAAAGCCACCGCCGGTACGACACCACTGTCGTCAGTCTCCTCGGGTCCGGATGCGGTGGGCCGCGGAGTGGTCTCGAACGAAGCCGGTTGTGTTAGCTGATAGGTGCCATCCATAGTGGCCATTGGTGATTCGGCACTGAATGTTCCTTCCTCAGAGAAGTCCGGTTCGGACAGCTCGGGCAGTACATAGTCCAGAGGATCACCATCTTTAACGATGGCAGGGAGTAGTGAATCGAATTCATCCTTTTCGGATGTTGTTGCTGCGTCCGAGAGATCCACGATCTCGTCCCACGAATCCGGAAGTTTGGGGACTTCGCCCACGGACTCCACGGCCAGCCGCCCGGACGGCACAGGATGCAGCTCAGGTACCAGATCAAAGAACCACAGACCAAGTCCCGCGGCCACGACACCAACGAAAACCAGCCAGCGAGTCGCTGGTTGATTCTGTTTTTGTGCAAAGGGCTTCATTCCTGATTCCCTGGTCCTTCGTAAGTGCTCTGATTTGAGACTTCTTGCGGCGCCATCCTGGTCGCAGGGCCAATTCTGGCAGAATACCCCAAACGCGGCTATGGGAATTCCCGACGCCGGATCGACAGCTGTCCGGGCATGGTGAAATCTGGAAACTTCAAAACAAGCCACAGGCGGACGTGGCTGACTAAAATCGGCCGCCGCTCGGCATTTAAGCCGAATGAGATCCAAACGTGTTGCCCGTCGAGAGACACAGACTTAGACTCAGCCCGGACCGTGGCTGTCAGCGGATCCCCCAACTGAATCTTTGCAGATGATAAATCCCCCCTGACCCAACTGCCCGGTTCAGCCAATTGAGGCTGGAAACAGGGACATCGTCCCGCGCGACCCCCGCCAGAAAACCAACGATTTATTCTCCTACTTTCTTACAGTCGACCCAGGTGCCGGTCGGTGGTTCTTCCGCTCAGATCGTCCATCACAAGGGACTGCCAGAACAGGAAACCAAAATGAATTTTCGAGCCGTTTTTGCACAGCTGCTTTCGCTGGGCGCACTCACCGGCAGTGCAGTGATACTCAAAGCCGAGGAGCTGCCGCAGGAAACAGCGCTGGACGCATATATCAACCAACCGGACAACAGTTATAAATGGGAAGTCATATCCGAATCCACCACAGATGGGATGAAACAGCTGGTGGTGAACATGATATCGCAGACATGGCGAACTCCCGATGAAGTCAATCGGACCGAATGGCAGCACTGGATCAGGGTCGCCATTCCCGAGGAGCTTCGATCGGACACCGGCTTTCTGATGATCGGTGGTGGATCAAATCAAGACGGCCAGATGCCTGACGGCCCGAGCGAAATGATTGTCCAGATCGCCAGGGTCACTGGTACAGTGGTCGCTGAGCTGGGCATGGTGCCCAACCAGCCGTTGGTTTTCCATGGCGACGGCCAGGAGCGCAAAGAAGACGATCTCATTGGCTACACGTGGGACCAGTACATCAGGACGGGTGACCCCACATGGGCGGCTCGCAACCCAATGGTCAAATCAGCCGTGAAGGCTATGGACACAATGACCGCAGTGATGGCATCCGTTTCAGGAGGACAGCGTGTCGTGGACAAGTTTGTGGTGGCCGGGGGATCTAAACGAGGCTGGACCACGTGGCTTACGGGACTTGATGAGCGCGTTGTTGCGATCATTCCGGTTGTGATCGATGTGGTGAATGCTGAGCCATCGATGAAGCACCACTTCGCCGCGTACGGATACTGGGCACCGTCGGTCGGCAATTATGTTCAACACAGGATCATGCAACGGATTGATCATCCGCGCCTGCAGGAGTTGTATCGTCTTGTCGACCCTTGGTTTTACCGGCACCGACTGCAAATACCGAAATTCATTGTCAATGCTTCAGGTGACCAGTTTTTCCTGCCGGACTCATCGCAGTTTTACTTCGATGGGCTGCAGGGAGAAAAACACCTGCGATACGTTCCTAACGCGGATCACGGCCTGAGTGGTTCAGACGCAATCGAGAGCATCACAGCGTTCTACGCC
The DNA here is from genome assembly GCA_963581585.1 of Planctomycetota bacterium. Classification (GTDB taxonomy): domain Bacteria; phylum Planctomycetota; class Planctomycetia; order Planctomycetales; family Planctomycetaceae; genus S139-18. Next base: position 282,229 of record CAUZPL010000001.1, read on the forward strand.
CTGATACTGGCCGGAAAAGATCGGCCAAAATTGTCGTGGACGAACGAAACCGATGGTTCCATCAGGGTCACCGCCGAAGCAGCCCCGGATGAAGTCCTGTTGTGGCAGGCTACAAACCCGGAAGCGCGTGATTTTCGCATTGAAACACTGGGGCCAAAATACACAAGCACAGTGCTGCACGACCAGGGCGGCGGCGTTTTTGTCGGCAGCGTGAACAAGCCCGCACGGGGCTGGACCGCTTACTACATCGAATTGACATTCGATGCCGGAGTCGACATTCCTCTTAAGTTGTCAACTGGTGTTCGAGTGATACCGGATGTACTTCCGTACAAGGGAAAACGGCCGGACCTCCCGGCTCATGTGACCGTGACTTGTGAGGCTCCGAACGCAGCTGCCGCGGCGCAGCTGGTTGCTCTGACAACAGAGGGTGCCGTGCCGGTCAGCCGCTTCAATGCGACGCACGCAGGCAGTCGCTGTTATTTCAACTGGAAGCCAGAAAAGGGTCAGCTGGAAGCGGCGACCGGACTGATTGGGTTCCTGAAACAGCGCCAATGCACTGCATTTCAGGTTCAGCTGGAGTCCGGCCCAGGCATCACCGGGCTGTCTCAGCAGTAGCCGTTACGCCTGACACACAGGTCAACCGGTTTCCGAAGGTGTCACTACGTCCATATTAGGGATTGTCTAGGCGCATTTCGCATCCGGGAACAGCGTGTTGGAAACCCTGCCGCCAGGCGGCAGGGTTCCTCGAACATCCCTTCCGGATCGCCCTGGGCGAGCTGCTCCATGGACCGAAATCCGAGTTTCCAAAGCTTGACGGACAGGGATTTGCCCACGCTTGGAGTGTGGCCGAAGACCCTGAAGGCCTCGCGTGCATCTTTGGTTGATATGGTCGGACCCATGCGAACCTCCATCAGGCGTTGAACAATGTGAAGATCAATCTGATTTGATCACAGCTTCCAGGGTGACATCATTGTCGTCGAATCTGACCAGGAGCGACTCGGAATCGATGCTCATCCAGCCCCGTTCGGGGCCGGGGAAGTACACGCGGTCATACTCGCTGAAATAACTCGTCCCAGGACTCACCCGGAGAAGTGCAAGCACGTCAACACGGGACATCCCGAGGAGTCTTCCTGAAGCAACCAGGTCATCCGGCGTGTTGAATCTCGTCTCGGCAGACAGGGAATCCTCACTACCCTGCGCCGCCTTCCAGGCATCTGAATCAAAGGGCACTCGAGTGAAGACTGGAACAACGGCAACAGGACGATTGCCAGGAGAAACAACGCAACAACGACAAGCAGAACTCGGGTTGCAGGCTTGCGTCTTGTATGAATGACAATCGCTGGGTTCAGACGTTGAACAGGTAATGTACCACGTCGCCATCCTGCAGGGTGTACCCCTTGCCCTCAGAGCGCATCTTGCCTGCTTCCTTGATGGCCTTCTCCGACTTGAACTCGTCCAGCTCGTCCACGTGGTAGCACTCGGCCCGGATAAAACCGCGCTGGATGTCGCTGTGAATTGTGCCCGCCGCCTCAGGAGCCGTCGCGCCCTGCGGAATCACCCACGCCCGGACTTCCTTCTCACCCGCGGTGTAGAACGTCGCCAGGCCCAGCAGTTCGTTGGCGGCCCGGGCGAAGGTGCCCAGCGCCGGTTCCGCAATGCCCATCGACTTGAGCATCTCGCCTCGATCGGCTTCGTCCAGTTCGGCGATCTCGGATTCGATCGTCGCGCACAAGGCAACCGACACGCCACTGCGGGCCGTGGAGGCCTCCGCAACAGCCGCAGCGGCGGGTGCATCGCCCGATACGCCGTCTTCGCCCACGTTGGCGACGTACATGATTGGCTTGGCCGTGATCATGCCGTAGCCCCTGAGAATGCCCTGTTCAGTCTGGTCCCACTGGCCCGTGCGGATTGGTCGTTCCTCGCTGAGCAAGGCGCAGCATCTCTCCAGGACCTCCAGACGCTGCTTGGCATCGATGTCACCTCCGCGGGTGGCACGCTTGGCCTTATCCACGACGCCCTCGGCAACGACAAGATCGGCCAGCACCAGTTCCGTTTCAAGTGACTCGATATCCGACACCGGGTCCGCCGGGCCCAGCCCTAGGTCATCCCAGCATCGGACCACCTGGCAGACCGCGTCCACCGTCCGGATACTTGAGAGTACCGTGTTGAGCGCCGATGCGCCCCCACTGCTGTCCGCCACACCGGGAATGTCCACCACCTGCAGGGTCGCCGGCATGATCTTCTGCGTGGTGATGTGACCGGCGATGCGACCGAGCCTGGGATCTGGAATCGCGGCAATACCGAGGTTGGGCTTCATGGAACCCACCTGCACCTCGACCGCGTGAGCCGTCAGGGCTTGGAACAGCGTGGTCTTGCCCGACCCCTGCAATCCGATTAGCCCGCATTCCATGGTGGTTCCTTACTCCCGTGGCAAACGGGCATGGTACTGCTCCCCCCGTAAAATTTATCAAATGGACAGACAGCAGCTCCGGGTTCTGCTGTAAATACAGTTTTTCAGCCCGGTGTCTGTAATGGGTAACCCGTTTAGATTCAGGGACACCAGTTGGGTCATGTCCGCCACATCCGCCGTGCCACGGCCATCGATGTTGTTCGTGGAACCGATTGCCAGCGACCTGATTGGCACTGCCTGTTTCACATATTTCAAGACGACATTGTTGTAACGCAAACCGGGCTTGCGGTCGCGCCAACAGCCCCAGCGGGTTCAAGTCAGACTGCTCGGCTTCCTTAATCGCGTTGAGGATACCGCAATCGTGGTTGGCTAGGAACCCATCGAAGGCCGGGTCGCCGAAGTATGCCCTGCGGTGCAGTGGTCTCCGAAGTCGCTGCCATATGGTCAGTGTTCATAAGGGAAACGCGGCTGTGGGCCGATAAACGGGCGTTGTGCAGAATGACGCGAATACGTCGTAATGAATGACATAGCAGGACTCAGCCTGATGGTGGCATTGTTCGTGAACGGACAGGCCTTCATCGGTGCGTCGCTGCAGGGGGCAGCTGGTATGGGGCCATGTTTTCCGTGGCCACAGCCGGTCTGGCGGTGGCCGTCCGTAACGCATACCTTATCGAAAGACAGTGGGTGAGCTGGCGGACTCATTCATTGTGGCAACGAAGCCGGAGCGGGGTGGATGAATAGTTTCAAAAAGCAGCAGAGGACAATCCACCTAGTTCAAAGTGGCGCGCAGTCTAACCATCGGTGTCGGATACATTAAATTACAGAATCACGAACTAGCATCACCATCGAAACCTGCCGGCGATCTAAATCATGTCCACGATGGAGGGCCAATCCGGGAATACTCAGGTTTCCGGTAAAGAACAACACATCGTTGGCCGGGCAACTATGCCGCATTCGTCGACACTTATGCAGAGTAGCGTCAAATGCCTGTTGGCGTTGATGTGCAGCCATGCCGTAGCGCCTTACGCAGTTGTCAGACTCACAATTCGTTACCAGTTGCAGGGTGACGTGGAATGGAAGTACGGAGTCACGGCCGCAGTCGCAATGGCAGCGGGTGCGGTGCTGGCGAGACAGAAAATCATTGACCAGCCGGTACGGCGAAAGTGGCTGCTCGGGCTGATTTTGGTTCTCCTGTGGATTGTCGCCGTCTTTATGTTACTGGCTGTGGCGGTCCATTCTTCAATCCCTGGACCTGTGCTTGGTTTGTTGTGGGCCGGAGGTTTTCTATGGATTATCTGGACGGTTTGGGCTGGCAGCTTCTTCCGTTCGGCTGGAGTCGTTACCGGGTCAGCGCTGGTGGGGCTGGTCGCCATTCCGTTTTGGAGTCTTGTCGAAGCCACCGGTATGCGGGGAAATTCGCGAGTGGAATTCTCATGGCGAATACCAAGAAACGCAGCGATTCTCGCCCCGGAATCGACATTAGTCTCATCGCCAGGAGACGTCCTTTGGAAAGGGTATCTGGGGGAGACGCGAGACGGAATTGTCTCTGACGTCAGGCTTAACGAAGACTGGATCAACCATCCACCTGAACCAGTGTGGCGGCAGAACTGTGGTCGCGGCTGGAGCTCATTTGCAGTCACAGAGACCACGCTGTTCGGGCAGGAACAGTTGTCCACAGGTGACTGCGTGACCGCCCGTGACCTGACGAACGGTGAACTTCTGTGGACGGCCGCCGAAGGGCGGTCAGGCTTCACAAGTGGTCTTGGTGGCGACGGACCACGCGCGACTCCTTTGCTTCACAACGTCAACGCCGCAAGCCCGTCGCGACTGGTACTGTTCGCAGTTGGGGCCACCGGCATGCTGAGCTGCCTGGAGGCTGGCTCCGGAGATGTTCTGTGGAAAACAGATCTGATGGAACAGTTTCCGGGAAAGGAATTGATTCACGGTGTCTGTGGCTCACCGCTGATTGTAGACGACAAGGTTGTTGTGGCGCCACCAACGGACGCAGGTCCGTGCTTGGTCGCATTCAATCTTCTGGAGGGGACAATAGTCTGGAAATGTTCGTCGGACTGGCGAGCCAGTTATGCGTCACCAGCACTCATGACAATCTGTGATCGGCGACAAATCGTGTTCCATGCCGGACCGGGTGTCCTGGCCGTGAGTCCATCAACCGGCCTTGTCCTTTGGCAATTCGAGTGGACGAACGAATGGGACAACAACGCAACTCAACCATTACAGGCAGAGGACCATCCGAACGATCTTTTTGTTGCCACGGGCTACAGGGGAGGCGTTGCAAGGATATCCATCAGTCGGGCGGACAACGGTGGACTGCAGGTGACGGAAACTTGGAGCACTCGAAGGACAATGAAGACCAGATTTTCCAACATGGCCCAGTTTGGTGACGTGCTCGTCGGGCTGGACAATGGAATTCTCTGTGGCGTCGATGTCCGAACCGGTAAACGATGCTGGAAGAAGGGCCGATATAACTTTGGTCAGCTGCTGAAGGTTGGTGAACACCTCCTGGTCGTCGAAGAGGGCGGCCACCTCCGCATTCTGAAGCCGGACCTCAACGGGGACCATCCCCTCGGCGACGGCTTTCCGGCACTGTATCGCAAGACGTGGGGCCATCCAGCACTCATCGATGACCGTCTCATCCTGCGGAATGACGAGCAGATCGTTTGTCTGCGGTTGCCGCTGGAACCGGGGTCACTGGCCGACCCGGCGCCCTCAGACGAAGCTGGAAATGTCGAAAGCCAAAATCAATAGCTTTTGACCGTTCGACTTTCGGCCTTGGAAGCCTTTCAGTTGACCTGGATGCGAATTACCAGTCCGTCATGTGCGGGCTCCACGTCCTTCGGGAGCGACTGACTGAGTGTGTCGTAATCAAGGTCGTGCGCCATATGTGTCAGGAACGTGCGTCCGGGTTTCAATTGCTGAGCCACGTCGACGGCAGCTTCGACATGCAGATGAGTTGGATGTGGTTTGTAGCGCAGGGCTCCCAGAATCAAGGTGTCGAGATTCTGCAGATACTGATGTGATTCTTTCGGAATGGATGAAACATCCGTACAAAACGCCACATCCCCGATTCGAAAGCCAAGGATCGGCAGTCGACCATGACGTAGTCGTATCGGAGTCACCTGAAGTCCCAGCAGGGGAAATGGTTCTCCTGGCGCGATCCGCTGGAACTGGAAACGTGGTGCGGCAAACCGGTGAGCCATTGTGTCGCGATCCTCGAATGCATAACTAAACATGCGCCGAATCGCCTCCTCGACCTGTTCCTCGCAGAACAGCGGAAGGTCTGCACCCAGACGGTGTCCAAAGATTCGTAAATCATCCAGGCCGGTTACATGATCCGCGTGGGAGTGGGTGAATAGCGCCGCCCGAATCAGTGAGGCACCGTGCCGGACCAATTGCAGCCGCAATTCGGGACCCGTGTCGATGACGAATTCTCCCTGAGGGCCACGCACCAGCACACCGGAACGCAAGCGATGATTGCGAGAATCATCTGAGGTGCAAACCACGCATTCACAACCCACAACCGGAACGCCAACGCTGGTGCCGGTACCAGTCAGGATGAGTTCTACTGCATTGCTGTCTGATTCTGAGTTGCCGGGAAGGGTGTCCAACCGATACCTCGAATTCAGGTTCATCGCGCATTTTCGAGAGTGACCGCACGTTGCGGACTCATGAATCTATCGATCCCCGTGGATTTTAGGAAGAGTCCCCCCCGATGGCTGGAATCACCCGAACTGACGAACGACGATTTCTGCGATGAGAACAACAAATCGTTTTTCTGGACAGCCGACAGCTGGCGCACGCATGACAGCACAGTCCGAGCCCAAATCGCGTTCGATTCAACCCATGGATCCTCAGCTCCACGACATCCAGCCGGGCAGCGGTGCGGTGATTCATTTGGAGCAGGCCTGGGGAGCTGCCCGCCGACTTTGGCTGAAAACGTTTCGCCGGGGCTACGTTCGCCGCATGGAGTCTCTGCGGAAGGGTGATTTTAATCCGTGCCCGCATGACGCGCTCGATCCGCGGGACCTGAAATTCCACCGGAATCAGGGTGGCTGGTACTGGGAAACGGCGGACGACCCGTATCGATGGCGGGACAGCATTCCATTTGCCCGAGTCGGCCTGGCTGAGTTGTTGTTAATGGGAGGAGGGTTTGCCCTGGTGGGTGCTGCTTTTGTCTGGTGGGCATTCGTCACATCAGGTGCGAGACAGCTGATAGCGGCAAGTCTGAGTTTTGTTGCATTCATCATTGCCGGGCTCATCGTCTGGTTCTTCCGGGACCCGTCACGGTCGACTCCCACATTACCGGGGCTGGTGATCTCTCCGGCGGACGGCAAGGTGGTGGACATCGAAGATCTGGAACATGATGAATACATCGGCGGACCTGCGCTGAAGGTGGGTATCTTTCTGTCAATCTTCAGTGTCCACATCAATCGTGCTCCGGTGTCCGGACGAGTCATCGGGTTGAAGTACACCGCTGGTAAGTGCCTGAATGCCCTGCGCCCGGAATCGGCGCGCGAAAACGAACAGCTGGCCGTCATGATGGAAACCGACGATGGCCATCGTCGCGGAATCGTCGTCCGCCAGATCACCGGGGCAATCGCACGCCGCATTGTCTGCTGGCTCAAACCAGGCGACGAACTCAAACGCGGCGAAAAGTTCGGCATGATTAAGCTGGGATCACGCACCGAGCTGATATTGCCCAAAGAAGATGGCCTGACTGTACACGTTCAGACCGGAGACATGGTCAAAGCCGGCACATCGATTCTGGCTCAGTTCAACTCCTGACCGCCCGGCTCTGTTGTCGTCATTCAGCTCGGCCTGCAACAGCTGGTGGTTTAGGTCGCCCAGGATCCTCAGGGTACTTTCCCGTCTGGTCAGTTCGATACCATTTATCCACTACAGCCAGCCAGTCCGCGTTGCTGCCAGCTTTGAGGAAGTCGGTGCGCACGCGACCGCCATCATGGTGCCAGTCCGCGTAGCGCAGCCCGAATTTTCTCATCTGACAATACGCACGACCGGTAGCATACACCTGGTCGGTAAAATCAAAGTGCTGAAGCATGACGTCACGCTGCTCATGTACCGTCGGTGGCGGCGGCAGTGGCCGGCCGGCCAGCAGTTCCCGACACTGCTCGAAGATCCACGGGTTTCCAATTGCTCCGCGAGCCGCCGTTACTCCGTGAACACCCGTTTCATGAATCATGTGAACACAGTCTTCTGCACAGAACAAATCACCACTGCCGAGGATTGTGCGGTCCGGCCACTCGCTGCAGACCTCCTTCAGAAACGTCCAGTTGCTGGGGCCGTCGTAACCCTGTTCCACCGTTCGGCCGTGAACCGTGACGGCCGCAACCCCGCAGGAAAAGGCTCCTTCAAGAATCTCAAAGACATTCTCGCGGCTGGCGTCGCTGTCATTCAGTCCGCGACGCATCTTGAGTGTTACCGGGATATGAACAGGCACCGCATCCCGAACACGTCGTACGATTTCCATGGCAACCGCGGGCTGGCCCAGATGGAAGCCACCACGGCAGCGCCCCATCGCCTTCTTCACCGGGCAGCCGAAGTTGATATCGATGACATCAAAGCCGGCTTCGACCAGCCGCCGGGCTGCAGCCGGGAACTCGACTGGATCTGCTCCCATCAACTGAGCACCGGCCGGGTGATCGTCATCGGTGACCATCAGGAATCGGCGTGTTCGTACCCGGTCACGAAGTGACGTGACGAAGTGTTCCAGCATCACTTCGCAAATCGTGTACGGGGCTCCGAGCTGCTTTGCAATCGACCGCATGGGCCAGTCGCTGTAGCCGCTTAGCGCCGCCTGCACCACCGGAAGACGGAGCGTAACGGACCCGATTTGCAATGGCGATATCATTGACTGACCCATGTGCGCTGTCCAGTCAGCTGCTGATCCGACCACGCGGACCAAAGTCAGCTATCCTGGTCCGTCCCAGGTTAACCGTGGCAGCACCGATTCTATCGCTCCGTGGACCGTTCAGGAAACCAGGTCAGGCCGAGTCCGGCTGTCAGGTGCGGGCTGCAAACCACATCGGTCCTCACGAAATTTTCGGGTCAGCTGAGCGTGTGCCCGCTGAACAGAATGTTAGATAAGTTCAGCGAATCACTGGAACGATTTTACGTACCCGCGGGTAACGAGCGGGATTCAGCGGGTCATACCGGACAATCGCTGCTGGATCAGGACCTCTGCTTCAGCAATGATTCGGCTGATTAGATCTTCGCAGGTGGGGATGTCGTGGATAAGGCCAGCAGCCATTCCGCATGACCATGCACCCGCATCGATATCACCGTGCTGCATGATTCTTGGATAGACACCGGCCACTTCTTCGATAATGTCTTCGAACTTCAGGTCAGCACCCTGATCCTGCTCCTTCTTCAGGAGTCGCTGGACCGCCGTATTATTCAGCACCCGTTCGGTATTCCGCAGGGGTCTCATGACCAGCCGTGTATCCAGTTCGGTCGCAGCCAGAATCGCCTGTTTGACGTTGTCGTGGACCGGCGCTTCTTTGGTGGCAATGAATCGAGTCCCCATGTTCATGCCTTCGGCGCCCATTGCCAGTGACGCCACCAGCGAACGCGCATCCACCATCCCACCGGATGCCACGAAAGGGATCGAAAGTTCATCGGCCGCTCTGGGCAGCAAGATCATGTTGGGGACGTCGTCTTCGCCCGGATGACCACCGCATTCAAAACCATCGACCGAAACGATGTCACAGCCAATGGACTGGGCTTTGAGTGAATGTCGAACTGAAGTGCACTTGTGAATGATCGTGCATCCGGCATCCTTGAGCTTCGGTAAATACTCCTGGGGGTTCCGGCCGGCGGTTTCCACGATCCTCACTCCACTGTCGATGATCGCATCGATATATCCAGGATAGTTCGGCGCCGTCAGTGTGGGCAGGAACGTGAGATTCACGCCAAATGGTTTGTCCGTCATTTGGTGACAGCGGTCGATTTCAGCGGCTAGGTCCTGTGGTGATTTTTGAGTCAATCCGGTGATGATGCCCAGCCCGCCGGCGTTAGACACCGCGGCCGCAAGTTCTGCGAACCCAACGTAGTGCATACCACCCTGAATAATGGGATGCTCAATGTCCAATAGCTTTGTGATTGCTGTTTTCACGACAGTGCTTTCTGTTCGACGGCACGCGGACAGCGGCCGAATACGCGATGCACTCGGGCCATACTAATCATCTCGTGCAACACACCATCCCGCCAGCCAGCAGGCTGCACCCAAACATCCGTACCCCGCATCCAGCAGCTTTCCGTCTCTGCTGCCGGCATGAGAGGAGACTGTGAGTCACGGCACGACGCTGACGCACGAGGCTCACCTGTGAAGGTAATGCCGTGAAACAGTCGGGAACGGAATTCAGGACAGCAGGGGCACCACACCGGTTTGTTTGACGTCTGGTGACTGGATCTGTACCGGAATCCCGGGTCAGTTTGAGGTGCACAGCGTGTTGTTAGAAAGGTACAGTGTTGCAGGTGATTGAGTGAGCGCATCGTTCAAGATACGGCAATCGCTGCTGCAACCCTCAGCCTGAACTGGCATTCACGCCACCTGATACCGATTCGCCACATGAATGACGTCAATCACAATTCAGCCACGGCTGAACCGTCAGCCGGCGATGGCCCCTGTTCTCGGACGCCAGCAGCTTTTCCTGCCAAGCCGGAAAGGCCACAACGGATCCGCTGGTGGATTCCATTAATCACTATGATTGCGGCGACTTGTGCGAGTGTTGGGGCATGGAAGTGGGCGGGAGATAACCTGTCGTTGCGGCCGCTGACAGGCGTTCTTCCCTGGGTAGTCGCATTGCCGTTTATACTGTTTTGGTGGCTGGTTTTATCCGGTGCGCGCTGGCGGACGCGTGTTCAGGGGCTGGGTGTCGTCATAGGCGGAGTGATACTGCTGGGTGCAGTCTTTCGATGGGAAGGGCAAGCCGGGAATTTTGTGCCTCATTTTGGTTTCCGCTTCCTGAAAACGTCGGAAGATCGAGCCATAGAGTATTTTGATTCGCAGGACCGGGTGTCCAGCCTGGCGCCTGTCACGACATCCCGGTTCGAAGTGACCACAGATGACTGGCCTCGATTTGGAGGAGCAGATGCCGATCATATTGTGAAAGAATTTCCCATCCGTCGTGATTGGGACGAAAACCCTCCCGATGCTCTCTGGCGGCAACCCATTGGCCCCGGCTGGTCGTCGTTTGCCATTGTTGGCGGTTATGCGTTCACTCAGGAACAGCGCGGCGAAGAAGAGGCGGTGGTTTGTTACGATGCTAATTCCGGACAACAGCTTTGGCTGCACACCGACAAGGCACGATTTGAGGAACCGGCCAGTGGAGCCGGACCTCGGGCAACACCGACGGTGTTCGGCTCACGCCTGTATGCACTGGGCGCCACGGGAGTTCTGAACTGCCTCGATCCCGTCACGGGTGATTTTCACTGGTCAACCAACATTGTCGAAGATGCCGACACGCCGCTCATCGAATGGGGCATGGCCGGTTCACCGTTAATTTACGAGGACGTGGTAATCGTTAATCCGGGGGGTGAAACAGGGGGTGTGGCAGCGTATGACCGAATGACCGGCGCAAAACGATGGGCGGGCGGCGGCGACCGAGCTACATATGCGTCGCCACAGGTGGCGGAGCTGAGCGGCGTACCACAGATTCTCATTTACTGTTCTACCGGCCTTTGCGGACACGACGTGAATTCCGGTCGTAAACTTTGGTCGTTCCCCTGGACAAATATGACAAAGCTGAACATTGCTCAACCGATTGTTTTGCCCGACAAGAGCGTTTTCATCAGCAGTGGCTACGGGGGCGGCAGCGCGTTGCTGGATGTGAACGTGGAGAAAGGTCGCTGGCAGGTGAAACCACGCTGGTCCGCACGCGATAAATTCAGACTCAAGTTCAACGGAGGCATCTACCGAGATGGCTATGTCTATGGACTTGACGAAGGCATCCTGTCCTGTTTTGATCTTTCGATCGGCAAACGGACCTGGAAACGTGGTCGCTACAAATTTGGCCAGATCGTGATGGTGGGAGATGACCTCCTCGTTTCCACAGAAACCGGTAAGGTGGTGCTGCTGGAAGTCACTCCGAAACAGGTGCGCAAAGTGACCAGCTTTCAGGCGATTGAGGGAAAAACATGGAATCACCCAGTGGTAAACCGAGGTCGATTGTTTATTCGGAATGGCGCAGAGGCCGCATGCTATGACCTGAACCCGCAGATACGATGAAACGCAGTCACAGAATCGGACAACTTAGGACCGGCAATGTCCTCCGGTTTCCGGGAGACACAGCAGGTCACCGATCAGAAATCACGCCGTGAAATGTAGGCGCAGCCGAATGCCAGCGTCAGGAAGATGAAGATGACGTTATCCCGGAGGGTCGGGATCGGGTCGAATGATGTGGTCCGCTGCGGCTGATCATTGTGGCGGAACGAGCCACCGGGTCCCGAACGGCCATTCTCAGCAGCAGCTTTGTCGCGCGTCATTACGTACGGCACGAAATCATCCAGCTGAGATGGCTTCGGCAGTACTGTCCATGCCGGAATAATGACGTAGTCATAGAAACGGTACATCCAGGTCTCTGATTCTGACCATTTCCGGAGGGGTGTCCCGTCCGACTGGTCCGCCGCATATTCCTGCACCGTCAGGCGACCGTTGGCGATCATCAGGTTGTTTTCAGGGCTCCAGGCGACCGCCGAGCAAGCTTGTGAGTCCGGATGAGACCACGCCTGCAGCAGCTGCGACTTAATATCAAAAAGGACCAGCGTATCCTCATCTGTCAGCACGGCAAGGTTCGCACCGTTGCCGGACGCGGTGCACAGCCGCGGACGCACGCCGCCCTCCAGCTGCAGCTCCCGAACCGTCTTCAGTGATCCTTTTTCCAGAACCTGGACCTTCCCGTCGTGAAGAGCAAGGATTGCAAAATCACCGGTTGCCGCAATAACTCCACTGGATTCAGTTTCGAAGTCGCGTGACTGTATCAGCGAGTAGCGACCACCCTCAGAGGATGCCAGGCGATGCAGCTGACCGGCACCATAGAGCCACACGTCATCACTAAGTGGATCCACAGCAGCGGCAAATGTTTCTCCGAGATCCGGCAGGTCTGCCGGCTGAATCTCTGCGAATCCGTTCTTTGTTCTGCCGAGCAGTCCGCCACTGATCCTGCCAAGGAAACCGGAGCGCTGCTGCGATTCTCCTGACTGGCCGATAAATTCGTATATCGCACGTTGCGCGGGGAGAATAATTCGACCTTTTGAAGTGAGCAGGATGGTTGGTGCAAATTCGGGCACCCGCGCTAATGTCACGCGTTCCCAACCATCGACACGTGAACCGGATACCAGCTCAGATGCTCCAGCCCCTCCGAAACGTGAACGTGTTTGCTGCAATGCGAGAATACGGTCATTGTCAGCATCGTAGACAGGATCCAACCGAGCGCCCATACGGAGAAACAGCTGCACCAGGGCACCCATCCCGCCCGGCGGGTCCTGAAAGACCTCTCGCCAGGTTGAAGTCCCTTCCTCCCAAAGCCAGGTCTTCTGTTCACCATCGATGGTGAACAGATCTGACCCGGTATGGACGATGCCCCTGATACCTCGTTGATCAATCAGATTCTCTTTGAGGGCTTCCCGAGTGACGCCCACGACGGTAAGGATCAGCCAGAAAAAGACCACGAGGGACAAAGACACAATAGGGTTGCACCAGATTGCTCCGGCGACTGCTGATACGGCATAGTAGATCATAAAGAGAAAAACGTAGATCGGGATACACCACAGCAACTCGTGTTGCCAGAACTCCATGCGCAGCCCCAGCAATACCCAGATCCCGACAACCAGCAGCGTTGAATACAACAGGGTGAACACACAACCGCCAAAAAACCTGACTAAGAACAACAGACTTCGACGAATTGGTTTACTCAGCAACAAGGCAATTTCTCCGGATTCAAACGTTCGTGGAATCAAACCGGCGGTGACCAGCAGGCTTCCAAATACTCCGACAAATCCGAGGAACACGCCAACGACGGTGATAAGCACCTGCTCAAAGACCGACTTGAATTGAGTCGGCGTCAGAGGTATCGGACCCTGGACGACAACAGTTCCGTACGTGAGGGAAATGGCAGTGCTGTCGACGATGTTGATTGCTGAAGGAAAGGTGGCGGCCAGTAGCAGCAGGTTGCGACGCTTTTGCTCGGTGTCGGTCAGGGCGGTCTGCCGGATCAGTTGTTCGGTTTCGTCTGAAAGCGGCGTGCCGGCCCAGGAATCAGAATCATAGAATCCCGGATGTTCCAGCAGTTCGTTCAGCAAATTGACCAAGCGGCGTTTCTGCGGGTTTGGTGCACGTCGGTGCCGCGAGCGCCTGTCCTGTGTTGGATCCTGAAGTGTGTTGATTCGGCTTTGCTGCACTTCGTTCAGCAGTGACCAAAGATGAGATCTTAGAGTGCCCTGTTCATTGGCACCCTCCGCCAGACGTGTCAGCAGGCGTTCCGGACGGGTGAGTTCACTATGACGCAGTTCGGTTGAGACACTGGTCTCCAGCCCGAACGGTGACAGAATCAGCAGCACCATCACGATGCCGGCCAATGTGATCAGGAGCACCCGTGATGCCAGTGCCTCCCGAAAGGAATCCTTCAGAATGGCCAGGCAGGACCTCATGTGTCATCATCCATCACAATCTGCAGGAATGCCTCCTCAAGTGTCATGTCCCGCCGCTGCATGCTCAGCAGGCTGATGTTATTTTCGCGCAGCGCATCGACGATCCGGTCCACCTGATACTGCTCCGGAGCAACCGCGTGAATGTCCAGAATCTCCGGTGTCAGATTGTCGATTCTAGACACTTTGGCACCCATGAAGCATTGTTCAGCCATCGCGCGATCCGTTACTACCCGGAACACGACGGGAGATTCGCCGAGGGCTTTGGTGAGTTCACGGACGCTGCCCGTTCGGCACACACGGCCCTCTGTGAGAATTGCGACGCTGTCACAAATCAGTTCGACTTCCTGCAGGAGATGACTGTTCAAAAAGACGCTGGTACCGTCGTCGGCAAGACCACGCAGGATGTCTCGGATTTCCTTACGTCCAATCGGGTCCACGCCATCGGTCGGTTCGTCGAGAATAATCAGCGCCGGCTGATGCAGCATGGCCTGGGCCAGTCCAAGTCGCTGTTGCATGCCTTTGGAGTACCCACTGACACGATCGCGCTCGCGCCCCTTCAGACCGACTCGATCCAGCAGCTCGGGCGTCCGGCGACGGACCTCGGCCGCACTCAGACCGCTCAAGCCTCCGTAGTATTCCAAAGCGGTATTACCATTAAGATGCCGAGGAACCCGATGGTTCTCGGGTAGATATCCAATTCGGCGGCGAGCAGCGATTTGCCCGGCGGTAAAACCCAAAACATGGGCCATTCCTGAAGTCTTACGGACGATGCCCAGCAGGATTTTGATCAGCGTTGTCTTTCCGGCACCGTTGGGGCCGAGCAGCCCATAGATGCATCCACGAGGGATGTCCAGTGAGACTCGTCGCAGCGCCTCGACTTTGCGCCGCCCTATGAGTCCGCTGCTATATGTTTTTCTCAGATCCTTAACGCGAATCACCGGCTCTGGCACAACACCACGGTCCTTTTCAGGCAATCTTAACACTTCCGCCGGAATCCACCAGGTCGTGTGCATTGCTGGCGGAACGCTCGACGAGTCACCCCGTTCGTGACCTTGTTCGAAGACTCCGGAAAGTAAATGTCACAGGAGAGGTCGGGTTCTGTTTCTGAGGATGTAGCGAAGACACAACAACCAACCCCTCAAGCAATGAAGACTCTTGCCAACATCACCCTGATTGCTCGGGTCCTTCCGGGAATCTGTGTTGCCCGTGCAGAAGACGGTAGACAAGGCCACAACGAGGGCTCAAACCACGGCGGAAACAATCAGTGCCTCTGTTAGTTCACCGACAACAATTTGAGGCCGGTGGCTGCGGCCCTGATCTTTGGATCGCAGCTTTCATTTTATGCCGGGCAATGGGTGAGACTGTATCCGCTATCCAGCCGAGGTGTTTAAGACCTTCAGTCGTGTCGCGGTTTGCATGACGTGGTGGAACAGGCATTCACGTGGGGTGTCAACAAGGATGGCGTCATGGAGAACAACTGGCGGCAGAGCCCAAATAACCAGCCGGAGGTCGTCAGTTGCCTTCAGAACCAAACCAGGCCAGTAAATCCGCTGCTTCCTGAGCGGTCTGGTCGGCAAGAATCCCTTCCGGCATCAGTGACTGGGAACTCTTTTTCATCACATCGATTTCGGACTTAGCGATGCGAACGACTCTGCGCTCGGCGGTTCTGAACACGACGACCTCGTCGTTCTGACTGACGAGCAACCCACTGAGAACTTTGCCGGTTTTCGTAACCAGCACCCACGTAGCGAATTTCTCGTCGACTTTAAGTGACGGCTTAAGAATATGAGTCAGCAACTCAGCACGCTGTTTGTACTTCTTTCGGATATCTGCGAGGGTCGGCCCCGTCGATTTTTCGGCATCGTTCAGGTCGTGGCAGTTTCGGCACCGGGCACCATCGCTGTAAAAGATGAGTCGTCCACGACTCACATCGCCGGTGAGAGAGAGTACCCTGCCCGGGTCAATGTTCCGGCCAAGCGTCTTGCGTCGTGACTTCTCCGGGATAAACGTTTCGAACAGCCCGCGGATATCACTACTGCCCGTCGCGTACGCCTGGGCAATGTCGACCCGGTTCGCGGTTCCACGATGCATCGCGATCGAAAGCGCCAGGGCTCCTTCTGTGGATTTAAGCAGCCGATTGGTGGCCTGCTTTTGACTCAACTCGTTGCTTTTCGCACTAACCGCAGCCAGAGCGTGCTGATCATGTGACCCATCCTGGAGCACCGGCGAATCTTCATCGCTGTCGATGTGCGGCAACGACCTGACCCACTGCTCAACCAAATCAACACCCCGGCTGTCCACGAGGCGCGAGCCAATGTAAGGCATCCTTGCATAACCAAGCTTCGACATGCGATATAACAGTACCGATCGGTACGGATCACCAGGCACGATCAACTTTGCGTTCCTAAGGCCGAACGTGCCGATGCCTGTTCCCTTATTTGTCCTGAGATCTTCGAAGGGCAATTCGCGTCGAAGATAGAACGAAACGATTGCATTGCCCCCTGGATGGTGGCACGAACTGCAGTTACCGTGGAGATATGAGCGAGCCCGATCGTTGAGGCTCTGGCTCTCATCGTCAGGATCGACCAGTCGTCCAGGATGGTTGCCCAGGGACTGCCGAATGCCGTTGATGACTTTTTTCGCAGCGAGCTGTGTGAGCTGGTTAGAGCTTCCTCCACCCGACGCCGGCTGGACGATATCGAGCTGGTTCGGGACAAATCCGAGAACTAAACCAGACCCCGCATTGTGACACATTCGGCACTCATTCACGGCGGAGACGTGCCATGTACACTCGTCTGTGTCAACACCCTGTCGGTCCGTTGTATGGACCGTGTAGTGCAGCAGGCGATCTGTTCCGGCTGTACCAACAAGGACAGCGTCTTTTTTCTCTTCGTCCCAAACGTAGCTGTACGGTCGCCAGATCTCGTTTTCGTAGTGAAGTATCTGTGTCTCCAGAGGGAGCGGTGGCTTCGATGCGTCCGCTTCCGGCATCGTGAGGTGCTTGACAAAGACGGTTCCATCCGGATAGCCGGTCGGGCTCCCGCCTTCGCCGAGTGTGATCGTCCCTGATTCCGGAATTGCAACCCATCGTTTTGCGTGGGCACCGTCTGTCCAGCGTTCAACGATCACTTCGTAAGGTACAACGCCGGGGGCCGGAGCCATTGCCTCAACCGAAGTGAACAGGCCGGTATCGCTCAGCTGCCGCGGAAAACTGGCTGAATTGTCTTCGAGGCCCGACGAAACCAGCTCGTAAATCCGGCCCGTAAAGTCGTAATCAAGGACAAAAAGTTCTCCAGCGGAGCCCTCGGCAAAAGCAGTGATCCGCTGGTCAGTGTCGACCAGTGTTGTGTGTACGTATGAATCCCTGCCGTCTGACTTGAGGCCCCAGATTGTACCGGTAATGTAATCACCGTAGATGAATGTGCCAGCGAGATCTGGCAGCAGTGTGCCCCGATACACCGGACCACCAATGACCGAGTTTGCCTCCGTGTGCGCGTGATCCTTCACCGGCGGTCGAATCGGCGTCGGCCCCTGCTCGACTTCGCTGCGCAGCACAGTTCGTCCTTCCATAATCGGCCATCCGCAGTTTCCTCCCCGGATGATTTGGTGGACCATCTCCCAGGATTCCCAGCCGTTATCCGCTGCGAAGATGTGTCCCGTTGTACTGTCGATTCCAAACTTCCAGGGATTCCGTAGGCCGTAGGCCCAGATTTCCGGTCGGGCTCCGTCGAGTTCGACAAACGGATTGTCCGGCGGCACCGCGTAATTCCGATCGTCCTCCCTTTTTCGAATGTCAATCCTCAGGATGCAGCCGAAGAGATTCGAAACATCCTGTGCAGCTGTTCGACCATCGGGAGGATTCGGTCCCGACCCGTCGCCTGTCGAGATGTAAAGCATTCCGTCTGTCCCAAACCGCAGACATCCGGCGTTGTGTCCTCCGGCTGGCCAGGTGAGGACGATAACTTCGCTTTGCGGGTCGGCTGTAGTGTCGTCCACGTGAAAGCGCGAGACACGGGACGTGCCGTCTTTCGAGTAGCACACAAACAATTGCCACTGCGGACTCTGCTGGAGATATGCAGTTACATGCCATATTTCTGCGCCGTCAATTTTCAGCAGCAGCTCTTTCCGCGGAGTCGGCGAGTTTTTGACAAACGTGTACACTCTGCCGTCGATCTCGCTGACAAGCATTCGGCCACCGTGCAGTTCTTCAAGGCTTGTTGGGTTCCGGAAGGAGAGAGTCGGCCAGACCGGCCTAATTGCATATGGAGCCGGTGGAGCGGGAGCGCCCCGAAGATTCGACGTGGTCCACGCTGAACGAGGATCTTCGGCGGCAGCGTTGTGCGCATCCAGGACGGTCCCGCACAAGACCGCAAAGACAAAGGCAGCTTCACCGATTCTCGCGTGTCGCCCTGCTGCATACACCATCCAAAATTCCTCGGCCTGCAAGTTGTGTTTTCCCGTGAGGCCCGTACCACACTGCCCCTTTGTTTTCGAAAATCATAACGCGATGACTGATTCAGTTCCTGTGAATAGTGGATCATTTGCTCCGTCTATTGCTGACGAAACATGCCGATGTCGAAGTGTGTGCAGGAGAAACGTGCGTTGTGCGGACTCAACAGGCCAACAAGGCCCGGACCAAATGATTGCGGTGGCTGCACGGGCAGCCAGCTGAAATACAGGTTGTGGCCGGGACTTCACTCGCATGTCAAGGGCAGGCTTACTGACGTGGCGGGGCCAGACCACGATGCTTCCTTCTGTCCACGAACGAGGCTGTGAGGCCTGGATCAGCGCGGCCTGATTCCCGCCGACGGATGTCAACTGCTGGCTCATGAATCGTCGGGCAGGGAGACAGTCCGTGAAATCGTGAACGCATGGGTGCCGGGCTTTCTCTTTGCGGGTTGGCACTTTTGTATGAGTTTGCCGTCTCGGCAATTCAAGCGGCAAAGAATTCAACAGTAATCACCAGGTCAGTGAAGATGGACGGTCACCACTTCTTTTTGGGGTGGTTTTCTGATTCGCTGTGACACAGTGTGAGTGGAGATATGCCGGATACTGTCCGGCATTCGGGTACCGAATCATTCCGAGTTTGCGTTAACCGTGCTGACCGTCTGGTATCGCGAGTGCCTCGCCGGTATTTTTGCCGCCCATGAACCAAATGGAGCTACAGGTACCGGACAGCGCACTGCGGGGCGTGGTGACGGTGGGTAATTTCGACGGCGTCCACCGTGGCCACCAACAGATGTTGAAAACGCTGCGCGAGATTGCAAAGAAACAATCTGCGCCGGCGGTGGTTGTAACGTTCGACCCGCATCCTTTGAGTCTGCTGAGACCGGATGCTCCTTTGCCGCGGCTGACGACCATCCAGCGCCGCTGCACATTGTTGCAGGCATACGGAGCTGACGAAATAGTTGTGCTGCCGGTGACAAAGGAACTGCTGCTGATGACGCCGGACGAATTCTTCTCACAGGTGCTGGTGCAGCAACTCTCGGCAACGACTCTTGTTGAAGGACCAAATTTCCGATTTGGTCGAGATCGACGTGGCGATGTCCGCCAGCTTCAGGCCCTGTGCCGTCAGGACGGGATTGCCTTCCATATGGTCCGGTCCGTGGCGGATGAAGGGCGGATGATTTCGTCCAGCCGCATTCGCACGCTGCTTAGCAACGGGTCACTCCGCGATGCCGTTGCTATGACAGGCCACGCCCATCGCGTTTCCGGCGGGGTCTCGCGCGGAGCCGGCCGGGGAAACCAGTTGGGGTTTCCTACGGCCAATCTCGATGGCGTTCGAACAATGTTGCCATCCACGGGAGTCTATGCGGGAACTGCCGACATCGCGGGCGCTCGCCACGTGGCAGCCGTCAGCATCGGTCCGAACCCGACGTTTGCTGATCACCGCATGAAGGTGGAGTGCCACCTGGTTGACTTCGATGACGATCTCTACAACAAAGATCTGGACGTTGATCTGCTGGCAGAAATCCGGCCGCTCATTGCATTTGATTCTGTCGAAAGGCTCACGGAGCAGATCACCAGCGATGTTGAACAGTGTTGCATTGAGGTCGTGCGCTTGACGAAGCCTGTGTATAAAATCTGTCGTCATGCTGATTGGCAGAAAGCCGTGGATATCGGCGAATTTGCCGGAACAGCAGTTGATCTGGAGGAGGGCTTTATCCATTTTTCGACGGCCGGGCAACTCAGGGAAACAGCAGCAAAGCATTTTGCCGGACAGACGGATTTGGTGCTGGTTGAAGTCGATCCAATACGGCTGGGGGCAGCACTGAAATGGCAACCATCCCGCCGAGGTGCATTGTTTCCACATTTGTATGGCCCGTTGCAGGTCGACGCAGCAGCCAAAGTGGAAAGCCTGCCATGGCGCACGGACCGGCATGAGTTTCCGAATGGACACGTCTAGTCCGAAATTCGCATGACCATTTCCGGACAACACTCTGCAACATCGCCGAATTGGTGCAGGCCCTCTGCCCGCTGGTGAGAAATGCGGGCTAACTTTACACCGCCAGCGTTCAGTCCACTCTGACTCGAAGTGAAGGCGTCCATGAATAGTGAGGCAGAAGCTTCGGGATGAGAAACTCGCCGGCAGAACCTGAAGAACAGCGCTGTGCAACTAACCAGTGTCGGTCGGGGTTGACGAGTTGCGTCGGTCATCGCGCTTGGCAGATGCCTGCGTTAACGGTCAGATTTCAGAGCTGGGTCAACGTCCTCGGTTTTGTCAAAGTATTTCTTAATACCGCTCACATAAGCGGGCCTGGACGAATGCCGGATGATGCTGGAACCACGGTCAGGGTGGGTCATACCCGCCGGGACTCCAGGGGTGACACCGTCCAATGCGGCGAATTCCCTTCCAGCCCCCCATGAGCAGTCCGTACTTCCGCAACGCCTCGATTATGTATCGACTGCATGACGGATGAAATCGGCACGTCCTGCCCAGCAGTGGGCTCAGAACCAACTGATAACCACGAATTAACAGGACCGCTGCCTCAATCGGAAGTCTGGCAATTTGGCGTATGAAGTACATGATCAGGCACCAACTGAGTGGCCGGTCAAAAATCTCTCTGTTTAAAAATCCAGGCTGATGGTTCTGTCGTTTGCTTCCGGCTCGCTGAGCCACTGGGTGGGCCGCAAACGTACCGGAATGCTGGAGGCCACCATTACCACAGCCCATCCCGCGGATTTTGGAGAGCTAATTTTTCCAGGCTGCGCAGCACCCGCCGCATTTCTTCCGTCAGGTTTTGCGGGACGGCAATCTTAATCACTACAATCTGATCGCCTCGTCGTCGCTTCGAGGGACTCAACGCCCCTTTGCCACGCAGCCGTAGTTTCGCACCACTCGACGTTCCTGGTGGTACGGAGACGACCACAGTGCCCTCTGTGAGTGTAGGGACTTCGATCTTTGCACCCAGTGTGGCTTCCGTGACAGAAACCGGGGCCTCCAGAATCAAATTGATTCCTTCGCGACGAAAATAAGGATGCGCAGCCACCTCAACTTTTACCAGCACATCACCGGGTGGTCCCCCTAGATGTCCCGGGTGGCCCTGGCCGGCGAGGCGAATTGTTTTTTCACCGTCAATCCCCGGCGGGATTCGGAAGTTCAGTCGTTGTGTTTTTTCACCGGCACGCACTGTGACTTCATGTTCGCCACCTTCGACACCCACGAAGAACGGCACGTGCACGTTGGTTCGCAGGTCTTCTCCCTTTTGAGGCTGAGGGCGTTGACTGCGACGGGAACTGCCTCGCCCGCTGAACGGGCTGCCGCCACCACCAAACATGTTGCCAATAATATCCTCAAACGAAGATCCATCGGGTCCCGTGGCTCCTCCGCCAAATCCATGAAAAGTCCCCGTCCCGGCGGTGCCTTCCGGGACGCGGTTCCAGTTGTGTCCAAACTGGTCATATTTCTTACGCTTTTCCGAGTCGCCCAGAACCTCTTGAGCTTCCGTCAGTTCCGCAAATTTTTGTTCTGAATCAGCATCATCGGCATTCGCATCGGGATGATATCTCCGAGCCAGTTTCTTATAGGCCTTACGGATCTCTCTTGCAGACGCTGATCGCGAAACACCAAGAACGTCATAATAATCGCGCTGTGACAAGGCTCCGGCCCGATGAAAAATTCACATGGAGAATGACGAAAGCATTGCTGAACTGTTCCGTTGCGAGAAGCAGGCGCACTTCCACCCAACAGGTGCGAAGCGATAGCGGATGAGCCACCATCACACGAATTGTCGTCGAATTGTATCGGAGATTGTGGCCCGGTCACCGATCAATCTGTATTCAGATGGGCTTCCTGGCAGGATTTGCGTGAAACCATTCCAGCGGTGACGGCCGGGAAAATCCGCGAAATCCAGATAGGTCGGTCGTCGTCCGATGGACATCAGTGATGATGTATGTAACAGGACTGTCAACAAAAGCGAACGCTGGCGACGCGCTGCCACTGCGCCGCAGGATTTCAGACTCCGCGGGCGTCTCCAAATTTTTCCACTTGCAGGCGTGGAGAAAAGCGAAAACGGTGCGATTCGGCTGCCGCCTGCAACCAGTCGGACCGGGCCCTCAGTTCGTCCTGGGTGCGTGCCTGAGGCATCAGCCAGACCTGTTCGGCCATGACGTGAGGGAACTCCTGCAGATAGCAGCACACATCGGCAACATCAGCCTCACGATCGATCACAAATTTGAGAATACAGTCGTAGCGTTCCAGCAGGGAACGCACGACGGCCGGCTGATGTCGTGTCTGTTCATGGCGGATCCGCCACTGCGGATTCTCCGGAGAGGAATTTGGTCGCTTGGGACTGATCACCATCAGATCACACTCCACTGAGCGATCGACAGTGCCGGCCGTTTCAATCGTGATCGTACTCCCTGCTGCTCGGCAAATTTCCGTGAGTTCCGTCAGCTGAGCCGCCAGCAGGGGTTCACCGCCGGTGATCACAACATGTTTCGACTCAGAATTGTTTACGGTTACGGCCAGTTCATCCAGTGAACGCTCCTCGCCTTCAGGCTGCCAGGACGTATACGGAGTGTCACAGAACCAGCAGCGCAGGTTGCAGCCGGACGTCCGGATGATGAGTGACGGCGTCCCCGCCCACGGACCTTCGCCCTGAAATGATTCGTATGTTTCCGCAATGAACATTGATTTCAATTCCGGTTACCCAAAAACATCCCGCCAATATTGTTCGCAGTGCTGCCGGTCGATTGAATTTCGTTATCAGCCATTCGTCCTCTGGTACTCGATTGGATCTTCGACGTCGATTTCGTGGAAGCCCTTCAGTCTCAGTTGACACGAATCACACTCGCCGCAGCTTATGCCCTGAGGGCTCGGATCGTAGCAGCTGTGAGTCAGACTGTAGTCAACACCCAGCTGCAAACCACGCTGAATGATCTCCGCCTTCGTCAGTGAAACCAGAGGTGTATGCACGGTGATGCATTGTCCTTCAGCTCCAGCTTTCGTCGCCAGGTTCGCCATGGTCTCGAACGCAGAGATGAATTCCGGTCGGCAGTCGGGATAGCCGCTGTAATCGACTGCATTAACACCAATAAACAGGTTAGCGGCCCCGATGGATTCTGCCAGTCCGAGTGCCACAGCAAGGAAGATCGTGTTGCGGGCAGGAACATACGTCAACGGGATGCCGGTGTTCATCTCTTCATCAGATCGCTGATGAGGCACCGGGATGTCGTTCGTGAGTGCCGATCCCTGAAAGATCCGCGTTTCAAGCGGGAAGACCACATGACTGGCCACAGAGAAACGCTGGCACACGCGATTGGCGCACTCCAGTTCGAAGCGGTGGCGCTGGCCATAGTTGAACGACAGAGCATGCAGTTCGAAACCGAGTTTACCGGCAATCGCTAACACCGTGGCCGAATCAAGGCCACCACTAACGAGAACGACTGCTTTGTCCGGAGCAGGCATATTCGGATCCCGACCATGGTCATTTCACGCCCAGCCGGAAGACGCCGGCACTCCGGTGAGGACCCGGTATCGAGCTGTCACCTGTGGAACAGGGCAAATGTCAGTCCCGGCGAGGTCGCGTGAACATTTGTGTTTTCGGCGTGTCAGTCTGACGTTACGATGCTTTGGATTCCGCTGCCGGTCCACTTAATCCTCAGATTCTCCTGCATTTCAAAGGTCCGTCACTGTTGGGCGATCCCAAACGCGAAGAACTCAATGTTGCCAACCAAAAGGCCGTACTGGCCGGTGTCTTCAATCCCGACGACTGCCCGGAAAAGGACGAGGCGCTCAGTGAACTCAAGGGTCTGGTGAAAACGGCAGGAGTGCAGGTTGTTGCAGAGATTATGCAGTTTCGGGATACACCCCATCCGGCTCACTGCCTTGGCACAGGCAAGCTGGAAGAACTCAAACTGCTGGTCGAATCGACTGACGCAGAGTTAGTCGTGTTCGATAACAACCTGACGCCGTCGCAGGGACGGACACTCGAACAGAAAATCGAGAAGCCGATTGTTGATCGCAGTGAAGTGATTTTGGACATCTTTGCCACGCATGCCCAAACACATGAAGCCATGCTGCAGGTGGAGCTGGCTCAGTTGATGTACTTCCGCACGCGATTGAAACGCATGTGGACTCACCTGGAGCGTATCGCCGGCGGTATTGGGGCCGGGCGGGGTCCGGGGGAAAAGCAGCTGGAAACCGACCGCCGTCTGATCGACCGCCGGATCTCAGAGCTCAAACGTCGCCTGTCCAGTGTCGAACAACGTCGTGAGCGAACTGTATCCGCTCGCCGCGAACAACCCACTGTGTCGCTTGTGGGCTATACGAATGCCGGCAAGAGCACCCTGATGAGACGTTTGACTGGCGCGGATGTGCTGGTTCAGGATAAACTATTTGCGACCCTGGACACTCGTACGCGGCGCTGGTCCGTCCCCGGTTATGGTGAAGCCCTGCTCAGCGATACGGTCGGGTTCGTCCGTAATCTGCCCCACCACTTGGTGGCTTCGTTTCGGTCGACTCTTGAAGAAGCACGCCACGCCGATCTGCTGTTGCACCTGGTGGATGCAAGCAACCGGGAAGCAGAGCAGCAGATTCATACGTGTTACCAGGTACTGGAAGAGATTGGCGTCGACTGCAGCAACGTATTACTGGTGCTGAACAAAGTCGACCAGGTTCCCGATCCGTCATTTGTGGCGGTGCTGCGGCGCCATTACGAAAACACAGTGACTATCAGTGCGGCAACCGGAGAAGGCATCGATCAATTGAATCACCTTGTGGCAGAACGGTTGTCAGGTGGTTTTGTCACGGTGGAGATTGAAACCGGTACCGGCAACGGTCGCCTGTTTGCCTGGCTCACTCAGCACGCTGAAGAACTCGACCGCACATATACGGACGAGACTGCACGCCGAGTGCGCATCACCTGTCGGCTTCCACGGCATTTTGCCACAGCAATCGACGACCCGGATGCCATCGTGATTGCTGTCCCCGATAAAACGGTCGTCGCCTATCCGCCCATTTAACGGATTGAGGCGCCCGCGTTATGGAACGCTGACCGCACCGTTGTTCACGCCATCACCATCGGGGTCGACAAAGTCAAACGTTATGGCGGACGACGGCCCGTTCCCGCCACCATCGTTAAGCAGCGCGCCGCCGAAGTCACCGAAACGCGACGCCGAGTTCGCCATGCCGCTCAGCGTGGTGACGTCGGTGAAGTCCAGTACGTCGCCGTCTTCGATCGGATCGAAAACGGAATTGTTCAGGCTGAAACTGTCACCACCCGCCAGATTGACGCCGTCCGCGTCAGCGCCCGCAGTCGTAATTGTCAGCGCATCGGCCGCGACGCCGTTGAAGCCTGTATTAACCGACAGGCCGTGGCTGGCGAGTCCCTGCGTTTGAACGCTTACGCTGGTCAGTGAAATATTTGTGGCGCTGGTGCCGATTTGCACACCGGGCGAATTGTCGCCATGGGTTGTTAAATTCGCGCCATTCAGCGTGAAATCGCTGTTGTTGTCACCCATCCTGATACCAGCAGCATTGTCGCCGTACGTGGTTCCGGTGAAGTTGGTGATACTGAGGTCACTGTTGTTGTCGCCAACGCTCAACGCTGCATCGTTGTCAGCAAGGGCAATGATGTCCTCAAAGCTGAAATTGCTGTTGTTGTCGCCGTAGATCTCAATGCCGCCGCCGAAGACCTCCGTACCGGGCTTAAAGTGCGTGTCGAGGAGAGCTGCCCACTTATCATAACGACGCGCGCTGATGCGATTGGGCGACAATGCGACAGAATGTCCCGCACCAGTGAAATTCATCAGACGCACCGCTTCCGTGAATTCCGGCGAGTGCTGCCGAAAGTGAAAGTCTGCACCCGATGATTGCGCCTGCAGGTCGGTAAGTCTTAAGATGGACAACATCAGGCAGACGACGAACGGCAATATAGACTTCATTGCTTTACCCACAAGCCCGTTTTCCCAGTGTGTACGCATGGTTCAAAATGGGCCCGTGATGCAGAACAGGCTGGGCCGGACCCTTTCGAATAAGTGCATCGATCACCTGCTGGTAACGCTAACAAACAATGTTGGAAGTTTCGTGTGGTGCATCTTGTTTTAAACGTCTGCAAACCTATGCGATTCCTAATCAACAGAAGCTGCCCAACCCGTAGTTGAGGTTGCGATGACACACTGTTGAGCCGGCCAGGTCACCATTGTGAACAAGATGGCCGGATCGGAAAAAAAGCCGACGATCCGCGGAGCGGCTTACTGCTAAACGATGGCGGTATCGCGACTACTTCCCTGCACACAACGTTCTGCGAGCCCGAATCCATGGTTGCGTGGCGGTGCCCTGTCTGACCGTTAGAATTTGCCGAGCAATCATCATCACCGGCGAGGCGAATCATGGCGGACAAGGCGTATCTGGCGGTCGATCTTGGGGCGGAAAGCGGGCGCGTGATGGCCGGGTGCTTCGACGGGTCGACCGTGTCCCTCGCACAGTACCACCGGTTCCCCAACAGCCCGGTGAATCTTGGCGGGACCCAGCGCTGGAATCTCAGCGGACTCTGGTTAGAGATCCAGAAAGGACTGAGAGAAGCGGCATCACAACTGAAGGGAGCTGCCGTGTCGGTCGGCGTCGATAGCTGGGGTGTGGACTTCGTATTGATGAACCGTAACGATGAACTTCTGGGACAGCCGTGGCATTACCGTGACTCGCGTACAGACGGCATGATGCAGAAAGCATTCAGTCGCGTTCCTCGGGCCGAGATCTTTGCAGCCACGGGCCTGCAGTTCATGGCACTCAACTCGCTGTATCAGTTGTTGGCGATGTGTGAGCGCGATCCGGAACTCGTGGCGCAGGCCCGAAAGTTTCTGATGGTGCCTGACTACTTTCACTGGTGCCTGAGTGGCAGTCGTGTTGTCGAATTCACTAACGCCACGACGAGCCAGATGCTGAATGCTCAGTCGCGGGACTGGGCGCTCGACATGCTGCGGCGGTTTGAGATTCCTACGCAGATGTTTCCTGAAGTTGTGCTGCCTGGCACAAATCTCGGAACCCTGCGAAGCGACGTTGCTGACGCCACAGAACTGGGGAAACTTGATGTGATTGCCCCGGCCACGCACGACACAGGTGCCGCCGTCGCTGCCATACCCACCGGGCAGACAGGGCAGGCCGACTGGGCTTATATCAGTAGTGGTACCTGGTCACTGATGGGGGTAGAGACACAAAACGCAATCCTCACACCGCAGGCGCTGGACTACAATGTTACGAATGAAGGCGGAGTGGACGGCAGTTGGCGACTGCTCAAGAACATCATGGGCCTCTGGCTGGTGCAACGATGCCGTCTGGCATTTTCCCGTCGCGGTCATAATTACGATTATACTCAACTGTCACGGATGGCAGCCGAGGCCCCGGCCTTTCGGTCGCTTGTCAATCCTGATCGACCCGAATTTCTGGATCCCGCCGACATGACCGAAGCGATTGCCACAGAGTGTCGTCGCACCGAACAGCCTGTACCGGAAACGGAGGGGCAGTTCATTCGATGTTCACTGGAAAGTCTGGCACTTAAGTACCGCACGGTGCTCGGCTGGCTGGAAGAATTGACGGGCGTCCCGGTGACGGTCATTCATATCGTGGGCGGTGGAACTCAGAATCGGCTGCTGAACCAGTTCACGGCCGATGCCTGCGGACGGCCAGTGATGACCGGACCGGTGGAAGCGACCGCCCTGGGCAATGTGTTGATTCAGGCCCGTGCGGCGGGTGACTTATCAACATTGGCAGACATACGCGAGGTGGTTCGACGGTCAGAATCCATTAAAGAGTACATCCCCGCCGGCACGGCCGTCTGGGATGCCGCATGGGAGC
Organism: Planctomycetota bacterium; assembly: GCA_963581585.1. GTDB lineage: Bacteria > Planctomycetota > Planctomycetia > Planctomycetales > Planctomycetaceae > S139-18. Next base: position 310,620 of record CAUZPL010000001.1, read on the forward strand.
GGTTTCGGACCGTGTGTGACAGGTAGTCCGTGTCGGTATTGTTGTGGAACATTCCATCTGTCGTGCTGTTGCTGCTGGTGATCAAAATCGTTAAATCATCGAATCACGTCGCGTAAAAACGGCAGAACGGGCAAAGGACATGGTCGCAAATTCAAAATCGGAGATGATCAGCCAGTGAGTCACCTGGGACGACAGCGCTTTCGCATTGCACTGACAGCAGATTTCTACAATGAAGCAGGCGAACCAAAGTTTGCTGATTACGGGATAGGCGTATTTGATGGACAAGAGGGCATCGAAGTTACGCAGTTCAGCGAACACCGCACGGCCATCACTCCCGACCAGCTCACGGACTGCTGTGGTGTTATTGTACTGAGCCCGAGGGTGACGGCCGAGTCCATCTCCGGGTGCCGTGATCTGCTGGCCATCGGCCGATTTGGCGTGGGCTATGATACTGTCGATGTCGATGCGTGCACCGAACAGGACGTACTCGCCATGATTACAGCTGGTGCAGTCGACCGTCCGGTGGCGGAAGCAACCATTGGCTGGATGATTGCCCTGACTCATCACATGCTCACAAAGGACCGCCTGGTTCGCACCGGTCAGTGGAATGATCGGACTCAGTACATGGGTTGCGAACTGCGGGACCGAACGCTGGGTGTCATCGGCCTGGGGGGAATCGGGCGTGCTCTCGTGTCCCTTTTGCGGGGATTCGGGATGCAACAGCCGCTGGTCTTTGATCCGTTCCTCCCGGCGGAAACAGCTGACGAGCTGGGAGTGCGTGCTGTTGGGCTGCAGGAGCTGCTTACCACGGCAGACTTTGTGTCAATCCACTGTCCGCTCAATGAACAGACGCGGGGACTAATAGGCGCCGCGGAAATTGCGCAAATGAAGCAGGATGCTTATCTCATTAATACAGCCCGGGGAGGTATCATCGACGAAGATGCTTTATTTGATGCTTTGAGCAGCCAGCGCATCGCTGGTGCTGCGCTTGACTGTTTTGAGGACGAACCATGCACAGAACCGCATCGATTTGGCCGGTTCGAAAACGTAATTCTGGCCCCGCATGCTATTGCGTGGACCGCTGAATTATTTCGCGACATCGGCCGGACTGTCTGCCAGGGCATGCTGGATCTTGCGCAGGGCAAACGCCCAGGGGGAGTGCTGAATCCGGAACTTTTTGCGAGGGAAAGCTTTCGGAGGAAGTGGGCTCGGGTCACCGGGATTGAAACGGAGGAGCTGGAATGAATGGACGACTCGCAGGACAGGTGGCATGGATCAGTGGCGCTGCGTCAGGCATCGGCGCTGCAACCGCACGGCTGTTCGTGAGCGAAGGGGCGTCAGTAACGGTAGCTGATGTGTGTGACGATGATGGCAGGCAACTCGTCAACGAGTTGAATTCAGCGAACGGCAGTGCGGCCTATTCTTCATGTGACGTTGCAGTCAGTGATCAGGTACGCAATTCGATCAAGTCGACTGTTGAGCAGTTTGGGGGCCTGAATATTGTCGTCAATTGTGCCGGCATCGTTCATGTGGGACTTCTGCACGAAAGTTCCGAAGAAGACTGGGACAGGCTAATGGGTGTCAATGTGAAGGGTATCTTCTTTTCACTCACACATGCGTTTTCCTATCTGCGTCGCCATAGTCGCAGCTACATGGTCAACGTGGGTTCGATCAGCAGCTATGTCGGGCAGCGATTAACACCCGTCTACACCACGTCGAAGGGTGCAGTTCGGTCTCTTACACAGTCAATCGCACTGGACTACGCAGCGACAGGTCTTCGATGCAACTGCGTCAGTCCGGGTATTACGGACACACCGATGCTGCGGAAGCACCTCAGCACCACACACGATCCGGACGAGGCCCTGCGGCAGCGCCTGCGTCGTGTTCCCTTGAATCGCGCAATGAGTCCTCACGATATTGCCCGGACAATTCTGTATTTGTCATGTGAGGATTCGGCCGGGGTCAACGGCACGGCAGTTGTGGTTGACGGTGGTTATCTGGCTGCGGCTGAATGGGATGCAGCGGATGACTCCCTGTCCAGCACCACATGAGCCGAGGTCATTCCACCACCGAACGGGTTGACAGACTCTGCGAATATGAATGCGAACCGGTATTTGCGGACAGGCTCAAGGGCGGCAGGTACTTTGCGATTCGGTTTGGCGACGAGCATGTGGCGGGTGCAGAATTCGTTTAATGCAACTCTCTGTCCGACAGGGCGCAACACCCGGCCGGAAAAATGGGCGATTTCAGTCGACACCTGATGCCCTCAACCTTGGTTAATTCCAACAGAAGGACATGGTTCCCTCACACCCCCTCTATGCGGGGGAACGGGGTGTGACGAACGCATGCCCCCTCCCGGCGAATCACAGGATGACACCGGAATGGCAACCGGCAGACGCCGTCTGGTCAGTGAATTTGATACCAGTGAATGGAGAGGCCGCGTTGTGACCGCACACGCGACGTTCCAGGAACCTCATCGGACTGCTATGTTTGAACCAGGCGTTGAAATCCAGGGCATCAACGGGCTGAAGGTTAGTCCGGCCGTGCCGGACCTTGTGATTCTGTGCCCCTGCTTCAATGCAGCGCATTGAAGAACCCGTGACTGTCATTCGATTGGAAACCATCCATGACTCGCTCTCAACATCACGGTTCAGTCCGGCAGTCTCCGTTGGTTTGCTTTGCTGCGATCCTGCTGACGGCAATGGCAGTCGCCTCGACAATAGCATCAGGAGAAAATCGACAGCAGCAGCCGGAAGAACAGCCAAAAAGTGCAGCCTTACGTCCCGGATTGCTGCAGCCATTCAATTCAGTTGTGGGATCCTGGCGGGGGGTTGGACAGCTCAAACGTGGTTCGCGGAAGGGCGCCTGGCAGGAAAAGATGGTCTGCCGGTGGGACTTTTCTGCCGACCGGCCAGCCATTCGGTTTGACTCTGACTCAAACCGCCAGTTTGAGCGACTCACGCTGACGGTTTCCACGGACCGGAAGCAGCTGTTGCTGCACCAGAAGATCAATGAAACATCCACGCGGACATTTCACGGAAACATCCCCGCCAAATGGCCGGCCAGGATACAGTTCGTCACAGAACCCGACGATAACGGAGCTGTCTTCCGATGTACTATTGTACAGCTAAAACACATTCGCTTGGTGGTACTGTTCGAACAGCAGGTAAGTTCCGCGGGCAGTTTCCGACGCTTGGCAGGAATCGGCTACACTCGACAGGGCCACAAACTGGCGCAGGGCTTAGAGAATCAGCGGGAATGCCTGGTCACGGGGGGCCTGGGAACAATTCCGGTCCAGCACAAGGGAAAGACATGGTATGTCTGCTGTGAAGGCTGTCGTCAGGCGTTCGAAGATGCACCCGACGAGATAATCACTGATTACCTGGACCGCAGAAAATAGACTGTGCTGTGCCGGAATTCGTTCCGTGACGAGCCGGCAACCCGACAGGCTGACGGGTCGGCGTCACTGGACGGTACCGCCGAGTGAGAATCATCGATCATGTCCAGACCACACGGAAATGTGACATACAGGAACCAGGGACGTGTAGTTCTGGTGAGCGGAGGTGTATCGGGGATCGGACGAGCAATCTGCGATGCGTTTGCCCGGTCCGGCGCATCGGTTGTCTGCATGGATATAGCGGAACCCGCTGCCCCGCTGACCGAAGGTACGGAATATGTCCGAGGTGACGTGGGGTCGGATGACGACTGCCAGCAGATCGTCGGACACGTCGTGCAGACTCACGGGGCTCTGGATGTGCTGGTGAACAACGCGGCGGTTCAGCCGGTGGAAGCTTATGTGCCGGTGGACGAGATGCCAGTTGAATTATGGCAGCGCATGGTCAGCGTCAATTTCACCGGCTACACACTCCTGGCTAGGCATGCGTTGAGAGTGATGAAGGAACAACAGTCCGGAGTAATTGTCAACATGGCCAGTGCTCAGGCGCATCGAACGGCGCGCGGTGTTTGCGCGTACGGTCCGATCAAGGCGGCCAATGTGCTTCAGGCTCGACAATGGGGCGTGGAATATGCTCGTGAGGGGATTCGAGTGGTGTCGGTCTCCCCGGGGGCGATTGACACGCCGCTGGTAAGGGCCAGCCTGGAAGTTCAGGGTGGGGCAGCCCAGCTGGCCAATCGACATCCTCTGGGCCGCATTGGTCAGCCCAGCGAGGTGGCACACGCAGTGCTGTGGCTGGCCAGCGATGATGCGTCCTTTATCACCGGAACCGATCTGGAAGTCGACGGAGGCCTGGGTGCATTCGCTGCATTTGCTGACCCGTATCCGATGTAGACTCGCGGTACCGGACTGATGCGTCCTTAGCCGGTCGCAGTGCTGTACCATTCTCTGCGGCAAAAGAACAGGTAAAAACCGGCAGAAAACAACCTCGCATTGCTCTGAACAGTGCAATCTGCCAGAATTCGGCGCGCTTGATTCGCGGGCAGTCGAGTGTTTTGCGGGAAAGATTCAGATCATCAGGCAAGGGAGTGCCGGGATGTACAAATTGCTGCTTTGCCTCCGCTATCTGCGGACCCGTTACATTGCCTTGGCCAGCATCGTCAGCGTCATGCTGGGTGTCGCAACCATGATCGTCGTGAACAGCGTCTTGGCTGGGTTCACGAACGAAATGCGAGACCGAATCCATGGGTTTCTGGCCGATGTTGTCATTGAATCACGGAGCAAGGATGGAATCAGAAATTCCAAAGACCAGCTGCAGCAGGTCCATGACGCCGTCGGTGCCTACGTAGCAGCTGCAACGTGTACCGTTGAGATGCCGGGTGTGACTTCAATAGAGATCAACGGCGAAACATATACTACGCCTGTTACGATTGTCGGAATCATTCCCTGGGAGAAGGCGAGAGTGGGACCGCTAGTTGACTGCCTCGCCAGTCACAATCCCACGATAGAGAATGGTGAAGTATTACCCGCTCTCCGTTCCCGCGGTGTGTCCCCCGGGTGGGAACTAACTTCCGAAGCCGCGGAATGGCGCAGATTTATTAAGGAACAGCAAGAGATTATTCTGCGCAACGAGGGCCTGCTTGAGTCATCGGACTCAACCGGCATAGTACCGTCTGGTTCTGATGTCACCGTCACCACGGAATCAGAAAGACCGGAACCACCGATCTTTGATGCGCCACAAACGGCTGGCAGTGATGTGGATTTCCCCTTCGACCCTGTTGACCCTTTCAACATCACCGATTCAGTGATTTCCGGGATTCGCAAGGAACCGCACGAAGCACGGGTGTACATCGGCGAGGGACTCGTCAGTTACCAGGTTCGTGATCCGGAAACCGGAAAACTCGAGCAGGTCACGATGATTCGGCCAGGCGAAGACGTGACGATCACGACGGTGAAAGCGGGACGGCCAGAGCCCGTCAGCTTCGAAGCAACAATCTGTGATATCTTCCGCAGCGGGATGAGCGAATACGATAGCCAGCTTATATTGATGAATCTGGAACAACTGCAGCAGAATCGAGGAATGCTTGTTCGTGATCCTGAGACGGGTGAAATTATTGAAGACAAGATCACGTCGATCCAGATCAAACTTAAAGACTACACGAACGCAGAGATCGTCGTTGAAAAACTCAAGGCTGTATTTCCACCCGGTCTTGTCACAGTGCGTACCTGGGAATCCAAGCAGGGGCTGCTGCTGTCGGCCGTGGAGATGGAAACCGCGATCCTCAACGTACTGCTGTTCCTCATCATTACGGTGGCGGGTTTCGGCATACTGGCGATCTTCTTCATGATCGTCGTTGAAAAGACACGAGACATCGGAATTCTCAAGTCACTGGGGGCCAGTTCACGAGGCATAATGTCCATCTTCCTGTCCTATGGTCTCGGGCTGGGAATGGTGGGCAGCATGGCTGGTGTCTGTATCGGTCTGGTATTCGTGCGTTACATCAATCAGATCGAAGAAGCGCTCAGTTGGCTGACCGGGCGAAGGGTCTTCGATCGTGATATCTATTACTTCTCCAGAATTCCGACACACGTGAGCCCGATGATGGTGTTCTGTGTAGCGATGGGCGCAGTGGGAATAGCGGTTGTGGCAAGCGTTTTGCCGGCACGGCGAGCCTCCCGACTGCATCCCGTGAGAGCTCTGCGGTTTGACTGACACTGGTCTTGCGATCGTCTCTGTTCTCGAATTCATCGGGACCCTCCGCCCATGGCTCAAATCATCAAAATGACAACCCCGCTCATCAGCGCAAAAGCCATTCAGAAAACGTACACGACGGGCCAGCATCATGTCCGTGTGCTTCGCGGTGCCGGCATCTCAGCGAACGAGGGCGAATTCATTTCCGTGATCGGCCAGAGTGGTTCCGGCAAAAGTACAATGCTGCACGTACTGGGCCTGCTGGATTCTCCGGACGTCGGCGAGGTCCTGTACGAAGGTAAGCGGATTGATAATCTGAATGAAACAACACGAGATTTGTTGCGCAACCGCGTGTTCGGTTTCATCTTCCAGTTCTACCACCTGCTGCCGGAACTCTCACTGCTTGAGAATGTTATGGCACCTCTCATGATTCGCCATTCATTGTGGAATTACTGGAAACAGCGACGTGAGATCAAACAGCAGGCACTGGAAATCCTGGAAGAGGTCGGCCTCGGTCATCGTATCAAGCATCGCCCGTCGCAGCTTTCCGGTGGCGAATTACAGCGTGGAGCAATTGCACGTGCGCTGATCACCAAACCTCGCATCCTTCTGGCCGACGAACCGACCGGCAACCTAGACGCCGAAACCGGACTGGAGATTATAGCTCTGCTGAAGAAGCTCAACATAACCAACCGGCTGACGATCGTGATGGTGACTCACGACGAAGCCATTGCCACACAGGCTCACCGGATCGTACGACTCAAAGAGGGCCGCATCGAAAATGCGGTCATTAACAAAGCGATGATCGCAACGGCAATGTAAGTCGCTGAGTCGTCGTATGATGTCACAGCCTGATTACAGGGATGGCTGGCGTCGATCGACGGGAGCCCTCAATCCACCAACCCGCGTTGTCCGGAAGTACAACAGCGGCGGTGGCAAATCCCCGAATCACTCGGTCCCAGAGGTCCACCTGGACGAGTTCGATGTGCCGCCACTGCGGAAAGAACAGCCTTACCCAAGGATACGTTTTGTAGAAATCCACAATCAGGTTGTACTTTTGTGCGCCTTGCACTCGAGCATTCTGCAGCTGAAGACTTTTTCTGAGATTCCGCAGCAGACCCCATATCAGCCTGTTTCCTGTCAGTGAGGATCCCGACAGGGATTTGGCAGTTTTGTTGCAGCAACGTTATAATTCTGCCACTCAGCTGAAGTCACAGCGTGTCACAGGCAAGTCTCTCAAGGTGTTGTCAGAAATGTGACAAATTGCGCGGTATCTTGAATCGCCGCGCCATTTGATTTTCAGGTCGGAAAGGTTTATCGATGTCATCACCCATTCGTGTTGCCGTCACTGGTGCAGCGGGTCAGATTGGTTATTCGCTTGTTTTTCGTCTGGCGTCCGGCCAGGTGTTTGGTTCCGGCCAGCCCGTCATCCTGCATCTGGTGGAGGTTCCACCTGTCATGTCAGCCCTGGACGGCGTCCATATGGAGTTGGATGACTGTGCGTTTCCAGCGCTTGCCGGTGTGGTTAAAGCCGACAGCGATCACCTGGAAGAGGGGTTCAGCGACTGCAGTTATGTGCTGTGCGTCGGCAGCGTGCCCCGCAAAAAAGGCATGGAGCGCAGCGATCTGATCAGGATTAATGGCCCCATCTTCACGAGCACCGGGCAGGCGATTTCCAATGCGGCGGCTTCTGACGTCAGGGTCCTTGTCATCGGGAATCCATGCAACACGAATTGCCTGATTGCGATGAACAATGCCCCGAATGTCCCTGGCAACCGCTGGTATGCGATGACGATGCTGGACCAGAATCGCGCAGTTTCGCAGCTGGCTCAGAAATCCGGCCACCCGGTGTCAGCAGTTTCCCGCATGACGATCTGGGGTAACCACTCCTCGACGCAGTATCCGGACTTCTACAACGCAAAGATCAATGATCGGCCCGCGGCGGATGTCATTGGTGACGAAGCCTGGTTGCGGAGCGAATTCATCAGCGCGGTTCAAAAGCGCGGAGCCGCAGTGATTGAAGCCCGCGGCGCATCCAGTGCCGCGTCCGCTGCGAATGCGATTATGGATACAATCAGGGCGATCGCTGAGCCAACGGCAGAGGGACAAACATTCAGTGCCGCCGTTTGCAGCGACGGGAGTTACGGAGTCGACGAAGGCCTGATCAGCAGTTTCCCACTGACCAGCAACGGCCGTGAATGGTCAGTTGCGCAGGGAGCAGAACACAATGAGTTCGCTCAATCCAAAATTGACGTGACGATTGCCGAACTTCGCGAAGAACGCGATACCGTTAAGGATTTGCTGAAGTAATTCGTGAGACAGGTATCCTGTGTGTCGTTTCAGACAGTCTGCCGGCAGGAATCCTGTGTCACGGGAACGTTTACCAGGCCGCAGGTCTGAGCCACGATCGGAGCAGACCCATGAAGAAGCTTCTGCTGCTACTGGTTGGAATTGGTGTAACAGCCGGCTGTTTCTACTGGTCGATGAAGGGCGTGAACGTTGAAGAGTTCCGGGACAGCTTCAGGACAGCGAATTACTGGACGTTGCCCGCGATCTTCCTGCTATTGTTTCTGTTCTACTGGTTGAAAGCGATTCGCTGGTCGTGGATGCTGCAGCCAATTGAGAAGCTCCGCCCGCGACAGTTGTTCTCCCCCGTGATGATTGGGTTTGCCGCGAACAATGTGCTGCCCGCACACCTGGGCGAATTCGTTCGAGTCTTCCTTGTCGGCCGGCGTTACAGCATGTCGGCAACGACTGTGCTGTCCACGGTGATTCTGGAACGCGTCTTTGACGTGATAGCGATCCTCGGCCTGTTTGTCGTGAGTCTGCAGTTTGCCGACGAATTACCTCCGGAATACAACGAAGTAGTGATATACCTGGCGACAGGTGCCGCAGCATTCGTGATTTTCACTTCCGCTTTTTTGATATGGACGGAAGGTAGCATCCGGCTGTTTTCCGTAGTGCTGAAGTTTGTGCCTTTCGTTCGCGAAGGCATGAGAGAGAGTCTGGTTTCGATGATGGAATCAGCCGGTGAAGGTCTGAATGTCCTTCGCAGCGTTCGCGCAATCTTAGCTATTGTGCTGAACTCATTCGTTCAGTGGGTGCTCAATGGATTGATTGCGTATCTGGCCCTGCAAGCCTTTCAGATTCCGGTGGCACCAACTGACGGCCTGATCTTCACCGCCATCCTCGCGGTTGCTGTCATGATCCCGTCAACACCCGGGTATTTCGGACTGGTTCAAGGGGCGTTCAAGATGAGCGTCCTCGTCCTCGGCATTCATGCCAGCGAATCTCGTGTCTTCGCCGCGTCAATGTACTACCATATGAGCATGTACATCCCTGTTACTCTCACCGGCTTGTATTTTCTCAGCAATGAAAACCTGCGCCTGCGTGATCTCGGCAGGATCGCGAAGGAATCCGAATAACCGGGGATAGGCCGGCCCGAAGTTCTTACGACCGTTGGAGGAAACAGCAATAGCTCGGAACAGAACCGTTCACCTGGCTCAAACTTGTGACGGAAACCTGATCGGTGCCTGTGCCGTTTCCGGGCATTTGACCCACTGGTAAGAAATGTGGGCTGGTGCTCAACCCCAGCCACCCGACCCTGATCCCCGCCTGCGCCGGAGCACTAGAATGTGTAATCAAATCCCGGTACTCCGATTTCGAGACGGGAGTGGCCAAGGGAATTGAGCTCGGCTGAGATCGCGTCGAAGTGAGTGGGCTTCAAATGGCAGGCGATGATTCGGACATGTTCCGTCAGCTGTTTGATTTCGCTGGCGAACATCTCCGAGCACAAATGTCCGGATTTCTCAGCTAGCCAGCGGTGGGAATTCGGCAAGCTGGCCTCCAGGAACACGGCCTGCAGATTGTCCGTCTGCAACAGTACTTCCCACATGGTTTCTGTTGGTCCTGTATCGGATACGAAGGCCACGGCACACGTCTCATCCTGTAAAATGAACCCCAGCGTGGGGATAGTGTGGTTAAGGGAGATCGGGGTCACCGTCAGGTCCGAAAGCGTCACGGGGACAAGCGACTCAATTAATCGCAATTCGAGGAACGGTGTTTCCTTTCGTGACAGCTGAATAAAATCAGGCCATACGCGATCATTGAAGATGTCTTCACGTAGGCAACGCTGTGTGTCCTTGTCAGCATACACTGTCGGACAACCCGGTCTTTTACGGTAGACGTTGTCCAAAAACAGCGGCAATGTGGCAATGTGGTCCAGATGGCTGTGTGACAGAAAGATCTCGCGAATCTGCAATTGTCGTTCCAGTGGCCACAACAGCCCCAGTGTTCCGGCGTCAACCGCGATCGAATCGTTGACGACAGCTCCAATGCAAAACTGACGTGGGGCCGAATCACCGACAGTGGATGGCAAAAGTTCGATTTTCATCTTGGGTTCCCGACTCACGGCTTGGGCGCTCTTGGCCTAATGACTGCAGTTGGTAAATTCCGGACTGCTTGGACATGGATCTCAGGGTAGCGGACTCATATCCGCCTCTTCGTGAACGTGATAATTGTGGCACAGCAGACAGTTGCCTCTCGCAAATGATTGCTTGTGGCACTGTTGATCCTGGACGGAGGCCGCTCCTGCTGCCGAACACTCGCCCTCAATCGGATGTGATTCGGATGGATTCAAAGTAATATCCGTTCATGAAGATCGCAATCATTACCGCTGGTGGCGCCGGCATGTTTTGTGGGTCCTGCATGCAGGACAACACGCTGGCTCGAGCTATGCGGGATTTCGGACATGATGTCACACTTGTCCCCACGTATACTCCGATCACGGTTGATGAAGACGATCTCAGTGAACAGCGAGTCTTCCTTGGTGGAGTCAATGTGTATCTGGATTCCGCGGTTCCCGGCTGGTCCCGACTGCCGCGGGTGCTAAAGAGGTGGCTGGATCGCCCGGATATTCTCAAGCGTCTGACTCGTCGCAGCAGTGCCACTGATGCAACGCAGCTCGGCTGGCTCACTGTCGATATGCTCAGAGGCAGCAATGGACCACAGCGTGACGAAATTCGGGAGCTTGTGACATGGCTGGCGGATGATCTGCAACCGGATCTGGTTTTGTGCAGCAACGCCTTGCTGTCCGGAATCGTGCCGGCATTGCGGCAACGATTCAGTGGTCGCATCGCCTGTCTGCTGCAGGGCGATGACATTTTCCTTGATGCACTTCCGGATCAGTGGAGGCAGACAGCATTGGACCTCGTTCGAGACAACAGCCAGCACTTTGATCGCCTGCTCACCCACAGCCGCTGGTATGCGGATCACCTGTCCACTTCGATTGGACTGCCACGAGAACGGTTCGAGCAGATACCATTGAGCATCGACTGTCGGCTGCCGAAGATGGAGCCTCAGAATCGCGGCAACGCTTCGTCAACGACGATTGGTTATTTCGCAAGGATTTGTCCGGAAAAGGGAGTCGGCAATTTCCTGGATGCGGTCGAACACCTGTCGTCGGCCGACGATTCACTGCAGTACCGGATTGCCGGATATCTACCGGACTTATATGGCGACTGGTTTCGCGCACGGCTGGCCGAAGTGCAGCAGGTTGTAGGACCAAATCGACTGCATTGGCTCGGCAGTCCGCAATCACGCGATGAAAAATTTCGTTTGTTGCAGTCGTTTGATGTTCTGTGCGTACCAGCCAACTATCGAGAACCGAAGGGAATTTTTGTACTGGAGGCGGCACTGGTCGGAGTACCTGCGTTGGTGCCCTGTCATGGCGCATTTCCCGAACGGATCGATGACCTGGGACATGGCTGGACGTATCCGCCCGACTCAGCCGGTGGACTGGTTCAGGCGGTCCTGCACTCTTTCGGGCCTATTGGACCGGAGAGTGCTGAAGCGCTGTGTCGGGCTGTACGTGAGAAGTATTCGACCGAGGTCACGGCACCGGTCATCAGCGAGGTGCTGCAGAAAATTCTTGCCTGACAGTCCAGTCGTAGTACTGAGAATTGCGGGCCTTCCGAATCGCTATCGAAATTCGCTATCGAATTGGTTACAACAGAATCATGCGTGGCGTTGACCAACGCGAATTCTGCTCTTCTATTTGTATGGCAGACCAGTTGGGTCAGTAATTCGTCCGTGCACGATGCTCAGCTGAACCAACCGAATGAGTTGAGGTAAATCAATGCAAAAATCCGCACTGGGACTGGTTGCCTGCATGGGGATACTCGGATGCGCTGATTCAGTTGTCGATCCGTCGGATATGTACGTGTCGCCGATCGCGACAGCAGACGGACCTCAAGACGTCAATGTATCTGCCGACAACGGGAACGAAACAGAAACGAACGAACCCACTTTTGGAAAGGGAGAACACGTGACGACTGACGCGGCCATCACGAAATACAACGAGCTGAACGATTTTGAGCGACAGGTGCTGCTGGAAAAAGGCACCGAACGCCCCTTCTCCGGTTCATACACCAATCTGGAAGACAAAGGGATATATACCTGCCGACGTTGTAATAGTGCGCTGTATAAGTCGGACCATAAATTCCGCAGCGACTGTGGCTGGCCGGCCTTCGATGATGAAATCGAGGGCGCCGTGACGCGACTGCCGGATGCTGACGGAAGGCGTACGGAAATCCTCTGCACGAATTGTGGCGGACATCTAGGGCATGTTTTCTTCGGAGAACGACTGACTGAAAGGAATGTTCGCCACTGTGTAAATTCAGTATCGATGGCATTTGTCCCCGCCGGAGAAAAACTGCCGGTACCGGTTTCAGCACACGCCGCTGATTGATACTCAAATAAACTCCAGCACGGTTGCAGTTCGGATTTCCCGAATTGTGCCCCCGGCATTCAGCAGCAGTGCGCCGTCTGCAGCGATCCCCGTGCACTCCCCGACCAGGGTTTCCGTGGGGGTCTGAACCGTGATTTGTTTCCCGGTGAGTCGGTTGAATTCTGCGGATTCGCGAGCGATTTCGGCCGGATTTCTTTTGAGCTGATGGAGGGTGCGGCTTAGCAGATTCAGCAACAAATTCAGAGTTTCTGTGAGATCAAAGCTGTGACCTGTGCGATCGAAGATTGAGGTCGCTTGCTGACGTATGTCATCCGGTGCCGTTGCCAGGGAATTATTCAGATTCAGACCGATTCCGATGATCAATACGCTGCCGAAGTCTGTTGAATGCTGTTCGCTGAGGATTCCGCAGACCTTTTGGTCAGCGATCAGGATGTCATTAGGCCACTTGGTGCTCACTGTATGTTTGGGCACAAGGTCAGCGACCAGTGCTCGCACGGCCAGACCGGCGGCCAGCGCGACCAAAGAGCGTGATTCCGGAACGGGACCATGTTGATCTGCATCCAGGACCACAGAACAGGTGAGGGCACCAGGCGCCGACCACCACGAATGAGATCCGCGGCCACGCCCGGCCGTTTGTTGATCGGTGAGAACAAGCGCCGGACAACGCTTATGCAGTACGTTCCGCAGGGTTACCGCCAGTGTGTTAGTGGACTCCAGAGTGGCATGATACTCCACACATTCGATGAAGGTGTGGGCCGTAATGCGTTCCAGCTCAAAAAAACTCATTGACTTGGCAATCGCTGCTTCGAAGTGTTTTTCAGTGAGATTGCATTTGAGGACATTCGCTTGGCATTTACGAGTGCTTCGCTCTAATGAGATGTGACACTGCATGTCGCGAGCTGCGGCGTTACGGAAAATGTGATAAGAATATGTTCCTGCATGCAGGATTTATCCGCAATCATTGTTTTCACAGTCCATCCTGTGGCATTAGCCCGGCAGGAGCCCTGTTCTTGCGGTTCCCGTGCTGCAGCTAACCGTGACGGTTCCCCCCCCAGGAGTACCATCGCCCGGAGCAACTGGATGCCAGATTCCCCCAGCGGTCGATATTCGCCACAGGCGTGGGTCGTCGCCGTCGCGGTTTGCGTCATACTGCACCCGCAAAATACCCATGGCCAGCGCCGGAAGAAATCCGATGAGCTGAGCCCGGTGCTGCTGGAATATGCTTTGACCGTCGACGAATTTCTGCAGCTGGAAGGCAAAGTGGGAACCGTCGTGACAAAAATGGGGGCGACATATACAGACGCAAAGATCACAAGGGTCCGGCTCGATCGCGGGAGAAGCTATCCAGCGGTCGTCAGTGTGCTGGAGACCGATAGTAAGCGATCCCGTCCAGTGCTGATCAGGAATCTGGCCAGACTCACCATCGCAGAGGCTGTTTACGAGCCGGAACATATTTGGGGGTCACGCCAGTACCTGTTGATTGATGTCAATCAGCGTGACATGGACGCGCAGCAGCGGCTGCAGCGATCTCGGAATCGGTTCTGGGAGGAATCGTCTCCTGAGGAAATGAAGGAGTTCGTTGAGGAGGAACACGAGTTCCTGAAAATGGTTCAACGGCGTTTTTCCGGACTGAACATGAAGTTGTATGAGACAGAATATTTCCTGTTTCTGACCGACATTCCTAAGAAACAGGTCAAGCCTTATTTCGCTCAACTGGATCACATGAATGAGTCTCTGGGTCGGTCGTTTGGATTTGAAGAAGGTCACAATGTCTGGCGCGGCAAGGCAGTGATCGTGGCGTTCATGCATGAGGCCGCGTTTCATACGTTCGAACGTCAGGTACTGAACAACAATGACGTCGCGGGAGCCCAGGGGATTTGTCATTCATTTCCGAATGGCCGAGTTGTCGTGGGATGTGTGCGCGGTGACTCGCCATCGTTTTTCGGAATTGTTCTTGTGCATGAAACAGCTCACGGCTACATACATCGCTATCGCTCAACCGCCCGGGTTCCCTCGTGGATCAATGAAGGCATTGCTGACTGGGTGGCGGGACTGACCGTTCGTTCCTCGAATGCAGTGAGGGAACGCCAGACGACAGCAGCCGGACGCATCCGTCTGACCCGCTCGCTGGGTGGGTTCTTTCAGCGGGAACATATTGAGCCATGGCAATATGGTCTGGCGAGCTCGATGATTGGTCTGCTGGCAACCCGGGACAATAATCAGTTTCGACGATTCTTCAACGACATCAAGAACGGCTATACCTGGCAGGAAAGCCTGAAAAGGCACTACGAAATGACTCCGGAGAAACTGGCCGCCACCTACGGTCATGAGACTGGTATACCAGGTCTTCGGCCGTAGATACGATATGCGGCGCGTCGAAACGCGGACTCTGGTGAATTGCCCGTCGGCATCGATCTGTCACCAGTGACGTTCCCGCCGGCGACGAGTCGCACCATCCCTGCTCTTGCATTCAGCGGGCCTGATTAAGATACTTTTGCTGCGCCGCGTGTTTCTCAATAGTCCGCGCGAATGCCGCCGTAGCTCAGTTGGCAGAGCGAAGCTTTCGTAAAGCTTAGGTCATGAGTTCGAGTCTCATCGGTGGCTCTTGTTTTTTGCTGGTTAACAGCTTTCGCGCCTGTTCGTTTTACCCAAGTGGCACCCCAAGTGGCACCCCAGAACGCAGTTTTGCCTCTCGCAAATGCTTCAGCGTCTTCTTCGCGTTGATACCGATGTAAAACTGTTCTGTCGTCACGACGGAAGCGTGCCTCATTAGATCCCGCAGGACCATCGGCTCCACAATGCGTGCCCACCTGTCCCCAAATGATCGCCGAAGATCATGAGCGGAAGCATACACCGGCACCAGTTCGTCAGTTGGTTTCTTGCGTCGTGGACTCGGTTGCTTCATGTCCACCTTAACGCCAGCTTTCTGTCCGATTGCCACGATCCAGTCTGACACGGTATCCACGCGCCTGCTGCCCCCTCCCGAATTACCGACTGGGTTGAACACAAAGCCCTGTCGCTGACTCACGGGCGTCTTCAGCAGGAACCGAGCAAAGTCATCGACAACCGGATACCGCTGGCACTGGCCGTTCTTCTGGTCCGTGCCATCAATCAGCAGAAACACATCCCCGTCGCTGTCGACTTCAATCCGGATCCCGTCCGCCCATTGATCCCACGTCAACGACATTGCCTCGCCCAGACGAAGACCGCTCAGCCACAAACCTCTCAACAAATGCATCAGTGATGGCGATTCACACGCGCTCTCCATTCGCTCGAATTCTTCAGTACTGATCGGGCGACCCTTCATCAGTTTTTTCGACTTTGCGGCGTTCTTCTTCTGTCCGGGGAATGCAGGCACCTGCTTTAGATAACCCTGATCCACCGCCCATTTAAGAGCGGTTTTCAAATGCTGCATGTATTTGTGAACCGTGGCATCCGCCACCCCTC
>CAUZPL010000002.1:0-204590 GCA_963581585.1 Planctomycetota bacterium
GATGGCCGACCCAGGTGGCACTGATGCCGCGACTGCTGTACCAATCGTATTCAAATGGCAGTGTGCAGATGACATGATCCACCCATTTACGAACACGACGAATTCTCCAGGGAGCCCATGCCCAAAGTTGGGGAGGCAGATAGTAGCAGACCGGAATACCGAGTCGGTGAGCCGCCCGGGCAATCCACCAGTTAAAGCCAGGGAAGTCCACCAGCAAGACAGCGTCCGGTCGATTGTTGCGTAAGTGAGCTTCTGTTTGTTTCACCAACCGTCGAAAGTGTGCCAGCAGCGGAATGACGTCATAGACACCCATTACGGCGTTCCGAGTCATCTCGTGAAGCAGCCGGCAGCCCTGTTTCTGCATTTCCGGCCCCCCCAAACCATCGCAGCGGAAAGCCGGATCACGGAGCTTCATTTCACGTATGAGATGCGCAGCGTGTTCGTCACCACTTGGCTCCCCTGCTGAAATGAAAATTTGCATCTCACTCATCCATGATGGCAAATCGCTCCGCGCGCTAAAGGTCTATGTCTCGCAGATTAGATTCTGCTTAACCAGGCCGTCAAGCTAATCCAGGCAGTAACGGTCTTTCTTCATTTGGCCAGCAGCACAAATTGCCGGTTTCGCGGTGCAGACTTTCAGACGGTCTGATTCTGCGGCATATCGCTTCAGTCAACCTCTGTTCATGCGTGCAGAACGACGTTAGATTCAGTTCAGGTTCTGCGAAATCCCGGAGACTTAAACATGTCGATCGCGTTCCGAATATGTGCATGCCTGCTGGTTATCAACGGACTCTCGTACGCGACAGCTCAGGGATATCGGGTTGAAGGCCAGATTTATCGCATTCAGCAGACGCCAGCGAACGGTCGCACGGTTGAAACCAGACTCTCAGCCAGTGTGACTCTGTTTCACAAGGGGCGCGTCTACGACTATGTGGAATCGGCCGATGAAGTCATCATCTTTGAACCAACGGCCCGGCGATTCACGATTCTCAACACGGCGCGAGAGCTGGCAACGAACGCTGATTTTGATGAAATCCGGCATCTGGTGGCTTCACGCCGCAAAGAATCAGAACGATATCTGCATGAATTGATTCAATCGTCCAGCAGTAATGCCGACAAGGTCGCTCGCAGTCTTGAATTCCAGCTTGCACCGTCGTTCGACACCAAATTCGACTCCGCCAGCGGGCGGCTCATACTCAGTTCTCCGTCCTGGACCTACCGCGTTCAGACTCACAGCTGGGAGGACACGGATCAGGTACTGGAATACCTGAATTATGCGGACTGGATTTCACAACTGAACTCCGTGTTGAGCCCATTGAATTTATTTCCGGAACCACGCATGTTGCTGAATAAAAAACTGCGGGACCTTAAGCGTATGCCAACATCGGTCACCCTGGATCTCAGCTCTGAACAGTCTCGGACCCTGCGAGCGGATCATAAGTTCATTGCCCAGCTGACGTCCGATGATCGGCATCTGATTCACGTCTGGGATTCTGCCGCCAAAGGGGAGTCACTCCGCCGACTATCACTGCGAGGCTATCAGGAAGCGATCCTGGTCAGTCATCGCTAACGCTCCTGATGGCCGTAGAGACGTTGCCAAACAGGATTCTCGCTTGAATCCCGTCCGTCAATACGATTCAATCGGCACAGGGAAATGCCACGGTGTCAGATTCCCGACCGGGCGACTGCGATTCTGCCAGTTCGCCACGGTTGACTGCATTATCGGGGTTCCTTCACAGACAGTCCTGGCAACTCGCAGTGACTATTGTATTTCTCCATCAGGGTTCATCCATGTCTTCACTGAATCGACGTGATTTCGTCAAAACCGCGGGGCTTACCGGTGCCGCATTTGCTTTCGCACCAGCTATTGGCAGGGCGGCTACATCAGCCAATGACAGATTGGGTGTCTGCGTGGTGGGTGTCCGTGGTCGCGGTGGCAGTCATATCGGTGGATGGCTGGACGATCCCCGGACCGAAGTTCGTGCGATCGTGGAAGTCGACGAAGACGTCGCGGCGATGCGGGCGGGAGAAATCGAGGAGAAGCAGGGCATTCGACCAGCCGTCTACTCCGATATGCGAAGAGCCTTTGAGAGCGACGACATTGATATCGTCAGTACCGCCACTCCGAACCACTGGCACGCTTTGACCGCCATTTGGGCCATGCAGGCTGGCAAAGATGCCTATGTTGAGAAGCCGGTCTGTCACAATATAGCGGAAGGCAGCGCGATGATTGCCGCGGCACGGAAATACGGACAGATGTGCCAGGTCGGTACCCAGTGCCGTTCCAGTGCTGCTGTTCAGCAGGCCGTTGGGTTTATCGCGGATGGCGGCATCGGCACCTGCACGTTTGCACGTGGACTGTGCTACAAACGCCGTAAATCGATCGATGCTCTGGGTGACTACGAAATCCCGTCCAACGTCGACTATAACCTGTGGTGCGGACCGGCAACATACACTGATCCAAAACACACTCGAAAGCGGTTCCACTACGACTGGCATTGGCAGCGTCATTATGGAAACGGTGATCTTGGGAATCAGGGCCCTCACCAGACTGACATCGCACGCTGGGGACTGAACATCGACACACATCCGTCCTCCATCGCAACCTATGGAGGTCGACTTGGGTACCAGGTCGAGCGGAATGATCCGCATTACGTTGACGCCGGTGATACAGGGAATACGGAAGTTTCCATCTACGATTATGGCGATAAGTGTATTGTGTTCGAAACACGAGGTCTGAGTGTCAACGATTCGGCGGATGTGGAACTCAACAAACTGTTTCAAAGCACTGAAGGGAATAAAATCGGAGTAATCTTTTACGGCTCCGAAGGATATGTCGTTCAGAGGACGTACTCACACTGCCTGGCCTATGACAACGACATGAACCTGGTGAAGGAATTTACGGGCGGTGGCAACCACTTCGGGAACTTCCTTGACGCGTGTCAAAGTCGTAACGTCGACGACCTGAACGCTGATGTTCGAGAGGGTCACCTTTCGGCGGGTATCAGTCATCTGGGTAACATTTCCTATTACATGGGCGAACAGAATCATGTGGGAGTAGACGATCTGTCTGCGGCTTTGAAAGATGTTGTCAGTCAGGACGACAATGAACTGACTCTGCAGCGCACTATCCAGCACCTGAAACAAAATAATGTCGACCTGGAAAAATATCCTGTTTCGCTCGGACCGAAGCTGGAGTTCGATCCGGAGCGGGAGTTGTTTACCAACAACGCAGAGGCAAATTCACATCTGTCGCGTGAATATCGCAGCGGCTTTGAGTGTCCGTCTGCTGAAAACGTTTAGCGTTGCAGTGCTGTCAACGCGGTCCATGTCTGACGTGGGCGGCAGATGAGAATATCCTGAGTGAGCTGGGACACGAGTTCTCTCACTCCTGTCTGTCCAGGAGAGGACGCTTGCGACTCGCCTGTGAGTCTGACCCGATCACTTGCTCAACACTGAGAGACTTTCCGGCTGTCGCCATTCCGCGGTGGTCAGACCTTTTGAATTGGATATTGTTGTGCTTTCACACATGGTTTATTTCACGCTGAAGGATCCATCGAAGGCTGTCTGCCAGAAACTGATGGACTCCTGTCACCACTATCTGTCGGGCCACGATGGAATCGTTTTTTTTGCGGCAGGTACGCACACACCGGATCTGAACCGACCGGTGAACGACAGTGATTTCCACGTGACAGCGAATGTCGTCTTTGCCACTCGCGAAGACCACGATGCTTATCAGATATCCGAAAAACATCTGGCTTTCGTTGCGGAAAATAAAAACTCCTGGGCTCAGCTCCGCGTATTCGATGCCGATGTGATATGAGGCTGGAGAACTCCTGAATCAAGTCTGATGGTCACACCAGCCTCGCCAAATCCTAAAAACGGCACATCTCCGGCAACCTTGTGGCAGTGGGTTGCTGCATGCGCCGTGGGATTGGTGTTGTCCATGCTGTTGTGGCATGAGTTCCTGCTGGGCTACGATCTGACGGGCGGCGATACGTGGTCGTATCTGTTTCCGCAGAAAATCGCGTTTGCGGACAGTCTGGCCCGTGATCAGCTGCCGTTGTGGCACGACCTCACCGGGTTCGGTTACCCGTTGCTGGCGGAAAGCCAGGCGGGCGTCTTTTATCCGTCGAATCAGATTCTGTATCGACTTCTGGACGTCAATCACGCTTACTACGCAAGCTTGATCCTGCATTATACCCTGGCATTTGTGTTTGCCTGGCGGTTTGCCCGTTGCCAGCTGGTTTCCCACTGGTCGTCGTTGCTGGTGGCTTTGATCTTTGTCTATGGATGGTTCCCCGCCCGCGTTTCACTTGAATGGAGTATCATTGGGGGTGTCTGGCTGCCACTGACGCTATGGTTGACACACGAGTTCTTGGCCCATCCGTCGCGCCTGCGTTTCGCAGTGCTCGCAACCTGTCTGGCCGTGCATCTGCTGGCCGGTCATTTCGCACTGGCCTTTATTAACCAGCTTTGTCTGCTTGGTTACACAGCTTTGCAGCTTATCCTGCGCAGAGGTGAGAGCCGTCCTCGCATTACCGTGGCGGCAGCGATTCCCACGGCGGTTCTGACCAGTTTGATTCTGAGTTCAGCTCAACTGTTGCCCACAATGGAACTCAAACTGACCAGTCAGCGCGACGGGGCGCAAAAGGAATTTGATCCGGGATACGGGCACATGCCCCCGGTTTACCTGACTCAGCTTATTGCGTCATGGACCTGGTGGCACCACGACGTCATCGTGCTGGATCGACGAATACTGCGATTACCTGGTTCGATCGCTGCTGACACCAATTCGGTTGAGGCACATTTCTACCTGGGACTGATTCCACTCATTTTGGCAGGCATGTGTCTGCTTCCGGGCACTCAGCGCAAATCCACACAGGTGAATCGCTGGTGCTGGACAAGTCTGGGGATTTTAAGTGTCGTTTATGCAACCGGCTGGCTGTTGCCTGTCACCAGGTATCTGCCTGGGTTCGCCTGGTTCATGGGGCCAGGACGGTACACAATTGTGGCAACTTTGGCAGGTGCGATTCTCGCCGGATTTGCACTGGACTCTCTTGTGCGCCGACCGCTGGTTCACGTGTTTGCTGTGCTGGTCGTGGCCGGTATTACGTGGATGGATCTTCATAAGTCATCCCGCGTGGTGGCCGACGCTGTTCTGGTCCCGTCAATTTTTACGAATCGGGATGAAAGCTGGCTTCGGGATTACTTTGGCAGTCAACCTCCACGTACGTGCCGATTACTTGCCAGTGGCCCGAATGTGGGCAACGTCTTTGGTGTCAGTTGTTTGCCGGTATACCTGGGAATCGGGCCGGCTGTCTATTTCAGCGACAGGTTTGCCCTTGAAACTCAGGTCGACAGTTCAGAGTTTGCATCGCCGGAACAAATTACCAGACTGCAGACGCTGGGAATAACACACCTGTTAACAACCGACCCGGCCGATCAGTTTGATACCGTTCTGGAGCGAATTGGGGCTGAGCCGGATGTGTTCCTTAACAGAATCTGGGGCGATCCTGGGAAAACCCGTTATCTGTACAAACTTAGAGAGGCGGGGCAGCGTTTGGAATCGGTACCATCAGGTGCACTGACTGCCTGGAAGACTGTTGAAGACACTCCACAGGACATAACATTTGAAGTCGAACTCAATCAGACAGCCCAGGTGAATCTTAAAGAACTCATGTACCCTGGATGGACAGTCGAGATCGGCGGACAACTCGTTGACGCGATTCCGGGTGATTCCCTGGTGAGATCGGTTCGGATGGATGAAGGGACACACAGTCTGCGTTGGTACTTTGAACCGGCTGTCGTCCGCACCGGAATCTGCGTGTCCGGTCTGTCATTTGTCATCGTGTGGATGGCTGCACTGGCCCCGATTCGACGTCAGACGCAGGAGCAAGCTGTATGAAGGCCGCAATCGTCACCAAGCGAGAACAATTGTAAGTATATGTAGTAACACGAGTTGTGCTGATGTCGATTTTGCAGCCAGACAACTATGATGCGGAATTCTGTCGAAACTTGTTTCCAACACGCAGTGAAGGCCAATAGTTACTGCCGGTGCCTGTCGAGTTCGGCTTAAGAAGTGCGCAAAGCGGGCTAACCAGCGGAGTCTGCCGAATCAGTTCCTCGATCGTCCGGCTCAGTGAGCTCAAAACATGTTCTGGCTAAAGCCTAAGGCTGATTCATCAGGAAGTGCAATTCGTCGCAGGATCTGCTGAGCCCGATCCTGTTGTCAGGACGAATGATTCACTGACGCACTGTTCCTGTTTCCGGAGTTGTGACTGAGCCATGACGCTTGCTGAGTACCGCATCGATCTGGGTTATTTTGGAGGTCCACTTGACCTGCTGCTGCACCTGGTACGCCGGCATGAGCTGGACATCTGTAGTATCTCACTGTCAGAAATTACAAGTGAATTCAAGCGCCACCTTGATGTGCTGGAACTGCTGGATCTGGAATTTGTCGGCGACTTCGTCGTTGTGGCGTCCACACTGCTGGAGATCAAGAGCCGCGAGGTTCTGCCGACACCTCAGATCCCCGTGGACGACGCTGTCGAAGAGGATTTGAGCGGAAATGACCTGATCCGGCGGTTGCTGGACTACAAACAGTTCAAGTGCGCCGCTCAACAGCTTGATGAGCGTGCATCCGCCTGGCTTGAGCGATATCCCCGATTAAGCGACGACCGTCCGGAGTCGACCGGCGAGCGGAAGCCAGCCAAGGTGCGGGGAGTCGAGATCTGGGACCTCGTCAGTGCACTTGCAAGAATTATCCGTATTCCGCAGATCATCGAACAAACGACGATCCGAATGGACGAGACGCGGATGTCGGTCTACCAGGATCAAATCCGCCGACAGCTGCAGACGCAGCGTCGCACTTCATTCAGTTCTTGCTTTGACGGGAAAAAAAACCACTCCCAAATTGTCGGAATTTTTCAGGCCATCCTGGAGTTGATTCGTCACGAGAATTATCGCGCCGAACAATTTGCAGATCAGGGGGAAATCTGGATCCTGGCTCCACTCAAGCAGGTTACGGCTGCAAAGGACCCTGAATGATCTGTTCGCCGGATATCCGGAACAGCCGCTGTCTGAGCCTGCCTGCACCGTCAGTCCGTGTGCTCGGAAAAAAACGGCACGCTTGTTTCATTCCATAAGCGGCAGGTCGCGAGTCGTCTGGTCATGCAGATCTGACTTGGGCAGCCGGAGTTCGACTTCGAATTCGGTGTCACCAAGCAGAATCTGATCACCGTGGCGGAGAATATGACGTGTCACATCGTGGGTGTTGACGATGGTAAGATTGGTGGAACTCAGGTCGACCAGTTCGAACTGCCCTGCCGAATTGACCTGAATCTCCGCATGACGGCGGCTGAGTCGGATATCAGGTATCGTGATTTCCGCCGAATGACTGCGGCCAATAATCACTGGCAGACGTCCCGGCGTCAGTTCGCAGTTCCCTGCAGGAAAGGCTTTGCTCTTGAGAATCAAAGTTGGGACCGTCACCAGGAATCTCATTTGTATCGGGCAGTACCGGACATTCAGCAGATTCGGGATTGTGGCTCTGAACAAACTGGAAAACACAGGACGTCGTCCCGGCTACAGCATTGCAGACGACGGAACGCTACAAGCAGCTCCGGAATTCACCGACACATGGCGTTCCGGCCTTCACCAGCTGCGCGTGCCTGGACTCACACGCTGATCAGAGGTATACACGTCCATATGATGTGTCCTCGAGTCAAACGCGGTGTCAGAAGACTCTGCTCAGTCAGACAGATTATGGAACGTACGTTCATCTGTTCCTTCTGCTGTTCTTTTTACCGCGTCCGTGGAGATCTCGAAAACCAAGTGCACTTCCGGTAGACATCCCCAGTCGTTTCCGACGTGCCTGACCGCCGACACCATCAGAGTCGTCGTAGTCCTCGCCATCCTCGCCAAAAAGCCGCCGACCCAAACGGCCTCCAGTGCCATCGAGCTCGTCTTCGGAGATGTTGTCCTGACGCCAGATTCCATAATTTTCAGTGATGTACCCAACGGTCTCCTTGTCGGAACTTAATGCTGCCGAGTCTTCGTCGGCATACCGCAGTACAATATCGCCGCGGCTGTCAACGACGCTCACGAGATCACCAACCGGCTGCTGGCGTCCGAACTTCGTCAGTATCTGACTGAGATCCTCATGATCACGTGAATTTAAACGAGTCGTTGGCAGAACGCCGCAAAGCAGTTCGTTGGTGACGAATGTCACATCTCCGCCTTCGAGAACTTGCGCTTCGAGATCTACTCGCTCAGTGTGCTGGTTACCCCCAATGGGCATGCCGACGTCGACAGAGACTGTCCCCATGACCGGAAGCAAACCATCTTCTTCGTAGTAGACTCCGAACTCAACAGAGTGCTGACCGTATCGCGACGACTTGACCTTTTTTGCGTAGTTGCGGTACTTCATGGGAACCTGGACTGCTGCTGTCGGTTCACTCCACGCCGACATGATGGTTTCCAGTTCCGCAAGCTCAGGCGATTCCAGATCATCCGCAAGCTGCTGAAAATTTGGATTGTACATCTCCAGACGCACCCGATACCGATAGTCCATTCCTCGCACTGCCGTGAAGTCGATGAACCTTACCAGCAACAATCGAAAATCTGCCGTCGCCGTTGCGTCCATTTGTTTGTGGAACATCTTTTGCCGACGTTCACCGAACTCCCTTCCGGTTCCCATAAAGTACTCTTCCATTCTCTGTTTCATATTCTGACCAAAGTCCTGGCGGTTCGCATATCCTCTTCTTGCCATGCTGGTCATCTGCGAACGAGACTGCATGAACGGCGTGAACCCCTTCTTTGGCTTGCGCTGAGGCGGCATCGCATCGCGAGTTTTTTGAGCATCGGCCGCAAGTATGGCATCGATGCGATTCTGCATTTCCTGTTCTTCTTCACTCAACTCAAACTCGGTGATCATGCTGTGAGATGCTTCTTCATCCAGCCAGTTTCCGGCGGCACGACGAGGCAGAGGCATGGTAAGCTCTGGACGGGTCACTGCCGGACTCACGATATCCACATCCTGGCCCAGTGATTCCATCAGGACCTCGCCGATATCTTCCAGATTCATTTCTTCCCATTCACTCCACACACCGTCCTGATGCTCCATCCGTTCAACATGCATTTGCTGGTAATCCACATGATGCTGTATCTCGGAAAAATCTCCCGTGATGTGCAGCGCCTCCCGGACTTTCCTGCGCTGTTCCTGCAGATCCACGATCATGCGTACTGAGATACCTGAACGCCACTCGACCTTGCGGTCTGCGGTTCGCAGGATCGCGCCGGCACCGGCACCGGCACCCGGGAAACGACCACGTCCTGCAATTCCGAAACGGCCGGAACGAGGGACACCGATATCGAGATCGTCATCATCGTCAGATCCGCCGGCGAAGCCGGGTAAATATCCTCCTCCGGGGGGACCCACACCCAGAAATCCCGCAATGTCGTTTGCCAGTCCGCCCTTTCCCGGACCATTCTTTCCGGTGCCGTCGTCACCGCCGTATTTCCTGGCAGCAGCAACACGTCCGGCGTCAACGTTTTCTTCTTCTTCCGGCTCTTCTTTCTGATCGGACAGTTCTTCTTCTGATTCTTCTTCATCCAATGGCATGGCCAGTGGCACAGTGATCGGCCCCACTTCGGGTTGGATTGGTGCAAGCACCAGCACATTGCTCCGTTTTTCTCGTGGAGGAATCAACGGGTCGTGCCAGTCGGTCGGCATAGTAAATCGCGCATAATCAATGTCATCACGATGACCAAGTTCTCCGGCCAGGTAGCGAATGTCAGGCATATCTTTGGTGAAATGCAGCTGCTTGTCTTCGGGCCAGAATTTTTTGGCCTCAATCGCCTTGCGGACTCTATCGGCGCTCTGTTGCAGTTCGGATGGCACTACGTTGGCATGCTCCCACGAAGCTGATGCAAATCCCCAAAGTGCCAGCAAAGCAACAATTCCTCCAACGACTTTTTCACTGTGGTTAATGAAAAAGGACTTGAAGTCAAATTTGGCAGCCATCACACACTACTCCGCATAATCAGTGGGGAAACGTTCCCGCCGAGTTTTCTGTCACACAACAACGTGGCGTCAGCCACGCACATCTTCTGAGCCGGCCGGTGAATGCTCAATTATCAACTTCGGACCGTCAAAAGTCGTTGCAAAAGAATCAGAAACGACTCGTCGAGACCGTCGCATCACGCACAGCAGAAACCACGACCCAGTTCCCTGTGCTGTCTGTACAAACAGACAGCATCTTTCATTTTTCTGAGGTACCCGCATGTTCATCGGGTTCCGTCGAATCTCCGTTAGTCTGTTGTTTCTCAACCGGCGATTCAGAGTCAGACAGATCTGACGCACCATCATCTGATGGTCCTGGTTGATCTTCTGTGGCAGGGGTGTCACCCGCTTCGCCGCCGATGATAGTCTCGGCAGCAGCGTCCTGCGACGAATCGACGACTACCTGAGCGTCTTTGATCTCCATCTCACTGGTTTCTTCAACCGCTTCGTTCTCTTCTTTCGTCCGATAGACAGTGAGCAGACCAGCGATTCGCAACTCGGACAGTGACGGATCGCCGAGAGCCGCATTCAACTGAGCTCGCCCCCTGGCTGCCACATTCGGGTTGTAAATCTTACTCGCCAGTGTCGCGAGCAGTTGCGCCGAGCCACTTCCTCTGCGGCCACCACCTGGAAATGCTGGACCACCGAACCTTCTGCCTCCTAACCCTCCCAGACCGCTTCGGCCCATCAGATTTCCGTCATTTCCGAAAAGTCCGGCTCCAGCGAAACGCATATCATCATCATCATCATTCCTTGCCGCTGCGGCACCAGGTCCCGCTGCCGCGGAACGCCCACCACGACGCTGTGAGCTGCCGGAAGTGAATTGTGCTTCGACTCGAACGATCTCGACCGGAAAAGACGAGTTTGTGAGTTCCGCCAGCAGTACGGGTATATACCCGGGTTCGACCTTGACATGCAGTAGAAAGGCGCGGGTCCGATACTCCGCGGCATCGTCCACGTAACGCGACAAATCCACAGCTGCCCCGTCTTTAGTGTCGTTGTTCTGCGTGATGCCGCCTGATGATCGTGATGGGGTGCTGGCACTCAGTCCGGGATCTGAAAATCTTCCCGGTCCGTCGCCGACTGGCGTCATGCCCCCGAGGCCCCCTCGACCTGACTTGGCAGGACCAAACTCCTCTGTCAGCAGGTCGTTGCGAAAACTGCCTTCGAATGGTCTGCCAACGGTTTGGCGAGACCTTGATCGGCCACGGCCACCAGTTGAGCCAAATGCACCCCATCCTTCGTCATCGTCATCGTCCATTCCACTCATCATCTGGTCGAGGCCCATTTGTCCGGCAGTCATACCCATAAAACTGCTGCCTGCATCAGAGGTTGCTGCAGCGGGATTACCAGCGCTGACCGGGGCACTGCCGAAACGACCACCCATGCCACTCGTGCCAGCGGACGCTGTTTGGGCTTGTGTACGCGTACCACCACGCAGATACAGTGTCGACAGTTCACGAACCGGTGACTTACCCAGCCGTTCAGCGCCGGCCTGGTCATTTACCTTAGAGATCGATTCGAACAGTGATCGTAACAGCCACAGATCTTCCTGAGCATTCCAGATCTCAGACGCGGTGGGCGGATTGTTTTTCCATTTCCCAACATTCGCGTGAGTGATGTCGTCCAGAGCCACAGAGATCAAGCCCTGATTGTCCTGTACGATAAACGGATCCAGAACCCGCAATTGCTCCACAAAATGGCTGTTGTAAAGTTTTGCGTACTGGCGTCTCAGTGCAGTTTCTTTGATTGGATCACCAAAGGAGCGTGGAAGTTCTGCGGCGATACTTTCTGGATACGTGCGATATTTAATCTGACTACTATGCAGATCCCTTTCGGCGAGGTCAAAACTCTGCTGGTGCTTCGCATTAACTTGCTTTGCCGCAGTCGTCCACACTGAGTTTGGTGCATCTTTTCCCGCTTCGGCGTCTTTGCTGGCCGTGGTGAGCGTCGATTTGTCCTTGTCAATTTGTTCCCGCAGGCTGCCGATAGCCAGCCACCAGCCGCTTACTGCCAACAGGACCACAAGTCCGGTGCAGATCCAAAAAATCTGTTTCAACGCAGGTTGCAGTTTTTCCATCGCTCTGTCTCACTCTTATTGTGGCTCGCCACACCCGGATTCACAGTTCAGCCGTCGGTTGACGGGATCCGAGCAATCATTACCGAGCGGATCCTAAGGCGGTTTGATTCGAACCTGAGGTTTCCGCTGGTGGTTTCTCACCCCGCTCGTTCTCCAGTACGGGCACCCAGACAAACTGAAGCTTGAAAATCGTCTTGGTGAGCTGTTGAAGCTGCTTGCCTTTTTCTTCGATGGTATCGATCGGGGTCTGATTCGGACGCGGACGGGCTCCGCCAGTACCATACCCATATTGCAATGTCATATCATCATCATCATCGTAGTGACGGGAAGGTCTGCCAATCGCCGTTCCGGCACCAATTCCCCCAGGGAAACGCGCGCCAGTTGCCCCGCCAAAGCGACCGGGCGGTGCCCCAGCACCCATGCCCATGCCCATGCCCATGCCCATGCCCATGCCCATGCCCATGGAGCCAGGCATCATGTTTTCTCCCGAAAAGCCAGGCTGCATCGGCGAAGCAGATCCTGTCCGGTATGATCGATCATTGGGATCAAAGGTGACTTCAGGATTTTCACTCCAAATCACAATAGGATGCGATATTCCCAACTGGCCAACAGGTACTTCGAGACCCTCGCGATCAACAGTCCAGTTTCGCAGATTTGTCACCAGTGTGTCCTTAACGAACGCTTCACCAATGTTACGAAAACCAAGTGACTCGTCGTTACGATAGTGATGCCCGTCAATTGTGATAACGTAGCCTTTGCCCTCGGGACCCTTTTCACCATCTTCCTCAAGAAATTTTTCCTTCAGGGACTGGTCTCCGCTGATTGCAGTGTACCACTCGGCCACATTCGCGACGCGTTTCGAAACCATGGATTCGATACGAATTTTTTGCTGCAGGCCAATATTGACTTCATCAAGAGCGTCACCTTCATCCTGAGGCAGGCATTCGTTAACCGCTTTATACAATTCCATCCATAGCGACCGCCTTTCCAGAGGTGCTGAGATTCGCTTGATTTCCTCCAGTTTTTTCTGGTGAGCAGTTTCTTCGGCCGCGTAGGCGGCCCGGTTGTCGCTGACAAATTTCTTCAGTGCATCGACATCTGCGTATGCATTTTCGAACCGATCAGCACCCACGGAACGCTTCACACTGGCAGTGACAGCGGTGGAAATTCCGAGGGCCAGAAGGAGCCCGGCCACAGCAACAGTTACCCAGGGCTTTTTGCTGCGGATGTGTCTTTCTGTCACAATTTCAGGCGGCAGAAGAGTTGTCTGAATTCGAGTCTGTTTGAGCGTCTGCAAAGCCAGACCATACGACACTGCAAACGTCATCACGTTGTCCATAAACAGCGGATCACTCAAAACACCATCGCCCGTCACACCATCCAGATGATCCAGACGTTCGACTTCGTACTGGAGATTCTGTTGTAGAAATTTTTGCAAACCGGCCAGCTTGAAACCGTTGCCAACGCCAATCACCTTCTTGATTTTTGCCGCCCGATTCACGCTGCCGAAATAGCCGATGGAGCGCTGTATTTCAGTCACGTAATCATTAAACACCGGACGCATCGCCTGGAAAACTGCCTTCGGATCCGGCGATTTCGTGGCGTTACACTTGAGATGCTCTGCCTTCGCAAATGTCAGTTTCAATTCTCTCGTGAGCGATCGGGTGAAATGGTTGCCTCCAATAGGAACGTTACGGATCCAAATGCTGCGGCCGTTTGAAACCAGTAACGTGGTATTGTCGGCACCCATGTCCAGCACGATGTAGTAGTCTTCAGCATCCGGCGGGTCCGGCGTCTCTGGTGTTTTTCGGAACGACAGTACGTCGTACGAGAGATAGTTGTACAACGCCAGCGGAGCAATCTGGACGAGTTCGACTTCTTCACCCTTCTCCGTTAAAGGCCGTATGGCTTCAAAAATCAGATCGCGCTTCATCGCGAACAAACCGACTTCCGCTTCCAGCATGAAGCCGCTTTCTTCGACTCCGCCGCCAATCGGCTGAAAGTCCCAAACCACTTCGTTCAGGTCGAACGGAATCTGTTGCCGAGCTTCGTACTGTACGATTTCAGCAACTTTGCTAGGTTCAACCGGGGGCAGCTTGACGAATTTTGCCAGCGATGTGTTTCCAGCAACGCTGATTCCAATTACGTCGTTGCCGATGTTGTTGCGTTCCAGAAACGTCGCGACCGACTGTTCGATGAGTTCGGAAGGGACAACATCAGGCTGACTGAGAATCTTTGGGTGCGGGATATAGTCGAAGGCTGTCGCTCGCACCGACTGACCATCATCTCCCACTCTGAGACGCATGGCTTTGAGACCCGCCTGTCCGATATCAATTCCCCATGCACTTTGGACTTCTGCAGCCATTGCGATATTCCGTTTCCAACGTTGGTTGATTCACATAAACAGAGGCGGACACCACAAAGTGTTCAAATGGAACTTCCTGTTCCGGTCCAATCTCGAAAAACTCGTGGTTGAAGATGCGACCACCGAACTCGAATCTGCGACTCTCAGAAGTCGCCTGCACTGCGGTGACCGGGTTTCACTTCTGTGGCCCACGGTCGAGGCTCCATTGAGACAATATCAATTCTCCGTATCGTCAACCATCTGAAGACTTTATGCAAGGTTCAAATCTCCCGCAGGCCTGTCTGATCGCTGCTGACTTCCGCAGAGGTGATCCCTCTGAGGCGCAAGGGAAACAATCATTCAACTGCTGCCATGACATTTCACAGGATCGTGTCGATCAGAGGGTTCGTGAGTGTTGCAATACTGGATGACAACGTTCCTGAACATGACTGACGTCAGGATGGAACACTGAACCTGCTTCGATGGGTCACTTTCCGTCTCGACCATGGGGTTGGGACGACTCGCTGGTCGAGCGCGTTCCCAAAAAAAGCGGACAATTCGAGATTTGCCGGTCTGATTGCGCCGGATGCGACCAGATTCGGTCTGGGCTGTCCTTTTTAGCTCGTGTTTTGAGATAGCCGAGCTTCCGGACTACGTTGTCAATTACTTATTCTGTCTGCTGACCAACGTAGCCACATTCTGTTTCGCAAAGCCCTCGCTTATCAAGATGACCAGTCACCGCGAGAGTACTCCTGTTTATGCTGGTTGGGATCTCCATTCATGATGTCAGAGCGCCGATTTACCGGCATATCCGTGCTCATCCCCGGCTATTCCGTCGAAGATATCCCCACGGATCTGAATGAACAACGCGCCACCGGTCTGCTCAATGCGATTGCCTGCGCCTGGCACCCGGCCCTCATCACAGCTTCGGACGAGGTGCCCCAGTTTCGATATGCCGATATTTCCGAAATCATGGATTCGCGTCAAATTCTGATGCTTCCGGAGTGCAGTGAGGAATGGCTGGGTCATGACTGGCAAACGCAGCTGGAGACGGGTAACTGCCGCGTGCTGCACAGCCTCACGAGTCGCAGCGAATGGCTGAACGCGATTGAAGGTCAGCACGACAACGCCGACAAGCCAATTGACGCATCGCTGATCGACGATTTTCTGGCCCTGGGGTTATCCTGGTTCCTTGTGGCGGCGCTTAGCCGTCGCATGCATTACTATATCGATCCAGATGAAGCCCGCCTGTCAGAGGCAGTCCGGAGTGCGGCGAAAGCTGCAATGCTGGGGAGTGTGAAGGATGCACGGGAGGAGCTGAACAATGGTTTTGAGTGCTTGCTGGAGACCCGAGAACAGCTTTTCCCTGTGGCAGGCTATCTGCTGGATATGTGTCTTCCAGCTGCCCACGGTGATGAAGATCAGTTCCTGAACGTTGTTGAGAATGCTCAATGCGTAAATCTGCTGATTTCCGGCGCCGAATTGAACGCCCTGAAACAAAGCCATGCTGATGTGCATGAAAAGGTATCCGCTGCTGCGGCATTGGGTACCTGCTGCGTTGTGAGCGGCGGCTGGCACGAGCTTCGAACCAGTCTGGGTGGTTTGTCGGACGCCTATTCCGAACTGCACCGAGCTGCGGCAGTGGATCCACAGTGGTCAGCGGTCTGGGGGCAACGACGTTTCGGTTTGCTGCATTCGCTGCCGGGTTTGCTGCGATTGTTTGACTATGAATTTGCGGTCCATGTTGCTCTGGATGATGGCCAGTATCCGGAACATGAATATGATGCGTTCCAGTGGAATGATTCCGGATCGGCGACCATTGCTGCTTCATCACGTCTTCCAGTTGCGATCGACAGTTCCACATCGTTTCTCCGGCTGCCGGAACGACTGGCAGAATCCATGCAACAGGCTTCTGCCGCCGTTCTCATACTGGCTCGTTTACCGACGTCAGCGTCACCGTGGCTGCAGGACCTGCGGCGCATTCACGAGTTTTGTCCGCTGATCGGTAAGTTTGTCACCTTCCCGGAATTACATGCGCAACTCGATCAGCCCGGTGAGATTGTACGATTTCGGGCCGGAGAGTATCTGGGACCTCACCTGATTCAGGCTTCCGTACTCAAGACGGAGGCACCTGTGACCGGCCCCACCGAACTGTATGCTTGCCGGAACAATCTTGAGCGTCTGGCGTCTATCCACTCACTCATCAGGATCCTCACACCGGCTGCAGCAGTTTTGAGCCAGTTGAGCGACCTTGATTACGAGTTACAGGATGCCCAGAGTGATCGCCTGGTGACTGAGACTCACGGTGACTTGGCTGCCCAGCGGGAGCAAATCGACCAGATCAATGTACGCATCAGCGGCCAGTTGACGGAGCAGGTCCGGCAGCTCGCCATGAGCCTGCCTCACGGCACGGCTGCCGGATTGCTCATCATTAACCACCTGACATACGGGCGAGAGACGACGATACGCTGGCCTGTCGACAGGGATTTGCCTCGGGTCTCGGACAGCATTCTGGCAGTATATCGGCAGCGGGACAGCATTTTTGTGCGGTTAAAGGTGCCGCCCGGCGGTTTTGTGCAGCTCGCGGCCGCCGAATCCAACGAGCCGCGGGTATCGGTTACGGAGTCCACCGGACGGCCACTGGCAGAAGACGGCCTTCTGCGCAATCAGCATTTTGAGGTCATCCTGAGCACTTCGACCGGGGGAATTGCTGACGTGCGATTTCATGGACAACGGGCCAACAGAGTAAGTCAGCAGGTGGCATTTCGTTATGAAAGTCCGAAGACGATTCCGGAAACAGATGAATCGGAAGAGTTCACGACGTCGTATGCGCAGACACTGTGCGAGAGAATGCAGGTGATTGAAGACGGACCATGGACAGGGGCCGTTGAATCCCATTGTCTGATCTGCGATGTGTTGAGCGACGACGTACTGTTTAGATTCCGCCAGGTTACGCGTGTCGAGCGGACGGTCGCAAGAATCCATATCCAGATTATTCCTGATCCCGAGTGTGTGCACACTGTCACAGGCAATCCCTGGATGACTTATCTGGCCTGCCGATTCGCGTGGGACAACGAAGCTGTGGCCATAACACGCAGCCTGCTTGGTCAGGCATGTGGTTTTCAGGGCGAACGCTTTGAGTCGCCGGACTATATTGAAGTTGCCGACCAGGATCACAAGCTGCTGATCATACCACACGGACGTCCCTATCATCGACGTTCCGGCCGGCGAATGCTGGACAGCCTGCTGGTGGTGGAAGGACAACCTGTTCCGACAGACAGCTTCGAGTTCACTCTCGAATTCGACCAGCCCTTTCCTCAACGCACTGTGAATGACGTTCTGCAGCCTGTGCTGGTGGAACAGGTTACCGAGATTGAGTCCTCCACGGGCTGGATCTTCGCATGCTCCGCGAAGAATGTTCAGGTCGCCAGAGTTCGACCGGAAGATCGATCTGTGGTCGTCGTGCTTCAGGAAACGGAGGGTCGTCC
This sequence comes from Planctomycetota bacterium, assembly GCA_963581585.1. Lineage (GTDB taxonomy): Bacteria > Planctomycetota > Planctomycetia > Planctomycetales > Planctomycetaceae > S139-18. The sequence goes on from CAUZPL010000002.1 coordinate 17,979, forward strand.
GGCAACGTGTCGGCTGCGGGCTGCGCGCACTCCGCAGTCAGCCTGCATTCGCAGGGCCACTGGTACAGTGATCCAGGTTCTCGACGTCCATGATCACGGAGTCACGCTGAATTTTGCGTCCTTTGAACTTAAGGAAGTACAACTGACTTTTTGAGGCTACCGACGTTGCCGATAATCCGAAATCCGGGCATCGACCAGGTCTGCGTGGACCGCAGCCTTCTGACGGTGTTTCCGTGGTCAGACCAGGTGTTTTCCACGCGGCTGCCCGGTATGGCCTTCTCTTCCGCTCGCTCTAAGAAAGGATCTTGTGTGGCGATGATCGTCACTATCGACGGCCCTTCAGGCTCAGGAAAGAGTACAGTCGCACGATTACTGGCGGAGCGGCTGCAGATTCGCTACCTGGATACAGGGGCGATGTATCGCGCCGTGGCGCTCGCAGTTGTTCAGTCAGAATTTGATGAACACAACACTGAGGCGGTGACCGGGGTCGCTCGTTCGTCCACGATTGAATTTCGTGATCACGATATTTACCTCAATGGCGTCAATGTGACAGACGAGATTCGCAGTACCAGTGTCACAGCAGTTGCATCGATCGTGGCAGCCAACTCTGACGTGCGAACACGGCTTGTAGATTTGCAGCAGAACATTGGTGCGTCGGGAGATCTGGTGACTGAAGGCAGAGACCAGGGGACGGTTGTGTTTCCGCAGGCGGATCACAAATTTTTCGTGACAGCCAGTCTCATGACTCGAGCTCGCCGCCGACATCAGGAAATGCTGGCGATGGGGTCAACCGTGCCTCTGCAGACGGTCAAGTCGCAGCTGCGACGGCGGGATTATCGAGACGAAAATCGCGAATATGCGCCGATGAAACCGGCTTGTGACGCTCATGTCGTCGACACGACTGACATGTCAATTGGCGACGTTGTGGAAACACTTACAGCCAGGATCCGATCCACACCTTGATAGATGATCGACTATACAAAACGGCAAACAGGGATCTTGAGTCAGATGCCTGCCGGAGTGTTTTCTCTGCAAAGTACAGCATCAGGGGCCGCCAGCTCCTTGCGGACCACTCGAACTGACTTAGGTGCTTCAATGGACAGCCGTACACGGTCGCTACGGACACGCGAAACTGTGATGGAAATGTTGTCGGCGATCTGCACCGTCTCACCTGATTTTCGACTGAGTACAAGCATCATGCACCTCCTGACCAAAAGTCAGCCTTGTCCACCGGGAATTCCTGTCGGAGCCAACCAGCCCATTCCTGACGTGGGAGAATTCTTTATTTCCCCTACCTTGGTTCCTTCACGAGCGATTTCCGAACCGATCTGCCACGATTTCGCAGCACATTCATACTCCTGTACACTGTTTAACCTGCCAGCTTTGCGTTTGGTTCTGGATATTCTGCTGATTCTGCCGAAATTCTTACAGTTCGCAGCGTTGTGGCGACCAGGACTGCCGCGTTTCAACTCAGTCGAAGGCGTCATGATGTCTTGTTTTCGACCCAATTACCTGGTGTCAATGGCAATTGGACGCTCGTCCGAGTGGTAAATTGGTGCGAATAAAACAGGTGGATTCGGGCATATGGACGGAGTGAGTGAACTAGAACAGAGTTGGCGCCACAGTCGTGCTGTGTACGCACTTCCCGCTCCGGACGTACGACCACGAGCCGTCTATATACATGTTCCGTTCTGCCGGCATCGTTGCGGCTACTGTGACTTTGCGCTTGTCGCCAATCGCGATGACCTCATCGGGCAGTACATGAAAGCTCTGTCTAACGAATTATCGCAACTGGGCGAAGCATGTGTCGTTGACTCAATCTTCGTCGGCGGCGGCACGCCGACGCATTTGACGCCAGGCCAGCTGCATCAGTTACTGGAATTGATCGCCGGGAGCTTCAGCCTCAGCGCGGATGGCGAATATTCGTTTGAATCCAACCCTGACGGACTGACCGACGACAAGTTGAAAGTGCTGCGGAACGGAGGCGTCAATCGGATCAGTCTGGGAGTGCAGTCGTTTGACGCGGATGTGCTCAGGACACTGGAGCGTGCACACTCACCGCAGGAAGCGCAGCGAGTGGTGACGCGCGTTCATCAGCAGATCCCCAATCTCTCTGTGGATCTCATTTTTGGAGTACCCGGACAGGATATGGAATCCTGGCGTACGACACTTGTGACCGCCATTAATCTGCCAGTTCAGCATGTCTCCGCTTATGGTCTCACATTTGAAAAAGGCACCGAATTTTATCACCGACGTTCGCGGAACCAGTTTCAATTAGTTTCATCAGAAACAGACCGTCAGCAGTACGCAACCGCCATGTCCATGCTGGGCGACGCGGGACTGGAGCAGTATGAAATATCCAACTACGCGCGTGCGCATGCTCGCTGCCGCCACAACGAAGTCTACTGGGCGGCATCCGAGTACTTTGGATTTGGCCCCGGTGCCGCCCGCTATGTCGACGGGACAAGAAGTACGAACAGTCGAAATGTGATTCGCTGGATAGAGAGCTGGCTGCGAAATGTGACACTGCTACAGGATCGTGAGCAGCTCTCAGTGACAGATCGAGCGCGCGAGGCAGTCCTGCTGGGGCTGAGGTGCAACAAAGGGATCGCACAGCGCGCCTTCGAGGAAAGATTTGGCTGCACCGTGAGCAGCCTGGCACCAGACGCGCTAGCGGGACATCTGCAACAGGGACTGCTGGAGCTCGTGTGTGCGGACGGCGACAGCGCCGACCCGGAATCATGGCTGAGACTCACCAGCGAAGGGCGCTTCTTTGCGGACAGCGTGGTGATCGATTTTCTTTAGACGGGCACCGGCCGAGACTCAGTTATTCCAGTGCTTTCAGAACTGCGCCGCCCATTTCAGTCGTACTTATCCACGCGCCGCCGGCGGCGATGTCCTGAGTCCGATGACCGGCCTTCAGCACACTGTCAACAGCCGATTCAATTGCCTCGGCTTCAGCAATCAGGCTTAGTGAGTGACGGAGCAGCATGGCTGTTGCCAGGAACATGGCCAGCGGATTGGCACGGTTCTGTCCGGCGATGTCAGGTGCCGATCCATGAACTGGTTCATACAAGCCGGGTCCGCTGGTGCCAATGGACGCGGATGGAAGAAGACCCATTGATCCTGGTAACATGGATGCCTCATCCGTGAGGATGTCGCCGAACATGTTACCGGTGACCACAACATCAAAATCCTTTGGCCGTGAGATCAGATGCATGGCCATAGCATCCACCAGCACGACCTCGTATTCCAGACCTGGAAACTCATCTCTGACCACACGTTCTGCCACCTGACGCCACAATCGTGACACTTCGAGAACGTTTGCTTTGTCGACAGATGTAAGTTTACCACGGCGTTTTCCTGCGGCTTCCGCAGCCAGACGCACGATGCGTTCCACCTCTTCCGAGGAATAGACCATTTCATTATATGCAGCCTCGCCACTGTCATGTCGTCGGCGACCGGAATCACCAAAGTAGATGCCTCCCGTGAGTTCCCTGAAAAACAGAATGTCTGTGCCGGCCACGATATCGCGCTTGAGCGGTGAAGCGTCGACCAGCTCATCAAACGTTTGAATTGGTCGCAGGTTGGCGAACAGTCCCAGTTCCTGGCGAATCCTGAGGAGGCCTGATTCGGGGCGCGTTTTGGCAGCGGGATCATCCCATTTGGGGCCACCGACAGCGCCCAGCAAAACTGCATCGCTGGAACGGCAGGCATCGAGTGTCTCCTGAGGCAACGGATCACCAAAGTTGTCGATGGCGTTTCCACCTATGGCGTGCTCCGACATCGTAAACTGATGACCAAACGATTGCTCGATCGCTTTCAGAATTCGGTATGCCTGTGTGGTAATTTCGGGGCCAATTCCGTCGCCGGGCAGCAAAATTATTTTTGCATCCATTAATGAATTTCCGGACCAGAGGTGGAAAACACAGTGCTGATAGCCAGCGTTGTTTCGGGAGAGACATTCATACAGTCACGGACACCACAAGTCGCTCAGCGAGAGCTCTAAATTCGGTGATTGATTTCAAAAAATCTGTATGTCGACCGGAGGAAGGTGTTTCTTGCAGGTTGTGTCACTGTGTCAGTCCGGGACCTGAAAACACGGTCACAGTTCCGCAGAAATTGCCAGTGAATTCAGACTGAATTAGGACAAAAATGATTCCATGCCGGAATCCGGGGATCGGCCGGTCTTCTGCTTGTCTGAGTCGCAGATCAGAGCTAAGCTGCACCCGCACAATCAGACCGGAGCTTTCATTCCGGTCAGCTGTCCTGGTGGATATGAAACACAGATGCAATTGAATCAGACCTCTTCCAGACTGACTCGTTCTGAAATGAGTTGACCCTACAGTCTGAACCCTATCGGGAACCTGGACGTTCCGGCCGACTGTTATGCCGACCATGTTCGGATCACATGACCCGGGCGGTGGGTGCCCACCTTTTCTGTCTTGGGTGTCGACCGTATTTCAGCCTGCCAGTCTGGCTAGAGGTCTATGTTTTCTTTCGCACCATTGGACTCCCACCCGCGGCGAGGGGAGTTCGACCCGTAAGTGACCGTGCCTTACCCGAACTGACGCAGGACAGCATGCATTACATGGCCATTCTTGTTCCGTACCTCGCCAGCACCGCGGACTTGTACGGCTGGCTGTTACGCTGCACAGTCGTTCATGAGGGTGAATCATGGATGATGTTCCCGTTCACAGACCTGCAGCTGGCACGAGGCGTTGCTGAAGAGCATCCGCCAGATGGTCGGACTCGCCGGACGGGGAACTTCCGAATTCGGGGAGCTGTGGCCCCAGAGCGACATGACGCGCTCAAACTCTGGCAGCGACGTCGCGGGAAACACGACTGAATTGATGCCGACTGAACAGCCATTATCAAGTGGGCGACTTCTGTTTTCGACAGCTCCAACCACAGAATCACTGTGTCTATTATCGTTCAAAAATTTGGTGGCACCAGTGTTGCCAGCGCCCACAGAATTCGGCGAGCCGCCGAACGGGCGGTCGCTGCCAAACGAGCTGGCCATCAGGTCGTCATGGTCGTTAGTGCTCGTGGAAAGAAGACCGACGAATTAGTTCAGCTGGCTGGAGAAGTCACCAGTTCACCGGGGCTGCGTGAAATGGATATGCTGCTGGCCACCGGCGAACAGGAGTCGGCGGCGCTGATGGCCATGGCCGTTCACGAACTCGGGGAGAAAGCAATCAGCCTGACGGGAGCTCAGATCGGTGTGCTCACAGACGAGTCTCATACCCGGGCGAGAATTGTCAGAATCTCTACCGACCGTATGAAAGCGGCCCTGAACGAAGGTCAAATTGTGATCGCAGCTGGTTTTCAGGGTGTCGATTCCAATTTCAATATCACGACACTTGGGCGCGGTGGCAGTGACACCACCGCAACTGCACTCGCTGCCGTGCTGAGTGCCGATCGCTGTGATATCTACACGGATGTTGATGGTGTCTTCACGACTGATCCGCGGGTCGTAGCGGATGCCACACGCATTGAACAGATGTCCTGTGATGAGATGCTTGAACTGGCGAGCATGGGAGCAGGAATCATGCACTCACGTTCCGTTGAGTTCGCACGAAAATACGGAGTTCCGCTGCGCGTTGGGCCATCGTACATCGACGGCCCCGGTACCCTGATTACACCGGAAACTCCCGACTCTTTGAACATCGTCCGGGGTATTGCGTTTGTACGTAACGAGGCACGGGTGGGACTGGTTGGTCTTCCGGATCGTCCCGGTGTAATGGATCAACTGTTTTCACGACTGTCGGCCGCAAAAATTCCGGTTGACATGGTGGTTCAAAATGTGGGCAAGGCTGATTCAGCCAACGTGTCCTTTACTGTTGCGGAACAGGATCTTGCAGCCGCGTTCGATGTTGCTCGAGCAGTATCCCTCGAGCTCGGCAGCGGTTCTGTCGCAAAGCACAACGAGCTGTCAAAAGTATCTGTGGTGGGACAGGGCATGCAGACCCACACGGGTGTGGCTGCCCAGATGTTTCAGATTCTGGCTGACGAAAACATCAACATCGAAATGGTAACAACCAGCGAGATCAAGATTTCAGTCCTGATCGATCGTGCTGCCTGTGACTCCGCTGTACAGGCAGTTCACTCAGGCTTCGGACTGCATCAGACCACTCCGATCACACCCACCGTCGGGATGACGGCATCAGATCATGTCGCTTCCGGCAATCGCACCACCCCGCGAATTGAAGACATCGTCGAGCGGCTGAGCGGAATGGAAGACATTGTCGTCAGCGATGTTGTGGCTGATACAAATCAGGCCCGAGTGACCATTACCGATCTGCCGGATGATCCCGGAATTGCTGCGAGAGTTCTCACGGCAGTTGCGGAGGCTGGAGTTCTGGTCGACATGATCATTCAGAATGCAAGTGATGAGGGCAATGCCAGTATCTCCATCACGGTTCCAGCGACCGATACACTGACCGCGACATCTGTATTACAGGAATCACTCAGTACTACCGGTGCGGCTGACATTTCATGTGAACCTCGGGTCGGAAAATTGACCGTATCGGGCATTGGTCTTCGCAGCCATGCGGACGTTGCCGCGAGGGCCTTTCGAATTCTGGCTGAAGAACAGATCAACGTGCAGCTGGTGAACACCAGTGAAATCAAGGTGAGCATTCTGGTGACGCCCGACGAAGCTCAGCGGGGCAGTGAGGCCTTGCGGCGCGAGTTTCGCATCGAAAGTTGAAACAGGGGTTCGTTGATCGGCCAGGTTCCGGACGACTGTTGTGGCATTGTCAAACTCTGACGGCGTCCACACGCTTCGTTATGCCTGGAGCCACTGGCGTCCGATAATCCGCAAAGGCAGATATCGGCCCTTCAGCAGAAACAGTCGAACCGGAGGCAGGGATGACTAATTCGGTGAATGTGTTGGCGCTTGTCAGGGATGAGCATCGATACGTCTTCCTGTATGACGACCAAAGCGTTCGCGAAGTACTGAGTCAACTGAGTGCCTCCGCCAGTGACCCGGAGCTTGATTTTACATGGTACGATGCAGCAATTCTGTCGCAACGTGTTCGAGAAATGTCCGAGCTGCGGGACGTCAACATTGATGAGACGCCATCCGCACTCTGAGTTTCCACAATTTTCGCTCCATTGACAGGAACAGGATCAGGCATTTAGCCAGCGGCGACAGCCGTGCAACCGGACAAAACATGCAGGATGCCGTTAGTCGATTTCTGAATTACCTGCGAGTGGAGCGCAATGCGTCAGAATTGACGATCAAGGCCTATGGTGACGACCTGAGCCACCTGGTTGAATTCTATGAGGAACAGTTGGGACAGGTACCGGCGCCAAGGGACACACAGGTCAGCCAGCTGAGAACCTACTCAGCGTACCTTTACGAATGCGGCTACGCGCGGACCACGATTGCCCGGCGACTTGCGTGCCTGCGCAGCTTTTTTCGATTCTGCAAACGGGAAGGTTTGTGTGACGCCAATCCGGCTAAACCGTTGAGAACACCTCGTGCCGGCCGCAAGCTGCCTCATTTCCTGACCACAGATGAAGTTGCCAGGCTGCTGGTTGCTCCTCCAGCAGTACGAAACGACGGCCTGCGCGATCGAGCGATTCTGGAAACGATGTATTCCGCCGGACTACGCGTCGCTGAAGTTGTAGCGCTGGATGTCAAACATTGGGATCGAAATGCCGGGATTCTCAAAGTCCATGGAAAGGGTCGTAAAGAACGCATTGCACCAGTCGGCAGTTACGCCACACGCGCCCTGGATGACTGGATGGAGGTGCGCGAACCGGACCCGCACGGGAAACCAGAACACAACACCGCCATATTTCTCAATCGATTCGGTCGTCGACTCACAACTCGCAGCATCGGTCGAATGCTCGAGAAGCACATACGCACTGCAGGGCTTTCTCGCCAAACGTCACCGCATACTCTGCGTCACAGTTTTGCAACGCACCTGCTGGATGGTGGTGCCGACCTGCGCATCGTTCAGGAACTTTTGGGCCACCAAAGCCTCACAACAACGCAGATCTACACGCACGTGAGCACGCGACGCCTCCGAGAAACCTATGAAAAGGCCCACCCGCACGCCGCCAGTCGCACCGGGTAAATCAACTCGCAAGTCTGAAGGCAGGAAGTACCCGCACCCCTCCCTCTGGATTTGGTACGTCACTTTTTGCGTCCTCGCATTCATGTTCATGCGCAGGATTCGGCTCTGACAAAGACTGGAAGAGAGCCGTGGCCAGGTAAACGTCGCCACCGTTTGCCGATTGTTTGATCGCAGCAACACGATAGCTCAGTCAGAGAGATTGCGCTCCATTTGCGCACCAGTCAATTTGTCGTAATGACAATATCTCGAGTCGTGAACTGCGAACTGATTGCAGTTTTTGCGCCGCAAAGCTTCTTTGACCCAACGAGTCTCAGCAAAAGTCATCAATCCACAAAATATGTAAAGCCAATGATAAACGTAGTTTAAGTTATATTAATCAGAAATGTCGGTGAATGAATCATTATTGGCACACCAGTAGCAGAATACAGTCATAATGATGACAGTTCGGCAGGGCCGATTTGTCAGATAGGGAACAGATTTAATTTCAGGAGGACGAAAATCATGCTCGTACTGACCCGAAAAGCGGCAGAAACCATCCAGATAGGTGACTCTATTGTTATCAAAGTGATTAAGACTGGAAGGGGTACCGTAAAGATTGGAATCGATGCCCCGGATGCGGTTCGAGTGGTTCGTGGTGAGCTGCTGGAAGCTGCTGCCTCTGCAGTTGGAGATGTGGTTCCGTCCAGTCCCTGGTTGTATGCCGGCGTGCAGTCCGATCAGTTTCCGCATGTCGTCTGATTGATCCCGCTGCAGAGCCCTGAAACAAGGTCTCAGGCCAGCAGCGGTTAAATGTTTTCTGCTGCACAGGCTTGGCGGTCTGTGAAACGGGTGAGTCGCCCGAGGACCAGGTGTCAGCTCTGCTGTTGCCTGCCTTTCAGCACTGAAGAAGACTCTCAACAGGAATGAAAATGATGATCGGTACACGAATCCTCAATTCAATGACGCTGACCCTGATCGGTTTGATGAACGTGTCTGCCATGGCTCAGCGAGGCAGCTGTGAATTCGAACGATGTGACCGTAATCGTATCGATGGTTGCGCCGAAATCTGGTGCGGGGACGTTTTGGACGCTCGACCCTGTGATGGTTGCGACACCAATGCTGATCGCAACCGTCGATATTTCCCAGCCGACTCACGGGTGTGGCTGAACGATCGTGATGGCGATCTTTCCCGAACTCGTCGTGATGATCAATTCGATCGCAAACACGACTGGCTGGATGACCGGTGGTCTGATGACGGTGGCAGATATCACTTCCGTCCGACGTCTTTCAGACGGTACCAGGACAGCGATGCTCGCAGACTGCGAGACCTCAGTGACCCGTTTCGAGACCGCGGCAGCGGATTCGACGACAATCTTTCAGACGTTTCAGACGAACGTCCCTTCCGCATCCCATTAGATGGCTGTCGAGAAACTGAGCACGATCGATCTGATGTCGATTCCGGGCTGCAGGACCGAGGACCCTGTGATGGGCGAGAATGCGATCGAATTGATCTGAACCACCGAACGGAGCCGTCTGGAATCGGCTACGATCCGCTGACACCACCGCTGCCACGTCATGACGGTGGCAATGAGGCGGAAGCGTTATCACAGCGAATTACGGCTCGCTATCAGAATCCGACAACGGTTCGCACGATTCGCTCTCTTTCGTGGGGTCAGGCGTTCCGGTTGTTTCGTGAAGTATCTGCTCAGACAGATGCTCGTCACCTGGAGCCCAGCAGTTATAACCTGCGTGTGCGTCGTGCTTTGAGAAATCTGGCACTCGCACTCGAGAATCCTGCTGCGACTCAGGCTCTTGGAATTTCTCAGCAGTCGTTTCAGGTGGATGGATTTCGTGATTCTTTGTCACGACTGTGGGATAGCATGAATGTCCGCAGCCGCGTCGACGCCGAACAGGTGATGCGAACTGTCATGGAGAAGGCTCAGCAGGTTCAGGGTATGACACCGGGAATGGTGGCCTTTGAGTTTTGCAACGCCACTGTTGATACACTTGATAAGTTTTCTGCTCTGGAGCCGTCAGAGCCGCACCGAGGTCCAAGTGCGGCTCTGGAGAGCGAAATGGTGGGGATCGGAATCGAAGTGAAGGAACATGACGACGGACTTCTGCTGATGAGGGTTCTGAGAGGCGGACCGGCAGCAGAAGTCGGATTGCAGTCGGGAGACGTGATCACTGGCATTGATCGTCGATCCATCAGCGGCATGCCAGTGGCTCAGTCGATTGATTTCATCAGGGGACAGTCCGGCAGCCGCATCCGGCTGCAGATTCAGCGTTCCGATCGCCGGAAGCAGTTGGTCACTCTGACGCGACGCCGATTTCGAGTCTGGAGTGTAAACGATGTGCGCATGGTCTCCGGCTCGGATGTCGGGTACTTCAATCTCAGTCAGTTTGCACAGACGTCCACTCAGGAAGTCGATCAGGCGTTGCAGCAGCTGCACCGCAGAGGAATGAAGTCGCTGATTGTGGACCTTCGTGGAAACCCTGGTGGTCTTCTGACAACCTGTGTTCAGATCACCAATCGATTTCTCCCCTGTGGTACGATCGTATCGACCAAGGGACGCCTGAGCGGTGACAATATGCACGAGTCCGCCACCTTCAGTCGCACCTGGGATATACCACTCGTGGTCCTTGTTGACGGAGACAGTGCCAGTGCCAGTGAAATCTTTGCGGCAGCGATTCAGGACAATGCCCGAGGAATTCTGGTTGGAGAAAAATCGTACGGCAAGGGCACTGTACAGACACATTTTCCACTGCAGGCGATCAACGGCAATCTGCGGCTAACGACTGCCCGATTCTATGCTCCCAGTGGTCGATCAATGTCCGGCCGTGGTGTCATTCCGGATGTCTACATCCCGGATGAAGATGGAGTGACCAACGGTGACCGGGTTCTGGACGAGGCTGTTCGGATCGCTCAAAGTCGACAGCTCAAGGAAATGGCAGCTAACTCCGGGAAGTGTCGCTCGAATGGTGGTCCACTGCAGCGGAACTCCTTCAGTGGCGACATGTTTGACGCGGTTCAGCTGCGAACGGTGCTGCGATGAACTGCAGGAACATCCTGCGGACACTGTGGAACCACGATGGTTCTGCGGTCCTCTCACCTGAAAACTCATGAGGAGTTCCGTTCATGTATCGGGCCGAAACGCTTACTGGCAAACTCAAGACCGGCTGACTTTACCAAAGGTCAGCCGGTTTTGCGTTTGCTGACGGCCGGTTTCAACGGATCACCAGGGCAGCTGAATGAGTTTGACGTCCGGTATATCAGGCAGGAGTTTTTACGATGCGGCCGAACTACTCAGTCGAGTTCAGGGTCATTTTTGCGTCTAATGCACACGTTTCTTTTCGCAGCAGACATGTCCAGGTAATGACAGAGCATACCAAATGAGACAACTACGCCTGGGAGCCGGGATACTCAATCAGACACCTCTGGACTGGGAAGGCAATTGCGACCGGATCCAGCGGTCAATCGATCAGGCACGTTCTTTGGAAGTCGGGGTACTGTGTCTGCCGGAGCTGTGTATCACGGGCTATGGTTGCGAGGATATGTTTCTGTCACCGAGCGTCTGGACAACAGCGTGGCAGATGCTGCAGCGACTCGTGCCTCAAACTCGCGGTATGATTGTGGTGGTCGGTCTTCCTTTGTACATCACCAACGGCGTCTACAACGTGGCCTGCGTGATAGCAGATGGTTGCATTGCCGGCTTCGTTCCGAAACAGCACCTGGCAGGTGATGGACTGCATTACGAACCGCGCTGGTTTCGGGCATGGCCCGAGGAAACGGTCAGTGTGTACTCCTTTGACGACGAATGCTGGCCGATCGGCGATTTGATCTTTGAAGTGAGCGGTGTGCGTTTCGGCTTCGAAATCTGTGAGGATGCTTGGGTTGCCGGCCGGCCGGGTAACCGGATGGCCGAATGCGGAGTTGACGTGATTCTCAATCCCAGTGCCAGCCATTTTGCGTTCGGAAAACACGCCATTCGTCAACGCTTTGTCTGCGAAGGATCACGTTCGTTTGGTGTGAGTTATGTTTATGCCAACCTTGTTGGTAACGAGGCCGGTCGCACTATCTATGATGGAGGTGCGTTGATCGCCTCCTGCGGAGACCTGGTGGCCACGGGCCCGCGATTCGATTTTCGGGAAGTTGATGTCGTTGCAGCCGATGTCGACATTGACATCACACGCACCCGCCGTTCCAGCGTGCATTCGATGCCCACAGATGTCAGTGACACCGTCCATGAACGAATCGCCCGGATTCCGGGAGATATTCAGATTCCCTCGAATCGCATCGAGTCCGTCATGTCTGAATGCTTGCAGGTGAGAGGGGATGAGTTTACGCAGGCGATCGCACTGGCACTTTTTGATTATCTTCGCAAGAGTCGATCAGGGGGCTTTGTTGTCAGCATGAGTGGAGGTGCGGATTCATCCGCAACGGCATGTCTGGTGCGGTGCATGGTCGAACGAGGGCTGAAAAGCCTTGGCCCGGAAGAATTCGCAAGGGTGCTGTGGTACCTCGACGAAACTGATCGCGTCCGGACCGCTGATCAATGGACAGCACGTTTGTTCACCGGGATTTATCAGGCAACCTGCAACAGTTCAGAAGTAACACGCAGCGCGGCCGAAGCAGTCACTCGAGCCATCGGTGGAGTCTGGCATGAACTCAATGTGGATCCGATCGTTGAAAGCTACAAATCATTGGTGCAACGGGCCATTGGTCGCGAACTGTCCTGGGAAACAGATGATGTGACCCTGCAGAACATTCAGGCACGAACGCGTTCCCCGTCTGTCTGGATGTTCGCTAATCTTAAAAACGCGCTGTTGCTGTCGACCAGCAATCGGTCAGAAGCCGCCGTTGGTTATGCGACTATGGACGGCGACACCTCAGGCGGACTCAGCCCCATTGCCGGCATTGACAAGGCGTTTCTTCGCACATGGCTGAGAACGATGGAGACGGTCGGCACGGGTGGCTGTTTACCTGTCCCGGCGCTTTCGGTCGTCAACAAGCAGCAGCCGACCGCAGAACTGCGTCCCGCTTCCAGTAATCAGACCGATGAGTCGGACCTGATGCCGTATCCGCTGCTGGACGAAATAGAAGGTCTGGCGATTCGCGACAAGCTCAGCCCCACAGAAGTCCTGGCAAAGTTGCTGGCAGCACCCGGCGATCTGACACGGGAGGAGCTGGTTGTCTACATTCGGCGGTTCTTCCAGCTGTGGTCCCGGAATCAGTGGAAGCGAGAACGATACGCTCCGTCGTTCCATGTTGACGACAAAAATCTGGATCCCCGAACGTGGTGCCGATTTCCAATTCTTTCGGGTGGTTTCCAGCGAGAGCTGGACAAATTGGACGACGAGTGATTAGTCAGATCCAGTTGTCCAGGTGACTCAATCAGAGGTAATCCAAAGGCACTGCCGGTGGGACTGGCAATGGGGAGGGAACAGGGGTCGTGGGAGAAAATCAGACTTCGAAGGGGCAAAAATTCAGAAGGTTATTGGAAACCGGTCTGGTCAAACTCTCTGGAAGCCTGCAGAATCTGCCGGTGGAGTCTTGCACAGTGATGTGCTCCCTTGGCCGGCAATCGAATGCTTGCTGTATGGGAGCAATCGATTGGATCAGTATCGGCCTGATGGGCCGAACCACGGGTGGTCACCGTTTGGCACTTGTGTGCTCCTGCTGTGTGAAATCCCTTTTTCACGGAGGTACCCCATGGCAGTTCAGGCCCGCGCGCCGTGGCACAGCCCGGCAGTCTCCAGTCAGCCGCATTCAATAGAATCCGGTGTCCGGCGTGAGTTACTGGCCAATCCCGGATTTTCAGTTTCGTCACTCGTCGTCAGGCGTATACCGAATGGTGTCTGTCTGGAGGGTGTTGTCCACGTGCATGATAAAAAAGCGGATGTGGGTTCCGTCGCCCGTCAGGTGATGGGTGTGAAAGAGGTACAAAACCACCTTCTGGTTTGTACGGGCGATTTCTGAGCACAGCATCTGATCTGATATTCTGCCGAGGAGATCCTGTTTCCGAATCAACTGGCGGAGAAATTGGATTGCGTCGGTTACTGCTGTTTGAATTCCTCCATGCAGATTCCGATGCGTTTGTGACGGCTGCCGACCGGATGCGCAGTGAAGGTCGAGCGATGCTGCAGGCTGTGCTCACCGATGCCGTCGCGCTGCCGGATCTCAGTGTTACCGTTCTTTTATGCGAAGCTGCTCAGGCGGCACTCAATAGTCTTCCGGCTGGTTGTGAGTTACTCGGTTGCCGCGACCTCAGTCCGCTGGATGCGCTGGCTTCAGCGGCAGGCGATTTCGATTTCGTTCTGCCGGTTGTGCCGGAATGTGATGGACTGTTGCTGAGAGTGGCTCAGACCCTTCAGCCATTGAAATGCACGACACTGCTCCCTTCATTGTCCGTTGTGGAGACATGCAGTGATAAACTGCGCACCTGGGACGCATTTTGCTCGTCATTAATCCCAATGATTGAATGCATGTCTGCCTGCTGCGATTCATCAAAATCCGGATTCTCCGATCCCGGTGCGATTTTTAAGCCGCGACGTGGTGCCGGCTGCGAAGGGATTCAGCGAGGCCAATTACCCACGACAGCTAATCCACAGGATTATATTCGCCAACCATTTATTAAGGGGTCTTCGCTGTCGATCGGAGTCCTCAGTAGTCCTGGTGGAATTCAACTGCTACCGGTAGCCCGGCAGGATATTATCTGGCAGGGAGTCTGGCCGAAGTATAATGGCGGAACAATCCCCGCAGATATTTCCTGTGAGATGGAGGCCAGGGTCACCAGCATCGCCGAGTACGTAATGCAGCAGATCGGTCGGTTCACGGGATACTTGGGTATGGACTTCCTGGTTGTCGAGGCGGACGGTATGGTTTTCCTGAATGAGATTAACCCTCGGGTGTGTACCAGTTACGTGGGGTATCGACAGCTGCTTGAATTCAACCCCCTTGGGGTCCTGTTGGGATATCCAGCCGGCCCAGTACGTCGGGCAGCTTCTCGATCGATCAGCTTTCGATCTGACGGAGAGCCGAAGCACTGCGAAACCGGCGAACCGTCATCAAACATGACGAGACGTCCTGTCACCTGACGTGGTCTACCACACCGGCTGGCAATGCCGGCTGACGGGTTTGCGGAAGTGAATCCGAACCCATTTGCGTGCTTTGTTGTGTTTGCTGGGCCTCATCATTAGTCTGGGCCCCCAACATCGGTCCTATTGGTCATCGAGAAGTTTGGAATCAGGCTATGACTGAGAACTTTCAACCGACAGCGCACCGCTCCGCTGCAGTGTTCATCGGACTTCTGTTTGCCAGTTGTGCATTACTGCACGCGGAAGACTGGCCACAGTTTCGAGGGCCCAATGCGACCGGGATCGCAGCAGAAAGCAAAAATCCGCCGATCGAGTTCTCGGTGGAGCATAACGTCAAATGGTCGGCCGAGCCCGGCCAGGGTGTTGCTTGTCCGATTATTGCCGATGGCCGCTGTTTTGTGACGACAATGACTGACGCAGGACGTTTTGCTGTCCTGGGATTTGATGCTGCGACCGGTCAAGAGTTATGGAACACCAGCTTTGAAGTTGGCGAACTTCCGGAAATCGTTCCACCCAATCAACATGCTTCGTCGACACCGGCGTCTGACGGCGAACGGGTGTTTGTGCATTTCAGCACGATCGGCTTGATGGCTCTGGATGCAAAAACCGGTGACGAACTCTGGCGTCATTCACTGCCGCTACCCTTTTACCTGATGGGCTGGGGAGCTGCGAATTCACCGATCGTTTATCGCGACACGGTTGTCTTCAATCTGGATGACGATCTCAATTCGTACCTCATTGCGCTCGACGTCGAATCGGGTGATATTCGGTGGCAGACAGGTCGCCCGGAGATGCTTGGAGGATACGCTGTCCCGGTGCTGTGTACAGCCAACGGCAGGACCGACATCGTGGTGGCCGGCAGCGGCAAGCTGAAAGGGTATGACCCGGCAACTGGTCAGGAGTTGTGGAACTGCAATTCGTTGCTGCGCACGATTATGACAACGCCGGTTGTGCAGGATGATCGTATCTATATCACGGTGCAGAGTTACGGCGACACGGATCGGCACCTGAAATTTGCCCTGCTTGACTGGCGGGACACGAATCAGGATGGAAAGCTTGCGAAGAATGAACTGGAACCCGCATTCCACGAAAAATTTCAGAGGGGCGACCATGATGGGGATGGATACCTTGTCGACGATGAGATTGACGATGCGTTTCAGGTCAGAACGAATCGTGTTGGAGGTGGAAACATCATTCAGGCAGTCCGTGGAGGCGGTAATGGCGACGTCACGAGCACTCACCTCGTCTACAATCTGCATCACAAAACCGCATCGAATATTGCTTCCCCGCTTGCGCTCGACGGGCGTCTGCTGATGGTGAAAAAAGGTGGCATTTCGGCTGCGTTTAATTTGACTGATGGAAGCACACTCTGGATGAAAAAGCGCATTAGAAACTTCGGTAATTACTACGCGTCACCGATCGCGGCCGGGGATCGCATTTATGTGCCGGGAGAAAACGGCAATATCGTGGTGCTGAAGAGCGGACCGGAGCTTGAAATTTTGGCGCGAAATGACATCGGTGGTAGTCTCGTCGCCACGCCCGCCATTGCAGATGACCGCATCTATGTCCGCACGCTCGAAAAAATTTACTGCTTCTCGAAGGAAAACTGATGAGTTGCCGTGGAATCGCTGAAACGACCTGCAAAGTCATCGCTTTGCTATGCATGTGTGTGCCATTAGGAGCTGCGGAACTGGTGCAAATTGTGTATGCACCCGATGCACCAAAACTGCAGCAGTATGCAGCAAAGGAACTTGGCGGTCAGTTTGAGCGGCTGTTTGAACATGTTCAGGTCAAAGTGGTGGAGACACTGCTTGATCTACCCGGCGCGATGGTATTTGTCGGAAGCCCTGCGACCAATCCACATGTGGCCCGGCTGTTCAAAGACTGGCCGGACGTGTCCGATCAGGGGATCGTTATTCGATCACTTTCCGGACAACGTGTCCACGTCGTTGGAGGTGGGAGTCCGGCGGCAACACTGTGGGCCGTTTACGAACTGGGATATCGACTCGGCATACGCTACTTACCGCGTGGTGACATGTATCCCAACGAAAAGAAGGCGTTCAGCCTGAAAGGACTGGACCGGGTAATGGAGCCGAAGCTGCGTTCGCGGACCTGGCGAACGATCAATGATTTCGCGGTTGGCCCCGAATCATGGGGTGTCGAAGAACACAAACGCTTCCTGCACCAACTTGCCAAAATGAAGTTCAACCGGGTGATGCTGGCGGTCTATCCGTGGCAGCCCTTCGTACGCTATGAATTCGATGGCGTCACAAAAACAACCGCCACGCACTGGTTCGATGAGAAATATCCGGTCGACGGTGATACCGTCGGCAAGAAGGTGTTTGGCGGGAAAGAGCTGTTTGAGAATCCTGACTTTGCCGGAATGACGACCGCGGATGAACGTCACCGGGCTGGTCGGCGGCACATGCAGACACTGATCGACACCGCTCATGAATTGGGAATGACGGTCGGTGTGAGCATCGTGGCCGGCGAATTTCCGCTCGAATTCCGAAAGACACTGCCCGAGTCGATCATTGCTCATCAGCTGAAGAATCTGACCATTACGGCGGGAAGTGAACAGGGGCCCACAGACAGTACGTTCGCGGCACTGGTGGCCACAAAAATCCGCGCTTATATCGAGACCTATCCTGAGCTGGACCGGTTGTATATTTCAATGCCGGAGTTTCCGACCTGGAGTGAGCACGCCGATGAGGCTATGAAACTGCTGAAGAAGCGAGGTCTTTCTGCGGATCTCACCATGGATGCACTGATTCAACATGCACGAGACCGCAATATCATTGTTTCGGGTGACCGGGGCGCGCAGGCGATTCGGGGAAACATTGTGGGACTGGCCTTCTTCCACTCTCTGTTCGATGATCCGGCGCTGCTTCAGCGGGCTGACGGAAAGCCGGTCGAGCTGGTTCTCCAAAGCATCGACCCGGCGTTGTTTTCTGTGCTGGATCAGGTCGTTCCGCGGGGTGCCGAAACACTGAATTTCGTGGATTACACTGCGCGGCGGTCTGTTGACAACAAACAGTTCATTTCGCAGGTACCGGCTGACAAAGTGACCAGCGAATTGATTATGACGCTGGCAGATGACAATGTCGGTATTTTGCCACAGTCGGCCATGAAGAGCCTCAGTACACTGACTGCCCTCATCAAGCAGCGAGGCTGGGCCGGTTTTTCGACTCGGTATTGGGTGCCAGGCGAACTTGATCCTGCCGTTTACTTTCTGGCTCGAGCTTCATGGGAAGAGCATCTCACCGCAGAGCAGGCCGTCCGCGAGCTCTGGACAACGGCAACAGGAAACAGTGCGGCCGCCGATCGATTATGGAAGGCCTGGGAGCATCTTGAAACGGCCACAGATTTAATCGACAGGCACGCGATCGGATTCACGTTTCCGATCCAGGGTATGATGATGAAACATTACAACGCGACACCGATTCCGGAATGGTGGCAGGAAGTAACCGACGAGTATACGCAGTACATGATCGAGCTTTACCGCGCACAGGGAGCGGTGGATGGTGATGCCACATCCATCCTGTTTTACTACGCTAAACGCGGTGAGTATGTGCTCGAATATCTTGCTGCAGTTAAAGCCGTCAAAGAAGCCGCGATTGCCAGGCAGGCAGGCGAATCTGAAATGGCGCTGGAACATCTGGAGACAGCACTTGAACAAACGTACAACTGCATCAACACACTGTCCGACATTGCACAGGATCAAAGCGACCGCGGCGTGATTGCAGTTCTCAACGCCTATGCTTACCGGCCATTGCTGGCCGAGTACGAGAAGATGCTGGACGGGAAATAGCGTTAAACGCTCACACACCAGCTCAGATGTTTCTGCCTTGCTGCATCTGGAAGCAAAGTTCGTGTCCTGCCTTTCCGGTTACATGCCGGGTGCATCGGCACAGATTCACTCAGGTGGAATCGGGCACACACATTGATCAGTCTCAATACACTTTCACGACGGATTTTTAATCTGCGGTTTTTCACCGATGCAGAATAAATGTTTGGATGTGCGCAGAAAGAAGCAGCCATGCGAGATCGCGGGAGAGCTGAGAACGTCTTCACCGACTTCATTGCGAGCCAGTTCAACATAGTCACTTGATATTGCATCGATCACCAGAGTACTTCCCGCTTCGTTGACGAAGAACAGTTTCCCGTCGGCTGCAACTGGCGACGCTGTGAATCGACCTTTGAATCGCTTCCGCCACAGCAGCTTGCCGGACGGAATCGTCCAGCATCTCGCGAAGCCTTTATCATCAGCAAGATAATAACGGTCGCCAACAATGATTGCCGACGGAACGAATGAAGTTCCGCGTCTATGATTCCAAACCACATGTGATTCTGTCACATCACCTCGCCCGCCAGGACGGACCGCAAAGTGACTGCCATTGGGACCGCTGACCGCGTACAGCAAACCATGGGCGAAGACCGGTGTTGGAATGCATTCCTGAGCCAGCCCCCGGACGGTCCATAATCGATCACCCGAACCGGGATCATAAGCTGCCAATTTCATTGAACCCGACACAATGAGCTCGTGCTGATCCCCGGAAGCGACGATCTGCGGGGACGACCAGGAATGCCACACGTCCGGTCGATCGGCCTTCCATACATTGGCGCCGGTCCGCGGATTCAGTGCGACCAGATACGAATCACCGTAGTGATCGCACTGGAGAATGAGTTTGTCTTCGAAAAGCAGCGGTGAGCTGGATGCCGCAAATCGATTTTGAAACCGACCATATTCATGGGCAAGGGATCGCTGCCACAACAGTCCGCCGTCCATATCGATGCAAAAAACATCACCGGTTCCGAAAAATGCAAATATGCGCTGCCCATCAGTCAACGGTGACGGACTGGCCATGCCACTCCGTGGATAGAACAATGTTGGTGACGTACCCCACAACTGCTGATGCCACTGTTCCTTCCCTGTCGCGCGATCATAGCAAATGACATGCAGGTCACTTTGATCCTGTCCTTCCGATGCCGTGACGACGACGCGATCCTGTACGATGACCGGATTCGAGATGCCTGTTCCCGGCAGCGGCAGTTTCCACAAAATATTCTTTGTGGCAGACCACGTTGTCGGAACACCCGTGTCTTTGGTTACGCCGTTGCGTTGTGGACCGCGCCAGCCTGGCCAGTCTTCGGCGAAACCAGGCAGAGCGACACAGACCGCAATCACAAATGTCCACGACTGTCTTCGGTAGATGTCAGGAAAATTACTGCTCATTTGATCTTCTGCTCACTTTTGCCGGAATCACTCATCGCATGCGGTTCCCTGTTCGAAAACCGGTACACTTTGTCCACTGGTCGCTGCAGTGTTGAATACCTTTGAAGAGGACGCTGCCCAACTCTAATCTGTTTCAAGTATCGGCAGTACTGATTCAAACGGGATACCCTGCCCTTCCTCATCGCACAGTCTCAGTTGCAGTGACCAGTTGTTGAACACCTCCGAATTTCGGTGCTGCGGTCCCTGACAGACTTTGACCAGGATTCTGTTGCGACCTGCCACAAGCCTGATCGCATTTATGAATCGGTCGAACCGAATGCCATTCAGCCACTGCTCATGCGCTGAGACCACTTTGTCATTCAGCCACACAAGACAACAGTCATCGGCTCCGCAGCGAAGCTGAGCATCCCGTGCCTGTTTCACCGTAATCTCTGTCCATGCGTAGGCCACTGCTTCGTCGGTTTTTCCAAGTGTCGGCACCAGGTTCAGTTGCGCCAGTGGATCTGTCGTTCGATGCCGAACCCAGCCGAACTCCGTGTCATTCTGCCCTTTGTACCTCGCCTGCAAATCAATGCGGCGTTCAGGGTCGAATGACAATTCAAAACCCTTCCTGTCAGGAGCATCGAAGGGTCCGGCAAGCCACCAGTCTGTTACCAGACCCAGTTGTTTCACGACGTCTGCTGTTTCTCCGACAGATCGAAGCTGTTGCGCTGCCTCAGTCACCTGCTGGCGGTCACGTGCATATTCGAAGGCCCTGCGAAACTGAGCTGTTGCAGCATCGACGTCATTTTCCAGCAGTGCCTGGTTTCCAAGCTGGAGTGCGTACGCGACTGCCTCGTCGCGAAACTCCGGGTCTGTGAACCGGCCGGCCAACCAGCGGATCCGGAAATCCGGTTCAAACTGGTGGATCAGCCGCATGACCAGGCGTCGTGGTCTCCCTACTCGCTTCGTATCACTGACATACGTCTTCAGAAACTTTAACGGCCACTGCGTCCCGCTCTCTCGAGATTCACGGGCGACAATCTCCTCGAAGATGGTCCGATACCAGTTTGCGGCAACCGGGTTGGAGGTATCCATGGCGATCAACAGAGAAGGCAGAAAACTGACACTTCGCAGAGCCAGTTCATCACGGGCCGCTCTCGCCGCGGGCGATCCAGTGCCCTGAGGTCCGGTTTTCGCGATGATGGCAAGAAGTTTCTGGTCGTCGCTGCGTGTAATCGGCATTGTGGCCAGACAGATTACCAGCAACGACCCCAGACAACGTCCATACGAGAAATTCTGTGTCATAGGTTTTTGATCGCTTCAATGTTCGGGAAGGACCATCGCATCATGTCGAGGCGGACATGGTATTTCCACCCAGAGAAAAAGTTTTCCAGCACTGTGTTGCTGCTCGAGCCTGCTGAGCGGGGAGTATGAGCTCCGACGACATGAAAATGTGGTACGCGTCGGACAAACGTCCATCCGGTCGGGACGGCAGTACCGATGAAGTCGGAGGAAGAAAAGGAAGTCTGTACGAGAGGTAGTTGATACCAGAGTGGAATCCGAGTACCGGGCCTGGTGGTCCGACCCGACAGGACAAACGGTTCACGGACCAGTACTATGCCGGCTGTGACGAGCGACGACTTTCCGACGATTCTCCAGGCTCTCGGAATCAAATGGCCGGAGCGGCCATACGCCGGAATCAGCCTGCTGCCACTGATTAACCGTGATCTGAGCGAACGTTCAGCACCGATCGGGTTTCCGTCAAAATGAGCAGATCAGCAGGCACCTGCCGCGCAGCGGTGCAGGTTCCACAGCTCTCATCAGGGTACGACCTGGAAACCGGGAGCTGTATGAGCTGTTCCTTAATTCAAGTGCGCAACATAATCGGGTTCCTCGCTGCAATACGTGAGATTATCGGTGTACTCCGGTACAGTCCTGGTTGTTTGCCGGCCTTCGTCCGGCCGAGTAACTTTGCGGGTTTGATTTTCGACCTGCAAAACACGCCACATTCAAAGGTTCTTACTCCATGTATCGAATGGTCCTGATCTACGGTTTCGTTTTGGTGGCCATGGGCCAAATCTGCACTGCGTACGAGATGAAGTCTC
The DNA here is from genome assembly GCA_963581585.1 of Planctomycetota bacterium. Classification (GTDB taxonomy): domain Bacteria; phylum Planctomycetota; class Planctomycetia; order Planctomycetales; family Planctomycetaceae; genus S139-18. The sequence goes on from CAUZPL010000002.1 coordinate 40,469, forward strand.
AGCCGAACATTCTCTTTATTTTTGCAGACGACCAGTGCTACGAAACCGTACGTGCGTTTGGCAACCGCGAAATCCAGACACCTGCGCTCGATCAGCTTGCTGCCGACGGTACGACCTTTACACATTGCTTCAACATGGGTTCCTGGAGCGGGGCAGTCTGTGTTGCCAGCCGCACAATGCTCAACAGCGGACGTTTTGTTTGGCGAGCCAGCGCGATTTACAAAACAAGCGAAACAGAACGCCAGGCCGGTCGCTGGTGGAGTGAGTATATGAAGAGTGCGGGCTACGAGACCTACTTCACCGGGAAATGGCACTGCATGGCCAGCGCAGAAAAGTCGTTTGACATCACCGCAAATGTCCGCGGCGGCATGCCCAAACAGACGCCGAAAGGATATGGGCGTCCAAAGCCGGACGGCACTGATCCCTGGTCACCATATGACCCCAAGTTCGGTGGATTTTGGGAGGGCGGCAGACACTGGAGCGAAGTTATTGGCGACGACGCAGTCAGATTTCTCGACGATGCGAAACAGCACGACAAGCCGTTTTTTATGTATATCGCTTTCAATGCCCCGCACGATCCCCGGCAGAGTCCCCGGGAGTACGTCGACCGCTATCCGCTCGACCGGATCTCATTGCCAAAGAATTTCCTGCCGCTCTACCCATACAAAGACAAAACTGGATTAGGCGCAAGTCTACGTGACGAGAGGCTTGCGACGTTCCCGCGAACGGAGCATTGTGTGAAAGTAAATCGACAGGAATACTATGCGATCATCACACACATGGATGCACAAATCACACGCATTCTTGACAAGCTGCGTGCGAGTGGACAGGCCAAGAATACCTGGATTTTTTTTACCGCGGACCATGGTTTGTCATGTGGCCATCATGGATTGATGGGCAAACAGAATATGTACGATCACAGCGTCCGGGTGCCATTTCTGGTTGTTGCTCCAGGTGTTAAGGCTGGTGCAAAGATCAGCGGGCCAATCTACCTGCAGGATGTGATGGCCACGAGTCTCGAACTGGCCGGCGTCGAAAAACCGAACCATGTGGAATTCAACAGCCTGCTGCCGATGCTTGAGGGTAAGCCGAGTCCGTATGAATCGATTTACGGTGCATATCTGCAGCTCCAGCGAAGTGTGCGAACCGAAGACTATAAGTTGATCCTTTATCCGCAGGCACCCGCAGCCAGACTGTTCGATTTGGTACACGACCCCGACGAAATAGTTGATCTGGCCGGTCGGCCGGAATCACAGCCGATCATGAAAGAACTGTTTGCCAAACTGCTGAAGCAGCAGGAGTTCCTGGAGGACACCCTGGACTTGACGAAGACGTTCCCGGAATTGCAGTAAGCCCTGCAGAAATGGCGTCATTTTTCTTGGGACCGAAGGTCCAAAATATCCTCTGCCGGTCGTGTGAACCATCGATCATTGGAGCCTACAAACGCCACTGGGGCCCGGATGCTGGCGACCCATTCAGTCTCACACATCTTGCGCGTCATTTTCAGCTTTATGCGTTTCCGGCAGCCGCAGATATTCATGTTCGATGGATTCGCGTGGACGGTAATGCATTTGATTCTCGATGTACCGAACGACTCTGTCCTTCTTTGACAGACTTAACACGGATGCCTCGATTCCATCCCGCTATCCGAATTTTCTGACTCAACCAGCTGGTATCACTGATGGATTGCTGTTGCTTGCCTTAATCCGTCCTGAAAATGACGAAATCTTGATTTTCGCGGCACACGCACCAGCTTAATGGCCGATAATCGCCGCCAGCATGACTCTTCAGAGTGAAATCTTTGAACTGTTGCGCGGTCCCGGCCATGCCAGCGAAGACATCGGTGAGAAATCTATCGGTCATGAATCGCTTCCGGTTCTTCGAGCTGAATACGATACGATGAAGCAACTGCGGGTGAGAGCTGAGTGTTGTCTTCGATAATTGATTTGTGTCGGCCGTTCGGGCGGCAAAGTGAAACAGCTGAACCCGTTTCCGAGGCCTTACAGATCAGTCAGGGGACAGGATGTTCGTTGGGGTCCGTCGACAGAGTCGGCCAGACAGCAAACGGGAATTCTGAATTAACGATCGATTCATTGCCGTTTCCTGACAGCTTTTGTTTTTGGTAGACTCGACCGGTGTGTCTCAGATTCAAATGCGGATCAAACAATCGCAACCCCGGAGGATGAGTCGCCATGACCACAATGTCGTTCCACAAAACGGCGGAATGGAAGGTTGGACTCCGCAGCTATTTTGAGTATCGTGATCTTGGCATTGTTGCGGCCAGCAAGGGCAGGGTCCTTGCGCACGTCATTCGTGCCACGGAACCTTGTGGCGGTCCCGGTGGCTGTCACACACATGATCTTGAGTTCCAGATGAACTACGTACTGCACGGCTGGACTCGGGTTGAATTCGAAGACGTTGGTGAGGTCCGCTTCGAGGCCGGCGACAGTTGGTACCAGGACCCCAACATCAAGCACGAAGTCCTGGAATATTCCGATGATTTCGAAGTGATCGAGATCTGCATGCCGGCGGAATTCCCGACTGCACAGGCACAACTCTGATCGACTCCGTTGCGTCGTACATCCTCGCCTGAGAAAGCCGTCGTTTTCAAGGATATCCCGGATGGGAAGACTGGATGGCAAGGTCGCGGCGATCACCGGTGGTGCATCGGGCATTGGCGAAGCCACAGTGCGGCTGTTTGTGGAAGAGGGTGCACGGGTAGGCTTTGCTGATCGTGACGGCGCCCGCGGCAGGGAAATTGCAGAAAAAATCAGGGCGTGTGGAGGAGATGTGCTTTTTGTTGAGGCCCGTATGGAACGCGAAACTGAAGCGGCAGCCTTTATTCGTCGGACAGCAGAACAATTTGGCCAGCTTGATATTCTTGTCAACAATGCGGCCATCCGGCTCTACCAGCGCGTGACCGAAGCCAGCGAGGAGAGTTGGGATACCATTTTGGGGGTGAACGTCAAAGGCTACGCCTTCTGTGCCAAAGCTGCGGTCGCACTTTTGCGCCGCACGGGAAACGGAAGCATTGTCAACATCGCCTCCAACTCTGCTTTCATAGCGAGCGACAGTGCAGTCCAGTACGACACCACAAAGGCCGCGGTCACCGGTTTGACGCGTGCGATGGCACGAGATCATGCCGATGACGGCATCCGGGTCAATGCTCTCTGTCCAGGACCAACCTTGACCCGCTTCCATGAGCGGCGTGCTGCCGCGGCTGGGAAAACTAAGGCATTCAAGGAAGAATTTGGGCGGTCCACCATGCTTAAGCGGGCAGCGGTACCGCGGGAAATTGCCGCATGCGTCCTGTTCCTGGCTTCCGACGATGCGTCGTATGTCACAGGCACATGCCTGTTTGTGGATGGTGGTGAGACGTCGATGGGAAGCAACCGGCGAATAATGCCAACAAGTCATGATTTTTAGCTGCGTATGTCCATCCACGATATTCAGAGCGTCCCGGGCAATTTGTCTTTTCAATTGATCATACCGGCCACCAGTTTTCTGTCGGGAGTCATTGTGAGTTTTGTGACGCAGCCACGTTTGAGGTTTCGGAAATGACTGGTCCGTTAATTCAACAATCCGACCAGTAAATACGTTGACTGTATCGGGGTCTGCAAGGGTCAGTTGTGCTCCAGCGGCGACCTCTAGCAGTTGGATTGCCTCCACGACCGCGAGTCTTTGATCCCTTGCTCACCGTTTAACAGTGGGCCTGTGCCGGCATCAGCGCCGGGCCAACACCGGGCAGCGACGATTTCAGCCCAATAAAAGCGCGGTTAATCTGGCGATCCTGCAACCCTGGCGAGGCCGACAGAAACTGGAACGGCGTTGAGTCTTTTCGTGTCGGTGCAGGTATAGCGGGGCTATGAACATCTGCCGGACCGGTCGGTTAGCAGTTCCATTGTCGGAATAATCTGTATCGTCATTTCATGCGTGAGCAGACAGCTTTGCTGGCACGCGCGGTCGGTCTGTTCCAATATATGTTCAATACTCTCCGTTGAAACAATCGCTTCGGGGCCAGGCGGCCGGTCAAAATTTTCTGCTGCTCTTCAGCTGGCATAGTTTTCTTTGCTGTCTGCATTACTCCTGGCTCTGTTCTTCCATTTGCTGCAGGACTTCGGAGACGACGTCCAGACCCTGATCGAGCTCTTCTCGATTGATATTCAGTGCCGGGAGCAGGCGGACCACCGTGTCCTGAGTGGCGTTGATCAGGACACCACGCTCCATGCACAAACCAACTGCGGGGCCGGAGGGAATATTCAGGTCGATTCCGACCATCATGCCGCAGATGCGGACTTCGCGAATGATGGACAGTCGGGCCTGCAACGTTGACAATCGTTGACGTGCATGGTCTGCATTGTCCGTGACGTGCTGCAGCAGGTTTTCTTCTTCGATTGTGGTGCCCGTGGCCAAACCGGCCGCCATTGCCAGGGGGTTACCGCCGAACGTGCTGGCATGCATGCCTGGTCGCAGGTCACCAGCGATACCTTCCTGAGCGATCATGGCTCCGCAGGCCACGCCACCGGCAATGCCTTTGGCCATCGTGATAATGTCTGGTGTGACCTCGGTTTGCTGGTAGCCGAACCATGTTCCCGTGCGCCCCATGCCCGTCTGCACCTCGTCAAAAATCAGCAACAGATTCCTGTCGTCACAGATGTTGCGCAATCCTTTCAGAAATGTCGGATCAGGAATCTGAACACCACCTTCACCCTGTACCGGCTCAATCATGATGGCACAGGTTTCGTTGTCTACGAGTTCCCGTACCACATCCAGATCATCCATCGCCGCGTAGCGGAATCCGGCCATTAGAGGACCGAGGCCCTCATGGTATTTGGGTTGGGCGGTTGCGGTGAGTGTTCCGAGAGTTCGGCCGTGGAAACCTCCCTCGAAGGTGATGATGCGATAACGCCCGTTCACTGAACCATGCAGTCGCGCCAGCTTGATCGCGGCTTCGTTGGCTTCCGCACCACTGTTACAGAAGAATGCTTTACCGAAGCTGCGCGAACACAGGAACTCGGCGAACCGTCCCTGTTGTTCGATATACCAGGTGTTGGGGATATGGATTAGCCGGGCTGCCTGCTCCTGAATAGCAGCCACGACCGCCGGCGGAGAGTACCCGAGGATATTGCAGCCCCAGCCTGGGAACAGATCCAGAAAGCGACGCCCCTCCGCATCGGTGACCCACGAACCAGCTCCCTCGACCAGTGACACGGGATATCGAGTGTAGTTAGGGATAACAAACTGATCGAACAGTTCGATGGTGTCCTGACTGGTGAGTGATGTCACGGTTTCCATAATGATTCCTTTGAATACCACTGTTTGTTGGTTTGCTGGACGGCGCCACTTATTCGCAAAAAGGAGTTCCAGGCGCAAATGAATGATTCACGGCAAATACGCTCGCCTGCGCCTTGTGCCAGTAGTTTTTGACATTAGTGCCAAAGTTGCGTGGTGCAATGGGACACTCGGTTCGTTAGACACTACGCCACGATTTCGGTTCCCACTCCCGTATCAGAATAGATCTCCAGCAACAGCGAATGTGGCATGCCGGCATCGACGATGTGGACTTTTCTGACCCCGGCCGTTAACGCGTCTAAACTGGCCTGAGCCTTGGGGACCATTCCTCCGGCGATTGTACCGTCTGCGATCAGATGTCGAAGCTGTGCTGCTGTCACATGTGAAATACGGGAAACCGGATCACCCACATCCGTCAGAATTCCAGGGATGTCGCTGAGAAATACCAGCTTCTCGGCGTCGACCGCCTGAGCCACGGCCGCAGCCGCCGTGTCGGCGTTGACATTAAGTCGATGACCGTGTTTGTCCAGTGCGATACTGGGAATGACGGGAATCGTGCCTGTCGAACAAATTCTCACCAGCAGATCCCGATCGACCTGATGCACGTGACCCACATGGCCCAGATCCACTGCGCAGCCATCCGCAGAGGCAATCGTGAGTGGTCTGCCAGTGAGTGCGTTTTCGGTTTCGAAGTGGATCCCCGCGGACTGAGCTCCGCGGCTGCGGATTTTGTCAACGATCCAGGGACAGATTTCATTAACCAGTACACGGGATGCGATGTCCAGAGTGGCATTGTCGGTGTAACGCCGACCTTCGACAAATCGAGGCTCAATCCCGGCTTCGTTCATGGCAGTGCTGATCGCCCTGCCGCCTCCATGGACGAGTATTGGCCGCATACCTACAGTCGCCATAAAGACGATATCCAGCAGCAGACTGTCCACAGCTTCATTATCGTTGAGGGCACTACCGCCAAGTTTGACGACCACGTAACGATTGCGAAATCTCTGAATCCATCCCAGAGCTTCGATGAGCGTTTTAGCTTTGCGAATGGCATCCTGCATGAATGGTTCGTTGGTGTCTGACCCGACGTGACAACTTGGGATGAGGATGATCGACCCGTCGCTGATAAGCTTAGACCCAATCCGGGCGCTGCTGAAATGCACCTGACCGATGTGGCCGCAGGTGAAACAATAGGTGATTCTATGGTGCGGAAACTGTGATTCAATTCGCGAAGGCCATTGCAAACAGATTCCTGGCAGGTAATCTGCGAGGTTATGCTGGCAGGTGCGCTCACCGCATCTGACGACTTTACGGTTGAAGTGCTTGCTGTGATCCCGTCAGAGATCGATGCAGTGAGTGAATAGGGAAGATGGTGCAAATCCGTTGCGGCGCCGCCGCTGTGACCGGGTACAGTCTCGAAAATCCACTGCCCACAGTTGTTTCATCGACTCGAAGGGAAGGATGAGTCACTGGTTGATCTGGAAGCCAGAAGACCTGCCTCCTGGCGTTGTTGATATGCCTTCGCGGAAAGGTGATGTTGGCGAGTGATCTGTGCCTGCCCCACCTCTGTTTCGATTAACTGATCCAGTGAGGTGTATGGCAGGAACTGTGTTCGTCCAGTGAGTCAATGCCGTTGATTCTGCCTTCGTCCGATCTTTCTGTTTAATGTTCAAACAGGAAAAGACTGATGGCACGACTACTCGCTGGAACCCGGTTTCGTCGCAGAGCGTTCACGATGATCGAGTTGTTCGTTGTGACTGCTGTCGTGGCGGTGTTGATCAGTCTGTTGCTGCCTGCTGTTCAGCAGGCCCGCGAAGCGGCTAGGCGAACGCAGTGTCGCAGTCGACTCAGACAGATCACGCTGGCACTGCACAACTACGCTGATGTTTACCAGGAGCATTTTGTTCCCTATGTCGTGGAAGATCAGACGCGGCTTAATTTTTTAAGCACGTATGCAGGTCACCAGGGGACGGCCCGTTTTTGGTTTGGTGTTCTCAACTACGATGAACCGGACTCCACGGAACAGATCGATTTCGTGGCCGGTCCACTGGCGCCATTTATGGAAACCAGCCGACCGGCATTTCAGTGTCCCAATTTTGGTCCTGCGCAGGTGGATGAAATGGCCTATGGTCATCCGGTATCCGGGTTTGGATATAACGGCTACTTCCTGTCGCGCGAAAGCGGCGTCGAGTATCGGGCTCCGATATTTATCGCTACGCCCAGCAGCAAACCCCTGACACGAAAATTCAGAGATCTGAGTGCAACCACTCAGACAATAGCGTTTGCCGATGCGGCTCAGGTGAAGGCCGTCACGTTTGCTCCACCGACATTTAGTTTCGAAGAAACATGGTTGCTGGAACCGCCATCCCACAATTTTCCAAACGTTCATTTCCGCCACAGCAACTCAGCGAACGTGGCATTCATGGACGGAAGCGTACGATCGTTTGCTTACGCATCGACGATTGACGTGCCGGGGCCCAACTTTATCAATCCCGAACAGGCGGCTCGCATTCAGGAGAAGCGACTTGGATATGTGAGTGAAGGCACACTGGACGATCCGGATCATCGAGATGATTTGTATGATCGCCGTTGACCATGTTTTGACGTCTGGCGCTCCTTAACATTTTTATTTCGTCTGCTCTTGTCGTCCGAACTTACCTGGCCTCCAGGGCTTCGACAAACATTTTCGGCCACACGGCTCATACCCGGTGGCGGACGTGGGAACGGCTGCTCCCCTCTTGCGACACCCGAAGCACAAGATAAGGATCTTCAAAAAGGACGAGGACATGACTATTTGATTGTATGGATCGAAATTGACGGCAAACTTCACCGACTCAGCCGTGACAAGAGCCACCATCCCTGCCCCAATAAATCGGTCCAACACTCCTTACTGTGCGACATGCAAGTTCAAGTGACCGGCGGCAGAGCTGTCGATCCAGCAGAGACGTTTCATCCAGGGAGCAGATCGGTGAAATCGTTCTCTGGACAGCCGTCAATACGATGGGCTTCGGCTTTTATTTCAATGGCCGCGTATGACTTTGGGATTCTCCTTGGAACCCGTAAGAGAGCCTTACGTACCTCCGGTAACACCGGTGTTTGTTTATCTCTGGAATCTTTGGGTGCACGTTCGGCTGTCTCTGTGGGGCATTGGGCAGCGGAGTTTCTTACCGGAATTGATTGGTCGGGAGTAAGGGTTTTTACGGAGGACTTTGCGGATTGGTGGACAGTCATTGCATTAATGGCACTTCATCAGTTTGGTGTCTGGAGTTCGTTCTTCGCCTGGAACTGGGCACTTGCTACGGCCGTTTGTGTTGGAATCGCGATGATGCTTCTTTTATCGCGATGGGGCGATATTTTGTTCGGAGGTATAGGTGCTTTCGGCCGGTCCGCTTTTATCGGAGTGGTGTTTCGCTCGCCAAGGATACTCTCAGGGCTCGGTCTGGGACATGAGGACCGGCGGCCTGTCGAATGGGAGTCCGCAAGTATTGATGAATTTAGCTTGCAGAGCCGAAGCCGCTTCACGGTGCAGCTAATACGGAATTCACATTCCCGGAAAATATCCAGCGGGATGGGATCGTGGCCTTCGAAAAATTGGGAGCAAGGGTGGAAGAAAAGGAGGACCACCTAACCGTTCACCTTGCGAATGAGCTCGTTAGCTCAGGGGCGCAGAATCGAAAATCACGCAGTTGAAAACAGTGAGGAACCTCTTCTTGGTACTTGAGGGACTCGACGTGAGCGACGCCACGCTGGAGCTGTTGAAAGGGCTAAACAGTGTCGAACAGCTCAGTCTTCAACGGACGAGAACAACAGATGGCGAGTTGGTGCATTTGCGGGGGCCGAGCCACCTTGAATACTTGTACCTTGACAATACAACAGATTACGGACTCCGGCCTGCAGCATCTCGAGGGAATGACGAATCTCCAGCTGATATCCCTCAGTTTTACGCAAGTCACCGATGAGTGAGTGGAGCGGTTCGAAAGGGCCTTACCGAATTGCATGATATTACTTTAGCACGTATGCCATCGCGTTACGGGTGTGACGGGGAGCCGACTGGCAGAGAGAGATTGGGGTAAGCGAGCCAAAAAATTTGGAGTATGCGGTTCGCAGAACAAACACCCACGATCTATGTGCTCAACCTCGAAGCTGTTCCCACAGGTCCGCGGCAAAATCATGGGCCTGAATCCCGGCGTCGGTTACCGTGAATACGTGGCTTCTTTCGCGTGGAGCGAGGGTTTTAAATGTCATGCAGAGCCGCGGTCAGTTCGTGCTGGCCGAGTCGATCATTTTTTCGCCACTCGACAGCGAAGCGGCGGCGTTAACAACAATCGTTGCTGCCGATCCCGTTTGGCGCTAAGATCTGCAGCCTGTTGTCGATACGCTGTCGCTGGAACCTGCAGGCTAAAAGTATATGAAAATTGGAAAGGCCGTGATCACAGCGGCAGGAGAGCATCATTCGAATCTGCCGCTGCAAAGCGTGGTGGACCGTGACGGGGTCAGCGGCACGGTACTCCATCGAACGCTCAATGAAGTTGTCGAAGCCGGGATCGATGAAATTGCCATTATTGTTCGTCCTGGACAGGCAGAACGATATTTGTCAGCTGCCGGTTCCCATGCTTCACGACTCGTTTTTTTTGAGCAGGACAATCCACGAGGATACGGTGACGCAATCCTGCGAGCAGTTGAATTCATCAGTAACGAACCATTTCTGCATCTGGTCTCCGATCACCTTTACGTCAGCACAGGTCAGCACAGCTGTGCCGCTCAGCTGTGTGAAATGGCTGTTGCACAGGAATGTTCGATCTCTGCGATCCAACCCACTCGCGAAAATGAGATCATTTATTTCGGCACTGTCGGCGGTCGCCCGGTCGCTCAGCTGGAACGTCTTTACGAAGTCACGACAGTCGTAGAGAAGCCGACACCCACGATCGCCGAGCAGGAGTTGGTCGTGGCAGGACAGCGGTCCGGACATTATCTGTGTCTGTTTGGCATGCATGTGCTGACACCGGTCGTGCTGCGAATTCTGCAGGCGAATCTCAACGCGGCCGGACCTGGACAATCAATCGACCTCTCAGAGTCACTGGCTCAGCTGGCTCAGACAGAACGCTATCTGGCTTTCGAGGTGGACGGATCACGATTCAACATCGGATACAAGTATGGGTTCATGCTGGCGCAGCTGGCGATTTCGTTGTGCGGCGTGGACCGGGATTTCATCCTGACGGAACTGGTTGCACTGATGGCTAACAAGTGAACAGGGAATTTACAGGTAATCCACGGGATTCTGGCCCGCACAGGTGCAGCATGATTCAAACGCCTCGGACGGTGTGTCAGGTGTTTTCAGCAACATTGCACAGTGAACTCAATCGGCTGAAAGAAATACCAATACAGTATGTCTCCATTCCTGCAGGTCATCACTTCGACTGATCCGGATGTCCGCAATACCTCGCTTGGTTCACTCTGCGCCGGACTCTCCGATCAGCAACTTCTGACGCACTGCGCGGAAATCGATCAATTCCGTCGCACATGCGACAATCTCTATCAGCGCGTACGTGCTTTGTTTTTCCTGTATGCAGTGTATCGCTTTCATCTTCCTGTTCAGCTGGGCGGTCGTGAGACAGGACACATCCCTGTCGGTGGGTATGAGCAGATGCTCAATCGCCGTTATCCGGAAGCGATCGATACATTCCTCGCCAGGCAGGAATTCCATGGTCCGTCCGTCACACTCACGAGCGCCATTGCTGAGGCCTACCATCGTTTGGCATTTCAGACACTGGCGGATCAGGTACGCAAAAGCGTGAGAACCTTCCGAGGGAATCAATGGATGTTCCGATGTGGACATGCTGCCGATGTTCCGTTGAGAATTCGCCCGGAGTTGCTGGAGATTAACAGGACAATCGGCTGCTTCCCCACACTGACGGAGCGGACAGCTGTCCGCATGGATTTGACCCACAGTGGCTGGAGCGACATTTTCTTTCTGGGAATGGATTTCCCGGAGGGAGCCCGCGTTATCAATGCGAGCATCGATCTGGCAGTCCGTGGGCGCCATGCCAGACCGGCGCCGCCTATCGAATGTTGTCTGCGGGTGATCGACGCACCGCTGCTCCGACTGGTCAGCATTGACCTCGATTCCAGAGCCGACATTCGTGACGTCAACGAGGTCTTTGATTTCGCTCGCGATTATCTTGGACTGCTGAAAGCTGCGGTGATCGCATCCGGTTTGATTCCTCCAGGCATGGAAGGTGGTGGTGCCAAAGTCTCGGACGTGTTCAACCGGATGATCGGACCTGGCAAGGGGCTGGAAATTGTGAGCCGTGTGAATGATATCCCCAAGGGATCACGGCTGGCCGTGAGTACCAACCTGCTGGGTTCGCTGATAGCTGTGTGCATGCGGGCCACCGCACAGGTCTCACGGCTAACTGGTGCACTGACAGAATCCGACCGGCGAATTGTGGCGGCTCGGGCGATCCTCGGAGAATGGCTTGGCGGATCCGGCGGTGGCTGGCAGGATTCCGGAGGTGTTTGGCCAGGCATCAAACTCATCGAAGGAGTGGTTGCTGACGAAGGGGACCCGGAATTCGGCATCAGCCGAGGCCGGCTGATGCCTCAACATTCGATCTTCAACGAGTCCGATGTCACCACGGCGACCAGACAGAAACTTCAGGAGAGCCTGGTGCTGGTCCACGGAGGGATGGCTCAAAACGTCGGCCCGATTCTGGAGATGGTGACTGAGAAATACCTGCTGCGCAGTGAATCAGAATGGACTGCCAGGCACGATGCCATTGCCCTTTTTAATAAAATGGTCTCTGCGTTGCGGATGGGTGAAATACCGGCCATTGGCGAAGCGACGCATCGAAATTTTCACGGTCCTTTGCAGAAGATCATTCCGTGGTGCACCAACGCCTACACAGAGGAACTCATCACTCGCTGCCAGGCAGAGTACGGCGAACAATTCCACGGATTCTGGATGCTGGGTGGCATGGCCGGGGGCGGAATGGGGTTCATTTTTAATCCCAGTGTTCACGATCAGGCTCAGTCGTGGCTGCAACACATGATGTTGCAGGTTAAGGAATCAATGCAGGAGTCGGTGCCGTTTGCGATGGATCCGGTTGTCTATGACTTCACGATCAACGATCGTGGCACCTGGGCCGACCTGAACTCCACCGGACAGCTGCCGGCAGGATACCTGGCGTTCATGCTTCCGGGTCTGTTGAAACAGGACGTCAATACGCTGTCCCCGATGTCTCGGCGTGAACTGGAGCGCGCCGGTGATCACTGCAGACAGGGACAGGGTGACACACAACTGGCCCTGCAGCTGATCAATCGGATTCTTCCCGGATCTGTGACGGCCAGCAGGGACGTGCAGACGATTGAAGAGTTGTTACAGGATAATGGATTCGATCAAGTCGCTCATGAAGAGATCCGGGCGGAGCTGAAATCCGGTCGGCTCGGTTTGGCTCAAAACAGGTTGTCGTCGGTCGTGACGATCGACGACGTCAGCAGCGACGAGGTTGTGGATCTGTGTGTCGGACATGCAATTGCACATATTGATGCGGGTCGTCGGGCGCTGGAGGAAGGTCGTGCAGGGGTGATTACTCTGTCTGCAGGAGTCGGCAGCCGGTGGACTCAGGGAGCGGGAGTTGTCAAAGCTCTGAATCCGTTCTTTCGGATCGGTGGTCGATTTCGATCGTTTCTCGATATTCACCTTGCCAGGTCACGGAAGACCGCGCGGACATATGGCGTTGCACCGGCACATGTCATTACCACGGGGTATCTCACTGACTTGCCGATTCGTAGATACGTCCAGAAGTATTTTGATGAGGACAACGTATATGTATCCCGCGGAGCGTCCGTGGGACTGCGAATGATCCCGACCATCCGTGACCTGCAGTTCGCCTGGGAAGAAGTGCCACAACAGCTTCTGGACGAACAGCAGGAAAAGTTACGGGTCAGCGAGCGGGCGGCACTGATAAACTGGGCACGCACAGCAGGTGAAGCGTCGGACTACACTGACAATCTTCCGCTGCAGTGTCTGCATCCGGTTGGTCACTGGTACGAAGTACCGAATCTGCTGTTGAACGGCACGCTCCAGCGAATGCTGCGGCAGCGGCCTCAGCTGGAGTATCTGATGCTCCACAACGTGGACACGCTGGGTGCGAATCTGGATCCCGCCTGTCTGGGTCAACATATCGCTGCCAACTGTGATCTCTCGTTTGAAGTGATCAGCCGGCGTCTCGAAGATCGAGGTGGCGGATTAGCACGTGTGAACGGTCGCGTGCGCCTTGTGGAGGGACTTGCCATGCCGCGAGAAGAAGATGAATTCAAACTCTCGTTCTACAATTCTCTCACAACGTGGATCACGATTGATCGGCTGCTCAGCATATTTGAATTATCACGTGATGAACTAGGGGATTTTGTTCGGATCGACGAAGCCGTGCGACGTCTTGGTGCTCGAATTCCGACATATATCACCTTGAAGGAGGTGAAGAAACGGTGGGGTCAAGGCCAGGAGGACGTATTCCCGGTGTCACAGTTTGAGAAGCTATGGGGCGACATGACTGCGCTAACGGACGTGACCTGTCAATTTTTGGTGGTGCCCACGCTGCGTGGACAGCAACTGAAAGACCCTGCACAGCTTGACGGCTGGTTACGAGACGGGTCAGCCGCACATGTCGAATCGCTGCTGGCCTGGGAGTGAACGCACGCAACCTATTCGTCGAGGATTTCCTTTTCTCTGGATTCCGCTTTGTTGTTGATCTGACCTTCGTACTTTTTCGTGAGCTCCTGAATTTTATCTTTGGTCTGATCTCGGTCGTCTTCGGTCATTTCCTTGCCTTTTTGGGCCTCGTCTGCCTGTTTGTTGGCATCACGTCGAATATTGCGAATGGAAATCCGGGCTTCTTCCGCCAGTTCCTTGATCCTCCCAGCCAGTTGTTTGCGACGTTCGCCGGACAGTGGAGGAATATTTAGACGGACAACCCGGCCGTCATTATTTGGTGCGAGTCCCAGGTCGCTGGACTGGATGGCTTTGGAGATTCCGGCCAGTGACGACGTATCAAATGGCCGGATCATAATCTGTTGAGGTTCCGGGATGCTGATGTTGGCAATCTGCTTCAGAGGCGTGGGAGACCCGTAGTAATCGACCTTGACGGAGTCGATGAGTCCGGGATTGGCACGCCCGGTACGGATACCAGTGAGTGAAGTTGTAAGGTGCTCAACCGCTTTCTCCATACGGTCTTCTGCATCCAATAGAATTTCGTCCTGGTCCATTTGGTATATTCCTCTTTCCACCGAATGTCGCGCTCCAGCTCACAACTGTAGGTTCTATCGTAGCCGACAACGAGTGGGCGTCAATTCGCTGCGGTGTGATCTACTCCCGCGATGCCGACTCTCAGAGCGTCGGCAAAACTGTGAGTGTTCTCGGCGTCAGAGCCCTTCCGAAATCTGGCGGTGTCGCAGATGTTTCCGGTGCTGACAGCGACAGTCGATCATCGATCGCTGCACCACATGCAAAACGCTGCGCGAGATTATTCAGTGGTGGCCAGGGGTGATTCCTGGGTTATCGTGAGAGACTGCAACATGAGCATTACCGCGCCCGTCACCAGACAAACGTCAGCAACGTTGAAGATGGCCCAGTCAAAACGACCGAATCGGAAATCAAGAAAATCGCGAACGGCAAAGATCGTCCGGCCGTTGATATCTTTGAGTCCGTGGATCCCGAGGCGATCGTAGAGATTCCCCACAGTACCCCCGGAGACGAAACCGAGAGCCGTGGTCAGCCAGGCACTGCGACACGATCTTCGCCAGAAAAGCCAGTACCAGATACCGACAAGCGCCCCGACACTCACAGCGGCGAATCCAAGTGCGAATCCCTGTCCAACGCCCCATAACGCTCCCGGATTCAGACTGGTGAAGAGTCGGAATTTCAACCATCCACCCAGCAGCCAGTCAGTGCCGTTGTGGATGCCAAATTGACGAAATACCAGTTCTTTTGAAATCAGGTCGAGAGCCGCGCCGAACGCAGTCAGCAGCCCATATAGAGTCACTCGACTAAAAGGGACCTGATTCATCAGCTGGAGTTTTCCTGCTCACGCCTGCGTTCGCATTCGATACAGTTGCGTGCATAGGGGATCGTCTTCAATCGGGATTTTGGAATACGGGCTTTCCGACCGGCAAGCCCGGTTTCGACACACATTTCACACAGACCAAATACCCCGGCTTCAATTCGGCTCAGCGCTGCTGCGATTTCCGACAGGACTTCCTGGTCGTTTCCCACGATGCGCATGGAAAAATCGACTTCCCAAGCATCGGAGCCCATTTCCGCTATGTGATTAGAAGAGCCATGGTCTCCACCCTCAGCCGTGGAAAAAGTGTCTTGTTCCAGCTGTTCGACATCACCCTTGATGCGGGACTGAAGCATGATCAGAGCAGCGCGAAACTGCTGCGATTCTTCCGGTTTCAGCATTATTGGCTCTGTTCCGGATGCGAGGACAGGAGAATGCGGACTGCTCGGTGGTTTCGGGACGCTGATTTGTACCGAAACATGATGCGCAAGTCGAAGGTCAGCCATGCGGATGGCGCGATTCACACCCGGGCCAATGGAACGGCACAAGACCAGTGACCGTTTGATGCTGGGTCTGCTGATTGCCGACTGTCGGTGTGTGGGTCTGGACGAGCAGAAGAAACAGATAAAACCGGCTGCAGGGAGTGTCAGCTCCCGGATTGCCTCCCGAGACAGGATTACAGGATTGTAAGTGTCACGGTGACCTTACGCTGCCTGGTTCGCAGCTGACACTGTGTCTTGCCACGACCAGCGAGTCAGTGAATTCACGATATCATCAGCGACTTGCATCGCCTGAACGCCTTCGTGGCCGGTGACGCGAGGTGTGGTTTTGCCGTGAATTGCTTTTGTGAACTCCTGCAGTTCAGCGGTGAGGGCATCGCGATCAGATGCCTCAGTGATCTGTTCTTCAATCCATTCGCCGAAGACGCGGTCCTTCAGTGTGAGTGGATCTGGAGTTGCGGACGCGATCGCCTGAATCATGGCTGGATTGGATGCCACGGCACGGGACGGCTGCCAGCTGGTGAGTGTCCGCGCGTGTAGGTCAACGATTAGACAGCCCCGTGAGCTCCAAATCTGCAGGCTACGTTCAGATTTAGGTGCCATACGGCTTGATGTGATATCCACAATCGTACCACCTGGCATTCTGAGTCGGGCCACGGCACAGTCTTCGTGCGGTCCAACGGTCACGGCGCCAAACGCTTCGACAGAGTCCGGCATGCGGCCGGTAAGTGCCAGAGCCAGATCGATATCGTGGATCATCAAATCATGAACGACACCGATATCAGTCGATCGAAACGAATAGGGGCTGACGCGCTGACAACGCAGATATTTTATGTCGGTGCAATATTTCTGTGCTTTCTGAAATGCGGGATTGAAGCGTTCCACGTGTCCGACCTGCAGCAACGCATCGTTTTCATCAGCCATCGTGCAAAGGCTGATTGCGTCCGTCAGATTTGCGGCCATTGGTTTTTCAATAAGCGTTGCAACGCCGGACTTCAAAAAAAATTCGGCGGGCTTCATATGGGAAACGGTCGGAGTTGCAATCACCACACCGTCGAGGTTGTCTGGCAAAGCCTGGACGTCCGAATGCCACTTCGTAGCGAATCGAGCCGCAATCTTCCGTCCCTGCGCAGCACTTGCATCGACGACGCCTACCAGCCTGACCCCATCCATACCTGCCAGAATTCGGGCGTGATGCTGGCCGAGTGATCCGACTCCCACCACTGCCATCTGAAGGTCATTCATGCTGCTTTCGATTTCCCTACGGATTGAACCGTTTGCGCCAGCTGATCACGGACTGACTCACGAGCTCGCCCCAGTCTGCCGGCTCGCTGCTTCTGAATGAATTGCAGGAACTCCACGAGTTCCATCGGAAGAATGCCTTCATAGATTTCATCGAAGTACGTTCGCACAGATTCCAATCTGTTTCGCTTTCGGTACAGCAGGCGAAACGCGTCACGAACACACTGAATCGAATCTTCAGTGATTCCGGCTCTCCGCATACCAACAACGTTGAGCGTCTTGAGCGCCGGATTGTCATTGCCGGCCGCCAGTATGAATGGAGGAATATCATGAGGGACACGGCAGCCACCACTGACAAAACTCAGACGCCCCAGAGTCGAAAAATGATGGACAACAGTGTTACCGGAAATGATCGCTCTATCCTGGACATGAACATGCCCACCCAGCAACACTCCGTTGACCAGAATCACCTTGTTAAAGATTCGACAGTTGTGAGCCACGTGGCTGTTGGCCATCAACATGTTGCCGTTACCGATGCGTGTACAACCGTCTTCTTTTTCAGTTCCCTTGCTGACCGTAACTCCCTCTCGAATTATGTTGTCATCACCGATGACGACCTGAGTATCGGCGTCCTGATAGCTGATATCCTGAGGTGCTCCACCAATTACACTGCCGGCAAACAGGCGGTTCCGTTTCCCAAGTGTCGTATGTCCTGTGAGTACGACGTGACTCTGCAGCTCCGTATTATCGCCAATGGTGACATCGGGGCCGACCACGCAAAACGGACCAATTTTTACACCCGGACTTAATGCGGCGGACGGGTGAACATCGGCCATTGGTGAGATTTGAGGTTCCATACAGATAGATCATCCTGATCGTTTTACTGCCTGCGAAGGCAGTTGTCATCCCTGACTGTCAGGCCGCTGATGACAGGCGTTGGCTATCGCCACCTGCCAGATGTGCCACTTTCGCTGCCAGTTTCTGGTTGAGTTGGTGTCCGCTGCGTATCGCTGAAACATGACCACGGACGGCCATTCCGCTGAGTGCCAAATCACCTACAAAGTCCAGCAGCTTGTGACGAACGCACTCATTCGGCCATCGCAGCTGTTGATTCCATGTTCCATCGTTGCCACAGACCAACAGATCCCGCTCAGTCAGATGCTGACCATAGCCCAAATGCTTCAAGGCACTAATTTCTGACTCCAGGACAAATGTGCGGGCTGCGGCTATCTCCCGGACAAAGTTAACAGCTGTAATCTCAGCAGAATAGACCTGGGCCGGGATAATCGCCCGCGGACCATAATCGAGCTGCCAGGTAATCGCCAGCAGGGGTTTCAAATAGGGTCGCAGGACGAGTGACTGCCCGCCATCGGCCTGACGCATAATTTGAGATGTCACGTCGAATATTTCAATCGAATCAGACAACTGTTGTAGTCCGGTTTCCAGAATTGCATCACAAAAAATGCGACTGGAAGTATCAAATGACGGCACTTCCGGTACGTCGATTTCGATGCGGCAGTTATCGACACCAATCCCTGCCAGAGCCGCCATTAGGTGTTCCACAGTTTCGACTAAGGGTGTTTTGCCGTAGCCCAGTACCGTACGGCGATGGGCATTCAGCACACAGTCATGCCGCGCCGGAACGATCGGGGAATCGAGCAGGTCGGTTCGACAGAACAGGATGCCGGTGTTGACATCGGCAGGAATTAGGCGCAGCCGGCCGCGGATTCCATGGAACAGGCCTGTTCCTTTGAGTTCGACAGGACCGGCCAGTGTTTGCTGCAAACGACTGTTCGCGGTGTGATTCACGTCGTCCCCCACCGTGAGAATAACATTTGAACCGGGCAGCAAGCCGGCAGGTGCCACTCAAAGCAGACAGCTGCCGCGGAATACGTGCTTTCGATGGACACCAGCCGACCTCGCGCTCGTTAGGCTCTCATTTGACGGTCTTACTTTCACCGACAGTACGAGTTCGCGTGCCAGCGGATTTCCTGTACTCGCTGTTAAGCTTGCGCAGCACCGGACCCGTGATGTCGTTACCAGTCTGATGATAAATGACATTTTTGTTCATCGCTTGAATGGCCTGCTGCGGCTGCATTTCGTCTTCAACACCCTTACTGTTGAAGCGAAGTACCAACGTGTACTCCGCATATTCTGCATACGCCTTCACCATTCGGCTGACGTCGGCGTAGACTTCCTTCAGCATTTCTGTTTCTCGACGTGCAAGAACGCGCTGGCGCGCCTGCCGCCATGATTCAAATTTGCCTTTTTCATCAAGCAGTCTTCGTTCGATTTGCTCATACTCTGCACTGCCCGGATCAAGTTGTTTTGACTGTCCGGAAAGCTTTTCCTGGAGAGTCTTAAAGTCTTCCGCCATTCTTTTTGCTTCAGCGTCACTTTGCAGAACTGACGACTTCAGGCCTTCCTGCTTTTCTTTGAATTTGTCGTAGTTTTGAAAAACGTGAGCCATGTCAATCAGGCCTACACTGGAGGCTGTCGCTTTCTTTGGGGTTGTTCGACGTTCCTGAGCGTCAGTCGAAGCGCTGGTTGCCAATACGACCAGCGAGAGGAGAAAGATTGTAAGAGAGAGGCGTTTCACGGTAGGGACACTCCTTTGCCGGTGTCTGCCCCGGTCCGTGGGGCAGCCTGTCATCATGGAAGAGAAATGCTGAGATAAGCTGAAATCTCTCAGACCGCGTGTTGCCGGTCAAGATGAGTGATCGTCTGCAATCCCTGAATTTAGGTGCGTTTCGGTCCAATCAGCGTCTGAAATCCGGAAATCGGCAGTTCCTGCGTGCAATTTAGTTCGTCTCCCCGCAAATGCTGCGATTTGGTATCACCATGGGATGAAACCGCCAGCTGTTGTCTTTCCGTTGATCATCAACGCGGCGCTGTTCAGCATTTCAGCAAACGCAGCCGAGTACAGGCTCATCGCCCACGAGCCGATTGCCCAGGCGTTCGCTGCTGGCGCGATCCGTCGGTCTGCCGCTGTTGTCGATGATGCAACGCTGTATGACGTGGCCGTTGTCGGCAAACGATGTTGGGCCGTGGGAGAACGGGGAGTCATACTCCGCTCCGTCGATTCCGGAATGACGTGGGCTTCCGGCATCCTGCCATTCAATTGCAGCCTGCACAGCGTGTGTTTCCTGACGAATCGAGTCGGCTTCGTCGCGGGACTTCGTCTTGATCTTCATTCAAAAACAGATCGTGGTGTGCTGCTTACCACTCGGGATGGCGGGCTGACCTGGCACGACCTCAAATCTGTTACGCGTCTGCCTGGTCTCCGTTTCGTTAAGTTTTTTGGGATGGAACGCGGAGTTGCTGTGACGACCGGGACTCATGGTCAGAACGGAACGGTGCTGATGACAAAAGACAGCGGACAGACGTGGAATCAAATTAAATCAAAGGATCATTCTGCGGATTGGGTCAATGCAGCATTTATTCGACCGGACGAGGGACTGGTTGTCGGCAGTCACCAGACGTATGGACTGGTGAATGGTAATAATCTGGTCATGCTGGGACACCCCGGGCAAACTCTCCAGATGGTGAATGCGGCATCGCTGTCGGATGACGGTCAGGCGTGGATGGTCGGCGACGGTGGATTCATTCGTCGCAGCACCAATCGAGGTGTTGTCTGGAAGCCACCGGCCGGCCGGTTCCCGATAGAAATTCGAGACATCTTTCGTCTGACGAGTGTCGTCCATGACGGTGAAAGAGTCTGCGTGGGCGGCACTCCGGCTTGCAGCGTTCTCTGCAGCGAGGATGCGGGCGCAACGTGGACCGTTGTGAACTGCGCCGGCGGCGGATCGATTCATCGTCTGGCGCGCATCGGACCTCAGTCAATCCTGGCGGTCGGATCGTGGGGAATGATCATGCGATCGGCTGATTTCGGATGCAGCTGGACCAGCGTCCGTCATGGTCATCGTCGCTCGGCTCTGATGTATATCGTCACCGATCCGGAGGATGCGTCACCATTGATGCTTGCCAGCATCGCTGGGGAACAGGGCTATCGTGTTAGTGTCGTGCAGCCTTCCCAACAGCTGTATTCCCCGCCGATGTCTGAGCGGTGGCGAGCGGCGCTGTCCGCGACAGGTGTCAATACAGTGGCCACCGACTGGCGCTTCGCGCGCACCCGAATTCAACATTGCATGTCGCAACCGGCACTGCTTGAAGCGTGGGATGCAGCGTCCGATGGCCGGCTCCGCGAACTGCTGCCGTTGCGGCTGGCTGCTCAGATTCGAACCTGGCGACCCGATGTGATTTGTATCGAGTCGTCATCAGAAAACGACGCCGTCGCGGCCGTGTGGAGGACCGCGATGAAAACAGCCAGTCAGATCGCTTCCGGTTCAAGTCTGCGGTCTGTTCCTCTTGATAAAACCGGACTTCAGCCCTGGTCCGCTCCGCGGATCATTTACCGCACGTACACCGAAAGCACGCGTCTGGAATTTCGAGCCGATACGCTGCTGCCACGACTCAGGACAACTGCCGGACTTGTTGCCACGACCTGGAATCTCAGCAGGCGGCCGTATTCCGGTCAACGAGACGACGCGGTGACCTACGTGATGCATGGTGATTCGGCAGCAGGCACTCCGGGCCACATGTTCCGGAACATCGTTTTGGTGCCCGGCACCGACGGGCGGCGCGAACTGACTCGCCTGGATCCCGGAATTGAGGAGCTGCAGGCAATCGTCGACAGGCATCACACACAGAAAAGGGCAATCACCGGACAGGTTCAGCGTGATCCAATGGGTGAAGGACTCATCGCATACACTCAGACGATCGGCAGCAACCTGCCGACGGCCATGGCAACGGCGCAACTACAGCATCTGCTTGAACTCTTTCGCAGCCGCGAGAATCTGGAGGGACGTATTGCAGTCCAGCAGGAATTTACACGCCGGATTCCCAATTCGCCTCAGGCAGCTCAGGCAGCTGCGGAACTGCACCTCCTGTATTCATCAGCAGAAATCCAGTGGCTGCGAAGACGTGAACTAACGGACAAAATCATAACAAAACAGGATGCGGGGGTACGATTGCCCAATGAATCTCAATCGGCAGCCAGTTTGGAAAATCAACCTGGAAATTCGGTTCCGGCGATCATGGTGAAGCCGTGGATTGTGCCGGCGGCGGGAACGTCGCTCGAAATCCTGCGACCTTCGCGCGGCTGGGAAAAAAAAGCGGTGGTGCAACACTGGAATCGGCAGGCCGATGTGTCCTGGGGAATCCTCAATCAACTTGCTCCGGATGCCGCCATGACTGCTCAGCAACAACTAATCGTCGCCGCTCGACATCGCCGAATGCACCGTCTTGGCGAGCGACAAATAACATTGGCATCCGCTTTGAACGCTGCTGATTCACACCGTTTGCTCGCCAGCAATGAAATGCAGTCCGTTTTTTCTGATGTCGAATCGGTCTTGCCGGCGTTCAATCTGCCGGAAAGTCGCTTGCGGCCGGAACTGGATGGTCTCTTGGGCGACCTGTGCTGGCAGCACGCACCGGAAATACGACTCACAGCCAGCCAGCCAGAAAATAGTGTCGCAGACGGCCTTGTAATGCTGAGCTGGGACGCAGAGTTTCTGTTTGTTGCCGGCCATCTTCCGGTGGCCGGAGGCATTCTTCCAGGTAGTGAGGTCTTCAACCGGTCACATGACGAGGCAGACATCACGAGTGATTACATTGAGTTACAGTTGGATGTCGACCGCGATTATTCCAGCGGCTGGCATTTTGTAATCGACAGTGCCGGACGGACATCGGATCGCTGCTGGCAATTCACTCGCTGGAACCCGGAATGGTTTGTGGCGACTCGACGAGACGACACCGGCTGGCGTTTTGAAGCCGCTATTCCGATTCGGGAATTGAGGGAGAAGAGTTTAACGGCTGGTGTCAAATGGGCCATGAGCATTCGTCGGATTGTCCCGGGTCACGTCGACCAGCGTGTCGAAGTCAGTGAGTCGGCAGAGAAACTTTCGACCCGCTATTGTCTGATCCGGTTCATCAGAAATCGACATGCAAAATAGTTGGACAACATCGCTTCCGTCCAAATAGAAACAAAAACCATCATGGACCGCGACTGAGTGGGCTCGCCCTGAATCACGCACTTTTGCGATTCGAGCCCGTACGTGCCGGAAAATGGCGATGTCCAGGCAGCCACCCAAAAAATGACATTTTTCATCGGTACCGACGAGGCCGGTTACGGTCCAAACCTGGGACCATTGCTTATTACCGCCACGGCCTGGCGTTTTCCTCCGGGAACCAGTGCCTCGCGATGTTGGGCATTATTGAGCAATGCCATCAGCGAATCGGCACCCGAAGAATCGGAACAGCTTCACGTCGCCGATTCGAAACGCATCTACTCCTCTGGTCGTTCGATCGAACCGCTTGAAAAGTCTGTATTGTCTGTACTGAAACGACTGAATCACACTCCCTCAACGTTCCGGGAACTTGGTACAGCCGTTGCCGGGAACGCGTTCCTGGCTGCTGTTGATCGGGAAAAGTGTCTGGCTTCCACGCCAATCGACCTGCCGCTCAAAACGAATCTCGAACTGATTGAACGATCGTCACGACGGCTGAAGAATACGCTGCGGGCGGCCAGTATCGAATTGATTACGGTGCGATCACGTGTGATCTTTCCAGCCGAATTCAATCAGCTTGTCGAGACTGAGGGCTCAAAAGGCAGAGTCCTTTCTATGGCGACATTGAAAATGGTGGCCGACATTGTGCAGGATGAACGACTTGAGTCGGCGCAGATCATTTGTGACAAACACGGAGGGCGTAATCGCTATGATGCATTACTGTCGGAGGCCTTCGAGGACCAGCTGGTATTTCGACTGGAAGAAGGACGTCAGCTTTCACGCTACCGTATGAAGCAGCTGGAATTCCGTTTCCAGACTGGCGCGGAGGAACACCTGCCGGTTGCCGTGGCGTCAATGGTATCGAAATATCTGCGGGAGGTGGCCATGCTGGAATTCAATGCCTTCTGGAGGGAATTTGTTCCTGAATTGAAGGCGACTCAGGGTTACCCCGTTGATGCAGCACGTTTCCTTCGGGACATCGAAAGCGAACTGGAGCGGCAACAGATTCCAAAAGAACAAATCTGGCGCAGGCGCTGAGCCGGGCAGCATCCCCATGGTTTGGACGGAAACGCAGAAACGACGTGGAAACCGGATTGGGAGTCATTTTTCGTCACGTAATCATGATGCGTGCCGAAGCAGAACGACCACATACCGAGTGAACGCCACCTCAGCTCCGAATCACAAGTGATGAAAGGTTTGGTGTTGCACTTCCCTACTTTGGGAGTTGTAACCTCTTCAGGCTTGGGAGAGAATCTTTGCAGTCAGAAAGTGCTTTCTGCCTGAAGCTGTCTCATGATCACACTGCTTGGTAAGCGAAAGCGGACGTGTAATGGTTTCACGCGGCGTGATGCCCTGACTGCCGGGGGATTGTCGCTGCTTGGGATGAGTCTTCCTGACTTGCTGCGTGCGGAACAATCCGGGGTGTCGCTGCCTGCTGACGGTAAGGCGAAATCAGTGATGCTGATCTACCTGTTCGGTGGCCCTCCGCTGCACGACACGTTTGATCCGAAGCCGAATGCTCCTGTCGAAGTCCGTGGCGAATTTGGTTCGACGTCTACAAGCGTACCCGGCATCCACTTCTGTGACCTGCTGCCAGAGATGGCGCACTGGATGGATCGTTCCACGTTAATTCGCTCGGCAACCCATCCGCACAACGATCACAGCGCCGGACTGTTGTACACGATGACAGGCAAGCGCGCCGCGAAATTTGAATCGGCGGTGCCGGTGTTGCCAATACAGGCACCCAGTATGAACTCAGTGATCCAGTACCTTGCCCGAAACGAACAGAGAGAACTACCGGCGTCGGTTTGGATGCCTTGTTATACTGGCTGGGGGCAAGGCAGTGTGCGACCGAGGCCATTACGCAGGTTTCCTCGGACGACAGCATGATCCGTTCATGACTTCGTGCGAGCCGTACAGTGACAAGGAATGCAAATATGCGTATCCGGAACGCGTGAAGGGGCAAGTTGTTCTGCCGGAAATGGATCTTGCAGACGGTATTTCAATTGACCGGCTGGACCAGCGCCGGTCCTTTGCGCAGCAGTTCAATGACGAATTCCGTCGGATCGAGCAGACGCAGGTCGTCGACTATCTTGACCAGTCACGCCGTCAGGCGTTCGATCTGTTGACCAGCGCGAATCGACCGAATAGTCCGTGGCGGGCCTTTAGCGTGGACGACGAAGATGCTCGACTGCAGGATCGTTATGGACGAAACTTGTACGGCCAGTCTATGTTAATTGCGAGGCGACTGGTCGAATCTGATGTGCGATTTGTCACAGTGACCTGGGGAGTCTTCGAGAAGCTGAAAATTGACGAGGACGGCTGGGATACACATCAACGCAACTTCCACATACTTCGAAATCACAGACTGCCTGTTCTGGACCGAGCCTGGTCCGCTTTGTGCGAGGACCTTGACGCGCGCGGGCTGCTTGAGGAGACGTTAATTGTCGTCATGGGTGAGATGGGTCGCACTCCAAAGGTTAACGCCCGGGGGGGCGGGATCACTGGTCGTTCTGTCATAACGTACTGCTGACCGGGGCTGGCATCAAACACGGACATGTCTACGGTGCGTCCGACCCGATCGAGGCTTGGCCTGCATCCGACCCGGTCAGTCCTGAATCCCTGATCGCTACGATCTACGCCGCAATGGGAATCAACACAACGACATCCATCTACGATCAAACCAATCGTCCCCATCCGGTTGCTCAAAGAGGTACTGTGCTGGATGAGATCCTGGCGTGAGAGTGTCGCGGTGTCACTTTTGATTCGACAGCGTCGCAGTCTGTTTCGTAACTCATCTGCCGCGAATGGAGAAGGAAGCCTATTGGATGCGAGTCAACATCACCTGGGAAGGACGTGCTATCCAGACACAGTTTTCCCCCTGCACGCTCAGCGCCGACGGTGAATTTACAGGCAACCTGGACTTCACCGTACGGTTCAGCGAATCCATGGCCGCCTCGGATGTGACATGCCATCTCTGCCTGCGGCTCGAGGGGACCGAAATTGGCCAACTGCTCGACGTCGTCAGCTGTACAGACGCACCTGATGGCGTCACGTTCCACCTCTCGATGCACGACGACAGTTTTAACGACGGCGGATTCGTTTCCCCTGATTTCGAAGGCCAGCAGGCAACGGTCATCTGGCAGGACGGCACCGTCGAAACACGTATCGCCGGCCTGCCGATCCGCGTTGACTATGGTGAAGGCGAACCCACACCTCCCTGGCCCGTCGTGAAGCCCCGTGCCGCCCGCAGGCAGCGGCACGTAGTGATGCAACACAATGCGTCCGGGCTATCAGTCAAGCTACGCTGGTTCTCCCCGGGTACCGTTGGGTAAGCTGCATTCTTCATTGCTTTTGGCACCGGATTCTACTTCATCTACGACGCCGATTTTCCAATGCCGTTACTGGCCAGGGGCGTTTTTTCTCATCGTGTTGATCATGCTGGGCTACTACACATTGGCCTGTTTCGTCAATTGCACGAAACTCAACGTCGACCGCCAGCAGCTTGACATCTGACATGGCCCATTGCCGCTTCCTTTTTATGGACCCAAATCCCATTCGGTGAACCAGGTGGAACGGATCTACGTGGACAAACACAAGCATTACAACTCTGATACGTATCAGACATCGACGACCAATGAGCTGAAAGCGTCTCTCTCGAACGGGATCCAAGTGGTCCTGATCGGTGGATTTGATGATCCGAACAAGCTGCAGGACGTTGAGAAACAGCTGAACGCGTTCCTTACGTAACAGCTTCGCTGGTCGTCCGGACGCTTTCACCCGAACTTTCCATCTGTGCTAATGATTCTGAGCACTGGCCGGCCACCTCCGTGAATCCCTTGAGTTTCTTTAACTTACTGAGCCCGAAGGCCGCGGGTACAACACAAGGCGATCATCATGCCTGACGAAACGACCTTTTCATCTGAAGTCGGCACGCGGCTTCTTTTCGAGAACCAGCGTGTGCGCGTGTGGGACCTGCGACTTGCTCCAGGAGAATCCACCGGGTTGCATCGGCACGAAACCGACTATTTCTACGTCGTCATCGGTGACGGTCAGCTGCAGAGCCGAAACCCTGAATGTTCGTCGAAGCCGGTACAGACCATGCGGGACGGCGACGTGCGCTACCGTACGATCGACGGCGAAGACATTCACGAAGCGATCAACGTCGGCGACACAGACTGGCGTAACATCGTCATCGAACTCAAACAATCGGAAGGTACGGGATCGTGAAGGACCTCCTCGAACGTAACGGCGGCGGTATACCAGTCCGCCGGCTGGGCAAGACCGGACTGAACGTCTCGATCATTGGGTTTGGTGGGGGTCACGTGTCACGCCCGCACATCAGCCGCGAACAGGCGGTGGCGATGATACATGCGGCCATCGACGCCGGAGTGACCTTCATGGACAACGCTTGGGAATACCGGGAGGGCGAGTCCGAAACCCGGATGGGTATGGCGATTCATGATCGCCGTGACAAGGTGGTGCTTATGACCAAGGTTTGTGCCCGCGATCGCCGAGGCGCCGAGCAGCAGCTGGAAGACAGTCTGCGCAGACTGCAGACCGATGTAATCGACGTCTGGCAGTTTCACGAATGTAACTACGACAACGATCCGGACTGGATCTGTCGGGCAGGTGGAGCACTTGAAGCCGCGGTTGCCGCTCGCGATTCCGGCAAGGTGCGGTTTATCGGCTTCACAGGTCACAAAAGCCCGCACATTCATCAGCTGATGCTTAACCAGAATTTCGAGTGGGACACGGTGCAACTGCCAATCACGGCGCTCGATCGTCACTACCGCAGCTTCCTCGATGCAGTTGTGCCGGAACTGGTCCGGCGGGATACGGGCATCATCGGTATGAAAAGTCTGGGCGGCGACGGTCAGTTTGTTCGTGACCTCGGCCTCACGCCGGCCCAGTGCCGCATTTTCTCAATCTCGCAGCCGATCAGCACTCTTGTTTGCGGCATTGAGACGATGGGGAACCTGCAGCAGGACATCAGAATCGCGCGCCAATTCACGCCGATGTCCGAGCGGGATCAATCCGAACTGCTCGCCAAAGTCCGGGACGAAGCGACTGACGGCCGGCACGAATGGTACAAGAGCACGCAGTTCTTTGACTCACAGATGCACCGTGATCAACACGGGTTCCCTCCGGTCTGGACCGTGCGGCAGAAGACCGACGCGGCTGTCCAGAATGAATCTGGTCAGGTGAACGGGCGATAAGGGAACACCATGCGTCCGGCAACGACCAGGTAAAGCAACGTCTCAGGCTCGAACAGCGTCGAGAGATGAGAATCTGCGTGTACCCCCATCTGACGGGTAACAGGGCCTTTTATGCTGCTGACTGTCTTTGTCCCGGCTGAGCGCCGCGATCAAAATCACCGAATAAAAATTTCGTGGATGAAAGCCTGTAATTCCCGTCACGCCTGACCGAAAATTATTTTGCGGCCGGACCTGCTGGAAAACAGATTCAGACGGGAATGCTGCAATTGCCGGGGCAATGATCTCGCACTGATCAGAGGGCACCGAATGAAAATCTGGGTTGATGCGGATGCTTGTCCCGGTGAGGTCAAGCATCTCCTGTTTCGAGCAGCCAGACGCTGTCAAATCCAGGTCACGCTCGTAGCGAACATGTCCCTGCACACGCCGGCGTCGCAGTACATCGACAGTGTCGTGGTCAGTGCTGGCACCGACGTTGCGGATGAACATATTGCGCAGAATATGCGAGCCGGGGACATTGTCGTGACCGCTGATATTCCACTGGCCGGGTTGATCGTCGAGGCAGGGGGAGTGGCCATCGATCCACGCGGCGTACTCTACACGGAACACAACATCGGATCGCGACTGCAGACTCGCAATTTGACGGACCAGCTGCGCGCCGCCGGCATTGAATCCGGCGGTCCACGTCCGTTTGGTGATCGGGACAAACAGGCGTTCGCCAATCAGCTGGATAAACTGCTGGTTAAGAGACACCAGGCGTAACACCTGAAGTTGTCCTGTTCAGTGAGCAGCGCAATGCGGACGGGAGCCATTCATCGGACAGGAAAATTATCGACGCAGCCTTTCTTCGGCAGCCGGCATCAGGCATCTGTGTTCACAAATTCAGTGAAAAGAATTGAGAAGATTAATCGAAGCCAGTTCAGCGGGCAGACCGCACGGTGAACACCGCATCGATGAGATGCAGAGTTCCGTTCTCGGTATCAATCGAAGCAACGTCGCTGTCTGTCGCCCAGTCGATTTCGATTTGAATGCGACCGTCGCCTGATGCGGCCGTGGATGTCGTGCCATTTGGGCGCCGTGCGTCGATGGCGGCACTCATGAGATCCATCAGCAAACTGAATGACTCTGATGACAATTCACCAATTTCCGAGAATCGCCGACGTCCCAAATCCAGGAGATCCTGCCTGATTGCTGCCTCCTGTTGCCGTTCCTCAGCCAGTCGCTCTTTCAATTGCCGCCTCGCTTCAGAAGTGTCGACAATTGAACGTAATGCGCTGGCTGTCTGCTGGCGACCACTCCGTCTGAGTTGCGGATCAATGATCACGGGTGGTGCATCTGCCCACAAAGTATTGGCGCTCACCGGAGTACTGTCCATTTGTTCCAGTCGATGGCTGTCGACGACGAGATGGCGGGCAGGAGCGAGTCCGAAAGCAGCTCGCCACAGTCGGTGCGCCGTTCGGTCATCTTCGGTTTCCAGAAACCAGGCTGCCAGTTCTCGGAGGTCCGCCGCCCGGTCAGTGCGGTTGCCGCGACGCAGTCGCTGTTGTTGTGCGAGCGCGAGGACTCGTGGAATGGCGGCTCTGGCCGCGGCCTGCAGCTGGCGTGACTGAGCAGGCCCGGCCGCATCGTCCAGAAACCAGTGGCGCAGACCGTGCCAGCGGGTCGTCCACCGCGCCAGTGCTTCATCGCGGATCACAACACCCGTGGAATCAGCGGTGTCGTAGACCTCTCGTGTTTCTTCGTAAGCGGCTGCCCGAAGTAACCGATCAGAAATGTCAGCCATCTCCTGCAGGACGACCGCGATTCGTGCGCCCCGCGTGAGCAGTTCACCCACGAACTCTCGCAAATACTCGATCAGCCGTTCCTTGAATTCGAGAAACGTGTCCAGATCGCTGCGGCGTGATTCCGTCTGTTCGTGCAGCCAGCGGAAGAACGACTGGGCTCGTGCCGTGAGGTCTTCAACGTCCGTCACGACCTGCCGGAGAACGCTGAAAACTTTCTCTGCATCAATCGTGTCGTGTTTGCCAAGGATGGACAGTTCCGCAAGAAAATCATAAATGCGGCTGAGTGCTGAGGCGTCGAGCGTGACACGGCGATTGAGGTGACTGAGAAACTGCTGAGTGGATTCGTACACGGCTTCACCCGATGCGGTGAGCTGGTACTGCAGTTTGCGTCGGTGAAAATCGGCGAGCGTCGCAACATCCGCGTTGTCATTGTAGGCCTCCAGGACCCGCCAGTGGCACAACTGAGTCAAAGAGGCTTCAACGGCTGCGACTCCCCCGTCGACATGGACCTGGTGAGCCGTGAGTCGTCCAAGAACCTCGGCCGGCCTGAGATGCAGCAGGAATCCTGCCTTGGCTTCAGCGAAGACGTTCACAATTGCTCGATACAACGGCGCCTTGTCAGCTGTCAGGAAAGAGAACCCCACAAACGGATCCTCATTACCAGGTGGAGTGCGGTCGGAGTTTGTGACGCGGGTGTTCAACGAGATCGCTCGCCAAAGTGTTTTGGAAACCGATATTCAAAAATCAGAGCGCGGGTTGTCGGCGTAAGTTCTTTCACGGTGCTGTCCCAAGCGTAGGCCTTTCCGAGTGCATTTCAACAGGTCAGGCCGGACTTCTTCCATGTCGGTCCGTCGGGAAGTGAGGCTGTTGTGAAAAAGACGGGCTTCTGCATTGCTTCGTTGAGTTTCCGGCTGCACTTCCTCCAGCACCATCGGTCAATCCTGCTTTTCTGCACTGATATGTCAGACGGGCCAGCTATACTTCTCTGCAATCAGCCGACAGACAATCTCAGACGAATGAATGACACCGGAAATGGCAAACTCACAGGACTCAGATTTTGGTCCGGTTTTTTTGGGGATTGATCTTGGTGGCACGAATATCAAGGCTGGCGTGGTCGCCGATGACGGAAAGATTATCGCTCGCACCAGTGTACCCACTGAACGTGAAAAAGGTCCGGACAATGGTGTCGCGCGGATGGTGGCCGCCACAAATCGGGTGCTTCGGTCCAGCGACCTGGAACTGAAACAGATTTCGGCCGTCGGACTGGCGACCCCTGGGCCCATGGATATACCCGGCGGGACGCTGCTGAAACCCACGAACCTTCCAGGCTGGGAGAACTTTCCCGTCAGACAGGCGCTGGCCGACCGTCTGGACCGGCCCACCATTCTTCAGAATGATGCGAACGCGGCGGCTTACGGGGAGTACTGGTCGGGTTCAGCTCGAGATGCGCGAAGTCTGATTTTTTATACGCTGGGTACGGGACTAGGCGGTGGCATCATCATTGATGGCAGAATCATTGAAGGAATGCATTCGCATGGCTCCGAATGTGGCCATGTGATTCTCGAAATTGACAATGGTCGTTACTGCAGCAGCGGGCAGTATGGGATGCTCGAAGCCTACTGCAGCGGAACAGCCTTGCTCAGGCTTTTCGATGAAGCCGTCCAGTCAGGTCGGCAGTCTTCTGTCACGGATCGGCTGGACGATCTGACGCCGTTGTCACCATTGCTGATTGCGGAGGCAGCAGAGCAGGGAGATGAACTATCCAATGAATTGATCATTGAGATGGCACGATGCCTGGGAGCCGGCATTACGTCGGCCGTGCACGTCATTGATCCTGAGATCGTTTTGCTCGGTGGTGCAATGACGTTCGGTCGGCATGGCACAGAACTGGGGCGCCGATTTTTGCAACGGGTGACCGAGGAATTCCAGGGCCGTGCATTTCCAACACTGGCGCGTGAAATCACAATTGAATATGCGACTCTGGGAGGTGATGCCGGCTTCATTGGTGCGGCCGGATGTGCCAGAAGAGCTCTGACACGCGGCGATCTCTGAAATTGACAACTGCCCACTCAACGGGCTCGTGGAACACTACCGGAAGGGACTTGCACTCCGGGGTGAGGTGGTGCAGACTGGATTTTGCAGTCGTCGTATTATCATTCAGCCGGAAACGGATTTCCAGAATCAAGGTCTCGAGAGGATGCTTCGTGAACTCGCCGTTCCAATGGAATGAAAAGTGCCATCACTTTGAACGTTCGGATCTGAGAAATTTCCTGAGTTGCATTGCTTGCCTTTTTCTCGCGATCGGATCTTCCCGGGCTGCGTCCGTCGACTACGAGCGTCAGGTCAAACCGATTCTGGCCAGGCACTGTTTTGCCTGCCATGGTGCATTGCGGCAACAGTCCGGCCTTCGGCTCGACGCAGTCCAGTTTATTCGCAAAGGTGGTGATCGTGGACCTGCGATTGAGCCGGGAAAGAGCGGACAAAGTGTATTGATCGACGCAGTCCAGGGCAGCGGTGATGTAGATAAGATGCCCCCCGAGGAACAAGGTACACCGCTCAGTGAGCAACAAATTGTGGTCTTAAGGAATTGGATTGACCAGGGTGCTGATGCACCGAACGAACCGGTTCCTCCTGATCCTCGAATTCATTGGGCCTATCAACGTCCAGTCAGGACGCAGGTGCCAGATTTCAGGGATTCACTCCGGCCGCGAAATCCCATCGATGCTTTCCTGGCCACCAGGCACGAACGCAACGGCCTTGTTGCCGCTCCGCCGGCCAGCCGGGTCGTGTTGCTCCGGCGCGTCTATCTCGACCTGGTCGGCCTGCCACCGACACGTGAAGAACTACACGAATTTCTAAGTGATTCGGCCATGAATGCCTACGAAACTGTGGTCGATCGGTTGTTATCAAGCCCTCGCTATGGAGAACGATGGGGGCGGCATTGGATGGACGTCTGGCGTTATACTGACTGGTCCGGGCTGGAGAACAAGATGCGGCACAGCCAGAAACACATTTGGCGCTGGCGCGACTGGATCGTCGAGTCATTGAATCAGGACAAAGGATACGACCGTATGGTCATGGAGATGCTCGCCGGAGATGAACTGGATCCAGCCAACCTGAAGACCGTTCGAGCCACGGGCTTCCTGGCGCGCAACTGGTATCTGTATAACCGCAATTTCTGGCTGGACGACATCATCGAACACACAAGCAAGGGCTTTCTTGGCATTACCCTCAACTGTGCTCGTTGCCATGAGCACAAGTACGATCCGATTTCCCATGAAGATTACTATCGCTTCCGTGCTTTATTTGAGCCACACAATGTGAGGCTCGACCAGATCGGTATGCAGACTGATCTAGAGAAAGACGGATTGCCACGCGTTTATGATGCAAACCCGCAGGCCACGACATATCGTTTCATTCGCGGAGAAGAAACGCGGCCCGACAAAGATCACCCACTTCCGCCAGACATTCCGGCTGTACTGGGCACCATTGAAGGCACGGTTCGTCCTGTGGCGTTACCTGTGGAAGCCTACTTTCCGGCGTTGCGACCGGATGTTCGACAGGCCGCGATTGAGCAAGCCGATAATGCTGTCAACGTTGCGAGCCAGGAATTGGCACAAAAACAGAATGATGTTGCAGCCGTACTTCGACAGCTGGGAGGGTTCTCCGGTCAAACTCATCGCAAGACGAACGGCGAACGTCGCTCAGTAAATTCGAATGAGTCTCGCACACCCGCAGAATTGGCGTTTGCGCAGGCCAAACGGGAATTGGCGGCGATGCAAAAGAAAGTGACTGTGGCACAGGCAGAACGACGCGCATTGCAGGCGGTTTTAGCGTCTGATCTGAGTCAGTTTTTTGATGTATCTGACTCCGAAGCAGATTATGAGAAGCTGGCTCAGCGGGCGGTTCACGCGAAACACCACGCTGCGAAACTGTGTGCCGAGTTGGATTTGATGCTTGCCGAAAACGCACTTGCTGCTGTCCAAAAGGCCTGGGACACGGACAGCCAGGCGGCACAACAGATGGTCACCGATGCCCAGGAGAAGGTTTCGGCGAAAGCTGAGAAACTCAAAACACTGAATTCGCAACTGCATCAGCCTCCAACTAAATTTCCGCACGTCGGAGTGTTGTATCCTTCTACGTCGACCGGTCGCCGACTCGCGCTCGCCCGCTGGATTGCTGATGAAAAGAATCCGCTCACGGCTCGCGTCGCGGTTAACCATATATGGACGCGACACTTCGGCAGACCCCTAGTCGACTCAATGTTCGATTTCGGCCTAAGAACCAAACGGCCTGTTCATCATCGTCTGTTGGACTGGTTATCTCTGGAGTTCATGGAGCATTCATGGAGCATGAAACAGTTGCATCGGTTGATCGTGACTTCCAGCGCCTATCGCATGCAATCGATGTCATCAGGTACGGCTCCGGCGAACTCTCGGATTGACTCCGAGAATCTCCTGTTATGGCGGTTCAATGCACGTCGAATGGAGGCGGAATTGGTACGCGACACCGTTATCCACCTGAGTGGCAGGCTGGATTCAACAATGGGTGGTCCTGACCTGCCAGTCACTGACGGCGACGAGGGAACACGGCGGACAATCTATTACCGGTATTCCAGAGACCATCAGATCAAGTTCCTGACCATGTTTGATCCGGCGAGTGTGGAGGAATGCTATCGCCGCCGACACAGCATCGTGCCTCAACAGGCGCTGGCGATGAGCAACAGTAAAATGGTGCTGATGCGGGGACGCCAACTTGCGGGCTTGATTACGGCTGAGGTCGGCAGCGAGAATTCAGCAGATACTGCCCAAGCCTTCATCGATTCAGTTTTTGAGCGTGTGCTCGGTCGTAGCGCGACGCCGGCCGAGCGAGCTGCATGTGCCACTGCTTTGGGGGAGTTCACGGCTGTTTCCGCCAATAAGGGCATCTCCTTGTCTGCCGTCCATCAAAGGGCACGTGAGAACCTGGTCCACGTACTCCTCAATCACAATGACTTCATCACCGTCTGGTAACAGAGCTGTGTGCAACCAAAAAAATAGAAAATCCGCCGATCAATCCGCGGAGATTGATCGCGGTACATTCCTCTTCGGCGGAACGAGTTTGGGAAGTCTGGCCTTGATGGCCATGCTTCAACGCGAAGGCTTCACAGAACAGCCTGGCAGCACCGTGCCAAACCAGGGCACACCTCATTTTGCCCCCAGGGCGAAACGCGTGATCTGGCTTATGATGCGCGGCGGCGTCAGCCACATCGAAAGTTTTGACCCCAAACCGATGCTGGCCAAATATGCCGGTAAGACGATTAGTGAAACACCTTTCGACAAACAGGTGTTTCACTCTCCATTCAAGGAGAATGTTCGCGAACAGCTTGCCAACAACGTGATCAAAACTGATCGGGCAAAGATTTGGCCGATGCAGGTGGGCTACCGGAAATGTGGTGAGAGTGGAGTAGAAGTCAGTGATTGGTGGCCTCACGTTCGACGTAACGTCGACGACATCGCCGTCATTCGCTCGATGTGGACGACCGACAATAATCACGGCGCGCAGATGCAGTTTCTCTCCGGTCGCCATCTTTTAGACGGCTGCTTTCCGACCATCGGAGCCTGGGTTCAATATGGACTCAGTTCACTGAATGATAATCTGCCTCAGTTCATTTCGATTGGGCCAACACTGCACAGGCAATGTTTCGAAGGACTTGGTTCCGGTTATTTGGGACCTGAATTCTCCGGCGTCCGACTTAATGTGGATTCCAGGGATCCACTCCCCTACGCGAATCCGGAACTGGACGTGTCGCCGCAGGAACAGGCCATCGGCGCCAGACTGCTGCGAAAACTGAACGGACTGGTCCACGAGCAACAACCGGATGACGCTGCGTTGCGGGCCCGTATTCAGTCATACGAACTGGCCTTTCGAATGCAAAAGACCGTACCCGATCTGTTGAGACTCGAACAGGAGAGCCAGGTCACGCAGCGGCTGTATGGTCTTGACCGGGAAATAACTCGCCCCTTTGGTCAGCAACTGCTTGCCACTCGGCGCCTGATTGAACATGGCGTCCGCTTCATTCAGGTATTTCATGGAGAAGGGGCATCGGGGTCGTGGGACGCTCACAGCAAACTCGTTGAGCAACATTCGGCAGCGTGTGAGCAGGTGGATCAGCCAATTGCGGCACTCTTGCAGGACCTCCGGCAACGTGGACTGCTGAGTGACACGATTGTGGTCTGGTGCACCGAATTCGGGCGAACTCCGGGCGTACAGGGTACCGATGGCCGTGACCACCACAACTACGGGTTTTCAATCTGGATGGCAGGTGGCGGGATCAAATCGGGGGTCGTACATGGGGCCACCGACGAACTCGGCTTCCACGCCGTCCGGAATCGCCATTACGTGACCGACGTTCACGCCACAATCTACCAATTGCTGGGTCTCAACCCCCGTCGGCTGGAAATCCCCGGTCGGAAACGTCTGGAGATCGATTATGGACAACCGATCGCAGACATCATTGCATAGCGCACCGGAAAAACGACGGGTGTGTCACACCTGCAGCGTGGAGAGTCCTGTATTCTCGATACTTTGATGTTCAGTGGCTCGTTTGCCCTGGGCTGTCATGTTTGTCGCTTACAGCCGGAAAATCCTGCGGTCTCGAGGAAGCGATGATTGACACAATTTCCGAATCACTTCCCTCGATCTACGGTGAACAGACCCCGCTACCTGATCTTCGATACCGAGTTCCAAACCGACGCCAACGTGCTGGCGGCCGTCAAGCTGACGCCTGACGCGGAAGCAATATGGAACGTGAAGGCGCTTGACGAACATGGTGCTATCACAAAAGGGATTGAGCTGCTGCAACCTGTCTTCCGGATCTGTCCATGGTCATTTCAAACAGCATCGACTGAAGTCGATGCTGAGCGGAACCGCCAGGAACAGGCATTATTCGCGAGAGTTGCACGCCACCGAACAGATGGTCGCGAGGATCTGCTGAAGCAACAGCTTCCTTAATTTTGACGGTAACTTGCGTGTCCGCCATGTACTGCTGCATCCAGGACACTGCGGACTTCACCCGCATTGCCGATGGATCAGAGACTGATGTCTGGTGTTCAGGACTGGACTCTGACGACTCTACAGTACACGGTGTAGCCATGTAATCTGCTAAGATCCGATATGCGACAGGTTTCCGCAGCTGTGATATGCTGGCTTCTGGTCGTCAGAATTTTAGACCGACCGAATCCAGATATGCCCGATCTTTCCTGAGGCAAATCCGCTGTTCTGATAGAGCTGCATGCCCGGCGTGTTATCACAGTCGCAGTATGCCACAAGGCTCGACACATTTGCGGAATTGACTCTTGTCCGAGCTGCGCCAAGCAGCTTCCGACCAAAGCCCTGGCGACGCGACCGAACCGAGACACCAATGTATTCCAGTGTGACCAGTTGTCGATCGTTGTCCCGACTCAATGCCGCCAGACCGACATTGCGACCATCAGCGGCTGCTGTGATGAGTTCCGGCTGATCCAGGGATTGCCAGGTTTTCAGCAGTGTTGCCGGTACCGGCCGGAAGAATGATGTCAGATCATGTGATTCTGTGATGCAGTCGTGCAGCAGTTCCAGTATCGATTCCCGCTGTTGACTGGGCAGGCCGTCGGTTAGTGGCCATCGCTGAATTGTCGCGGTCGACCGTTCACGGCAAGGCAAATCCATCGGAGCCGTCCACACCTGCAGCGCCGCAATCGTGTTGAATCCGGCTGATCGGAGCCCGGCTGCCGGCAACGCTGGTTCCCGGTCCCAGACGAGTGCCCGGACAATCTTCAGGCCCTGCCTGGCGGCGTCAGCAACAAGGTGCAGCAGCAACGTCACGCAGGCTGCCTCGCAAATGTCATCCGTGACCGAATGCCAGTCGACGCTCACCAGCTCCAGTGCTCCATCCGGGGTGTTCACTCCGCAGGCTCTCAGAATGGGATGGTCATCGTGCAGGACCGTCCAAAGAGGAGCAGGGTCTGACTCTCGAATCACCGTAAATGGCACGATTACTGAGGCAAACGACAGCAGTGCGGGCTACAGGGGCCCGCTTCGGGTGGAGGACAGCCCTGATTGATCGGCAATGATGAGCCATTCGTGACTCGACCGGCGGCAACACTCATCAGTTTGTCGAGTTTTTTTGAGCCGCACTGAGGGCATTCTGGTGTTTCACGCACAGCCACCAGCAGCTCAAACTCAGAACTGCAGCGGGCACAGGAATATTCAAACAGTGGCATTGGAAAGCTCAGTTTTCCTGGGAGGAAGCAGACGCCTCAAACATGATCATTTGACAGCACGGGCTGCAGTCACGGGGAAACGCCCCTTGGTACACCCCGTTTCAGGTCCTGTATTCCAAATTCTGACGCAATCGACGTCTGCGTCAATGACTGTTTGAATCGAAAGTCATAAGATCCGCCGCCTGACGCGACGGCAGACTGCCCTTCCAGTGTCAGTCTCTGACTCTGTTCAATCGACCGCGGCAGTCCGGTCAGGTCGTCCATCAGTATTTTACCTTCACCAGACACGGCGGATTCTGTCAAGTGGAAATTTTTGAATCTCAGTGGGGATTCTTCGTCCGGCTCACGAGGTATCAGTTTAATCGTACCGGTTACCGCCAGCTGGGCTGCAAAGTCTTCGATTGCATCAATTGTATAAGCGCAGTTGCATTCAATTGTACCAGGCAGTCCGAGGGAGATGTGCAGTACCCGAGTCCATTGGGAGCCTGTCCTCAGGGTCAAACTCTCGTGCGCAACGTCATGTGGCGGGTCGACCACGTCATCTGTTGGGTGAAGACGTGCTGGCGAACGGAATGGGGGACGATCAGTAATTACCGGGACATGAAACGGCAGATCGAGCCAGGAGCAAAATACCTCGTCGTCAGAAATCTGAGTGAGGACTCGATGAGACTGAGGCATATCGGCACGAAAGAGGGAATCACCGCCGAGTACTTTCACATCATTTCCGTGGTCGGTTACCAAAACAGCCACGGCAGGAACTTTGAGAGCCTTTTCCAAAATTAGTGACTGAGTTGTCTTCTCACCATGTTCGCTGGTGATGGTGCGTTCGAGAGACACGATTCGCACCTCAAACTGCGCAATCCCGGCCTGGTTAAATGCAAACATCGTGTAATGCAGAGTGACGCGATCAGTGACATCTGTGATGTCGTGATGGTCACCGATGTGAATCTCCGTGATGCGGTGCGTCGTGGCCTGAACAGAGAAGTTCTGGCCAGGCGTCAGTTGCCAGATTGGTACGGTTTCAGCGGCGGCCGTGGCGGGGGACGACAGCATTGTGTGAACAATCATCGCTGTGACCGGCAGGACACACCAGGAAAGAAACCGGCGACTGACACAGATGCCCAGGAACAACCTGTAAACACACAACAGAGAATGAGTCGGATGCGAAAGGCATTGATGAGCAATTGGGCGCGACATCAGCTCACCTGCTCGAGCACACTATCGTCAACCAGAATTGGTACAGGCGGATTCTTCTGGACGGCAAGTGCGACGGCGTCACTGGGACGACAGTCGATTTCGTGGAGTTCGCCAGCGTGAGCGACTCGCAGGACCGCATAGTAAGTATGATCTTCAATTCGGGTGACCACCACTTCCTTGATCACACCGCCCAGAGTTGCAACACAATTGTGCAGCAGGTCGTGCGTCATGGGGCGATAGGGAGTTTCTTCAAGCAGGCGCCGATTGATCACTGAGGCTTCAAAGTCGCCGACCAGAATCGGGAAGACGCGGTGGCCGTTGATTTCCTTGAGATAAATGGCACGTTGATCATTGATGTCGGAAACAATCACACGACTCAACTGCATCGGAACCAGCATGGACATTCCTTCAATGCTGTGTCGGCATGGAACGTCACCTTAAGACACGAACCATAACGTCATGAGGACACTCTGTAATCTGCTGGAACTCTGACTGGCATATAGCAAGTCTGTCCTGACTCGTGGCACTTTGGGCAAAGCCACATGACGCAAATCCAGTACTATTAGAGACGACGAACCTTTATGCCACGGTAGAATACGACGCTTTTGGGGTCGTGAGCCTGCAGGGCAAATGTTCCACGGCCAAGCCGTCGATCAAACAGCTCGGAATATGCCGGTTGGTTTTCCGGTTCGGTGTAATCGACAACGACCTGGTCATTCACTTTGATAACAACGTGACGACCTTCAACACGTATGTTGGTGGTGTACCATTCATTGTCTTTGGCCGGTGGATCTGTCACTTTTACAATTCCGTAGATACTGCCGGATTTAATCGTGTCCCCGTGCGTGATATTGACCTGGCATTCATAGCCCCAGCGTGGCCAGTCTTTTGGCTGGTAGTCGGTGTGAAAGTAGATTCCGGAATTGCTGCCGGGCGTCGTCATGACTTCGCATTCGAATTCAAAATTGATAAACGGTTCGTCATCCCCAACGTAGAACAGATGTGCTTTGGGACCTTTGCAGGCCAGTTTGCTGTCTTCGATGACCCAGGAATCTGCGTTTTCACCGACTTTCCAGCCGTTCATCGTGCCGTCAAAAATGGATTTCCACTCGCCAGCTTCTTCAGCAGCCACTGAGGAATACAGCAAACCGGTCAACAACAGTGCAGTCATGCGGTACATTCATCGTTCTCCGATAGGATTGGTGGCGGCACGGCACAGTCGACCGGCCTTTGCGGCAATGCCGGCCCCGGCATCGTCTGTACATAATCACTGTTCCGATGGTGAATCCACCGCACTTCACTGTTTCTACGTAAAATCTGAGACACTTTCCACTCATTCATTTTGAATCGACCGACGAATTTCCGGCGTCGGACCGACTTGCTGGCAGAAAATTGTCCATGCGCGTTGCCCATCTCATCACTCGCCTGATCATTGGAGGAGCTCAGGAGAACACACTGTTCAACGTGCAGGATCAGCACTATCTCCACGGCGATGAAGTTTGCCTGATGACCGGTCCCGCGACGGGACCCGAAGGATCTTTGATCGATCAGGCCGAGCGACTGCACCTGGACGTTCGCATTCTGCCCGACCTTCAGCGGAATCTAAATCCACTAAGAGACGTACGAGCGTATTTTTCTGTGAAACAGCTGCTCCGTGAATACCAGCCGGACCTGGTTCACACGCACAGTTCTAAAGCGGGCATCGTAGGACGCCGGGCTGCCCATGCCCTTGGAATTCCATGTGTGCATTCTATTCACGGCGCCGCATTCCACGACGGTCAGTCAGCCGCATTATATCACACCTGCCGGTTTGCCGAGAAATTAGCCGGGCGCTGGTGCCAGCACTTCATCACGGTCTGTGATGCGATGGCAGAGCAGTATCTTGCTGCGGGCATCGGCACCCCCTCGAGATACACGACCATCTACAGTGGTATGAATGTGGATCGTTTTCTTCGTCCGTCAGCACCACCAACTGTAGTCCGGAGGCAACTCGGTCTGACCAATGAGGATGTGGTGGTCGTAAAAGTTGCCAGACTGTTTAATCTTAAGGGGCATGAATACCTCATCGAAGCCGCTCCGGCGATCGTGGCGGCCGTTCCGAACGTGAAGTTTGTGTTGGTTGGTGACGGAATCCTGCGCAGCAAGTTTCGTTCGCGCATCGCGGAACTCGGTCTGTCGGATCACTTTGTTTTTGCCGGTCTGGTGCCACCGGATGACGTCACGAATTACATCCATGCAGCCGACTTGGTAGCACATACCAGCGTGTGGGAAGGCCTGGCTCGAGTCCTGCCGCAGGGACTGATCGCGGGAAAACCTGTGGTGAGTTTTGACATCGATGGCGCCGCCGAAGTCTGCGTGCACGGCGAAACCGGACTGCTGGTTCCTGCCCGCAATCTGGCGGCGCTTGCGGATGCAATCATCGGTTTGGCGTCGGACGAATGTATGCGACAGAAATTTGGAGAGGAGGGTCGCGGCCGATTCACGGAACAGTTTCGGCATGAATTCATGACTGAGTGCATTCGTGATGTGTATCGACAGGTTCTGGACCAGAAGGAATAGGTGTCAATGGTGGTCATAAGGGGCCACATCTCTGTTCACAAAACTCGGTCGTGGTCGCTGTGATCAGATTCATCTGCGACGTCAGTGTCATCACTGATTTTTCTGTCGGGTCGAATTGTCCTGTGGCCCCGGACACCTCCTCGATTCTTCATGCCTGATGATCATGACAGAACGACCAAGGTGTTTTATCAGGAAGCCTGATTCATGGTCCAGAAAATTTAAGTCAGGCAGTCTGGGAGCGGGTCAGTGCATGCGAATTCCGTTTTCCGTCAACGCAGGATGAATACGTGATCGTTTCAGATGCTGCCAGCATCGGCCTGAGCCTCACTCTGCACGCCGACTCGGGGATTGTCGGCAGTGGATGCCTGTCGAAGGCGTTAATTCGGCAGGAGATGAACAGATGCTAACGGCACTCGAACCGGCCAGTTAACTGATTCCGGGCCTGCTAAATCCCTTCTGACAGGAAACATTGTTCCTGTTCCATGCGACTTTGTCTCCAATCGGCCAGTCCTCCGGCATTCCGGACCTATGATTGCTGTGACGGACCGTTCTCTACTGAGTTCGGTTAAAACGTTTGTACGGATGACAGCGGACGCAGCTATGTGCGGCATTGCCGGAATTCTTTACTCTGATCCTTATCGGCCGGTGGACCGATCGGTGCTGCGCCAGATGGGGAACGCGATCGCTCATCGCGGACCTGACGGTGAAGGGCTGTTCCAGTCGCGAAACATGGGATTCGTTCATCGGCGGCTGGCGATCATTGATCTCGCCGGCGGCGACCAGCCTATTGGCAATGAAGACGACTCGATTCAGATTATTTTTAATGGAGAAATCTACAACTACCCGGAATTGCGTGAACAGCTCATCAGCCGAGGTCACGTGTTCCGGACCAAGTCCGATACAGAAGTCATTGTCCATCTGTACGAAGAGCATGGCGAAGACTGCGTCCGCTGCCTGCGAGGTATGTTTGCCTTTGCTCTGTGGGATGAACCCAATCGCCGTTTGTTTCTGGCGCGCGACCATGTGGGACAGAAACCGCTCTATGTCTACAGGGACAAAGAAAAGCTTCTGTTCGCCTCGGAACTCAAGGCTATTCTGGCTCACCCGAATGTCGACCGCACAATTGAACCGGCAGCGATCGCAGATTACCTGACGTTCGGCATTATTCCGCGAGAACGCTGTATTTTCAAATGCGTCCAAAGACTACCGGCAGCACACACAATGACCGTCGACCACGGACGCTCTCACAAAACCCGCCGCTACTGGCAATTGTCCTTCAACGACGAAGAAGAGGCATCTGAGACGCAGTGGAAGCAACGAATTGTCGGAGCCATACGGGACAGCGTACGGAGTCATCTGATCGCGGATGTTCCGGTTGGGGCGTTTCTCAGCGGTGGCCTCGACAGCAGCCTCATTGTTGCGACACTCGCTGACATTGTGCGATCACCTGTGCGGACGTTTTCGATCGGATTTCAGGAGAAAAAATACAGTGAACTGCCGTTTGCCTCTGAGGTCGCTCGGCACTTTGGAACGATCCATACCGAGGAAATTGTGACTCCGGAAGCGGTTCGCGATCTGGATAACTTGGTTCATTTCTATGAT
The DNA here is from genome assembly GCA_963581585.1 of Planctomycetota bacterium. GTDB lineage: Bacteria > Planctomycetota > Planctomycetia > Planctomycetales > Planctomycetaceae > S139-18. The sequence goes on from CAUZPL010000002.1 coordinate 84,230, forward strand.
GAACCGTTCGCAGACGCATCGGCCATCCCCAGCATGGCGGTTGCTCGTATCGCGTCACGGCACGTCAAGGTAGTTCTGACCGGGGACGGTGGAGACGAAGCTTTTGGTGGTTATACTCGGTACAGTCACGACCTCAAAGAAGCTGCAATTCGGGATCTGCTGCCCCGGTGGTTCTGCCGTTACGTCCTGAGGCGGTTCGCAGCGGTGTGGCCAAAATCTGACTGGCTGCCGCGTCCGCTGCGGCTCAAGACACTATTGCAGAATCTTTCGACCCGACCTGCGGCCGCCTATGCCAACACGATCTCGGCCTGTCGGGAGGACGTCCGAAGTCGGCTGATGAATCCTGAGTTTGCTTCACTGTTGCAGGACCATCGGCCGGAATCCGTCGTAGAGCAGGCGTACTCCGCAGGGGCTCGTGACACATTGAGTGGCATGCTGGCCGCTGACACGGAAATTCTGCTGCCCGATGATTTTCTGACCAAAGTTGATCGAGCCAGCATGGCCTTCGGATTAGAGGTTCGACCGCCGCTGCTCGACGTCCCTCTGCTGGAACTGGCCGCTAAGATGCCGTCATCGATGAAGAATCGCAGTGGCACCGGTAAATGGATCCTGAAACAAATCTACGAACCGCAACTGCCTCGAGGGCTGGTTCACCGTCGAAAGCAGGGATTTGAGCTTCCGATCGCCGAATGGATTCGAGGTCCGCTGCATTCGCAGTTTCAGGATGTCGTGCTGCAGCAATCTGCATCGATTGCAGACTTCGTTGATGTGACCGCAGCACGAGGCATGTATGACCGGCATTGTCGCCACACCGGTCAGCACGGGCAGGTTCTGTGGTCACTGCTGGTTCTGGGTAGATGGCTGGAAGTGTGGGGCCGTCCGCAGACGGAGGCTCATGGTGCTGTCCCAAACGACTCTTGTGAGGCGCCAGTCGGATGAAATTCCGCAGCAGACTAGATCCGACTCAGATGACTGAGAAAACCTCTCAGGTTGTCGCGATTCCGTTTGAGTTACATTCAATCGGACCGGCGGGGACATCAGCATGTCCCGTCAGCGGAGGGTTGTACCTGCTGAGAGGACAAATCTTCGACATATCCGCGCCGAGCGTCCGGAACGCAACAGAGTCCACAGTCACACAGACGGATATACTCAGCCGCAGGAGCGACGGCAGCATTCGGTGGGTTCTCGTATCATGGATTGCTGTACCGAACCTGCACAGTGTCTCGGGTTCATGTCAGCTGGATTCGGCACTGAAAGGTGCACGCCACGACCCAGGTAACTCGCCACGCATGATGCTGCGGAGACGAATGTGATGAACCATGTGGGCACTCGTTCCGAGCTATTGATCCAGTTCCAGGTCGGGTATGCATTGGAATGCCTGTGTTCAAACCCCCGCCATCCAGAACACCTCACCCTGCCTGAAACTTTCTCTACAGCGTCAGTCAGCTCCAACAGCAGCGGTACACGTCCGACAGTCTGTCATGTAGTCCATTCGCTGCGCGTTGGCGGTGCGGAAGTCCTCGTTGACCAGATGGTCCGTAGATTCGCAGACCAATTTCGCTGTATGGTTGCGGTCCTTGATGAAATCGGGGAACTCGGACAACAGCTGCAGTACGACGGTTTCGGAGTTGAACACCTGCATCGCGAGGCTGGAGTTGACTGGGGCTGTGCGAAACGGCTCAACGATTTCGTCCGGCGAGAGAATGTGTCTCTTCTGCACGCTCACCAATACACCCCGTTCTTCCAGGCGATGCTGAGTCGTGGACTGTTTGGCCGAACTCCTGTACTGTTCACGGAACATGGTCGACATGTCCCGGACCTGCCCAGCCGGAAGCGGGCGGTCGTCAACCGCCTGCTCCTGCGGAAACAGGACCGCATCGCAGGCTGTGGTGGTTCCGTCTGTCAGGCACTGATCGACAACGAAGGTCTGCCCCAGCAACGTGTCGAGCTGGTCTATAACGGTGTCGACCTCCAGGAGCTGGCAACAGCACCCCCGAATGCTCGAACAGCGATCCGGCGTGAATTTGGGTTCGCCGATGATGACTTCGTCACCGTCCAGGTGGCACGACTGCATGCACTGAAAGATCATCAGACGGCGTTACGAACAATTGACCGTGCTCGTTGTGAATACCCGAAGATCCGACTGCTTATCGTGGGGGAAGGTGAGGAACGGGACCCCATTGAAACCACCATTTCCGATCTTGGCCTGCAGGACACCGTGGTCCTCGCCGGCACACGTGGCGACATTTCGAGCCTGCTGGCAGCGGCTGATGCCTTCCTGCTTACCAGCATCAGCGAAGGTATCCCGCTCACCGTGATCGAAGCGATGGCAGCCGAGCGACCCGTCGTTGCCACGAGTGTTGGCGGCCTTCCGGAAATGATCAACAACGGTGACTCGGGCTACCTGTGTGACGCGGGTGACGATGAGGCGCTTGCCAGATGTCTGGTGTCACTCGCCACGCGCCCGGAAGAACGCTTCCGAATCGCCCTTGCCGGCAACCTAACGGCGCAAAACTGCTTTTCACTCAATCAGATGCTGAATACTTACGGGAAAATTTACGGGGAAATGATTCGTTAACGAAACTCACACCGCGCAGCATCGAGCACGTGACGAACAACGGTCGCAGCTCTTCACTCTTTGTCCTTCATCCGTGACCCTTCCAGCTCATGTCCAAAGACTCAAGACAGCGTCCCGTCGTGCTGCATACCCGTGTTGTGACGGGTACTGGTGGCGGCCCTGAGAAAACGATTCTTAACTCACCGCGGTTTCTGAAGGACTATGGAATCGATTCTGTGTGCATGTTCATGAGGCCTCCCGGTGACGAAGGATTTGCCTCCCTGGAAGCGAATGCCGACGCAGCAGGAGCGGAGATCATCGGCATCGATGATCGAGGTCCACTGGATCTGAGCATTATCATGAAGGCCATTCGTCTCTGCAAAAAACGCCAGGTCGCAATCTGGCATGCACATGACTACAAAAGTAACGTACTGGGGCTTTTCGTACGTCTGTTTCACAGGATGCACCTGGTCACCACTGCTCACGGTTGGGTCCGCTTCACATCATGTACTCCGCTGTACTACAGAATTGACCGCTGCAGCATGAAGTGGTATCAAAGTGTCCTGTGTGTGTCAGAAGACCTGGTCGAACGGTGTCTGGAAGCCGGAATTCGCAATGATCGTTTGACCCTGGTGGACAATGCCATCGTCCACACGGACTATCAGACATCTCTGCCGACCGACGCCGAAAAAACACGGCTGGGATTCAGTCCCGATCACATCCTGCTTGGAGCGGTCGGTCGGCTTTCGGAAGAAAAGGGCTTCGACAATCTACTGAACGCGGTCAGGCAGTTGGTGGATGAAGGTCACAATGTGGGACTCATCATCGCTGGCGAAGGCCATCTGAGGGAGGAATTACAGGACCAGATCGATCGCCTGGAACTGCAAAACCGGGTTCAGCTGGCAGGCTTCATGAACGATCCACGTGTTCTCTACAGAGCGATTGACATCTATGTACTCAGCAGCCGGCGAGAAGGGCTGCCGAATGTTGTACTCGAAGCCATGGCATCCCAGCGAACAGTTGTGACGACGGAAGTCAACGGGATTCCGAGACTCGTTCAGCATGGGCGCAATGGCATTGTCGTACCGACGGATAATATTGATGCTTTGGCCGCAGGCATTCGCCAGTGTCTGTTGTCTGTCGACCGGCGAAGAGACCTGGCAGTTGAAGGACGTCGCACCATCGAAGAACGATTTTCGTTTGCGCGGCGTATGGCGACAGTTGTCGAAACATACCGATCGCTCAGTCCACATCTGGCAACTGAGATTCGGCAACCGGATCCAGAGCAGGAACTGGTTCGGGCGTAATCGTTCGGGAGATCCAGGACAACAGGATGACCGTAACACTCGCAGCACACACGATGAATCACCGCATCCATACGGCCGTTCAGCCGCCTGCAGGCTGGAACAGTTTCCTGGAACAGTTCGGATATGACGGTTTCCACCTGCGTAGCGAATGGGGCACAATATTTCGAGAAGCGATGCAGCATCAGCCACATTATCTGTGGGTAACCCAGGACGACACCATTATCGGTGTCCTTCCCCTGATGTTCATCAGGGGCCCCATCTTCGGACGGTTCCTGGTGAGTCAGCCATACCTCAACACCGGTGGAGTGCTCGCGCGGTCCGCTGAAGCTGAGCGTGACCTGATAGACGCCGCTGTAGTCCTCGCCGACCGGCTGGATGCAAAACACCTTGAACTGCGTCATGAGCGACAGGTTGAGCACGAGAAATTCAATGCGACTAACGCAGAGAAAGTCCACATGCGTCTGGCTCTGCCACAGTCGCCCGATGAATTGTGGGATGGATTGAAATCCAAAGTTCGCAGTCAGGTTCGCAAGCCGCTGAACAACGAGTCGCTTACAGCACACTTTGGCAGTGCGGAACGCCTGGACGAATTCTATGCGATCTTCTGTCGGAATATGCGAGACCTGGGAACACCTCCATTCTCGAAGCGGCTCTTCTCTTCGATGTTGTCGAACTTTGCTGACCACTCGGAAATATGCAGCATCCATCTGAATAGTCGGCCAATCGCATCCGGCTTCCTGTTGCATGGACCAGGTGTCACTCTGATTCCCAGTGCCAGTTCTTTGCGGGAATACAACTCGACCTGCTGCAACATGCTGATGTACTGGCATGCACTCAAGCGATCAGTTGAGCGTGGTCAGAAAATATTCGACTTCGGCCGCAGTACACCGGAAGCCGGCACGTGGAGATTCAAAAAACAGTGGGGTGCCGAAGAGGTGCCAGCTGTCTGGCAGTACTATTTACGGCAGGGTGAAGTCCGCGATATGCGCCCGGCCGGCGGCCGGTACGACCGGATCATCGCGGTCTGGCAGAAACTCCCGGTGTGGGTTACTCGCGTCATCGGACCGTCAATTGTGCGAGGGATTCCGTAACTGTCTTTCGAAAAGAACTGAAACAGATCAGCGAGTCGGCAGTGTCAACTCCTGAATTGACTCCCGAGGCGGGATAACGGGATTTCTGTAACCGATACTCGAACTCAGCAGTTCTGCGAGAGGCCCCTGCATCAAACCGGCCGCAGCGTCCTTTCTTCGCGGGAATCAGTTTGTTGTCGTTTGATCCAGTAACATTGGCATCACTTGGTCGCTGAGCAGATCGCTGTTCAGTTCTTCCTCGGAAACCATCAGCGGTTCAGATTTCGCCCGAAATTCCAGCACTTGTTTTTCGTAGTCCCGCAGAGGGCCAATCAACGCCTTGGACACAAAATGCCGCCGTGTGAGGAAGTCACCGCGATCCTTTCCGGCGGCTTTTGCGAGTTGTTCCATCTGACTCATCGCCGTTTGAACCGTGCGGACAGATAATTCAACGTCACGCTGCATGCGAACTGACGAGCGTGGCTCAAATCCGGTTCGCGCTTCCCAGCGCACGATCAGGTGCTGAATCAGACTGTTGAGCTGATCGAAGCGGTCTGATTCGTGGGCCAGAAGTTCCGGCTGAGACGTCAACTGTTCCAGAGCTGCCACCACATTCCGCACCGAATGGTCACCGGGTTGAGTGAAATAGATCGTGTGCAGCCGATGCCGAAATTCATCGTGTGGCGATGGATGATTGGCCAATTCATAAAGTCTTACCAGCTCATAGTGAGCAAAGACAGAAATCAGAGGTTCATAGTCGGCCGAAAAGTCACTCAACTTGTACAACTCGGACGCCGACAGCTGCCCAGATTTCACCTGCTGCAGGAGTCCACCGAGTGTCTTCAGATAGGATTTTCGATGTTCATCCAGGGGATGGGGCAGGCGACGAATTTTTCCATTCCGCATCACTTCCACAGGAGGTCGCGGATTTCGCAGCATCTCCGACTTCAGCGACTTTCGATAAACCCATGGCTGGTCTGGAAATGCCGTGAGTACTTCGACCTGTTGAGCGTATGCGCTGATCCGGCGCCGAAATTCTTCATGAGTCGGACCCATTGGCACGGCCTCTGCAATTCGCTTCTGATGGGGTGCCAGCAGCTGATGCATGCTGCGGCTGTGATTCACCGGCCGAACCGTCTCCCAGCCGAGTCGCAGTCCGAACGCCTGTAAAGGTGCGGGGAGTTGCTGATGACTCCACAGGCCAGTGGGATCTGCGGAATCAACAACCATTAGTGCTGCCACCTGACACCAGTCCCAGCCACAGCGGCTCAACTGGCGACCTACATGCTGTCGTTCCAGTCGTTCCAGCACTCCTTTGTCCAGCAGAGGCACACCGGAATTACCGGCCAACAGTGCGATCTCGCCGGGTACCAGCTGTATCACCGCCACGTTCTCAAAAGCCGCCGACACACGTCCCAGTAACTGGAGAAGACTATCGCTACCAACATGCTGCAGCCGGATGCGCTGACAAAAAACTCCGTCTGTGGCCAGTCGTTCGGACACGGCCTGAAACCACGATGCTGACAACCGTGACAACGATGAAGAACGTAACGGATCTGACAACACTGAGATCACCACATCAACCGGAGCCATCGTCGCATCACGAATCGCCACCTCCGGAACTGTCCGCAGGATCTCCAGTTGCTCATTCAGCGGCTTCAACGGAATGCTGCCTGCCACACACGTCGCTTTTGGTTCCACGACAACAATTCGGTGCAGAGGAAAGTGTTCGCAGGTCCCGCGTGCCACACCCGTATAGTCATCCAGCAGCAACACACTCCCTGGGTGTGGGTGTATAACCAGTGGCAGGATACAGGCCAGAACCTCCGCAATCGGTTGCGGCGTCGTGGACGTGTCTGTGGAGACTGCACCGACACGGTGTCCGTTGAGTCGGAATTCGAGTGTATTGGCCTGAATCTTCCAGGTCGTCACAGTACCTTCAGCTGATTCATGCCCGGCAATCATCCGAGTCGCATCGGTCTCGGGAATCATTTTCTGAGCGATACCCCGGTGCACGGCGACAAGAGGTCGCATCGTAAACAACAGACGCGATGGGGCAGCCAGGTCCGGCGGGCAGATCACCAGACTTGCCACCGCCATTGCTGCTGATGTCGATCCAGCTATCCTCAACCAGTGAAAGCGAGGAGTGACTGCGCGTACGCGCCACAGCAGCATCGTGGGGACACAGGCGATAATCGTGATCGCAGCCAGTGCCGACCATGTCGGGGCAATACCCAGTTCAGAAATGGTCCAGCCAATCGCGGCTCCGGAGAATAATGCAGCCGGACGAATCTGCGACACACCAGAATTATTTCCAATGACATGGCAGCCGGCAATTGTTGCCATGAGCAGCGGAACAGACCAAACGGCGAGTTGAAGTCCCTGGAAAAGAACCATTTGCAGGCCCGTCGATGCTGTCGCGCGTAATTCCAGATTCCATCCGATTGCCGGTGTATAACACCACGGCAGGACAGCCATCCAACATAAGCAACAGAACCAGACGATCCACGGACGTTTATTAATCCGTAGAACCGGAAACATTGCCAGCTGCAGAGCAGTCCCCGCCAGCACAGCCCCTGCAGAGATGGCGATGAGGGAAACAGAGAAGACCCGGTGAAGTACCATGCCACCCGCACAGAGTCCGACCCCGGCAGCGACATTCAACAGAGTCCGCAGAATTCTGATCCGTAGTCCAGGAGCACTCTGAGAATCTGGTCGGGACCCAGCAGAAACCATTCCCTGGAATGCAGTCAGCACAATGGTGAGAGCCAGTACTGCTGCTGTCACTGCAAATGGTTGTTTCATCCACGCATGAAGAGCAAACAGGGCGGCACCCGCCACGCACCCCGCCATTCGCCTTCCAGGAGCCACTTCCCCTGGCAGACAGAACAGCAAATGACAAATGACGGAACCGACGAATGTTGGCAGCGACGTCATCAGCCAGATCGCGCTTTGCGGAAGTTGTGAACTCAATCCCAGCATTAAACTTACGTCGTGTGTAAGGAAAGCAGTGGCGGCCAACAGCACGGCCGCTGCGCTTAGGACCAACATCAATGAGTTCGTCCGGGCGAACACTCGCTGCAACAGCGAAGCAACTCCAGCTCCCAGGGCAACTGCCAGACACCAGACAACACACGCCTGAGAGGAAACACCGCAAATCGATATCCAGGCCAGCAGCAGAGTCATCAACAAGACCACACCAAGAGCCGCTGTCATAGCCGGTTGACTCAATCTGACGAGAACACGTAGTCGATTCCAGGCGTCCATGCCCGTGTCTCCCGTAATGTTTTACAGTCACGTTGAACGTGTGTTCGTGTTAAAACAGGGCGCAAACCTGTCACCTGCTTTTGCAGCACAGCCTGCCAGCCTGTCGTTCGACGGAGCCAAAACGTTTGTGAGTTCCGAACGTCAGCACGAAATGCTGCAAATTCCACGCCTTCTAGCGGGAAACCGGGTTTTCGCTCAAGATCAGCCTCGTTCAAGTGGTTGTTTTTTGAGATGAGTTAAGAAACCGCGCCGGCAACAAAATGACTGACAAACCAGCGTGTGTCGTGTTTCCAGGCAGAGAAGACACATTGATTTCACGGGTCAGATAATCACCATCTTCAACAGTTCGAACGAACGATTAGGCGTGTCATCATTAGCGCCGTCGCTCGGGACAATCGAGGACTCGCGGATCCCATCGTTCACTACGTGACGGGGGCCGGTACCAACATCTTCGAGGTCCAGATATATGACCGCGATACGGAGCACCTGTTTGCGATGCTGTTAAGGATCAACCGGCCGGATGACGGCGGCGGAATTGCTCTTCTTTCGTGATCACCTTAACCGGATTGGTCAGCATCGAGGACTGCGAATTCGTGTTTGGGCCCGTGCGGCACGTCACGGCAGTTCACGAATTGCCATCTGTACGAAACGTACCGCACAGAGCATCCTCTGGCGACTCGGGATCGACGGCTGGCAGCGGAAGCCGCTGTGATGATCGGTAATCGTGATACCTGTCGCAGCGTCGCGGAACAGCATGATGTTCGCTGGCACAGGATTGGCGATGCTGCGCGCAATCCGGACTATGGATGACTGGAAGCACTGGTGGATGAGCACGAAGTCGATTACATCGTGCTCGCCCGATTCATGCGAGTCCTCCCGGCTGAACTGTGCTGGAAGTTTTCCGGAGGCCGCATCATCAATCTTCATCACGGTCTGTTGCCCACGTTTCCGGGGTTTCGTCCGTTTGAAGATGCTTACCAGCACCATGTGCTGTGTTACGGAGTGACGGTCTACTTCATCGTTCCGGAGCTGGATGCCGGTAACCAGCATCATCTATCACAGTTCTTTCACGGTGCTTCCGGGCACATCAATGAATGACATCAAACGACAGGGGGAATCTGATCACGAACCCAACTGTGTCGTCGAGGGTCTCCGCCGAGTTGTTAATCAGGAAGTTAAACTGCACTTCCACCGCGTGGTTCGACATGAAGAATGAGTCTGACACAGCCTGCATTGCGCAAGGACCGGCGAGGAAACGGCATCGGCACCGAACGGTCAACACCGTATCCCCAAACGAAAAAAAACACTAGATGCATTTGGAGTCAGGCCCCGTTTGTCTCGCCCAAGTGCAATGCAGATTATCAGGACTGCATTAACTCGTCCGCACGCAGCTCCAGCAGCTGACGACCGTGATTGAGCACCGGAAAGACTGCGTTGTCCAGTGCTTCAAGGCGGGCCCGCCGCATCACCTGATTAAGCCGCATCACAAAATGACCGTTTTCAGCGTAGTCATAGAGAAACTGAATGTTCCGAAAGAGTTCGATGAAATCTGCCAGACGGTCCACAGACTTGTGCACAATGGAAGTCACTGCCTCCTGTACCCAGACTGCATCCACTGATTCCAACGCCCGGTAATATCGAGGGAGCAGCGTCGGATCCCTGCGGGCCAGTTCATTGTCCAGGAGCATTTCGATGATGATGTGTCCCAGCAGACCAGGTCGATGATCATGTGAATCGGGCATCAACTGACGAAAACGTTGAGCCAGGTCTTCGCAGATTTCCTGAAACACAATGCTCGCGTGGAACGCATCATCGTCGGAATGGTGCTGCATGATTCCGCGACACAGCCGCAGGTATGACTCGTCCGTGCTCTGCTCAATCGTCGCTTCCACCATAGTCGGCCGCACACGAATTCGCGGAGCCGCTACTCGCAGCCAGTCTGGTACAGCGGTTCCCGCAAGGTACAGAGGATCCTCAGGGAACCGGTAACCGTGAGCCAGATAATTCATCCAAAGATGATCCATCGACAGACACTTGCAGAAACACACGGGGGAACTCATCCTGTGCTGCTTTGCCCCAACACATACTCGGGAGATCCCTCAATGGTCAAGTATGGAATGAACATGCTGCTGTGGACATCCGACATCACAGACGAGCATTTTCCGCTGTTCGAACAGCTGAAAGGAATTGGCTTCGACGCCGTTGAACTGCCGATATTCGACTTGGATGAAGGGAAATTCACCCGGATTCGTGCAGAACTGCAGAAGAACGATCTCACTGCCACAGCCGTGACGGTGTGTGCCGCAGAGGCCAATCCCATTTCATCCGATGCCAAAGTGCGCAGGTCCGCTGTCAATCACCTCAGGCAGGCGGTTGACATGTGCGCCGTCAGCGGGGCGACTCATCTGTGTGGACCGATTCATTCGACTTTGGGTCAGTTTTCCGGGGCGGGCCGGACCGATGACGAATGGAACTGGTGCAAAGACGTATTGTCAGAAGTCGCAGACCATGCGAAGGCCAACAGTGTTACCTTGGTCATCGAATATCTCAACCGATTTGAATGCTATCTGCTGAACACGGCGGCAGATGCCGCTCAGTTCTGTCGCGAAGTGAATCATCCGAATCTGCGGACCATGTATGACACATTTCATGCGAATATCGAAGAAAAATCGATCACCGAAGCTGTCAAAGCGTGTTCCGAATATCTGGTTCACGTACATATTTCAGAGAACGACCGATCGACGCCTGGTGCTGGTGCCGTGAACTGGGATGAATCATTTGCGGCACTCAAAGAAGTCGGATATGACGACGGCTATCTCGTGATCGAAGCCTTCGGTCTGGCTCTCCCGGATCTGGCCGCTGCGACGCGGATCTGGCGTCGAATGTACGATACTGAACTGGACCTTGCGGAACAGGGCCTCGTGTTCATGAAGAGTCGCTGGGAAGGCTGACCCGGACCGCCAGCATATGATTCACACACGCGAAGCACGATTCGAAATCAACCGGCACCTGCAGAATCCGGCCGCGTTTGCGGTGATTTTCTTTTTCGTCGCCGCAGGTCTACTGTTGGTGGCCATGGGTGGCGCCTGGCTGGCAGTACGATTGACACCCGCTTCTCCGACATGGAATCGGATGGCATTCATTGTCTCTTTTGTCGGCAGTACCGGCCTGCTGGTGGCCGGAAGTGTGCAACTCGCCCGTGCGACTGTGTTTGTCAGGGTCGAACGCCAGCCGGATTTTCGGCGTTGCCTGGTCTCGGCTTTGGGCATTGGAACTACCTTCGTCTGTGTGCAGACATACGGACTTCAGTCTCTCCTCAACCGACACACTGAAGACATCGCCAGCGGGATCAGGCAGGCTGCGTTCGCGTTTATCCTGTTGCATGCAATCCATGTTGTCGTGGCGCTGCTGTTCGTGGTGTTCATCTACCTGCGGGCTCTGGCCGACCGCTACGACCATGAGTACTCATGGGGAGTGACTTTCTGCGGCTGGTTCTGGCACGGTCTGGGCATTATCTGGATCGCCATTATGGCGATATTCACAGTGGCAGGCACTGCCGCCATGGCTCACTAAACCCAGGTGCCGTGGCGAGCGAAATGCCGTCAGCTCACGACAATGACGGTATTGTTCGTACTTGGCGATTGTGCGACACTATCCCGCAGTCTGACTGAACAGCCCTGTGCGATTTTCAGCATCCGGAAATCCTGTATTCATGGTCCGAGCGGCGCTCAAGAACCCCTACCTGGTCATTGTGATCGTTCTGATGGTCGCCGTGGTGGGTGGTATCAGTGTCCTGAAGATTCCGGCCGACCTACTGCCGACTTACAAAACTTCCGCCGCCCAGATCGTCTGTTTCTATCCCGGTATGCCGCCGGAAGTCATGGAACAGGACATTATGAGCCGTCTGCAGCGGTGGACCGGGCAATCTTCCGGGATAGAACACCAGGAGGCCAAAGCCATGCAGGGTGTCTGCGTGGTGAAGGACTTCTTCCATCCGCATGTCAGTCAGGCTGAAGCGCTCAGCCAAGTCAGCATGTACGCCATGAGCGACATGTTTTATCTGCCGCCAGGCACGATTCCGCCGATGGTGATGCCGTTCGATCCTACTGCCAGCGTTCCGCTCTGTCTTGTGTCTGTTTCCAACCCCGACATGACCGACGCGGAACTGTATGACGTTGCCTACAAGAACCTGCGAAACAATCTGCAATCAATCTCCGGAGTCATCGCGCCGGCTGTCAACGGCGGGACGCTCCGTCGCATTCTCGCCTATGTTGACCCGGACAGGCTGGTCGCTCATAACCTTTCGATTATGGAGGTGCATGCAGCCCTGCGCCGGCAGAACGTTCTCATTCCCGCCGGTAGTGCAAAAATTGGCGATAGTGAGTTCTATATCTATACCAATGCGATTCCGGACAAAGTTTCCAAGCTCAACGACGCGCCGATCAAAATTGGTCCAGGCGGTCAGCCTGTGTTGTTCAAAGATGTCGGAGAAGTCAAAGACACCAAACAGATTCAGTCGAATATCGTGCGCGTCAACGGACGGCCGCTCGTGTATGTTCCGGTGTATCGGCAGCCGGGTTCGAATACGATCGAGATTGTCGACCGCATTCACGCCAAACTGGAAGAGATTACGCTCAGGTTAAAGGAAGAAAAGCAACGTCCCGATGGTTCGGATGATCCCAAGATGGTCAACCTGAGTCTGGCAGTTGTCATGGATCAGTCCATCAAAGTGCGCGAAAGCGTCGATGCTCTTTGGACTGCCGGTCTGCTGGGAGCGTTGTTCGCGGGCGGCATTGTGTTCCTCTTTCTGCGCAACTTCCGAGCCACGCTGGTGATCGTGCTCGCGATTCCGATTTCGATTCTGACATCGCTGATCGGGCTGTACTTCACGGGCAATACGATCAATGCGATGACGTTGGGTGGTCTCGCCCTGGCGGTCGGGATTCTGATCGACCAGTCCATCGTGGTCCTGGACAACGTTGAACGCCACATGCAGCTGGACAAAGGCCACTTGCGAGCCGCCCTTGATGGCACTTGCGAAGTCATCACTCCGCTGTTCGTGTCCACGGTCACCTTTATGGTGGTGTTCTTCCCTGTGATCTTCCTGTCCGGGCTGGCGAGGTACCTGTTCACTCCCCTAGCCGTTGCCGTCCTGTTCGCAGTTGCAGCATCGTTTTTGATAGCGATTTTCTTTGTACCGGTCGCAGCGGCCAAACTCATGCAGAGAAGTGCCAAGGTAAAAACAGAGATCGTCGAGCCCGCTGATCAGGCCAAAGGCTGGTTGGTTCAGGGCTATCGGGTGCTCTTGCTGGGGTCACTGAAGGCTCGCTGGCTGGTTCTGGGCGTCGTCGCTGTCCTGTTTGTGCTGTCTCTCCTCATGGCTGCCAACACCGGTCGTGAATTGTTTCCACCGGTCGACTCGGGACAGTTTACAATCTACGTGCGAGCCCCTTCAGGCACCAAACTGGAGCTATCGCGGGACATCGTCAAAAAGATCGAAAATGTCATCGTCGGAGAACTTGGCGACCCGGCCCCGGACAATCCAACCGCCGATTCCGTCTACCCGGTGACGAAGCAGAAGTACGCTGATGGTGAAGACCGAGTTCTCACAGAAGATGAAGTCAAAGCCGCCAAAGCCGACTCGCATTGCAGCACGCTGATTTCGAACATCGGAGTGCTGCTTGACTGGCCCGCAGCCTACACACCGAACACTGGCGCGATGGATTCGTTTATCCTGATTCAGCTGGAGCAGGGCGGACGCGATGTCTTTGAATACGTCAAAGTTCTGCGAGAGAAACTCAACGATCAGTTCCCCGATGTGGACTTTGCCTTCGACACAGGTGGCATTCTGACGGCCGCACTCAATATGGGAGAACCGTCACCGATCCATTTCCAGATCACAGGCTACACCCTGGAAACCGCCCATAAAATCGCCGATCACCTCATCGAAACCATCGAAGCCGTTCCCGGTGCAATTGACGTTCGAGTCGCCCAGCGGATCGATTACCCGATGATTCGAGTCGAGATCGATCGCGTCAAAGCACTCGATCGAGGCGTCACACCGGAAGAAGTCATGAAGTGCCTGGTGAGTTCCACGAACAGCTCCATCAACTTCGATCCAGCCTTCTGGATCGACCCGAAAAACGGTAATCACTATTTCCTCGGAACTCAGTATTACGAAGAGCAAATCAATTCTCTGGACACCCTGCGTAAGATACCCGTCAAAGGTAGAGCCGCCGACAGTCCGATCGTATTTCTTGAAGAAGTGGCCGACATCATCACCAACGTCAAAGGTCCTTCGGTCATAAACCACCGCAATATCACTCGAGTGACGGACGTTTATGCGAATGTGCTGCCGGGTTTCGATCTGGGAACGGTGGTCGGAGACATCGAAACGGCTGTCACTGCTCCGGACCATCCACTACAGCTGCAGATGGCTGTGGATTCCCGAGCAGCGGTCGCTCAGTATCCCGTCTGGTTCCAGAACACCCTGACTGCCATCGGTTTGAACGCGCCGACTCGCTACAAAGTGGCTGGTGAAGGCTTTACCGGGTTTACGGTCGAGCTGCAGGGTGAGATTCGATCGATGAGAGATTCATTTGTCGATTTTGCTCTGGGATTGGTTCTGTCCACCCTGCTGGTCTACTTGGTAATGGTGGCCCAGTTTCGATCCTTCCTGGATCCGCTGATTGTCATGGTCACGGTCCCATTGGGTTTTGTGGGCGTGGCTTTGGTCCTGACGTTTTGGGATACGCGACTGAACATCCAGTCCTTCATGGGCATCATCATGATGATTGGAATTGTGGTGGAATACACAATCGTTCTGCTGGACTTCGCCAATCATCGACTCGCGCAGGGCGTGGCAGTCCACGAAGCGATCGTCGACGCTGCGATTGTCCGTTTCCGTCCCATCTTAATGACCTCGGTGACCACGATTCTGGCCCTGCTGCCGATGGCCATTGGCTTCGCGGGTGGGGAAGCCGATGAACCTCTGGCACGGACGATCGTAGGTGCCGTCGCCGCTGCAATACTGTTACTGATATTCGTGGTTCCGTGTTTATATTTGATTTTCAAACGACAACCTGAAATCAATGATGAAGAAGTGAAGGCTTGGGCGTGAACTCGTTTCTCCCCGGTTGCCACCATCGCTTCCCCAAGCGTGTACTGGAAGACCCCATGCAATCGCGATTTAGAATCTCACAGACTACCGGATGCCTCCGAGACGTCATACTGGCCTCATCGTTTGTCGCCGTCACAGTGGTGGCTCACGAGGCCTCTGGCCAGGTGAAAACGGTGACTGTAGAGGGTCGAGAATATCGTGAATCGATCGAGCTTGCAGGTGCATCCGTGCATGGGTTTCAGAAGACCGAAATCAGCGCGAAACTGGGCGGCTACGTAAAATCAATCGGCAATGTCAACGATCAGGAAGTGGACGTTGGATCCCTTGTCAGACGAGGCGACGTACTGGCGATCCTGGATATTCCGGAGATGGAAAATCAACTGGTTGAGAAGATGGCAATTGTCACTCAGATGGAGAGTGCAGTGATTCAGGCCGATGCCGCGATCATCGAAGCGGAATCATCTGTTGTGCAGGCCAGAGCCAAGCTGGAACAGGTTCGGTCGCGTACCGCGGAACAGGAAGCAACACTGCGACTCAGCCAGACCAAACTCCGGCGACTCAGCAAATTGGCCAGCAGTGGTACGATCGGCCGGGAAAATATCGACGAAGCCACATTCGAAGTTGATGTGGCCAAAGCAAGGCTGGCCAGCGTGAAGGCTGATATTCAGGCCGCCAAAGCTCACATCCAAGCAGCCGAAGCGACTGTGCGAAAAGCGCACGCAGACAGACAGAGTGCAGAGGCGAAGGTGGCCGTCGCAGTGTCTGTTGTCGATCGCCACCGGACGATGATGAGCTATACCGTGATAAAAGCTCCTTATGATGGAGTAATCACTAAACGCACCGTGGATCTGGGCAGTTACGTGCAGCCGGCTGAAAACAACTCAGCGGCTATGCCCGTTTTTCAACTGACTCAAATCAGCAGAGTGCGAATCATGGTAGCCGTACCCAACAATACGGTTGGCCGCGTCGAAGCCGGTCAGGCGGTCGTGTTCGATTCGATCGGTGGCCTGCAGGGGCGGGCTTTTCAAGGGACAGTCACCCGTACGGCTGGCGCACTGGATCTGAAAACCCGTACAATGCAGATTGAAGTCCATCTTGACAATCCTGCCGTGGATGAACTCAGCGGCCAAAAGGTGGAACTGAAACCGGGGCTGTTTGGAACGCTGACGGTCATTCGCAGGGACTGGAAGGGTGACAGTTTGCTGCCGGTGGTTCCGACATCGGCTGTCGGCAGGGACCGCAACGGCAACTACTACGTCACTGTGATCGAAGGAGGCAAACCATTGCGTCGGATGGTTGTCATCGCATTCAACGACGGTTCTTCTGTGGGAATCAGCAGTGGTCTGACTGTCGGGGAGCAGGTGGCAAAGTCGGCACTATTGTAACCCGGCTTCCCACGAGTCGTGAACAATCGCGTCGTCACGAAGTTCATCCGTGTGCTTGCCGATGTGAGTCCTTCTTCGCAGCTAATCTACAGTGCGCTGGCCACCGGCCGGCCGACCGCGCGAAGTAATAGCGCCTGAGCTTTATTGTAGTTCACGATTGCCTGCAGCAGGCTCAACCGGGTACTGCTGACAGCATTGAGTGCCTGAATTGCTTCCAGCGGCAGGCCCTCCAGGCCACGAATTCGCTGCAAATTCTTTTGCAGGACGCGGGACGCCTGATCAACATTGTTTCGCGCGATCTCCATTCGTTGACGCCCGGCATCGACGCGGTGCCACGCATTTCGGACATCTGCTGCAATTTGGTCCTGAACCTGATGAGCGCTGAGAACTGTCTGACGATACTGGCTCGCACTTCTGCGTCGGGCCGCCCATTCACCCCATCCCAGATTACGAACTTCCCAAACAAGCATCGCATCGAAGTCGGAGCGTCCATCCAGTCTGTTGACATCCGTGCCGACACCACCGCCAAATGCTCCGGCTGACACACCAAGATTGAGATGGGGGATGAAAGGACGTAGTTCCTGTGACCTCGCGCCGGCACGCTGAGCTTCCGCCAGAGCATACTGCTCCGCGACTTCGGGGCGGGAACGCTGACCCTGCGAAATCAGAGAATCCAGATCAGATGATTCAGAGATCAGTTCAATCGCTATCAGGTGATCGTCCGGACTGAAAAACAGAACATCTGAAGATAGTTGTGACGGGTCGAGTCGGGCGACGCGAATCAACTCGGTGGATGCCAGCTTGAACTTCAATTCAGCGTCCACGCGCGCCTGTTGCTGATTGGCCACGATGACCTGCACTCGTGAAATTTCCGCGGGAGATGCTTTCCCGGCAGCTACGAACGCTTCAGTCATCGAAAGCAGATCCTGCGTGTCCTTCAGGTTTGCTTCGACGGTTGAGACTTCGCCCTGTGCGGCTACGAGATCGAAATAAGCCAGTGCACCGTCAAGTTGGGCGTTGTTGAATTCCATCGCATGTCGTGACCGGGCGGCAGATGACAGTTGCCGAGCGATCAGCGGTCGAAACAGCGCATCCGAAATTGACAGATCAAACGCAAACCGGGCCGGACCACCGGCACCGCCGGTGATAGGGGCGTTCCCGACTTTGGCTCCACCACCAACGAAAAGTGAATTCCGAGTGACATCGACAATCTGCCCGTTTGTCGCCTGAATCTGCCCGTTGTGCCTGGTGACCCCAATGCCGACATTGAGTGACGGTATCCACAATGCCTCTGCCGCGTCGACATTGGCTTCAGCCTGGTTGATGCGTTCCCAGGCCAGCCGGACGGCCCAGTTGTGGCCACCGGCCAGCCGTAATATCGTCGGCAGGTCAACCGCGAAGGTTTCGGTTGCTGGAACTATTGATTCCGCAGGAACAGTCTTGGCTGGCTGTTCCGCTACCACCGCAGAAGACACGGAACTGACGGTGACGGCAGACTGCGTATTGTCTGAGATTTCACCGTCGGAGGCGTCAGAAAAGTCCACTGCCTGCTCCACCAACAGTTCGGGCACTTCGTCTGTTGTTTGTGGTCGCGGATCAACGACATCAGGCTCCTCCGATGGCCTGGCCACTCCAGCACCGTCAAGATGCAGCGCCTCATGGTTTTGCCGACGCCAACTGGCCCTGATCCGCGCACTTTCACTGGGTCCGTCAGCTGCCTCGTCCTGCTGCTGTCTGGCAATAACCTGCCCGAGCAATGAGGAATCACCGGAGATGACAGTAGCGATCGAGCCTTGGCAACCAGTCAGCCCCAGCACGAAGGCGACAGCCATTGATAATTGCCAGTAGTGAATATGCATCACAGGACCCGTTGTCTGCATCACAACCGGCCGTCATTGCAGCCGGAATGTGACGAATGTTCCCAGGAAAACCAAAGACGCGGTCTTAAGAGGGACATCGACGGAAGCGGTTGTTACGGATCGACGCAATTTTCCGACTACTCCGGATTCTCCAGA
The DNA here is from genome assembly GCA_963581585.1 of Planctomycetota bacterium. Taxonomy (GTDB): domain Bacteria; phylum Planctomycetota; class Planctomycetia; order Planctomycetales; family Planctomycetaceae; genus S139-18. The sequence continues at coordinate 102,951 of CAUZPL010000002.1, forward strand.
GACATCGGTTACACGATCGAAATACAACGATTCGTCTGATGGAAACGGAAATCGCGATTATTCCGGTTACAGCGAGTTTCCGGTTGGGTGTCCGGAAACCAACGGTCTCAATACAGTCATTATTCAGCCAATATCTCGCGAAAGCTGAGCTCAGGTCATCCGACCGTAAAACGCTGGTGCAGATATCCGGATCTTGTATGCCAGAGGGCCGCAGATTTGGCTGTAGCAAAAAGGTCATCTGACTGTAATTCAAATGGCACCGTTGTAATTCACGGATAAATGTTTGACGGCCCGGTGCCTTGACCTATGTTTCCTAAGTTCTACACCGATGAATCGCGCGCGTAGGACCGGTCTGGTTGTCACGACCGTATCAATTACGAGATTTCCGCGTATCGACAGCGGACACAGCAGCGTGGTCAGGAAAGCTGGAAGCTTTGAGGGGACCTTATCACGCTGCTTTTTTGCGCGCTGAGTCAATGCGAGTGGTCACCACTGTCCGAAAATTGCCAGCTGCATTCGGCAGAACGCATAGGAATCGAAAGATCCTGGTAAAGTGGGTAGATTCTGCGGATTTTTCCGAATATTCGCTTCAGAGCGACCAGGCAAAATGCCGATTTTCTTGACACGATGCCTGCTCTTGGCTCCGGGAATATTGACAGGTGCATCTACTCGGCAGTCTCACGCGACAGCGGCAAAACCATGAATCAACTCTCTGATCTCCGCTTGGGCGCCAGACTGCTCTGCACAGCAACTCTATTTGTGTGCATCGTTTCTTCATTAGCGGCGTTGCTTCCAGTGCTGAGAGGGAAGTCTTGTTTCGCAGTCACCGGCACTCACAAATCGGACTCCGTCCCTCGCCCAGTGCAGGCAGGACAGAAAGGCTTTAATGACTTTCAGACGGTGGCGGGTCCTTCGCAACCGAAAAAGAAACACGTCCATGATACAGGTCCGGACGCTGCCACACGGAGGCCCCCGGTCACGCAGATGATCGCTCGTGTCTGTACTGTCGAAGCGGCAGCCCATGATTCTGACTCCCAACAGTCATCACCGGCGTTGCCACTACCCAGGGTTCACGTGCCCGTCAACGTCCACCCGGTGACCGTCAATGTAGATGGCTCCGGGTTCGCGGATCAGCTTTCTCGTCTCGCTAATGGCATAGATGGAATTCTCGCAGCACAACAGGATGCGTTGCCACGACATATGGCCCTGAGCGCTTCCGAGTCACTTCGAAAAACTTCCCAGAACATGCAAAATCACGGCGCAGATCTACTGACCCAAATTGATGCAAACCTGCGTGAACTCTCTAAGACAGTCGAATCACTGAGAACAGAATCGCGGACTGCGGTCACGCAGCTGAAGCAAGAATTCAAACAGGTGGAATTGACGTCGGAACTGGTTGAGGAATTTCGCCTCACACTGGCAGGCCACCGGAAAATTCTGGACGACCCAGATTATACCTCTCCGGAACCAACGTCCCGAAATGCCATGGTAGGAGGACTGTCCTTGAAGATTCGGTGTACCCCACCGGACGCGACGCCCGGGACGGAACAAAAGCCGGATCCCGGTACAGCTTCGAGTTCCGGCGAGAATCAAGATATTGTTGTCCAGCAATCGACGGAGACGGAACTGGAATCGGCTGTGCAGGACGAGTCAAAGGACCCGGTCACATCGGACGTTCAGAACTCTGCAGCTCAGATCGAAGCCGAAGACCACACTCCGGACACGAGAACTCTGTTTTTCCCGTTCATCCGGCAAGAAGACGACCGGCCGGTTGCCGAGTCATCCAAAGAAGGACCGGCCATTCAGTCGGAGACCGTGATTCCTCGCAGAACTCCGACTGCATTCAAGCGAACATTCAGTTTTGCAATGCCGCCGACAAACAGCTTAGATCCCGACGTAGGCAGTACAGCGCCGGAAAAACCAGAACAGACTGAGTCATCCAGGCCGATGAGCCGAGAGAAATCAACGGCACCGTTGACTGCCTTTCCCGATGGATCCGGGAGTCAATTCAGCACACCGGCTGCGGTAACGCAAAAAGTGAATTCCAGTGCCGCAACAGGCAGTCGTAGTTCGCGAAGGCAGCTCAATCCCCGTTTCGTTTTCCCGAAACAGACCATGTCACGACCTACGAGATCTCAGCCATCATCAATGCAGAGCCGTATGGCACGTGGTGTCAAAGCTGTCCAAGATCTTAGCGGCAACGGCCGTAATCTAGTTTCTGAAATGACTCAGAGTCGTCCCCGGCACCCTCGTTTTCCGGCACCGTCCCGCATGAAACACCCGACAATATTGCATCGTCTGGGTGCCTCCATTCGCAGCGTGGGCCGCGTCCGTACCGTCGAGTGATCGTCGCGATGGGGAACAATTTTCCATCAAATCGGACAATTTTGTCGTCTGGCAGTGTGATACTCCAGCAGGGCACGGGAAATCCGCGGCGTTGCGGAGCTGGCTTCCTTACGGTCATCCCGACAAATTTTTCGCCACCGTCAGTGTCGAGCGAAACAGCTGCACGTTGCGGTAGACATCGGTCGTGCAGCGCTGATATCCGGAGACCGTTCTTGCTCTCCACATTGAGAGGTGGCACTGGTGTCACTGCGGCGATCGAGCGTGTGGAAGACCACCTGCGGGACGAAACTGGGACGCGGCTGGTGTCGCTGGAGAATCCGGATCACCTCGTTGTTCGGGCCGAAGACCTGAAGCTCGATCAGATGGTCGCCCAAGCAGAAACAGCAGACGTGGATCTGGCCGCCGCCTCACTGGAGTTGCAGGAATTGTTCAATCTTCAGCAGTTCACGATGCCCAGTCGCAGTGTTAAAGTCAAAGAACGCAGGATCAATGCGTTGACTTTTTGGGGTATACCCGCCCTGCCTCGAGTCGTGGAGTCTTTGTTGGATCTGGACCTCCCCCCCCCATTGCCGGCTGAATTCTCGGGCAGGATCCAAATACCGGGTCTCTGGCGGCCCTCAAAAACGTTCTGTCTTTTCGGGAATCCCCGGGATTCACTCTTTTCTCAGAAAAAACACACGGATAGTATTCGCCATTCGATTGAAGCGAGCGCCGTGGTACAGATTGTTCTACAGCACTTCGTGACTGGTTTTGGCGCGTGCGTCCGGACCGGAGGATTGAAGTTGAAAGCAGCATTCAACTTCAGATGACCGTCATGCCGGATCTGGTTTTCAGTAAAACTGAATCACAGAGCGCGGCTGACGGCTTGCGTGCAGCGATCAGGCTCGCCGGCCATTATCGACCGTCTGCTTCCCAATCACTTGCTGTGCAGTCCTTCATGGTTTCCGAGGGCTGTCATCCACACCTGCGTTCTCTACTTGACGGCTGGAGAAATGACTGACCTGCGTCGCGTTCGTAACATCGGTATTTCCGCACACATCGATTCGGGAAAGACAACTCTGACGGAGCGTATGCTTTATTACTGTGGTCGGATCCACAGGATGAGGGATGTGCGTGGTGGCGATGGAGGTGCAACCATGGACCACATGGAACTGGAACGTGAACGTGGGATCACCATCACGTCCGCTGCCACTCGAGTCGACTGGAAGAACGACGCACTAAGAATCCCTGAACACGTCGTCAACGTGATCGATACTCCCGGCCATGTTGATTTCACTGTGGAAGTGGAACGCAGTCTGCGCGTTCTGGACGGTGCCATTCTCGTTTTATGTTCGGTTGGCGGAGTGCAAAGTCAATCTCTCACCGTCGATCGCCAGATGAAACGTTATGGCGTGCCTCGGATTGCCTTCATCAACAAGATGGACCGCAACGGAGCTAATCCGGACAAGGTCATGGCAGCCATGCGGGACAAGCTCAAGACGAGTCCTGTTCCGTTACAGGTTCCCATTGGCAAAGGAGCAGCATTCGAAGGCGTTGTCGATCTGATTCTGATGAAGGCCGTCTACTTTCGAGGTAACGAAGGGGAACGGGTTGAACGTACCGAGATTCCCACAGACCTGCTGGATCAGGCAAAAATTGCTCGAGCAGGGATGCTGGAAACTCTGTCCCACTTTGATGATGATCTGATGGAAACCCTGCTGGAAGAAAGAGACCCCGCAGAAAAGGACGTTCGCCGCATCATTCGTGATGCCACCCTGGCTCAGCAGGTGACTCCGGTGCTGGTGGGATCCGCCGTCAAGAACAAGGCTGTGCAGGAAGTCCTGGATGCGGTCACGATGTACCTGCCGTGTCCGACCGACGTCGAAGTATTTGCCAATGACAACAGCAGAACTGCCGAACAGGACACGGATGGGAGGCCACGGAGAGTTAAGCTCACGAATGACAAGAAAGACCCGATGGTCGCGATGGCGTTCAAGACCGTCGTGGAAGCATTCGGTCAGCTGACCTACATGCGCATCTATCAGGGATCCCTGCAAAAAGGCCAAAGTTACGTGAACGCCCGGACCGGTCAGTTGGTCCGAGTCAGTCGCATCGTGCGGATGCACGCGGATGATCGTGAAGACATTGATTCCGGTGATGCCGGGGACATTGTTGCCGTCGTGGGTGTCGACTGTGCTTCCGGTGACACGTTTTTGAGGGAGGGGCTGGACCTCTCACTGGAAAATATCTACGTGGCCGAACCTGTGATCCGTTTGTCGATTGAGCCGTTACAGCGAGACGACGCAGACAAACTTGGCAAAGCGCTCGAGCGATTTCGACGGGAAGATCCCACGTTTCACGTGTTGAGTGACAAGGAAACAAACGAAACACTGATTGCCGGTATGGGACAGTTGCATCTGGAGGTTTATATTGAGCGCATTAAGCGTGAATACAAATGTCAATGCAATATTGGTGAGCCTCGCGTGTCGTATAAGGAACGCCCAACCAAACGAGTGGAGTTTAACCACAAACGCAGGAAGCAGACCGGAGGTTCCGGTCAGTACGGCCATGTCATCGGTGTGATGGAACCACTGCCCGAAGACTCGGTCGTCAATTATGAATTCGTTAATGAAGTCACAGGCGGACGAATTCCTCGTGAATATATCAAACCCTGCGATCAGGGTTTCCAGGATCAGCTGGTCAAGGGACCACTTGGGGAATACGAAGTTGTCGGTGTCAAAATCTGTCTGCAGGACGGCACCTACCACGATGTCGACTCATCGGAGATGGCGTTCAAACTGACAGCGCGCGAAGCGATGCGTGAAGCCATATTCAAAAGAGCCGGCATGGCATTGCTGGAGCCAATAATGCTGCTGGAAATCGAAATTCCGGACGAGTTCCAGGGAGCCGTCGTTGGTCATCTGGGCAGCAAGCGTGGCGTGGTGAGTTCTTCGGAAGTCACAGACGGCAACTGCATCATTGTTGCAGAGGTTCCCCTGGCGGAAATGTTCGACTACGCCAACGAGATCCGCTCGATGACGCAGGGCAAGGGATCCTTCAGCATGGAGTTCAAACGCTACCGTCAGACGACTAAGAATATTCAGGAAACTGTTCTTGCCAGACGACGCAAGGAAATGGAGCTGGTTGCCCGATAGCTGTCAGATTCTCTGGCAGGAATTGAATCCGGTCGGGTGTTTCACGACTGACACGCGGCTGTTTTTTGTCGCCAACTGCCGTTTCGGTGTCGGAATCCGGCGACCATACCGGCTGCGGGACTTCGTTTGGTGAGTTCAGTCGATCGGGACTCACGAGCAAGGCAGCGAATTGTCTGATTTTCCGACCGACCCGTCATTCCGAAAATTGTTCCACGCAAAACTGCAGGACCTGCTGTACTGCACGTATCTGTCGAACGTGCCGCAAATCCATCACGGAAATACTGTCTGCGGTCGCATTGCTGAGAGCGTCGTCAAGATGCAGAACTCGAGATGTGACAGCCACGCCGGCTGATGTCTGTCTGGCGATGCTTGACCATGCCACGCCATCTTGGCCTGCAGGAGCGTTTGGTCCCAGATGTCCGGTAACGCTTCCGGCGATTGTGGCCTGTGGTGTCTGTTTCATGACCCCCAGAGCCATCTGTTCGCTGACTGTCTGACTGACCGGCCCGGAGTCCTCCAACGCTGTTCGATTCACCCCCAGCCATTGGGCCTTGGTCTCTACCTGATACACTACGGCCGAACCGGCCAGGCATGTGGAAATCCCCTGGATCCTTCCCAAAGTCGCAGCGATGAGTCCGGCTGTACAGCTTTCAGCGAACACGATCACTTCATTATGACGGTGCAGCAGCTCCGCGAGCCTGGCTGCTTCATCTTCGCTGGCTGGGTGCATCATAGCGCAATCTGACAGGCTGTCAGTGGTCTTGCACGGCCTGATATGCCGCCGTGACCTGAACAGTCACTTCAAGTTGAGTGAGCTCATCATCGAACGCAGTTATACTGCATTTCGTCTGTCGAGAATGCTTTCGCGGTTCCGAGTGCGCCTACTTTCGAGCTTAATGAACTTTCACTATCCGGCAGCATCGGCTCTCTGACGACGGCCAGGACAGGATGGTTGATAATGGTCCGTATGAATAGTCTGTTGTTCCCAGGGAACAAGAAAAGCAACAGTTATCGCTTGCTTGTCGTCATCGTGGTGGCCGTTGTGACGGGTAAACAGTTTGTGGCGGCCGGGCCCCCCAATGTGGTGGTGATTCTCGTTGATGACCTTGGCTATGGCGATCTCAGCAGTTACGGGGCAACGGACCTGAAGTCCCCGCACATTGACATGCTCGTGAGCCGGGGCATGAAGTTCAGTAACTTCTATGCCAACTGCCCGGTCTGTTCCCCCACACGGGCATCGCTCCTCACCGGCCGGTATCCTGAGTTGGTCGGTGTTCCTGGCGTGATTCGCACCTTTCCCAATAACAACTGGGGTGAGTTGTCTTCAGACGCCGTACTGCTTCCCAGCATGCTTGAATCCGGCGGCTACAATTCAGTGATTGTGGGAAAATGGCACCTTGGCCTGGAGGCTCCCAACCGGCCCACGGATCGTGGTTTTGATGTCTTTCACGGCTATCTGGGCGACATGATGGATGATTATTACAAGCACCGGCGACATGGCATTAATTACATGCGAAAGGGGACAGAAGAAATCGATCCAGAGGGACATGCAACGGACCTGTTCACCAAGTGGGCGTGTGAATACCTGCGTGGCCGCACGCAGAAAAAGGCACCCTTTTTCCTTTACCTCGCCTATAACGCTCCACACACACCGATCCAGCCGCCGGCCGACTGGGTTGAACGGGTCCGTCAGCGGGAGCCGGGCATGGATCCGGCCCGGGCCAAGCTGGTGGCCTTGATTGAACACATGGACAGCGGCATCGGTAAGGTAATGGAGACAATTTCAGAGACCGGCCTTGCGGCTAACACCCTGGTGATCTTTACGTCCGACAATGGTGGTCAGTTGTCGATGAAAGCGAACAATGGTCCGCTGCGGGATGGCAAGCAGAGCATGTACGAGGGTGGCCTCAAGGTGCCAGCCTGTGTTGTCTGGCCGGAGAGGATCGCGGCTGGCAGTCATTCCGATCGAATTGCCGTCACGATGGACCTGTTCGCGACGATTTGTGAGGTGGCGGACGTGTCGGTCAAGCACACGATTGAAGGGCGCAGCATCCTCTCCACGTTGCTTGGAGAGCCCCAGCCACCCGAGGATCGTGACCTGTTCTTTCATCGTCGTGAAGGGGGGGAAAGGTACGGTGGACTCACCACCCATGCGATCCGCCGCGGGGAATGGAAATTGCTTCAGAACAGTCCTTTTGCTCCCATGGAACTCTACAACCTCCTGCCGGACCCGATGGAGCAGAACAACCTGGTGGATGAAAACCGCAAAGTCTACCGGGAATTGCTCTCCGCACTCCGCGTCCAGATCCAGCGTGGTGGGGCGGTACCCTGGCAACGCCCCTCGCGGCGGGACATGAAGTGATTTGCGACTTATTCGTCGCCCATCGTCATGATCTGGCAGCAGCTCTCATAGCGACGGACATCGAACAAACGTCGGCGACACCATCCTTGACGGCGCATCGCTGTTCGTGCGTATGGGTGTAGTCGGGAAACTGGCACTGGTTGACTGCGGTGCGCAGATCGCAAAAAAAACCGGAGACCTCCTCGAGGATCACGTCCCATAGTTGGAACTGCCTGTGTCTTCGATGGCCCCTCAGATTTTCACTCTGCTCGGAATTGGAAGGTCCTCCCGGTTGAAGTTGATTTCTCGATTGGCGATGCCCCAAAACCAAATTCTGTGGTTATTGCAGTATCTGTTATGTCGATGTCTACAACACACACGGCTTCGGAGGCACCTTGAGGCGTTCTCCCTTGTGTTTTCCATGGTGGCTGGTTTATTATTGAGCGTGTTCTTTTGCCGGTGGCGGTGTTTGATAATCTGAGGAATGGAACCATTGTTCTCCCTCCAAAGTCAGTCAGTGAAATTCGGTAAGGGTGTGACACGCCGTGAGTGGATGCGTGTTGGCGGGCTCAGTACGCTTGGACTGACCATGCAGCATATGTTGCAGGCGCAAGCCGTGCAGGCAGGAAATGCGACACTGCAAAGCTCGACATTCGGTCGTGCAAAACGTTGTATCTTTCTGTACATGTGGGGTGGACCACCTCATATTGATACCTTCGACCCAAAGCCTGACGCTCCAGCGGACATTCGAGGTGAATTTGGGCCAATTGCCACCAATGTGCCAGGGGTATTTGTTTCAGACCACCTGCCATGGCTGGCGGATCAGGCTGACAAGTACACAATTATCCGTTCGGTTAACCATAAGGACAGTGACCATATATCGGCGAGTCACGACCTGTTGACCGGTAACCCTTATCTGCGGGTGTCCAATCTGATTACAGCTCGGCGCACCGATCATCCCCACATCGGTGCGGTTCTTGCAAAACTGCGTCCGGGAACCAATGAACTGCCATCCTATGTCCAGCTGCCGTGTCTGTTGAAGAGTAACTCAGGGAAAGTGATTCCCGGTCAGTACGGGGGGTTTTTGGGCAAGAGATATGATCCATTTATTGTCAACGCTGTCCCAAATAAAAAGCCGACTGAAGATCCCGATTTTCTGAAGTTCACTCCCGATTCGATGGAACTGGAAGAAGGACTTACGGCAGTGCGGCTTGATGGCGTGAGACATCTTGCGAAACAGCTGGACGATCGTGCGCGGGCGCTGGAGAACAGTCTTGCAGCTCGTGAACTGGACAGTCTTCGCCAGCAGGCGTTTTCACTTCTGTGTTCCCCGAAAGCTCGGCAGGCGTTCAATCTGTCGACAGAAGACCCAGTGGTGCGGGACCGATATGGACGACATACGTTCGGTCAGGAAGTGTTGTTTGCGCGGCGGCTGGTGGAAGCCGGTGTTCCGCTGGTCACGGTTTACTGGCGCAACGGTCCGCCCCGTACAGATATCGGCTGGGACAATCACATCAATAACTTTCCCAACCTGAAGAACTGGCAGTTGCCGCCGCTGGACCGTGCGTTTTCAGCGTTGCTGGAGGACCTGTCGGACCGCGGATTACTTGAGGATACTCTTGTTGTTTGGATGGGAGAATTCGGCCGCTCCCCGCGAATTGACTCTGGCGGTGGCCGCAACCACTGGCCACAGGTGTTCTCGGTTGTCATGGCAGGTGCGGGTATGGGTGGTGCTGTTTACGGTGCGTCTGATGGCAAAGGAGCTTATCCCCAGGACAGGGCCGTTTCACCCCACGATGTGGGTGCCACGATCTTTCATTTACTGGGGATTGATGTGAATCAGACTCTGCACGATTCCAGCGGACGTCCTCACCTGGTCTGCCGGGGAAAACCGATCTCCGGTCTGATTTAGATGTGGGAGATTCATCCAGCAGCTGTTCTCAGCGGACACACGAACTGGGTTTACGACACGGCTTTCTCACCGGATGGTCAGACACTCGCGACGTGCGGATGGGACCACACGGTGAGGCTTTGGGACGTTTCTGAGCGTCGGCAGATCGCCGTACTTCGCGGGCATGAAACGGAAGTCTATGGAGTGGCGTTCTCGTCGGACGGCACCAGGCTGGCCTCATGCAGCGCCAACAATGAGAGTGTTATCCGGCTGTGGAGTGTGACTGGGAGAGAGCAACTGGCTGTTTTCTCGGGCCATGGCAACGTTGTGCATGATGTGACATTTTCTCCGGATGGAAAACTTCTTGCTTCGTGCGGCTATGATAAAACTGTTCGGGTTTGGGATATCGAGTCTCGAAGCCAGAAATTGATGCTCGCGGGAGTGTCGCGTGTCTTGTACTCGGTCGGGTTTTCTCCCGATGGCGATCGTCTCGCTGCGGCGGCGGCGGATACGACAATCAGAACATGGGACCTCGCGGGGCAACTTCAGGTTGAGACCAAACCGGTGATGAAATGGGCACACAAGTTTGCATTCTCGCCCGATCTTTCACTGGCTGCCGCTGGCTATGGCTGGCGTGAGAAAAGTCAGCGTCGGCCGGTCGGAATTGTCAAAATCTGGAGAATTGCCACCGGAGAAGTGATCCACACCTTCCGCGGACACCGGAACTGGGTCTACTCCGTCGCTTTTTCACCGGATGGAACAAAGGTCGTGTCCGGCGGCTGGGACGGAACTTTGAAATTTTGGGATCTCACCAGCGGAAAAGAGCTGGGGACGATGGTTGGTCACCATGACATTGTTCAGTCAATTGCTTTTACACACGATGGACTGATGCTCGCGTCGGTCGGACATGACCAGCAGGTTCATCTGTGGAAACTTCCCGGCTAAGCCAGCCAGAGACTGTGAATGTTCAATACTCGGAAAACCACTGAAGCTCAGAGTTGTAATCGTCGGGACTGGACGCATGTTTGTCGTCGCCACCAGTACGTCGGACGTTAAGACGTTAAACAGCCAAGAAGAATTCAAGGTCAGAATTCCCGAGTCGATCCCGATCTCTTAGGTCGCTCTTCAGTCCGAATACATTACCTCGGTTGCAACATCTCGACATCTGTGCGGCTTTTGCGCGTTATTGACCCTCACGCGTGTTGGCCTGTGTACGCAGACGCCAGGGTGTAGAGAAAAGTCATTCGGCTCCGTCCGCAATGCTCCGCAGTCACCGTCATCCTGTCCGTGAGAAGGCCGGAGAAGATCACGGAGTACTGCTTCCGGCACACGGCGGAGTATTCGCAGGAATACGTCATTCACATCTGCGGGCGCGGCCCGTAATTGCCCGCACGATTGCATCAACGCTGATAGCCGGTCAGACTTTTGTGACTGAGGTCTGGTACCTCGCCGGGTTGACTCGATGCTGTCGCAGCCTGCTACTCTGCTTGGAATGGAAGACCTTCCGGTCGAAGTCTTAGTTGAGAACTCGCCAGGTGCACTGCGCAAAATGATTCTGGTGGGACTCGCCGAGGCCCCGGCAGAGAGAGCACTCCTCAACACGGGTTTAGTCAACAGCGGTCCCGGTCGTCTCTGCGACCGGATCGTAATCTGTTTCCCGCTGTTGTTCGCAGACGACCATTTCATCAAACTTAGACGAACGGAACACTGTTCAATGCACTCGATTGGTACAACTCGTCTCCTGTTGTGCGTCTTTTTTCTGTTAATTGTCACTTCGGCTTCGGGTGCCGATCACACCGACTCGGGTGTATCCGCTCTCCCGAATCGTGCAGCCGCCGTCCATCGACGTCGTCGTATCATTTTCAACGATGATAACGGTGTCATCGGACGAGAAGGCGTGGACACCGTGAAAAAATATCTCGACCAGCGTTTGAATTACGTTATTGACTCGCAGGTGGACAGCATCTGGCTGAGTGTCATGACCCGGGCCGAGGGATTGCTTTATGACGCCAGGGTGGGTGAGCCTGCCGGCAAGAATCTGTCGGCGGAATCGGTGATACTCACTGAATCCGGCAAGGATCACTATTCGAAGATCTTTGCGTTGAAGTGGAACAATCTGAAGGCGCTTTTCGATGCTGGCACGGATACGTTGAAGGCGACGGTCGAATTCGGCCACCAGTACGACAAGGAAGTCTTCGCGAGTATTCGCATGAACCAGGTGGCCGACTCGTGGACAGGAGACTTCTTTACCGGATGGAAACGTGAGCATCCGGAGTGTTGTCTCGGTGTGAAAGGAGAGTATCCGAAAAGCGACCATCGCCGTCTTTACTGGTCTGCTCTTGACTATGAGCAGAAGCCTGTGCGTGACTTGCGTGTCGGGATGATCAACGACATCTGCACCCGGTACGATGTGGATGGTATCGAGCTGGACTTCTGGCGCTGGCCCCTGCTGTTCAGACCCAGCCTCGACAACAAGCCGGTGGAGCCCCGGCACGTTGAGATCATGACGAACTTCTTCCGTCGGATGCGCAGGAGAATGACAGAGATCGAGACTGAACGCGGTCGTGCCCTCCTGCTCGCCGCACGTGTGTTCGACACCGAGGAGTTAAACCTGAAGATGGGGCTGGATGTCAGGACGTATCTCGAGGAGGGCCTGATCGACATTCTTGTCGTGGGCGGGGACTACAACTATTTCTCCATCCCGGCGAAATTCTGGTCCGATCTTGCGAGAAAGCATGGTGTGTCCTTCTATCCCTGTACCTATCGTTCGAGAGGAGATGAGCAGGATCGCGCCTTCGCGTCGTGGTATCACAGTCGTGGCGCGGACGGAATCTACACATTTAACTTCAAGCAGCCGAAGGACGTGCTCTCCATCAGGGATTTTGGTGATCCCGCGCTCATCGCACGGAAGGACAAACACTACTTGATGAACAAGGCGGCCACGTCGGGTGCACGGAAACATGTCACCGCACCAGGGCTCGTGCCACTCACGCTTTCATCCGGGGTCTCGCGGCGTGCCCTGCTGGTCGGCGATGACCTCGAGAAGGCTGAGGTTGATGGAGTGTTGAAGGAGCTGCGGCTGAAACTCACGCTGGAGACTCCACTGACGGCCGAGGACAGGATTGGGTTCACACTCAATGATACGGCGCTGGAAAATGCGATGTGGAACAAGAAGGAAGTAGAGTTTCTTCTTGCAGCCCCACCTCTGAAACAGGGTGTCAACTCCCTTGGGGCAGTGTTTGCGGAGGGTGCTTCACGCGACGAGATCGAAGTGACCGGAATTGATCTTTACGTGCGATACAAAAGTAAATACGGCTCACCGGTCACAATCGAACTCGACCGCAAACATCGCGATGCTCTCAATCGGCGCAGACGTCTTATGCTCCACTACGATTACACGGGGCACACGATGCTCACAACTCCCTGGGGCGAGAAAGACGTTAATCAGCTTGACGAGGTTCTTGGATATTACCGCGAACCCTGGCAGACCCGGTCGACGGATTTTCTGGATACGGTGATTTACGAGCTGGGTGAAGGACCGACCCCATGGCCCAGCATGATCGCACCGCGCGCCAAAGTGGTCTTTCCGAAGTGGTGGGAGGCCGGGATCGATCCGTTAGAGGAACTGGTCGACCTCGCAAAGGGGCAGGGTCGTGAGGTCTTTTTCTCCTATCGGCTCAACGGCAGCGACGTCGAGGAGGACGTCGAGTACGGGAACTGGAAGTTACCCGAAATTAAGGAACGCCATCGTGATCGGCTGGTCAAGTTGCCCTGGGCAAATATCTACAACTGGAACTTTGCCCATCGAGGTGTGCGTGATCTCAAGGTCAGCATTCTGCGCGAGGTGGCCGAAATGTACGATATTGATGGCATACAGATTGACATGGCCCGCACGCCGATCTTCTTTCCGGCGGGAGAACAGTGGGAGAATCGGGAGCACCTGACGGCCTTCATGCGCCAGCTGCGGGAAGCATTTCAGGAGATTGCTCGTCAGCGAGGGAGACCGTTGCTCCTCGCTGTTCGTATCCCGGAAACCGTGATCGGCTGTACTTTCGACGGGATGGATATTAAGACGTGGATTCGCGAGCAACTCGTTGACATCCTGATCACTGGCTGCGGTGCCTCAGACGTGGACGTGCCTGCCTACCGCCGTCTGACCGCAGGAACCGGTATCAAAATCTATCCCTCCTGGGATGTTTATCATCCTACGGATGGGTATCGACAGCCTCCGGTCGAGTACTGGCGTGGTTTGTATAGCAAGTGGTGGGAGCTGGGTGCCGATGGCGTTCATACCTTCAACGTAGCGCCGGGTGATGATATTCTCAGAGAGATCGGCAATCGCGAAGGGATGCGATATCAGGACAAAACTTTCATCGTCGAGCGACGCAGCGGTTCTCACGGGCCTGAGGTGACAGGCGATCCCTACGACTGGAAAACACCTCGGCATCAGTTTTTCATGACCTATATGCTCGCGCCCCTTCCAGCCATGCTCGACGGCCAGGGAAAGATCGATACCCTTGTGACAATGACGGTGACCGATGACGTCGATGCGGCCAGAGACAGACTCAAGGACCTGTCGCTGCGACTGCTGGTATCTGACGTTGCGGCGAAGGGGTTGCCCGCGGAGCGTCGAATCGAGTCGAGTTTCCTCTGGACTTACACCCGCCACCCCGCGAAGAATGAGCCTCCGCTCAAGGGAATCGAAGATCGGATTGAGGTCCGAATCAACAATATGCTGCTGGACAACGTGCGTGTTGAGGATGGTTGGATACTTTTTGATGTAAGACCTGAACAACTCGCCCGTGGAGACAACCTCGTTGGCATTCGTGTGGCCACTGATCCTCCGGGCCATCACCAGAAAATTCGAGTGGAAAAAGTTGAGCTGGCCGTCGACTACCACGAATAAAGGATTGGCGGCTGCTCTGGAATTTGGTTTGACTTTGGGCTGCCACATGTCCCGACGTTCATAAATTGCTGACAGATGTGGAGTTCGTTAGCCGGTTGCAGAGCCGTATATCCGGTAAGACAGGTTGTCGAAGGATTTTGCACATCCTGGCTCTGAATACCTGCTGTACCGTGCGGTGCGTCGGGTGTCTGCCTCATGTGCAGATTCCGGCCCGGCCGGACAGGACCGGCCGCTGGAGCTGACAGTGTATTCAGCGTGCTGCTGTACCCCTTTGAGGGTGGAATCCGGATCTTTGTCCAGGCTAGAATCGCTGTTCAGAATTACGATCAGCTCAAATACTCCGTCCCACGTTGCAGACAAGGCTCCGTCTTCCTGCTCCCCGTTTCATCTTCCGGAGAAGAAAAAATTATGCGTCAATTCCAGTTACTCCTGTGGACAGCTGTAATATTGCCGTGGGCTACGATTGCCGGGGCTGCCGACAATTCGGAAAAAACGGAGGGAGAATTTGTTTCGTTGTTCAACGGCAGGGATCTGACCGGCTGGGTGGTAATGGGGAAAGATCAAGGCTGGAAGGTTACCGACGGCATCATCCGATCCGAAGGCGACCAGGGTGGTAACTGGCTGCGGAGCGACAGGCAGTACAAAGATTTCGTTTTTAGAGTCCAGTGGAGGGTTTCCAAAGGGGGTAACAGTGGCATCTTCATTCGATCCGCCAAAGACGGGCAGCCATGGACAACGGGATACGAAGTGCAGATCTCCAATGCTCCGCGCGACGACGCGCATTGCACTGGTTCACTTTACGGCTATTTCTCGGTGAATCCACGTCCCGACGAAACACACGACAAGTGGCACACCTTTGAGATTCACTGCCAGGGTTCGCAGATTACAGTCATTGCTGATGGAGTCCGGTGTGTCGATGCAGATCAGTCAAAAAGTGAAAAAACCAGGAACAAGCCGCTGATGGGCTACGTCGGTCTGCAGGATTCACACTCCCGCGATGGCCATTACATTGAGTACCGGAAGGTGGAGATCAAAGTCATCCGCTAGCCTTCTGCTGATTCACGATCTATCAAAATCGGTGGTGACTGACCTTGCTGAGTCCACTTCAGTTCTCGCGGTTGCGCAGGTCGCAGGGCAGATTTCAACGTGCGGGCTTCATTCCACCGTTCGAAACTAAACGGTGCAGGTGCGCCCCGCGCACCTGCGGCTGCCCACGAAAAACGGGCGGCCAGGAACGCCGTCCGTGATGAGCTTCGTGGTTGTGAACTTTGTGCGGTTCTGCCGATGGATTAGGCCGCAGCGGATTTTTGCCTGCGACGTCTGCCGTAGCCGAACAGGCCGAGCGCGCCGATGCCGAACATCGCAAGGGAGGAAGGTTCGGGGATGACACTGGCAGTGCCGCTCAAGGAAACATTGTCGAGTGCCCCCCGTCTTTGGCCATACCCCCCGTTTGTGGCCGCCCCTGCGGCGAAAACAGGGTCCAGACGGAAAGTGACAGCATTGGGTTGAGCCGAAAGAGAGGAGAGGTTCATTGAAATCGGCGTGTAAGCGGATTGTGAAAGTCCGGCACCGGATGCAGATGGCCCTGTGGCTGTCGCAATTGTGCTCGCAAAACCGTTGACATCCCAGAACAGATTATAGTCGAAAGCTGTTGGGCCACTGTTGAGCGTATCGCGAACCTTAGCCTCAAAGGTCAGTGAATCGAACTCAATCTGGGTCGTGCCGGGTGCCAGCTCAATAGTAAATTCAAAAAAGGTATTATTTCCATATCTCTCTACTCTCGCTGACCAGCCAGATGCCCGACTGGTTGTTGTGTCCGGTCCGCTGCCGTCAATGTCCTCCGTACTGAACCTGCCAAATTCGCTATTGTAGCCGGTGCCGGTTGCGGACTCGGTAAAATCGCTGGCTGTCGTAAGCAGGTCGTTATCTGAACTTGCAACGGAATCCCCCTCGAATGTGTACTGAGCAATGAGGCCTGCCTGAGCAGTAGTCACACCTAAGGAGAAAATGAACGCCAGGGGCACAGAGTGTATTTGTTTCATCTGTGTTATCTCCTGTACTGCTGAATTCCGGCAAGAACAGAGAACCTGGACCACATACCTGCAGGAAGATGCACCAGTCCCGTGTCGGTGATTTGGGTATTGCTGAGGCAGACTATAACAATCTCGCCCTGTTCAAGTAGTCCGACCGAGGCCGCTGGTTTTCCAGCGGTTCTTATGGTGTCGTACAAACACTGAAAAACGATATGCCAGACGCTGTCAGCTAAAGCATGTGACTGTTCATGATTTCTCCGGTGTTGTGTGCTCTGATCCTGCTTTCACCTCCCCATCCCGGTCCGTATCTTCTCATCAGGTCAGGCCATCCCGGCAGCGACAGGCGAACGGTGAAACCAAAACGCCAAACGAATCAGGTGGCTTGATAATCGTCGCGGCCGCAATACAAGCAGTCCGGCGGACCACGGACACGCAGATTAACCGCAATTTCCCCTTGAACTTCCTGTCGCGCGTTCTGCCGAAGCTGCCACACTGCATAGTATTCCGCGACAATTCCGACATTTTTTAAACGGCCTCGTAACCATCCGCCAGGATTGTTTTGCGACAGTCATTTTGTGTTCGTCGTTGCAGTGGCCGGTTTCCATTCCTGGTACGCGTACCTTTGGCTGGCTGCACGCACCGGCATTGCGCCGATCATCACGGATCCATGGTCTCCACATCAACAGGTGGAAATGTCAGGAACAACGGGGTCCGTCAGGTGTTCCTGACTTTGTTTGCGACCGACACACAGTCAGGTTGTTCGCCAGAGGTATCGCAGTGATTCCGGACGCCGCCCGGCCCGTTTTTGGGTTGCTTTTTGAAACAGCTCTGTAGTTTCGTCAAACGACCTGGCTCAGGAGCGCACCGAGAGACAAAATTACACGGGTACGGCCATATCGGCGAGCAGGTCGTCGGAGATGTCTTTGCCCAGGACAAACTGCTTTCGGTCGGCATACCAGAAGGTTCGCCGGCCGGCGCGTTCGGTCAGGCTGGCATACATGGCCAGCCACCACAGCCGATTCACGCCACAGGTGACTTTCTGTGTGTCGAACAGCAGTTTTGGCTTGCTGAACCAAATCGGCTGCTTTGCCCTGGGTCGGAATTCTCCGACCGTCACGTAGATCGGGCGGCGACCATCCATGTCCCACGGTCCGGTGGCGCCATCTCGATATCCCGCATGATTGTGAAAGAACAACAGATAACGACCGTCGGCCAGGCGATAGAGGGGTGGAGGTGATTTGGGGTGTTCGATTTTGGGACCATCATCACGAAAACGCAACGGGGTGGTGGGCTGCCAGCTGTGGCCATGATCATGAGACACGGTGTACCAGACGTAGCCGGTGACTGTTCTCATCGTCATAAACAGCCGGCCGTCCGGCAGCAGGACGATGCCCGGTTCCTGAGCCAGACTGTAACCCCTGGACGCCTCAGGTTCGATTTCCGGCGAGACACGGATCGTACCCGTCTGGTCGGGCAGCCAGGTGATTTTCAGGTCCTTGGGATGAGGGTTCTCGTCCACGTTGTCGAAACGCATCAGTTCACAGGCGCTGTCCGAGTGGTTGCGATTTCCTCCAACAGGTCGAGGGTAGACCATCTGGCTGCTCCAGCGTGTGAATCCAACGACCATGCGGTCGCTGGCGTCACGCACTGGCTGCTGCCACACGACCCCGGTTGGTGAGACCGTGGGATCCGGATGATCGAAAGGTGTGCGACGCCAGGGGATATCCACACCGCTGGCGATCCAGGTATGGCCATCGTCGTCTGAGTATTTCACACGCAGGGGACCACAGAAGAGCCCACCGTCACCGTAGCCAGGATGCTGGTTGTACAGGCAATAGATCCGCCCCGATCGGCTGACAAGCGGGAAGCCCAGAGCAGACGTCATGTTCTTGTATTTCGGTTCGTCAATGATTCCAGGCGGTGACCAGGTTTTGCCATGATCTTTGCTGTGGGAAAAAACGACTCGCATGTCCGGTGCGCTCTCATATGTGCCCTGCGTCCACAGGCACATCAGATCACCACCAGGCGTGTAGAAGACATGAATGTGGTCGGCGTACTCATCTCGCTGGCCAGGCGCTTTGGGAAGGTAAACGGCATAATCCGGAGCAGTTCGCTGCCACTCACTGGTGTAACACTCGGATACTTTGTTCAGGCCATTCTCGGGAGATGCGGATGCTTCTGGCGGTTGCGCTGTCGCCGTATCAGTCAGACTGATGGATGCCAGATGTGCCGCACCCAGTGAAGCGGTTGAATTGCCGAAGAATCGTCGACGGTTCAGTTTCGGCTGACTCATGATCTTAGCCTTTGTCGGACGGTTATGTTTTACATTCAGGGATTGTCTCATCTGCCCGAGGCAGCACATCGAATCCATAGTCGCCAGTGATGTTGCATGCCGTCAATCCCTGCCTGTCTTTTGCGCCGGTATTTGTCTCAAACGCCAAGGTACACTGTGAAAGCGGCGGACAGTCCACCGCAGGCCGGAGATCGCTTTTACTGAAACTGACAGTAAATTTGCACAGGGAACGTCGGTAAAACCACTTCTGCGATTCGTCACCTGGTCCTGTCTGCGTCTCGGCCGGAGAGGCCAGACAGTCCGATATCCCGCTGAGTGTGATCACTGCGCTGGAAAACACTGATACGAGCTGTCAATCGTCTGATGTATCAGCTGTGAAGGTCAGAGTTTTACGGAACGGAAGTGGCATTGTGTGAACCGAAAATTGTGTGAACCGAAAGGAGGATGTCAGCTGAATCGACTTTTGGTGTTCTCGTCAGCGTGACCTGTTTTCATAGGCCAGTCGAACCCGTCTGAATAAATCAAAAAGTGATCAGAAGGTTCAATGAATTTCACCAGCCGGGCGGAGATTTGGTGGCCTGGTGGCTGACCCAGACACGTCTTGACAAACATATCGATTTGAGATTTCGGCGGGAACCAGTCAGAAAAATTCCGCCGACATCTGAGTTGTGTCTCATTGGGGTAAGACGGGGCGGGGTGTCCGCCTTCAGCCGGAATTTCATTGTCAGTGAAGGACGACGGGACCTGTTAAGGAACAGCTCACTCAATTTGTGTGTGAGAGATCCGGACTGCGTGTGCGAACCGGGCTGTCGTGCAATGGCCGATGTCTGTTTCCGGGGATCTTCCAGTTTCATGTGCAGGATCAGGTAATCATTCTGCAGGAATGGACACCTCATCAGCGGCAGATTGATTTCCTGAATGATGTCCATTGACACTGGGACTAAGACCAGACGCACACCGATTGCATATTCTGTTTGTTCGACGCTGGTCCTCTTTTCCTTATCCCACAGAACCTGACCTGCTCAGTTTGACGATAATTGTGTGTGCCACTGGACAACGGTAGACTTGACTCAGGCGAAATTCGTTGGGGAGGCTCTGCTTATGCTGACTGTTTATGGCAACCGAAAGAACTGGGCTTTCAACAAAGAACAAAGTCAGGCAGCTGAGACCTTGTGCACACGGATGGCGAGTTTTATTCGCCCGACGTTGTTCCGCTTTTTTTTATCCGACAGAACCTGACCTGCACAATTTGACGATAATTGTGTGTACCACTGGACAACGGTAGACTTGACTCAGGCGAAATTCGTTGGGGAGGCTCTGCTTATGCTGACTGTTTATGGCAACCGGCGGCGTTTTTGTGACCGTGTTGCTCGTCGTGATTTTCTCAGCATCGGCGGCCTGGCCATGGGTGGATTATCCATGCCCGAGATTTTGCGTGCAGAAACGCAGGCCGGTGCCGGTATGTCACACAAGGGTGTGATCATGGTCTTCCTGGCAGGCGGTCCTTCGCATCAGGACATGTTTGATCTCAAGATGGAGGCTCCTGCCGAGATTCGCGGTGAGTTTAAGCCGATTCAGACAAACGTACCTGGGATTCAGATTTGCGAGCATCTGCCCAGAATGGCTGCCATGATGGATAAACTGGTTGCCATTCGTTCGCTGTATGGTGGACAGGAGGGGCACGACGCGGTTCCGTGCCTGACCGGATACAGCCTCGACGAAAGCACACGAGATGGCGGGCGACCGAGCTTGGGCGCCATGCTGTCGAAGCTTCAGGGACCGGTTCATCGAGCGATCCCGCCGTTTGTTGGCCTGTCTCCGAAAACGGCGCACAAGGCCTGGGGTAATCCCGGATTTCCAGGCTGGCTGGGTGGGGCACATGCGCCGGTGACCCCCAATGCGGGTAACGAGATGAGCCAGGACATGGTGCTCAACGGAATCACGCTGGATCATCTTGAAGATCGAAAGTCGTTGTTGACTGGTCTGGATCGATTTCGACGAAACCTGGATGCCAGTGGCGTGCTAGAAGGGATGGACCACAGCACGCGGTTGTCGTTTGAGATTCTCAGTTCCAGCAGGTTTGTCGAAGCCATGGATCTGGAACGCGAAGATCCCCTCGTGCGGGAACGCTACGGCACAGGTTCTCCCAAAAATGTCAGCGACGGTGCCCCGATGTATAACGAGCAGTTTCTGATGGCCCGTCGACTTATAGAGGCCGGCGTTCGCTGTGTGACGCTGGGTTTCGGCCGCTGGGATACCCACGGCAACAACTTCAACCAGATGCGGGACTACCTGCCCAAACTCGACCATGTTGTCACTGCTCTGGTTCAGGACCTGCACGACCGAGGACTGGACAAAGATATTTCTGTTGTAGTCTGGGGGGAATTTGGCCGCACGCCCAAAATCAATAAAGGAGGCGGTCGTGACCACTGGCCACCAGTGGGCTGCGGCCTGCTGGCCGGGGGCGGCCTGCGTACGGGTCAGCTTGTCGGATCAACCAATCGACTGGGAGAGGTGCCGAAGGATCGACCTGTGCACTACCAGAACGTGTTTGCGACTTTGTATCACAGTTTAGGCATCGATCCAGGACGAACCACCGTGCCCAACCACCGTGGCCGGCCGATGTACCTGCTCGACAAGCCCGAACCACTCCACGAACTCATCTGAGAGTAAAAGACGCCTGGTGGTTCATAGGCGGCGTGCTTCTGCTGGGGTTTTTCCGGTCCAGACCGGCCAGCAGCGGAGAGCACGCATGTGAGGTGAGCGATCTCCCGTGCGGTTGCCGATCGGGCAGCAGGGGGCGGTCCTCGGTTCTGCGGCCGGTGTGACGCGTTCACCAACCCCGGAGCCGACCAGGAGATTGTCACGGGCGGCGGTGGTGGATTCAACTGGGCGCCCGGAGAATGGACCGACGACACCCAGATGGCCGTGGCGAACTTCGACGTGATCGCCACCGGCAGCACCAATCTGAATGCCATCGCTGCGAACTTCCTCGTCTGGTATGCAGCCGGTCCCGCTGACGTCGGGAACCAGACGCGGTCCGTGCTCGGCAGCGCCGCTCTTCCCGAAGACTTGGCAGGAGCAGCTGCCGCATTCCTTGATGCGAATCCGAGGTCAGCTGGAAACGGCGCCCTGATGCGCACCGCCCCCGTGGCGCTCGCCGCACTTGAAGACCGTTCCGAGATCGCACGACTCGCCGGATCGATGGTGTCGCTCACCGACGCCCACCCCAATTCCGTCGTCGCCTGTGTGCTCTGGTCGCTGGCAATCCAGGAAGCCATCACCACCGCCGAACCCCACCGGGCGTTCGACTGGGAGACAGTGGTGCGAAACGGTCTCCCACACGTCACCAAAGATCGCCAAGGCAAATGGGACAAGCTCATCACGGAAGCCGTGACCGGTCCCCCCGGCCTGTCCAACCGCAACGGCTGGGTGGTTACCGCATTCCAGCCTGCCCTGTCAGCGATCGTCAATGTGTCCGTGTCCGAAGAACAACAAGCCGATCACCTGCGCGACGGGTTGATTGTCGCAGTGAAGATCGGCGACGACACAGACACTGTCGCAGCGATCGCCGGTGCCCTCCTCGGAGCTCGCTGGGGACTAAGCGCCATACCCCGCTGAATGGCGCACTCTTATCCATGGCGACAGGCAGCGCGGTTCTGAACAAGCCACCGGTACCGAACCGGAGCGACTCGCGAGGAAAGCGGCCACCGCCTAAAAAAGTGTCAGAGTTCTTTCTCCACCGTGGTCCGCTCCGTGGAGCGAAGTCCTGTGCAGATGAAATCGGTCATGCAGACAGAAGTCTGGCAGTGAAGCAGGCTTTTCCGGCGGCAACACGTCAAACCGGCCAATCAGAAGATTCTGGCCACGTGGTCATTGCCTCGAAAACGGGCCTGGCTTAAGTATATCAATCAACCGATCACCGAGCCCGGGTATATCTCGTTGGAGCTGAGCATCCCGCCTGGTTGTCCATTTTCGGCTGGCAACCGGGTTTTAAGAAAGTCAAGCAGCTGAGACTGGGAAGCACTGCAACATCGCGTGGCAGGTCGCACAAGTTCATCATTGGACAGCTGCAAACCTGGCCCGACTTCCCAGGCCCATGTGGAAAAATCTGTTCGTCGGCTGCAGCTCGATCAGCGTTTCAGAGACGTCATGACGACTGGTCGTGAAGATTCAGCCGGGTGGTTTTGTCATGGACATTATCTGCTGAGTGTTCGGCGACATGAATCGCCACAGGATTTCCGCTGGCAGAACACATGAAACTGATATTACAAAGTGCCGTCCACCACGTTTTCTGACATTTTTTAATACACGTTAATTTCCCTGTCCCGGAAGGGTTGAGTACAGCGCCATCCGGTATTTGTCCCCGGCAGAGTTTTCGCGACGATTCTGCGACAGAGGTCCGTTGGAAAACATTCGATCGTCTGTCAGGCCAAACGACAGGCTGGTTACCGGGGAGCACGGAGAAAAGCCAGGAGGTCGGCGATGTCCTGAGGTGCCATATCGCGCAGTTGACCCTCCGGCATGAGAGATATTTTCTGAGGGATCAACTCAACGACGTCTTTTGTCGAAAGGCGAGTCTGTTTCGACTGACTGTCTTTGAGGACAACCGTTTCAGCTGTCCTCTCGACGAGCAAACCGGTGTGCAGCTTCCCCTGAGTCGTGATCGCCAGAAAAGGTATGTACTCCGGTTCCATCTTTTGGGACGGTGTCAACAGGCTTGCAAGCAACTGGGACGCGTCGTGTCTGACTCCGATCCGGGTCAGATCAGGGCCGAATGGTTTTCCTCGCTCACCGACCTGATGGCAATTGCGGCACTGCAGACGTGTGTCCTGGAAAAACAGCTGTTCACCGCGCGAAGGGTTTCCACCGAGAGCCAGAATATGCGAAGGCTTAAGCTCAACCCGTTTTTCCCGTTTCTCCTCGGCGACAAAATGTTCGAACAGCCCGCTGATTTGAGGGTTGGGTGATCCGATCGCCTGCACAATGATTCTGTTTCTCACGCTGGATGAGAACTGGTTTTCATGCAGTCGACTGACAAGCATCAGGCCGCCGCTGAGGGACTCGAGAAGCTGTTCGATCAATGCAGGCTGATCTCCCTGGCCTGAGATAAGATTCCCGAGGGCGTCATTCTGACCGGAGCGAGTGTCAGCCAGAGTCGCGGCCGGAAGCTGCTCAACAGGATGTTGCTCCGGAAGCTGTTCAATCCAGTCATGTATTAAACGCAGGCCCTGTTCATCGACGACGTGGGAACCGATCTGTGGCATTCGGCCACGACCGAGTTTCGCCATACGGTAATACAGTACCGAGCGATAAGGATCTCCTGGGGCAATCAACTGAGCGTGGTGCATGCCAAAGTTTCCCTGAGTCAGACTGCTGTTTATGAGACCCGTAGTCTCCAGATCCAGTTCGACCTGCAGCCGAAACTGCGCCGTGCCGGCCCCGCCGTGACCATGACAATGGGCGCAATTCACGTCCAGGTATGATCGGACCCGTTGCTGAAGGGGGATATGGTTGTCTAAAGGTGAAAACAATGGTTCCTCATTCACGTCGATTGGGGCGGAAAACAACTTGATGTGCGTCAGCGTCCGGATCTGGTCGACGACGACATTCTCATGGGTATGCTTGCGCTTTAATTGTTGAGTATTAAAGCCAAGGACGTTTCGAGCACGATTCGAATGGCAAATCATGCATTCGCTTCGGCCGGAGAAATGCCAGGTCTGTTGATGCGTACCTCCGGGCGAGCCTGGATCTCTCACCGTATAAGTTCGCTGTTCGCCCTGGGTCGGAGCCAGCATGGCGTCGGTCTGGTCTTCGTTCCAGATGTAGGAGTAGCCTCTCCAGACGTCGCCATCCTGATGTAAGATCTGTGTTTCAACCGGTCGCCCATCAGGAAAATGTTCGGAATTGACAGGGTCCGCATCCAGATACAATGTTTTGACAAACACGGTGTCGGCGGGGTACTTCCATGTTCCTTTCCGTCCTTCCAGAGCCGGTCGGCCGCCAGCCAGTTGTCTGCCGTCGCCGCCGTCCTCCAGCAAGGGGTTATTTGTCTCATAGACTCCCACCTGTTCGCTGCCGGGGATGGCCAGCCAGCGCCGGGCTCGCGCACCATCTGCCCACGGTTCCGCATTGATCGAATAGGGAATGACGCCAGAGGCCATCCTGTGTTCGACGACGGAAGTCAACAGCCCGGTTTCACTGAGCTTTTTAGGGAAATCCTGGTTGGTATTGTCTGCGGTGTTATGCACGAGGCGGCGAATCGTGCCACCCGCTATGTCGACTACATACAAATCGCCATCGTGGTTCTCAGCGAACGCAATGATCTTAAAGGACGTATCCGCCAGTTCCTCGTGCCAGATGACCTGCTGACCATCATACTTCAGGCCCCAGATCTTCCCGGTGACGTAGTCGCCGTAAATGTAAGCTCCCACCAGGTCGTCGAGTTTCGTCCCTCGATACACGTAGCCCCCGGTGAGCGACCTGGCTTCGTCACGTGGGTGAACGATGACCGCCGGCTGAATCGGAGTCGGACCTGGTTCCACGTCGAAACGCATCGATTGTCCTCCTTCAACGATACTCCAGCCGTAGTTTCCCCCTCGCTGGACCAAAAAGACCGGTTCCCACAGGTCCAGTCCAACGTCACCCAGCCAGAGGTCGCCCGTTTTTGAGTCGAAACTAATCTTCCAGGGATTTTTGAATCCGTACGCCCAGACAGCCGGTTCTGCGCCTTCATGGTTCACAAAGGGATTGTCGCTGGGAATCCCGTACAGTTTCCCGTTCTTGGGTTGATCAACGTCGATTCTCAGCACGGCCGACTTAAAGTCGCTGATGTCCTGGCCGGTGTTGTTCTCATCAATTGGGTAGGGAGGACCGCCGTCACCGGTGGTGATGTACAGGTAACCGTCGGGGCCGAATTTAAGGCAGCCTCCGTTGTGTCCTCCTGTCCACCAGGTGAGTATCACCTGCTCACTTGCAGGATCGCAGCGAAGAGGGCCGTCACTGGTGACCGTGAAGCGAGAGACATGGGCATCCCCGTGAAAGCCTTCTTTCCCGAAGAGATAACAAACATAAATGAAGCCATTTCGCTGAAAATCGGGATGAAACGCCAGACCGTACACATGCTGAAAGTCTTCTTTGAGTTCTTTAAGGTCCAGAAGCAGTTCCACGTCTTCCTGCCGACAATCCTGCCGGTTTGGAAACGAGAAGATCTTCCCTGCCAGCTCAGCGAGATACCATCGGTCGTTTCCCGGTGCCGTCGTTAAAACGGTAGGCTTTTCGAACTGCAGGCCGGGGAAAACACGTTCAGTTGTGTAAGGCGATGGTGGTTCTGCTGACCCGGTGATCCGGGAGGTGCTCCATGGAACCCGCTCCGCAATTCCGACAGGGTGATCTGGTGTGGAATCGGACGTTAACGGTTTCGTATCATCAGAACAGCACTTGTTACACAACACGCAGGCAAACGACAGTACTGACATTCCGGCCACAAGGTAAATTTGCGCAGTACCAGGACGGGTTTGTCCGTACATCATGTTCTCGCGGCCTGTGATACAGGAACTTTTTATACGGTGTCTTTACGCACTGTTACAGTACGACGCCCGGTTTTTATTTACCGATTTTCGTTTCCAGCTTCAGAATCGCCGTTGGATCACCGACCGGGAGCGAGGACGTTGACTGCTTCTCCCGTAGGTGCGTCGTCCTCATCGGTCAGTTCGATGTTGTAGATGTTCTCCCCTGGCTTGACCTCATAGGTCAGCGGCGTTGTATTACGGTCCGCATATCGCCCGGGGGCCTGGTTAGCAGTGTTTCCATCATAGGCGTCAATCTGAACCTTGTGTGGTCCGATGGCAGCGCCATCTGGATTATTGGCATCGCCGTAGGTGGAGAGTTCGTACACACCGCCTGTTCTGATTGCACTGGCCGCATTTTTCGCACCGGTGATATCTTGGGGAAAAAAGATGATGACACCCATGTCTATCGGTTTCCCTTGGTAGGTCACGATTCCTTTAACGGGAGCCACCTTCGGCAAGCTTGGATCGACGCCACCGCAGCCTGTCATCAGCACGAAAGCAAACACCAAACACGAGCTGAAAGTTCTGGATACCGGACTCATCGACTTCATGCTGTTCCTCCATATCTCCCAATACGCAAACAAAACCGGACGACTGTTTGTCGACAAAGAAAAAAGCCTGGCGGCGTTGAGCCGCCAGGCTGCTGGGAAATACCAATTTTCTCCTGGTACAGAGTTTGTGATGGCGACGTCGAGCTGAGTGCGCCGCCGTGCGCCACCTTCCCTCATGTTTTCCAGTACAGGTTTATTCCCCTAATCCGTTAGAGTTCAGTGGTAGGCCGTCCGCCACTCGTCCCAAAGCCTGGTATACCGCCAAGGCAATGTTCTGGCTGACGAAGTTAACACTTCCGTCACATCTCAGGTAAAAACAACCGCCTGTGTGATGGCTGTTGGCACCTGCACCGTGCGGGTATCCAGCTGAGCCGGACGCAATTCGTTCTGCAGGGCTACGCCAGATCGACCAGGCAGTGTTGATCGCGTTGTTAGTGATGATGGTCGCACTCGCGTCAGAGGCCCAGGCTACAAAACCATGGAAACCGGCAGCTTTTTCACCAACACAGATTACGTTAGAGGTTCCGTCTCTGATGTCTTTGACAGCAACAACCATGTTTCTTCGGCCATTATTGAGTTTAGCATTAAGGTCCATCCGCATGTCGAACAACCCGGAAGGCATCGGCTCAATGTTCGGATCTGGTGTCCAGTTGTTAGAACTGGTGATTCCAGCGTAGGTGGTGACACCAATATTGTTAAGTGGACAACTGGGGTCATTCGGGCACTGCGGTGGGCCACTCGGACACGCTGGAGTTGCGTTCCAGGCTGAGCACCATGTTGGGTGCATCAGCGGTTCACCAGTGACGGTAGACGAGGTCGGATCACTGGGGCACAGCAAAAACGGCAGTGGGGTGCGAGCGACATCGAGATTGGTCCTACCGACACCGGCGCTTTCATCCCAGCATGCGAGTGTCTGATTGATATTGCTGTACAGGTTGCTCTTATCCACGAACGGCAGAATTCGTGAGATCCAGCTGAACCCATTCACGTTAGCAGCACCTGTGGCACTGTCATGATAAACACTGTTGAGGGACGGGAATACCAAATGGACATCGTGGTAATTGTGCAGTGCCAACCCAATTTGTTTCAGGTTATTTCGGCACTGTGTCCGACGTGCTGCTTCGCGTGCCTGCTGAACCGCAGGCAACAACAGCGAAATCAGGATCGCAATGATTGCAATCACAACCAAAAGTTCAATCAATGTAAATCCCACGAGACGTCGCGGGCGACGAGAGCACATCCGCATTACTTAGCTCCTCAAACTTCGGGCACAAAACTGTGATCCTGACACGAGCCAGGAAACGAAGAATAACAACACGACACGAGAACCACTCTCGGCTTCTTTCAGAAACAAGGGAACCTTTTCACGTCAAATTTTCCGCGACATCAGAGAAAGCAATTTGACACTTAAAACTGAGACCGGGATAAATTGAATACGAGCAGGAGGTCAATTTTCGCGTGTCTTCGAAAACCAACCACAACTCTGGCAGTCCCCCCCTTCAGTTAACGGAAACAAACACACCGTGTGACCGATTACGGCACTGACAGTTCGACATATTCAATTACCGCGCCTCGAAAAAGACCGTCCAGAACGTTCTTTCCGACAATCCAGTCAACTCAGCAATCCAGAACCACCCTCCAAAATATTGGCTGAGAATCAGGAAGTCAAAGCCTTGTCCGGGTGATTCCGGCATCTTTCGCAAGAAAAATTTCTATTTGTCAGAAGAAAATCTGCCATTTTTTACAAGAACACCTGTGGCCCGCCTTTTGCTATTGACTTCTGATTTTGGATTTCACACTGAGCCGGGGAGCGACCGAGAGCTGCCATCGGACGCCATTCACTGTAAATTCGGGTGACAACTTCCGGAAACTCCCAAAACCGGTCGGACGCGACCCGACAGCCCACAGACCTGGCATTGTGTGGTGCTCTTCGGTTAATCAGTTTATCCGTTTTGACCTTCTGAAATGTACGTCCTGCTGCTGCGGTACCGGGCCAGCGATATGTTGTCGGCCGGTCTCGAGCTCATGGAGGTGGTGTGTGTTGCTGCAGAACGTTATCAAGACGGTTACGTGGTTCCGAATTATCGGGTGCCAATTGAGCCGCTGTGCGAAAATGGTGGATAGCGGCATCCAGCTGGCGTAAGTTCTGCAGCGCGATTCCGAGAGCAAGATGAGCAGGTGCAAACCGGGGATCGGCCTGGACAGCCTGCCGATAAGAGTTCAATGCAGCTTCGCTGTCGCCGTCCTGTTCCTGCAGCCGTCCAAGGGCGTGGTGGGCCTGAGAGTAATCGGGTTTCAGTTCAATGGCCTGTTCGTACGTGCGGATGGCTGCCTCGCTGCGTCCCATTCTTTCCAGCGCGTAGCCGAAACTGAAATAAGCCAAAGCGTCGTCAGGAAACAAGCGGATGACATTTCGGTATTCGTTGAGGGCTTCAGACTGGCGGCCCTGGCTCAGCAGGACCTCGGCGAGGTTCATGCGTGCTCGTGCAAGGTCGGGTCTTTTTTGAATCAATGTCTGATAGGCTTTGATGGCAGCGGGCAGTTGTCCCTGCATCACCAGTTGATCTGCTCGCATGGCCAGATGCCGCCCCGTATTCGATAGGTTCTCCACGTCCTGCATCAATGGATCCCGCAAACCTCGGTGACTTTGAGGGGTGGCACTGGCCCGTTGAAGTTCCTGAGACGCCAGCTCCGCTTTGCCGAGAAGATGGTAAACACCGGCGAGTTCCCCATGGGCCTCGTGACTGGAGGGCGACAGCGCAACGGCTGTTTCAAGATGGCTGCGGGCGTCCTCCAGGTCATTGCGTCCGCGTGCTGCTCGTCCTAAACCAATTCTGGGCGCTGGTTCCCGCGGCGCGAGTCGCGAAGCTTGCTGAAACTGGTCCTCCGCCTCCTCAAGTTTTCCCAGGCGCAGCAGAACGCCTGCCCAGCGAAATCGCAGTGGCGCATAGCGGGGTCGCATGGCCACGGCCTGGGAATACGTACGGTCAGCGGCCACGAGATCTTCGGATTCCTGCAGTACGGCCTGATAATAGCTCCAGCGGAATTCTGTGGGTCCAAGACGTGCCGCCTCGTGAAAGCACGACTGTGCTTCGGCGTACCATCCATGCGCCATGAACACCTTTCCCAGGTGGCCCCAGCGAGAATCTGAGAGCGGATGCTCGCGGACCTGATCACGTGCTTTGCCGACAGCGTCGGAGACATCAGGATGGACATTTGAAAGATCCGTCTGGGGAATCGGTGTGTCATGTCCGTTGTCCGGAGCCACGACAAGGACCGATGCCAGTACCAGTCCCATCAGCGCAGCGACACTCATCAATCGTTGGCCAGGGGACATTTTTTGAATGAAGTGACCGAGTCGACGGGTCAGAGTGGAAAATATTCGTTGTGCCCGCGAAATTTTCGTCCGTGGTTCACGCATTCTGAATTCTCGATTCATGCTGGTGCCGTGGCCAGCCGTTGGCGAACTGCGAGGCCACAGCAAATGTCTGCACGACAGACATTCCGCCACCGACACCTCACCATATCTCCTCCGTGGCTGCAGGACGACCGTCACCTCTGTTGAGCACCAGAAACTGGTTCAGCTGTCCAGGAGGGAACACCTCGACAGTCGACGGTTTTGTCGGCCATCGAATGACGATGGCATCGTAGTCCCGGGCTTCACCGACCCCCACATGGACACGGACATCGTTCGCGGTCAAATACCCGGAGGACGAACTGACTTCCCGCTGCCACCGCTGTTCTCCGATATGCACGCTGATCTGTGCTCCGATGGCATCCCGTTTGAGTTCCGGATTGACGGCACGGAGCAGCAGCCAGTTTCCTTTGTCAGGGCACTGATTGCGAAACAGTCTGGCTGGCCCCCCGCAATTGGTCACCAGCAAGTCCAGATCCCCGTCCTGATCGATGTCACCGACTGCCAGTCCTCGCGAGACTTCGACATGGTGTGTGAAGGAACCGCCTCCGTGGCCGGGTTCGGTGAAACATCCCTGCCCGTTGTTGAGGAACCATTGATTCGGCTGTACGTAATCTCTCCAGTAATTGTCCGGAGGAGTTTCCACCTCAGACGAATTTCCGTTTCGGTCAGTGGTGTGGAATGTTCGTCTTGTAACACGTCCGTTCACCACCATAAGGTCGAGATCTCCGTCGTGTTCCAGGTCCAGCAGTGCGGTGCCGAAACCTGTATACGGCAGACCGGGCTGTCCAAGGCCGGACACGGGCGTTGCGTCGGTGAACTGCCCGGACGTGTTGCCCAGATAAAGTGTGTTGGTTTCACCACCAAAATGAGTGAGAAACAAATCAGACTGCCGGTCGCCGTTGACGTCGCCGCAGGTTGTCCCCATGCTGGCTTCTTCTTCACCAAGGTGATTGACGGCCACGCCGCGAAACAGAGCCTCGTCGCGAAACGTGCCGTCCTTCTGCTGGATCCATAATCGGTTTGCCTGCTTGTCGTTAGCGACGAAAATGTCGGGCCGATTATCACCATTGAAATCTCGACAGGCGACTCCCAGGCCTCGGCCTGGCTGCGCGGCAAGACCGGTGGAGAACGTTACGTCGGTGAAACCCACTTCACCATCCGTGGTCAGTGCACCTTCATTGTGAAACAGTTTGTCGACCGTTGGCGCGAAGTCCGTGGGGACACAATAGTCACGACGACCGCTGCCATCCGGACACACGGTACCAGGGTAGTAGTCCACATAATTGGCGATGAAAAGATCGAGGAAGCCGTCGCTGTCGAAGTCGACAAAGCATGCGGCCGTCGACCAGCGCGTGTTCGAGATTCCTGCGGATTCGGTGATGTCGGTCCATGTGCAGTCACCGTTATTGCGGTATAGCCGATCTGCACCGTAATTCGTGAGGTACAAATCGAGATCACCGTCGTTGTCAATATCACCCACAGCCGTTCCCATGCCGTAGCCGGAGTTCGTCAATCCGGATGATGCCGTGATGTCGGCGAAGGTACCGTTGGACTGCTGGCGAAAGAGTCGTCCGGGAGTCGGGACCTGGCCGTCGGTGTGCTCTTTCGGCTGTCCGAGTTTTAGTGATCCACCGCCGACCAGATAAACATCCAGCAGCCCGTCTCCGTCACAATCGAACATAGCCGCGCCAGGCCCCATGATTTGAGGCATCGGGTATTCACCCAGTTCTCCGGCATCATGTACAAAGTTCAGTCCTGCTTCTTCAGTAATTTCAACGAAGGATATTTGTTCCTCTGCCGCGGTGTGGGATAAACCGGTGTCTGCCAGCCCCCCACGGGACGCTTCATTCGTGGCGGACTGACGGTCGCATCCTGGCAGTACCACTGCAAGTAATATAATGCCACGCCTGACCAGGGCAGGATTCAGGCAACGATTCATGAATGCCGAAGAGATTCGTGCTCTGGCGGTAGTGAACAGACAAGTCGTTGGAGCCGGGAAGACGCAGTCCGAAACCCTGGCACTTCCTTCGCTTCGCTCAGTTCCAGCCACTCTTTGCCCACCATTTCCATCGTTTGACAGCCGGCGAAGCACTACTCTGCGTGGCCGACCAGTTCGATTTCGCCCCAGTTAACCGGAGTCGCCGGATGTCGAAGCTCAGCCCAGTCGTAGTAGTAGCTCATCTGATCCTGATCCCGATCTCCCACAATGAAGTCGATGGGGATCTTCATTCCGACCTGCGGCGTGATACCCAGTTCGCTCCACGGGAACGCCAGTTCAACACTGTAGCCGGAGTCACCCTGTTCACTGTCGTTCAGCGAACCGCGCAGACTCACCGCGTGCTGAAACCGGCTGTTCCAGGTCTTGTCCTCCCGAGGACCGGATGCGTCACTGACGACATTGCCCACGGTAATGGTGTAATAGTAATCATCCTTTGCCATCTGCTCCGGCCGGTCACCGTGAGGGTCAATATTCACTTCCACACAGTCGTCGCTGAAGACGGAACCGTCCCGATCCTTTATACGCCCCTGCAGGTCGCCGTCACTGACATCGAAGGCAACATAGAGATTGTCCTCGTCCCACAACACTGCGCACCGGGCAGTGTCAGCTCCCCACGGGGTCAGGATCCGCGGTCTCAGCCGAATGGTCCAGCGGGCGCGCTGCCAGTCTGTCAGAGAGCCGTCGATGTCGATCTTGCCATAAGCCGGCCACGCCTGTTCTGTGAGCTGTCGTGGGTTGGGGTTTAAAACCACGGTTCCGTTTCCGTCTTCAATATGCAGGCCCTGACCCTGTAACAGTCGAATCAGGCGGTCACCGTGTTTCATATGGCCCCGCATCTCTTCCGGGTTTCCACCGAGCCACCCGATATGGAGTTTCTCTCCGGGGATATCATAGGTGTTGTAGTGAGATGGCAGGACGAACGAGGCGTCGGTGGCGTTCGCCAGTTTCGCTCCGCGTTCACCACCCATGTACTGCAGCGGTGCGGGCAAAATCAGCAGGTCGATGTCCTGAAATTCCATGATCGGAGGGAAATCCGGGTGAGGTTCAATTGTGCTGTTGTCCCCCGTGTAATAGACGCGATTTTTCCCGTCATCAACCAGATAACCTGAGGCATAGCTGGGCGGTCCATGGGTGGCATATGTCCATTCCACTTCGAGGCCCGCCACTGTCTCCGTGCGTCCGGGCAGGTTCACGTGGATGCGGTCCTCGGGAATGCCGACATCCAGGAACTTCTGTCTCATGTCGTGCGGACCGCAGAAGTGCGCATCGGTTTGCTGACCGAGAATCCACAGCGTCTTGGATGCACCGTGATCCTCATGCGCATGACTCACCACAACCAGATCGCACTGCGGGACTTCACGTGCCAGCATCGGCAGCCGGAACCGCAGCGGAACCACCGAATCGCACTGCCAAACAGGCTGCAGCCATTCTCCTGGTCCGGCCTTGCGCCAGCCCATCTCCGACCCCAGCGGGTCCGAGTCACGGGCCAGTTCAATGACAGGATCGGTGAGCACGACCTTCCCGTTCATCTGCACGGCAAACCCGGAATTACCCAGCCACCATGCGGTAATGCCATCATGCTCCCCGGCTGCTTTAAGCGACTCCACGATCAGGTTGTGCTCCGGCCGACCGGCCGGAGCAAGCGGATCGACGGAAGGAACCGTGACCGTCTCCTGAGCATTGACGAATGCGGTGCTCAAAAGAAGGGCGACAAACCCGGTTTTGCATCCAACTGACCATCTTCGCATCACGTTAATCATCATTTGCCTTGCTTTCCTGGAGCGCGTCTTCAAATTCGGAGCCGTGCAGCAGCAATACTGCGGGAAAACAGGATCCGCGGGAGGCTCACCCTCCCTCCAACGAGCTGAACACGGATTTGAAGACAGGCTCCTGGAGAACAGTCCGTGGACGAGAGCCTGTACCCGATCTTCTTCCCCGACCGTTCCCAATTCCGCTGGTACTGGTGAATGTGCCACGATTCGACGACCGGCACACTGTAAAGTGTCAATGCTACCATAAATCGCCGGTCATCCAACTCTTACACATTTGTGGTGGTGTGCGCCATGGCTGTCAATGGACTGGTCAGCACGATATTGGAGAATTGATTCGGCGTGTGCCATGCTTTGGACCAGAGTCGAACGCTGAGGATGGCAGCCGGAAGTCCCTCACCTTCGGAATTGGATTCAACGACAAACCGGACTTGTGACAATCCCCACAGTTGGCAGAGAGTGGTACGGTCGAAGTTCCGTTTCCTCGATCAATTTTGCCCCAAGCAGGCTGATGTCCGAGTCGAGCAGGAGCAGCTTTTCGAGCCGGGTCATTCGGTGAATATGCTCGAAGCTCTGTTCGCTCAGCCTTCGTTCACTCAGCTTTGTGTTCTTCAGGCCGAGAACCTTCAGATTGATGCAAGTTCTCAGGTAACTTAGGCAGGAGGTTAATTGCAGATGACGACGCATTTGGGAAAGGCCTGCCGAAATTCATTCAAATCCTCCGGTCTGAATTCCGAGTCGAGCAGGACCAGCGTTTTGAGCCTGGTCAACTGGTGAATATACCCGAAGCCCTGCTCGCTCAGCGTTGTATCTTTGAGGCCGAGAACCTGCAGATTGCTGCAGTTTGCCACATATCTCAGACCGCTGTCCGTAAGCTCAAGATTTCCGGCGTGCAGTGTGTGAAGGTCAGGAAAATTTTGCAGCAGTTTCAGATCTGCATCACGGACCTGAGAAGAATAGAGACCGAGGGACTCGAGTTGAGTGAACGCCTCGATAGGCGTGAGATCACTGACCTGTGTGAATCCCACATTTAATGACCTGACATTCGTCAAGCCGGTCAGATGTTTCAGTCCTTCACTCGTGACATTCGAAATTTTGAAATCAAGAAAACGAAGATCTTTAAATTCTGCAAGAGGTGTTAAAATACCAGCCAGATGTTTTAAGTTTTCGTCACCGACATCACGTCCGTCGAGCGTCACCTCGGTCAGAATGGTTTCATCCAGAAACGTGTGACTGTCTTCGCTCAGGAACGGCCGCAACCAGGCGAGGACACGTTTCTCAGATTTTGCGGATCCGCCAGCGGCGTCGATTTCACGTTTGACGGCTTCGACTCGCTGGTATGAGCGGAACGCGAGGCCACTCAGAACAACGAACACGAGCAGAGCGATGATCGAGCAAGCCGAGCGCACCTTCTTCCGTTTGTTCACGATGAATTTCCTCCAGAGGACAGCAGGACTGACTGTTCACGGCCTTCGATGATCAGGTAACAGGCGTCGGCCGGCAGTTCTTCAAGGTTCTGCTTTCGCCCGGATGGCCAGTCGATCTGCAGGTTGACCGCCTGCATCGCCTCTCCGAGTCCGAAGACCAGAACACGTTCGTTGCTGGCCTGATAACCATCACCGGCTGTGAGCTGACGGGACAGTGTCGAACCTCCGGCCGTAAGCGTGACCACTGTTCCGATGGCATCACGGTCACATCCGACCCCACGGCACGAAATCGAGATGTAGTGCCCGTGTGAAACGGTTGTATTTGTCAGCAGAGTGACTGGCGAGTCGATGTGAGAGATGACGACGTCTTCCAGTCCGTCACGGTTCCAGTCGATCCTTGCCATTCCGCGGCCCAGGCGTTTCTCGTCAAAAAAACGGCCCAGTGATTCCGCCGGCAGACTCATGAATCTCGCGTCGCCACGGTTGAGGAAGTATTGCGGCTCCATCTGGTAGGCTAAGTGAGGTCCGGGATCGGGATCGATGTGTCCGTTCGTGACAATGAGATCCGGCCTGCCGTCCAGTTCTCCATCAATACACTGAGTTCCGAAGGCCAGCATTGGCAGACTCGGTTCTCTTAAGCCGGCAAAGTGCGTAGCGTCGGTAAATGTGTGACCGGGTTGATTCAGATAAAGCGTGTTCGACTCGTCCGAGAAATTTGTGACAAACACGTCCAGCAGGCCGTTCCCATCCATGTCACCGGTGGCCACTCCCATGCCGGCTTCCGCGTCACCTCTGCCGTTGACCGCGACTCCCTGGGGTAATGCCAGTTCGACGAACCGCGGGCAGTGTCCTGCAGCGGCCTGATTGACAAACAGGAAATTTGGAACGCCGTCGTTTGCAATATAGATTTCCAGTTTCCCCGAGCGGTCGAAGTCAGCAGCCACGATTCCAAGGCCCTTCCCGTCAGCAACGACGATGCCGGCATCGGCGGTGACGTCCTCAAAACGACCGTCTCCCCGATTCAGGTACAACCGATCCTGCTCGGCGGGGAACTGTCGCGGGTTGCAGTCATGCAAACGACCGGCTGCATTGCGACAGATCGTCGTGCGCCCGGTTTCCCCAAGATAATTTACAACATAAATATCGGGCCACGAATCTGCGTTGAAATCTGCCATTGCGCAACTCGATGTCCATCGGTTCCCTCCGGTCCCAGTCGCGCTGGTGACATCGGTGAATGTGCCATCACCATTGTTTTGGTACAGCCTGTTCGCATCGAGATTGGCCACGTAGAGATCAGGATGACCATCGCTGTTGTAGTCACCCACAGTAGCTCCGTGACTGTAACGGTCTTCGACCAGACCTGCTGCGCTGGTTACGTCCTGAAAGTGCCCATTACCCAGATTGCGGTAAAGCCGATCGATTGGTTGTGCCCGATTGTCCGGTGGCGGCCAGGCCCCTCCCTGTGTCAGATAGATATCAGGCAGACAATCCCCGTCATAATCCAGAATGGCCACGCCTCCCCCGTTCAACGCATAGATTCCGGGTTCGTGCTGGTCGGTAATATATTCGTAATTCAATCCTACTGCAGCGGCGCGGTCTTCAAATGTGACGCGCCCGGTGACGGGGGTGAGCGGACTGGATACCTCGGAAACGGTTGTCGTGCCATTGACATCCGGCAGCGAATAGTCAGACAAATCTGTTTTTAATGCAGGATTTTCCGCGGGCAATGTGCGCACACGTTCGAGAGTCGACAATCTTGGATGCAGCCTTGCGAAACCCTGGCGCGCTCTGGAGTCCGCGGGATCAGACTGCAGAATCAGGCCGAACCAGCCGCAGGCTTCGAAGAGCAAACCCAGATTCTCTGTCAATTCGGCCGCCTCGAGACCTATTGCGATTCTTCTCGATTTCTTCATGTTGCTCGCGCTTAACATTTCAATGACGTTGATGTAATCGGTCAGTCTGCGTGACCGATCCAGAAACGGTTCAGCAGTCTCCGGGCGGTTTAGACCAATGAGCAACTGTCCCAGCCGGTAATTCGCCTGGCCAAGATTGGGATCGTGCCTAAGCGCTTCCCAAAAACAGCGGACGGCGACATCAAACTGATTCTGCCGTTCGGCTGACAAACCGAGGATCAGCCAGACTCCGGGAAAGTCCAGTGCGTGCGCAGGCAGATTACGGTGCCACACACGAAACTCCGCGTCGGAAGCATTTCGGAGCAACATGACTTCTCCGAGGCGAAACTCGACAATCGGCGGATGAGGATCAATTTGGGCCGCACGTCTGAGGAATTCCTCGGCCCGGGCGTACTCTCTTGCAAAGATGGCCACGGCGGCCTGGCCAAGCAGCACGGCAGGATCCTGGGGATCGATCTGCGCACACTCGTTGATGAACGCTGCATTCGTATTCAGATTGGGACTCATTGCTAAGGTTTTCATTCGTCCCAGCGTCGGCTTTCCCTGTTGAATCACACTCAACTCGAAGGGGGCCAGTTCCCAGCCCCGTGTCCCCAGATGCATGAGGTAGGCCAGGCGGTCGTTGCCATGAAGGCTGTCTTCCTCCTGTGCCACCGCCCGCCGGAATTGTTCTTCAGCAGCTGTTAATCGCTTGAATCGACTGAGCAGCAGGTCACCTGCCAGGTGTCGCGCCCGAACGGCCACCGAACTGCCGTCATCGGGAATCTGTTCGAGTAGACGGAGTGCTTCCTCATCACGGCCGGCTCGGGAGGCCTCTTGAGCTGTCGCCATGAGTTCCTTCAAACTCAATTCGGGATCTGTCGAGGGGAACTCAACCACTGTCAAAAAGGCGGCCAGACTAGACAGCGCGATGAGGCCAGGGACGGCGAGGACACGGACACGCAATCGCTGCGTTCGTGGAGATCCGACCTGATTGGGAGAACGCTGACTCATGGAGTGTCCCTGTCCTGTCTGACACCTTTCAAGTGCTTCGAGGATGCAAGACCAGCATTCCGGATTCCCACCCGGAACGCAGTCGGACGATCTTCGGATGCAGTTTGAACCAACCGAAGAGGACTGTTGCGTGCAATCATCAGCTGTGCTGACACTGGACGACTTGCTACAGTATGTGCACTGTACCAGAAAGAATCTCGAAGAACGACGAGCACCACAAACAGTCACATGACCGATTCCCAGCCGGAAACTGCTAGTGAGACTCTGGATGGCCAATTGATTCCAGGGGCACGCCGTAACCGCATGCTCAAGTGGCTGACTGCCCTGGCGGTTGTCGGTGGTGCGGCGGGACTGGCTGTGAGATTTTTCCGTCATGACAACGTGGTGGATGTCGAGGCTGCTCAGCAACTCGCTATACCAGTCGAGGACGCAAAGTACTTACAGGATGTCGAGCATCTTGGCGGCTTTGTCCTGGGTGATCTTGCGTTTCCAAAAATCACACAGGCCCTGCGTGATCAGGATGAGTCGAAGTTGACCGCGTTTTTTGATCCGCAGTTCAAGGGGGTGGTGTTTGACAGAAATGACGGTGCCATCGTCCGGTATCCGTTTGCGACGTTTCACAATCTGCGTGAAGATGACGATTCGCGGCGCTCATGCGGGCAGACTGAATTCGTCCGGATACTGCTTGAATACCGAAACAAGTTCGAACAGCTTGAGTCGTCCGGGTTAAAGGTCATGCAGATGAGTCCTGAAACCTATGGTCAGTTTGATGGTCCGTGGGTCGGTACAATGAAGCTCATTCTGGCCGGTCACACCTCCGAAGGAGACGTTGCTCACCATGTGATCAATTTCCGATGTCGGATCGGCGGTATTTCCGATGAGACGCCGAATCAACGCGGATGGATGCTTTCGTGCGAAATGTTGTCGGCGCAGCACAGACTTAGCAAAAACTATCTCATGCGGGATATGACCTCAGATACCGGCATCAAAACACAGAAGCTGCATGACAACTGGAATTCGCGTCCCGGAGAGACAAGACCGTTTGTTACGGGAGGCATTTTTACGTGCGATTACAACCGTGACGGTCTGGTCGACGTGTTCTTAACGGACTTGAATGGTTCGGCCTTTTATGAAGGCAGGCTGGGTGGAAAGTTTGTCGACGTGACAGAACAGGTCGGGCTGCCTGTCACGCAGATACTCGGCGCCGCTTTTGCGGATTTGGATGACGACGGCTACGAAGATCTGATTCTCGGGCAGATGCTGTACCGGAACGATCAGGGAAAACGTTTTGTGGCTGTCACACCACGGAACCCTGCGAGACGATTGAATCCCGGAGCGGTGTACCACTCCATCGTGGATTACGACCGCGACGGACTTGTGGACATCTACGTCGTCGGTTTGATGGCCCAACGCCAACGCCATACCGAACATCGCTGGATCGGCAAGAGCAACGTGCAGTTCAATGAGCTCTGGCATAACCTTGGAGACTGGCAGTTCGAAAATGTCACAGAATCGTCAGGCACAAAAGGAAGCGGCTCTCCCACGTTCGCTGCTGCATGGTTCGATGCCAACGGAGATGACTGGCCGGACGTCATGACGGCCTGCGAACTTGGTACAAATGACTATTTTGTCAATCAGGGTGATGGAACGTTTCGCCAGGGTGATCTTCCGGACGGCTATGGCGGATTTTCTATGGGAATCACAGTCAGCGACATCGACAACGACGGTTTTGGAGACCCGTATGTCGCCAACATGTATTCCAAAGCGGGTGCCAGAATCGTTGGCAACCTGCGTGAGGGTATCTATGACGCGGACGTCGATCTCCTGATGAGAGATTTTGTGAAGGGAAATGAGCTGTACCGCAATCATGGCGACGGAACATTCGATCGCATCGGGTTAAGTGCAGGGATCAACGACATTGGCTGGAGTTATGGCGTCGGTTACGCGGACCTCAATGGTGATGGACTGCCGGACATTTATTCACCAGCCGGTTTCCAGAGTGTTTCGCCCAACAAGCCTGACGGCTGACGATGTGTCTGGTTGGGTGTCGTGTCACAGCCATTCAATGCAGAGTGCAAAGCACCGGTCCTGCGAGATCTCGACCACGAGAACGGAGAATTCTGGGTACAGAGCCCCTGGCAGTTTCCTTCCAGTGGCGAAAATCTCAGCGCCTACGAACGGAATGGAATCCACCTCAACGCGGGTGACGGTGTCTTTTACGATATTTCGTTTTTGACCGGAGCCGACAGTCCCGGGGACGGACGTTCGGTTGCCTCATTTGACATTACCGGCGATGGGATGCCGGAACTGTTCGTGCGTCAGGTGGGTGGCGGTCCGTTGCTGGTCTTCGAGAACCAGTTTCCAAAGTCAAACTGGTTGTGCATTTCTCTCAGTGGAGACAAGAGCAACAGTCTGGGGATTGGGAGCAAACTGGTGTGCGAAGCGGGCGGGCGCCGGATTTGTCGTGAGCTGTATCCGGTCATCAATTTCCTGTCGCAAAGTCCCGCTCACGTGAACTTCGGGCTCGGCGATGCGGAAGCCGTCGACCGGCTGACCATCCACTGGCCCTCAGGTGAAAAGCAGGTCCTGACCGATCTTCCGATTAACTCTCACGTGCTGGTTCGTGAATCAAGTCCCGAATTCAGCACGATCAGTCCAGGCAAAGTTGCAGCCCGGTAGGCAGAGGACCCCACTTCTTTACCGAAGCTCCCTTCGGGTCACTCATTGCTATGGGTCGGCAGAAGTCGATAGAAGAAAATTCAGATCTGTGCTGCGAGATTGACATCACCACGGCGGTTTCCATTGGTGTCGGTCTCGTGCAAAACGCTCATTCCAGGGTCGTCAGGAGGCGGACTCCAGGTCACAATGCGCCTCCATGTTGCAACCAGGTCGTGCCAAATTTAATTGAGACTTCCCGATGGATACATCCGCAGCCGAAGATTTAAGAAACAAGCTCACTCCGATTCTCGGACGGATTCCGAGTGGAGTCTTTATTTTGGTGGCTGGTAACACTGACGGGCAGCAAACCGGTATGCTGGCCAGCTGGGTTCAACAGGCTTCGTTCGAGCCTCCGCAGGTCACCCTCGCTGTCAATAAGGCACGCTATCTGAACGAATGGCTGGAACCGGATTCACCTGTCACACTCAATCAGGTTGGGCAGAAGGATCCGATTCTCTTTCGCCATTTCGGTAAGGGGTTCGAACCGGATGAAGACGCGTTCGATGGAGTCAATTCTGAGAGCACTGACTGTGGTTTACCTCAGCTGACTGATGCCATGGTCACACTGGAGGGCCGGGTAGTGTCTAAGATGGACGCTGGTGATCACATCATCTATCTCATCACCATCCTGTCCGGTCAGGCACACCAGGATCCGGATGATTTCCGCCCGTTCGTGCACATTCGAAAAAACGGTTTTAGCTATTAGCCGTCGGAATACCTGGCGCGGTGCCATTGTTCCGTGCCAGCACAACCTGAGTTTCCCGTGTGGACATCCAATGCTGATTGGTTCGGATGCCGAAATGACCGACCTGTGGATCAGTGGGTCAATGTCGAATCGGGAACTGAAGCTGCTTCATTAGGCAGCTCAGCCGGAATCCCTCCTAAAGGTCATCAGGGTGTGAGAGGACAGCGACGACTGGAAGTGGTGACGAAGTTCGAGGGAGCCACTGATCGGACGGAACACCTACCGCATGAGGTCTTCCAGTCGGGCCACCGCGTCTTTAAGATCGTCGATCTCCCGCTGCTGCTGTTCGACCCTTGCCAACAATTCGTCCATTCTGTCCTGGTTCACAGAAGCGGTTGGATTTCCTGGTGCTGACCGGAGTTCTGTCACCTCCTCGGCTGATTCAGATTCTGCAAGGCGGGGTGTCTCAGATGATGGATAAAACGTGTGATCCACAGTTACTCCACGCTGCTCCAGTGGTCCGCTGGTTCGAATGAATCCTTTCTGATGCAGTAATGACAGATCACTTCGCAGAGTTTGCTGCGAGTCAATTTGAGTCATGCGACTCGCGCGAGTTCGCAACTCTCCAGGCTGCTGGCCTCCTCGCAGCAGCAATTCTGCGACGATGGCAAACTGTGTTTCAGAAAAGTCATATCGATACCGCATGTAGTGTCGATACCGGGCGGTTCGCCCACCATCCGTGTAAACCTCGGCTACGAGTAACATGTCGCGCAATTCGTCCACCGTGGCCAGTATCGTGTCTTCACTGTGGCGGGTGACCGGAGCGCGATTACTCTTCTGATTACAGCCGGATGTCAGCGTTTTGAGGGTTAATGGATACTGGTCCGCAGTGGTAAACGCTTTTTCCATCAACACGCCGATCACTCGCTGCTGAAGTGGTGACAGTTCCCTGATTTCGTTCTTGGAGCCTTCAGCGTCCATTAAATTCCTGTCCGACTGCCAGAAAGAGCGCAATCCGTGGATTGCAGGATGTGAAATTCAGCATACGATCGACAACAGTGTCTGAATGCCGTTCGTCAGAATACGGTCAATGTCCGGAGCACACCAGGCAACACTGACGGCATAACCGCCCTGAGGATAAGCGTCAGCCGTGGGAATGTACCATGGTCCTCCGTCTCCGTAGGCAGCGCACGCGACAAAACGGTCCGTTGCTGCAGCTTGAGCGCGTAACTGATATTCGACAAAACACTCTGATGGCAGGTGCAGCACGGAGACATCGTTGACATGCAGAGCGCTGAGCGTGATGGGAATGTTTTGCGCAGCACGGCGGAGCCAGGCCACTGTATATGCCGGCCGACTGCGGCTGACAACACGCTGCGTCCTGTCGGAGATCTGCTTCATGATCTGTTGTTCATCAAAGCGACCATCAGATGGCGGGAGAATATTGTGTGTGTCCCAGGACAGTGACTGAACCGGTTGAGGATCCAGATTTTTCTCCGACTCCACGATGCCGGTCAGTATGCGCTCAGTGAGAATGGGTCGCATTTTCTGCGAGCCGTCATTGTATTTTCCGGCTCCGATGTTGCCGCCACAGCCGTTGAAATAAAGATGCGTACAGTCAGGTTCCTGTTGCTGTCGCTGCCTGCGAGCCAGTCCGCAAAAATCGGCACTGACACGCCCGTCGCCGTAGTAGCTCATGGGGTGACAGGCGTAGTAGTGAGACGCGACAAGCTTGCGGCCCCTGTGGTAAAACGCCACCGTCTTCAGCATCGGGTCGATCACACCTTCCGGCAACTGATGGTGTTGCGGGTTCTTCGATTGGCTGCCTCGCTGCGAAACGACTTTGCCATCAGGTCCGAGAATCCGGCGATTCCCTGCTACCCTGTTTACTTTCGCTTCGCCGTGCGCGATGTGTGTTACGGCGGTCGTACGCACCATCGATCCAACTATGGCCGCTCTGGCAACTTCGAGACAGCGATTGAAAAAATCCAGTTCGACAATGTGCGGCAAATCACCCTGCTGCAAAATGATCTGCTCCGCTTCCACACAGGCAAAGGGTGCATTGTGCTGATGAACACAATGAACAGTGACGCGATCAACCGAAGTGCCGGCTGCATCGGCTAACGCCTGTTTCCACTGGATGTGAGCGTGATTGAGCAATCCTGTCCAGTCCACAACGCACACCACAATCGGTTCACCGGCCCCAAGGAGTACATAACCGATCGCTTCCAGCGGATCGTCAACGGCTTCGACGGGTTTGATCCATCCACCACACAACGAATGACCCATGGGCGGTGTGACATCAAACCGAAACGTTCCCACATGCAGATTACCGGCAGTTGAGTGGCCTCGCACAGAATCTGGCAACTGACCTGACGCAATGGCTGCGGCCGACGTTCCGAGAAACAATCGACGGTTCGGTGACGTGAAGGCTGGTGACGGCATGTCTGTATTCCTGTGTCTTTCAGCCGAGTGGCCGAAAAAAGACCGGTCCTTTTGAGCCGCAGGTGTTGGTGGCAGCTTAGTCTGTCAAATGGTGCGCTTATGCAGCGAGAATCACGACGTGTTCACTGGCGTTGGTAACTCACGACCTTCAATTCCGGCGACCAGATTGTC
The DNA here is from genome assembly GCA_963581585.1 of Planctomycetota bacterium. Taxonomy (GTDB): domain Bacteria; phylum Planctomycetota; class Planctomycetia; order Planctomycetales; family Planctomycetaceae; genus S139-18. The sequence continues at coordinate 147,555 of CAUZPL010000002.1, forward strand.
AACGGTCATCTGCATCATGCGGCGGCGGGTGTTGTTTGACGCACTGCCGAGGTGTGGGGTAATGATGACGTTTTTCAGCTGAAGTATTGGATGGTTGCGGGGCAGAGGTTCCGGATCGGTGACGTCCAGTGCGGCAGCAGTGATCTCACCCGAAGTCAGGGCTTCGTACAGAGCGTCTGTCTGAACAACGGGGCCTCGCGCCATATTGATCAGAATACCGGAGGCTTTCATGTGCTGCAGCTGAGACATTCCGATCATTCCGTGAGTCTCATCGGTAAGGGGACAGTTTAGAGAGACAAAGTCTGACTGACTCAGAAGATCTTCAAAAGACGCGAATATTGCACCGGTGGATTCTTCAGTTTCCGGACGAGGATTGCGGTTGTGGTACAGGACACGCATGCCGAAAGCTTTGGCTCGCTTCGCGACTTGTGTGCCAATGCGGCCCATACCCACGATGCCCACCGTGCTGCCGGTCACTTCCTGACCGATAAACAGAGCCGGGTCATAGTGTGTGAAATCGAAACTACGGGCAAACTGATCGCCGACCACAACATTTCGAGCAATCGACAGCATCAGTGCCATCGTCATGTCAGCCGTTGACGCGTCCAGACAACCAGGAGTATTGCCGACGGGAATGCCACGTTCCGCGGCCACAGCGACGTCAATGTGGTCAACGCCGACTCCATGATTGCTGATGATTCTGACGTTTGGGCACCGGTCCAGCACAGCTCCGTCAATGATGGGATGGCTGTAAGCAACGATACCAATCGCGCGCTCACAATCTGTATCAGCAGCGGGATCGAGTGGTCGTACATCAAATCGATCCTCGCTTACGCCGCCGAAAAGCGAGGGCATCGGATCAGCGAGAATGATCTCGGACATCAATGAATCTTTCAGTTACTTGTGCGGATCATCGCATTATTGGCGAACGCGGCATGATCGCAACCTCGTACCGGACGGAATTGAACACGGTACGAAACTCCCGTGGGGACAAACGTCACTCGCTGCATCCGGAGTCCCGATTCCGGTACTGCCGCGGCAGGGGCCTGAAACAGCCGAGAATCTGAACAGTCAGGCAGGAGCATCGGGCTGGGGGTATTACGTCTGATGGTTGTCCTTCGTTCCCCGGCGGAGCCAATGATGTCGTGACTTGAACGTTTGATACCAGTATCGATGAGGCGGCCACGATACCGAAGATGGACCCTTAGCGACGCCGCGTGAAGCTAATCTCAGCCCTTCCACGGTCCTGAAATCGCGAGGCTTCCTGCGCACGGGGTGTCGTTTCTTAGTTTGACTGTGAGCAGGTCAGCTCTCCTGTGTCGAACCAGACGTATTCGCAGTCGCGGTATTTGTCAATGTGAAATAAAATCGCCCCTTCCCAATGCTCTTTGTCCATTCGTCGCCGGCAACGAGGGTATTTAAGACCGTGTGCGCTGTCCTCATGGTCGTCAGTCAAAGCGTCTGTTCTGAGATCATCCTGTCATTTTACTCGGCCCCTGTTGATGTCGGTAATTCGACGGGTTGCAATCAGATAGCCATTGCATTGGTCACAATTGAATACGGGCAACCCTTAGTAAGAACTGCGATTCAAACTCGAGGAGCAGACTGGGCAATACATTGTACATCACGGTCCGTATAATATGACGCTTTGCTGCTGCCGTGACAGAAGGAGCCAGCGTTTATTAGTAAGAGACCAGTTTACGTAAGTGCCAATCCAAATGAAATTCCAGAGCGTGCCCGAAAGGGCATTGCGGCAATGCTGCAGTTCAGGCTGAACGACATTGCTGCAGGAGTTGACGGCTGAATGAATTTAACCGGATCTTGATCCGTCGCCCGGAACAGGTGCTGTTTTCCGATGCAGCTGACGAGACCCTCAGCAGTACGCCGGACGAAACTGTCCGGGCTGTCACCATCCGACGGTCGATGCTCGTTCGACGGCGGAAAGCCGGACCGGTGCAAATTTCAACGTCCGGAGATTACAGTGAGGCAGTCCTGGAATGACGAAGATCAATTCGCAGCCAACGACACCATTCAACTGAAGCGGCCATGAAACTCTCAGATCGAGAAATCCTGCAACGACTTGGCAGTGGTATGGCCGTCGCCAAAGTCTGCGAAGTTGCGGGGATCAGTCGGACACAGTTCGACAACTGGTGGCAGCTGACAATTCGGTCGCGCGTGCCGACCAACCTGGGCTCGATGTCGGCTGATCTGGCGAATGCCGTTGCGATCGAACGAGACCGCTGGGGTATACCTCACGTCTTTGCTGACAATGACACCGACCTGTTCTTCGGCTTCGGCGTCGCTGTCGCTCAGGACCGCCTGTTTCAGCTGGACTACCTGCGTCGCAAAGGAATGGGTCGACTGTCCGAAGTCCTCGGTGAGAAAGCACTGCCGCTCGATACGATTGCACGCACAGTTGGTCTGCATCGGATTGCTGCCGCGGAATGGCAGCGACTTGAGTCGGGAGTCCGACAACTGATTGAATCGTTCACAGCCGGAGTGAATCACGTGATCGGTGCCTCGGCCGAAGCTCCGCCAGTCGAATTTGATCTGCTGGATTACCGGCCCGAGTCGTGGGAACCCATCGACTGTCTGGCCATTGAGAGTGAATTTCGATGGTATCTGACGGGACGCCTGCCCGTGATCGCCATCCCTGAACTGGCGAAGCGTGTTCTTGGCGAGGGAATGCTGTTCGACGAATTTCTTCTGGGTGAAGCCGACGACGAAGCCATCCTGCATCCGGGGGAGTACGATCCGTTGGATAGGGCGAACGCCAGCGAACAGGTGGGGTCTGCCATGAACGATCCCGACAGTGCCACCGGCAGTAACAACTGGGTGCTGTCCGGGCACCGCACAACCACCGGTTGTCCGCTGCTGGGCAGTGATCCACACATTGCGTTCGAAGCTGTTTCGTGCTGGCACGAAATTCATCTGTGTGGTGGTTCGTTCAATGTTGCGGGCATGTCCTATGTCGGAATTCCGGCCGTGATGTTCGGCCGCAATGAGCGTGTGGCCTGGGGAATTACGAATAACATCTGTTCGCAACGAGATCTCTATCAGGAACAAACGAATTCGGACCATCACGGGTGTTTTCTTTACGACGGCCACTGGGAGCCGGAACGCAGCCTGATGGAAACAATCCATGTCAAAGGTGGCGATCCCGTCGAGAAATCGATTCGATTCTCACGCAATGGTCCGATCGTTGATGGACTTCTGCCGGCCGAAGCTGAACACACGGGGCCGGTGTCGCTCAAGTGGCTGGGTGCGTACGAGGGCGGATGGCTGACGGCCATGCTGGGCATGGATCGAGCCGACAATCTTGCCGAGTTTCGGCAGGCCCTGCGTCCCTGGCACGTTCCCACGTTTGGACTTGTGATTGCCGACACCACCGGATCGATTGCGTTCCAGAGTACAGGCCGCATTCCAATCCGCGATAAACCGGAACCGGGCTACCGACCCGGCTGGGATCCGGCACACCAGTGGCAGGGACTGATTCCGTTCGAGTCCATGCCGGCGACGTTTGATCCGTCACGCGGCTGGATCGCGTCGGCCAACAATCGACTTGCTCCGAATGACTATCCGTACAAACTGTTCGGTTGCTGGAGCAGCGGCTGGAGAGCCAGACGGATACGCCAGATGATCGAAGCCCGGCCCCGTCTTTCGCCGGATGATATGCGGACGATGCATCAGGACACAAAATCACTTCGGGCAGTGGAACTGGTGCCGGTGCTCGTCTCGCTGCTGCAACACCATGCCGACCTCCAGATTCGCGATGCCGTGGTTTCCCTCAGGGACTGGAACTGCTGCTGCGATACGGAATCAAACGCTGCCACAATCTTTAATGTGTTTTTCACCCGGTGGTGCCGTACCGTGGTATCCCAACGCTTCGGTGACGAGTTGATCGATCTGATGTCCACTGCCGTCTCAGGATGTGCTGGACGTCTTTTGGCAGCGGATTCGGCTGGCTGGTTCGAGAGTGTCGACCGTCAGCAGTGTATTGTCGAATCTTTTGAGGAGGCGATCAATCTGCTGGTTGATCGCTTAGGGCCGGACCAGTGCCAATGGACCTGGGATCGTCTGCATCGAATGCCGCTCAAACATGTCCTGTCCGATCATGGTGAACTGTGTGAACTTCTGGACCACGGTGGTGCCGGGGTCCGTGGAGACATGGTCACTGTCTGTAATACGGGCAGCGGTGAGAACTGGACAGCTGCGACGGGTGCCGGCTACCGGCTGGTGTCCGACCTGTCTGTCCAGCCGCCTGTTCTGCTGGCCATCGACGCGGGAAGCCAGTCCGGACATCCCGGCAGCCCGCATTACAGTGACCAGTTTGAAACGTGGCGCGCCGGGAACTATCACGAAGTCCTGCTCGCTCGCAACAGCATTGGAGCATCCTGTGTGAGCAGGCTCACGATTGAACCCGGTCAGGTCCTCAAACACTGATGTTTCGGACGCTGTCCCGGATAGCACACTCAAAGAAAGAATCGTCGGAACATGCAGGTCGAGTTACGTTACGGAAAAGGGACGAAACTGCTGACGCTGCCGGATGATGTCAGCACGTGGATCATCCGCAAACCTGAGTTGCCGCGGATCAAGGATCCCGCTGCTGCGGTCCGCGAAGCAATCAGCCAGCCTATCGGTGCCGAATCTCTGGCTCATCTCGCGGGTACGGCAGACAGTGCATGTATTGCCGTGTGTGACATCACTCGCCCCGTCCCCAATCATCTATTTCTGCGGCCGATCATCGAAACGCTCATCGAGTCCGGCATTCATAAAAGTCATATCACGATTCTGATCGCGACGGGGCTGCATCGCCCCAACGAAGGGGCAGAACTCGAAGAACTGATCGGCGATTCCTGGGTACTGGAAAATATAGGAATTCTCAATCATTTTGCACGTAATGACGACGATCATGTCCAACTCGGTGTTACCCGGACACGCCACACCGTTGTCCGACTGGATCGACGATTCGTGGAGGCTGATCTGCGAATCGCGACCGGCTTGGTGGAACCTCATTTCATGGCTGGCTATTCGGGAGGCCGCAAAGTGATTGCTCCCGGCCTTGCTCATGCGGAAACAATCACCACATTTCACAGCGCGCGTTTTATGGCCGATCCCGCCGCGGCCAGCTGCAACCTCACCGGAAACCCGCTCCACGAAGAACAGCTCGAAATCGTGCGAATGCTCGGTGGTGCTCTGGCGGTTAATACGGTCATTGATGCAGAACGCAGCCTCTCGTACATCAACTGCGGGGAGATCGATGAAAGTCATCAGGCAGCTGTCGACTTTATACGCGGATCCTGTGAAGTTTCGGTTCCGCGCAGGTTCCGCACGGTCGTCACAAGTTCTGCCGGGTATCCACTGGACAAGACGTACTATCAGACCGTCAAAGGCATGGTGTGTGCAATGGATATTCTCGAGCCTGGAGGAGATCTGATCATTGTGTCGGAGTGTTCGGAAGGAATGGGATCCGCTGAGTTCATCGATGCACAGCAACGACTGGTACAGCTTGGAGCCGACGCGTTCATGAACAGCATTCGGCAGAAGTTTCACGCTGACATTGATGAATGGCAGACACAGATGCAGATCAAGGCAACGAGCATCGGTAACATCCATCTGGTCACTGATGGTCTGCGTGAGACCGAATATCCGCTGACCGGCATCCGGGTGAGTACGTCACTTCAGGCCGCTGTCGATGCCAGCCTCGAACGCAGTTACGACCGGGCTGTCGCCGTAATACCCGAAGGTCCGTACATCGTGCCATTCTTTCGCCCAGAGAAAGCGGTCGTCTGAGCAGCTGTCCCAGGTTCCTCTGTGCTGCAGTCAGCACCAGGTCGAACAGCAGCCACGGTCAACTGACATGACAGAAGATCCGGAATTGAGGTCTTGCAGATAATGAAAATCACTGGTTTTGAAATCGAATATTACGAGAGTGAGACAATCCCCTACAACTGGCGTGACGGCCTGGCCGGAGGACACGGAGGCAAAGCCCGGCAGTCACTGCTCCGTGTGAAGACAGACGAAGATATCGACGGTGTGGTGTGGCTGAAGAATGAGGCGATATCAGCGGACATTGTGCAGCGATGCATCGCGGGAAAGTTCATAGGTCGCGATCCGCTCATGCGGGAGCAGCTTTGGTCAGAGATGTGGGAGCTGGACCGTCTTGAAGAGTTGCCGATGTATGCATTGGGATACCTCGATGTTGCCGTGTGGGATATTACCGCGAAGTCGGCGGGTGTCCCGCTGTTCAAATTGCTCGGAGGACACAAAACTCGTGCCAGGGCGTACGCCAGTACTGTGACGATGGATTCGGTCGACGACTATCTGCATCTGGCAGACAGCTGTCTGGAAAAAGGATACAAGGCGATCAAACTGCACGTTTGGGGCCGCATCGGTGACGACATTGCGCTCGTGCGTAGACTGCGTCAGCACGTCGGTGACGACGCAGACCTGATGCTGGATGGCAGTGCGGGTTACACACTGGAAGAATCTGTTCGGCTTGGCAGAGCAATGGAGGAGTGTGACTATCTCTGGCTGGAAGAGCCGATGCGTGAATTCAGCCTGTATTCCTACGAAAGACTCTGTGAAACTCTGGACATAGCGATTCTGGCTGCGGAATGCACAGACGGATGCCATTTCAACGCTGCCGAATGGCTGCGACACGGTGCCTGTGATCGGTTGAGAACAAGCTGGTTTTTTAAGGGTGGCTTCACTGGCGCTTTGAAAGTTGCGAACCTGGCAGAGTCATTTCAAATTCAGGCCGATGTACACGGCAGTGGTCCGGCCTCTCTTCAACTCGTGTGTGCCCTGCCAAATTCTCTGTACTACGAGGCGCTTGTGCCGGAGGAGGTGCTGCCGGACGCGACGCTGCGCGGACAAATCCTTCCGGATTCCGACGGCTGGGTCTATCCTGAAGCGGACGCCGGAATTGGCTGGGAACCCGACCCTGACAAACGAATTGGCTGAATCACTGCTGACCATGCACGGTGTCATGTGCCGCAGTCTTCAGACCGGAGGTGCAAAAATGCGAACTTACGTCGAAACCTTTGACGAAGACCCAGGCGGCTGGTTCGGCTGGATCAGCAACTCGCAGGGACCAAAGCCGCTGGAGATACAGAAGAGTTGCGCGATTTCCCGGAGTCCCTGGTGGATTGACTATAACCACGCTCCACCGGGAGCCGGTTACATGCATCTGCTTTATATGCTGTTTACGGCCGGTGTGGCGAGTGAGCACTACCGGGAAACTGCCGGACCGAACCGCTACGTGGCCGGCAGTTTCGGTACTGACTTTAGCGGAGCACAAATCACGCTGCGTCTCAGAGGCGAACTGCTGGCACGTGGTACGCAGCTACATTTATTATGCCAGGGGGTGCACGACGGCATTTGCACCGGATGGCTGCTGACCGGGCAGGCCTTCGAAGTGACGTCCGACTGGTCAGATCAGTCCGTTGTTTGTACGCCGGATGAGCCGCAGTGGACGTGTATGGGCAGCAGACACGACCGGACGGACTCTTACGGGCGTACACCGCTGCTGACCGTACTTGGAGAAACTAACGCCGATATTCTGCTCGTACTCTATCCACTTGAGGTTGTTCCGATGGGGCCGGTCGCTGGCGACCTCCACACACTGAGACCGGAACAGGATTATCCTGTCTGGCGGTCGCATTTGCCGGAAGGTTATGTGCAGCTCGATGAGGTGCGCATCGAGTTTCCATGACGGTCGGCCGTACGCACTGCGGAGCAGGCTGCCTCAGATCATTTTAGCCAGAGATGGGTCAGCCTTCACTGTCCGTGGATGCAACGTACTCATGATTGAGTGCATGCACGTTCGCGAAAGTTCAGTTCTTTGGGCGAAGATTCAGAAGTGGAATGTGGCCGATCACCGCGCTCGGAAGTCCCGGTTGTCGTGAGAGGCAGCTCCACAGATTCTACTGCTCGAACGATTTACGACCGAGTTACCAACAGTTAATGTTGGGAGCACCCGAATGGAATCACTTCATGGCCCACATCAGGGATTAAAAGCCGCAAAAAATGCGTCGTTATTTTAATCCATTTAGGAGTCGCTTGCATTTCGCAAACGCCAGAGCCCCGAGGTTTCCACCGGTCACAATTCTAGACGCTTGGAAAGTGCATCCGCTATACCAGCTGACCATTTTGTGTTTTGCTTACTATTTGGATGGCCGTCCCCCTTCACTTTCATTTTGCTTGTTAGAGGATATGTGCAATCAGCCACCATAATGTTGTTGTTTTCTAAAAACTCCATGTAATGCTTCGTTGTACTTTGGGTGCTTGCAAGAATGACGACAAAAAGATCTGTCCCGTGACCTTGGCACAGCTTCTGTGTTTCCAGGAGCAGTTGTTCTGTTACTCGCCTCCGCTCTTTTGCTCTCCCCTTCGCCTTAATTCTCATAAACACATTTTGGGACGATGAAACAAGTGATGATTTTTTTCTTAAGGGCCATAAGCGGAGATGTTCAGGGGGATGCCGGACAAGATAACCATCAGTGTTCATGGTAACAAAGGGCAAAAATATATCCTTCCTTCCGAATTTTAAAACCGCTTCCATCCAGTTAGCAGTGCCTGCGTTTCGACTTTCGTGGTGCTCAATAAATCCATATATTACAAGGCGGGGGTTCGGTATCGATGGTAACACTTTCTCAAGCACCAACAGTGACTGATATGTCCCATAGCCACCCACTCCATAGTTCATAACTTCTACAAACGGAAACCTTTCTTGTAGTTTCCACGCATATGTTTCATCATCAGAAATCGCCCAGCCCTGGGTATAGGAACCACCGAGCAAAAGAAGTTTTGGTCGATCATCTCTACTGTTGTTCTGGCTTTCGTGACTCTTCCGCATCCCATTCGCCAGGAATGTATAATGTATATCAGTTCCAGAAGGATGATATGGCGGTAATAGATAACTCCCCTCCATTGATCTCCAGCCCAGAACAGGATGCGATTCGTGAAATTTTTGGCGGTTTCCATTTATATTTGCTTTCCATGGCTGATATCCAGCAAGCTGCAATGCTGCCTCTGCTGACAACAGGGCAATTACAGACGAAAAGAAAAATAGCATCAGGCGCCTGCCATTTAGTAGTCGCATATTCACGTCCCCATTGGGGTGTCATGTTAAAAACGAGGGACGGGGGAAATACTATGTCCCACTCTAAAGCTCATAATCCCGCTCATGAGCGGGATCGGTCTTGGCATTTCACAAGACCGTATCACGGTTTTTCTTCAGTCGTCTAGGTAATCCAAACCGGTAAAACGAGGGCCACCTAAAGTATTCTCCCCCCCTCGCGAATGAAGTCAATGTGGATAAAATGTTGCCTTTTGGGGTTCGGCTGGCTTCGTTGTACCGCAAATTGCCTGATGGAACGCGAAAGTTTTCGGAGCAGTTTCTCACGACAATCGGAACTTTTGAACACGCAACTCCGCCAACAGGACAACGGTCGCGCACCGGTGGCCAAAAAATTCCAGGTTACTGTCACTGCTAGTCTCCATATACAGTGTGTGGAGCCTGTTTGAAGAACGCCGGCAGCAGCGCGTGTCAGTCCTCCATGAAATTTTGATGGTGTCGGCAGGAGCGACAGATATCCGGCGGTTCACCGGAATGGTCCAGGCCTATTGGCAATTCAGCCATTCCAGGAAATCTCCGCCGCGAACAAAGGCGCGGGATCCGACGTGGATGTCCCGCAGCCCGTTTCGTCTCGCTTCCGGCATCGCATGACGACCCAATCCAGTTCGTTTCATGAAGTCGCTCAGCGGATAAATGACCTTGGCATCGATATGACCCAGGTCGCTCAATGATTTTGTCACTATCAATAGTCCGTCCGGACTTCCGTGAGTTACCGCCTGTCTAGGCGGGTGGGGCATATATCGACGGGTGTGTCCCAATCCGGGATGTTGACGTCAAAATGAACAGCGCAATTCACACAACACAGCGAGCACTGCGATCCGCCATTCCGTTCGTCGTCTTCGAAGAACACGGCGAGAACTTCAGCCCAGGGGACTCGGACGGTTCTTCCGAAACGACGGGACGGCAATTCACTGTGTCGATCAAGTCGAAAATCTTGCTCTTGGAAATTCCGGTCGCCACACAGATCTCATGGATCTTGGCCAGACCACCAATCGGATATCCGTCGGAGGCTAGAAGTCGTTCTGAGTCGTCGCGGTTATCACTTAGCCTTGACAAGGCCTGCAGTGCTTCAGCGCTAGCCTCCCCAGGTCCATGTTGCGCCTGGGGCAGTGTCTTCAGCGACGTCTTTTTCTTCGTCCATGGTCGTTGTACGGAACCTACGGTCGTCGTTTGCTCATCTGGGAGTGCCATCGCGGATTTCTCCGTAATGCGCCGTCCCTCCCAGACACGGCTGGTTAATTTATTGGCTGCCGCGCATTAGAAACGTCTCGACAATCGGTAATGGGCACAGCTATGAGCGTGGTATCTTCGATTGTGCGACGAGTGGCTAGTCTCAAATCCCTGAGGGACACAAATTCTCGCAAGGTCGTATAATCCGCTGTTCCATGGTCGCCCACGTTCGTTGTTACCACCGGCGCCGTCAGATCGCTGTTGAGAATAATCCGCGGACTCACAGCTGAATTCGCATCAAGGTTGATGATCCCGGCATTGCCACCTGCATCTGCAGTCGTGGCTCCCACGTCACCACCGGAGGTATCAATGTTCGTAACATCAATCGTCCCGTCGACTGTCATGATGGTGACGCTACCGCCGTCTGTGCCCGAGTTGTTATCAAACCCACGTGTGATCACATCACCATCGAGGCTGATATTGCCAGTGACATTGGAATGAATCATGACGGTTCCGGAGTCTTCATTCGCCTGGTCCCCGGTCGTGGTGATATCTCCGTCGGCTGAACTGCTGACGTTCGTACCGGCATCAATGTCCACCAGTGCGCCACCGGAAACAACAGGACCGTTGATACTCACACTGGTTTCAGCATTAACGGTAACGATGCCGTTTGATGTGGTCATGTTTTCTGCGGTGATGCTGCCGCCACTGACTCCGTCTGTACAGCGAGGTGTCACCTCATACCGGTTTCATCAGCCATGCATCGCACATGGCCCGATTCCCCGGCTCATGTAAAAACCAAGGATCCAATTCCAGTCTGACACGGTTCAGACGATCTAATCGGATTCCAGATCCTCCGGACGAGGTCGAGGTCGGGCCGGCAGTGTCGCGGCCACCAGAACCAATCCGGCGATCACCAGGGCCAGCGCCAGCCAAAAACTCGTCGTCAAACCCCATCGGTCGGAGATGGCACCATACAGAGCCGGGGCAAGTCCAACCGGGGCGGAAATCAGCATCACAAATGCCATATTGCGTCGCATTTGTGACTTGGGTGACAGGCACAGTACATAGTATGGGTAATACAGGCCCATCAGTTCACCGGCCCCGTTGAAGCCAAATGCGATCAGGAAAAACAGGCCCGCACTGAAGAGTGGAGCGATGATGATCCCCATCACCCCCAAAGCCACCAGTAATGCGGTGGCGTACAGATTCATACACGGATTCGTGAGCTTCAGCAGCCAGCCCAGTATCAACCCGGCGAAAACCTTGCATCCAAAACGGATGGCAAGCTGATACCCGACGAATGTGTCTTCCGGTAATTCGACTGCCTCGCGTGTGAACAGCACCATGTTGTTCTGAATCAGGGTTCCGCTGTAGACCAGCAGATAGGCAACGCAGGCCATCACAATGAATCGGTTGCAGACGAGTTGTCCGAATCCGCCAAACACTCCCTGAATGAAAGGCTGGCGCTGCAGTTCCGTCTTTGGTAGCGGAATCACATAGCCACTGACAAGCAGTCCGGCCAGTAACAGCAGCGGCAACGTCATTCCGTACATCACCGTGTAGTTGAGGGGATACGGTATCTCGGGCCAGAACGGGGGCGTCCAGCCGAAGACCTCGTTATTAATGATCAGTTGTGCTGCCAGTGACCCAGCGACGGCAAATAACGGCCCGATGCTGAAGGCAATTGCAAACATTCTACCTCGGCGCGACTCGGAGACGCCTCGTCCAATCAATTCCCATTCAAATGCCCAGGCAGTTCCTGAACTGCACGCGACGACAGCCGCGTGTACAATGACGATGACAATACGAAGCCAGTCGGGGACCGGCAGCCACAGGACGACTGCGGTGAGCGCACCCATTACGGCTGAGGTGATGAACCCAATCATCATGACGAGTTTGAGGAAGCGAACCTGGGGAACAGCCCAGACCATAATGACTGGAAAGGCAGCCATCGCCAGGTAAACGGAACTGGGAAGGTTGGCTACGAAATCGGAGGCCCCCAGGCGCTTGCAGAGACCGACCTGGACAAAGCCGATGTACATGACGGGTGCGGCCAGAAAAACGACGCACCATTTCAAGACATACAGACGAACATTGCGTTGCTGAAATTGTTCCCCGAGATGCACCTGTACGGCAGTGTTCACTTCGCCGGGCGGCGGGTGAGTTGGACTGTTGGAGACAATCTCGTTTTTTGCGGCTGAATAAGGGGCATTCCTCAACGACTGGCTCCGTGGGATATCTCTGTTATTTATCCGCTGTCCCGGGACAGTGGCAGATCCACCACGTCCCCGGTGGCTGCCGACTGATAAGCAGCAAGAAGGATTTCCGTGGCCGTTGCCGCCACGTCGGCAGAGACGTTACTACGGCGACCGGATTCAATACAGTCCAGAAACCAGGCAACGTCACTTGCCGATTCCGCTGCAGGCGGTGTGATCCAGGTCTGACGGGGCTTCGGAATGAATTGATCCGCTTTGGGGGCTCCTCCCCACATGCCCATCGGATCCTCGGGGTCCCGTTCGGGGGCCATCCACGGGACAACGTCAGCCCACACCGAAATTCTTGGTCGGTGTGCGTCCAGAATTGCTGTCTGAGTTGTCCCGATCAGACAGGTTCGATTCAGGCCGCCAGCAGGGAGAGATCGCCAGCCGGTGCGGCCGGCAGAGATGCTGGCGACTGAGCCATCCTCCAGTTCCAGGAGCATCTGTCCAAAGTCTTCCATATTGTTCGTTTGATGTTCCTGAAAGAAATAGTTACCGGTCGTCGCACAGACACGCCGCACCGATTTGTCCTGCACACACAGCAGTGAGACTAATGGATATACACCGACATTCGACAACTCACGTTTCGAATCCACGAGTTCATATCGTTCCGGAACAGACAATTCCCGACGGCGCTTGTCTAACACCGCGGTTCCGACCGGTCCTTTGGCGAAGCAGAGGTCCGCATGGAAAGCTGTCAGTTCGCCCAGTCGTGCGGGTTGTATCTCACGCTGCATTCGGTCCACGGTGTCGCTGTGCACGAAGCTCCACATGTGGCTGACAACACCGGCCTCACTCACAGCGTTTCGAATGGCATCTGCGTCAGCGAGGTTTGCAGCCAGAGGCTTGTCCAGGTACAGATGTTTACCAGCTCGGGCAGCCTCAACGATAATCCGGCCACGCCGAATCGGTTCGGCACAAATGCTGACAATGTGCACATCGTCCCGATGGAGAGCCTGGTGAAGACTGGGCAGAACCGGAATACCCAGACGAAGTGCCAGTTGTTCGTTGAGTCGTCTGCGACGTGGCGTAATTTCTTCTTCGTCCGTCAGGCCGATCAATCTGCAGCGTTTATCGGCGGCCAGACCTTCGGCATACTGAGGTTGATGCGTGTGGTCTCCGGCAACCAGCAGTACGCCATAGGGTGGTTTTTGTGCGACGGGTTCCGGACTCGATGACACGGTGCGGGACGGACGACCCCCAGACCGCGTCTGACCTGGAATCGTGCGATGAGGCTCGACCGACCCGCTCGCGCTGATACGGATCGGCTGTCCCGATTCTGTCGACGCGTGCACATAGTCGTATAGTTGCTTCTCTTTATCGGACAACACCGCTTCGTGTTGATCCTTGTCAGTCAAAAATCCGTGATCGTGCTCCCACGACAGTATTCCGCGGTTTCCCCATACGATAAGTTCCAGCAGCGGCTGATTTGTTGCACAGCAACCTACTGAAATCAGTGCAGATTGACCTCCTTCGAAGAGCGTCAGGGTACTGACGTGTCCTGTTTCAACTCCGCCGAACGACGTTAGTCGTTCGGGACGACTCTCGAACCACGTGGCAGCCGCACTGAGCATCCGAGTGATGAGTATTTCGATCCGGCCGTGATCGGCATCCAGCTGAGCCGTGACACGTGCCGCGACTGGTTGTCCTGCCTGACCGGTCCGCAGTGCTGCCAAAACTGTCTGTGCTGCGACGTCAAATGCTTTCACCACTTTTATCCCCCTGGCAGATACCGGTTTTTGTTTGCATCGCCGGGTGAACCGATGTCGTTACCCGACATGCGAATTACCGGCAATGGTAACTGGAACGACAGGACGGATCGAGCAACGGTCGTGATGACTCCGGCAGGCGAGATTTTACCTGGATGACACTGACTTTGCAGCGACCTGAATTGCCATTCAGCCGCATCGATCGACTAACATACAGACACACACTCATTTACCGAATGGCGGCTTGTCTCTGCCGTCGCCGGACGCTCGAGCGGGTGTCCAACATGTTCCGGTGAGTGCAGCGACTGTTCATCGAAGATTACCAATCTCGTCGTTCAGGTTGGTTTTGGAAAAATCGAACGCCGCCACCGCAGGAGAATGATATGTACCATCGTCGAGCGTTTCTGAAGGGTCTGGCAGGTGCCGGGACCGCATTACTTGCGTCGCAAGTCAGCCGTAATCGGTGGCTCACAGCTGCGGAAAGAGTTTGCGACAGGATCAGGATCACCGACATCGAACGCTACGAAATCTATTTGCCCTATCATGATTTCAATGCAACAAATCTGTTTCGTTACCACGGTGGTCAGATCCAGGCGAATACCGTGCTGTTAGTCAAAACGGACGTTGGTCTGGTCGGTGCAGGTCAGTCGTGGGGTGTCTACCATGTGACTGATGAGCAGAGAAGAAAGTACATTGGAACCAGCCCCTTTGACTGGCTGTCGGCACGCTCTGATTTGCCACTGAATATGGCAATGTACGATTTGATGGGAAAGTTTCTGGAGATTCCGGTATGGAAACTGATTGGTGAGCAGGTTCGTGATCGAATTCCGGTGTCGGCATGGACGGCGTCATTTGCTCCCGACATGATGGCCGGGGAAGTCAGACAGGCAGCGTCACTGGGCTACAAGTGGATGAAGTATCACATCGACGAAACACAAAATGTCGTCGATCAGACTCGTGCTATGCAGGTGGTTGCTCCACCGGAGTTCCGGATTCATTACGACTTCAATATGAACTCGGATCGCGAATCAATTGAACCCGTGCTGGACGCACTCAGTGAGTTCCCGATTGTCGGTCGTATTGAGGATCCTATCAGCACCGCGACACCCGAAGACTGGCGCTACCTGTGTGACAAGTATGAATTTCCCATTGTTGCGCACCATGCGCCCCTCAACTTCATTCTGAACGGTCTGGCGGACGGCTACATGGCCGGACATGCTTCGATCGGACACGCAATTCGAGTTTCCGCTGTCGCCGAACAGGTCAACAAGCCACTGATGCTGCAACAGGCAGGCACTTACATCAACCAGGCGTTTCAGGCGCACGAAGCAGCGGTCTTCCCGACCGCGACCATGGATCAGGTCAACCTTGCGGAACTCTGGAAGGAACACGTCACGAACGAAGAGATGCCGATAGAAAACGGCAGTATTGCTGTGCCGGCAGGCCCGGGACTCGGAGTGACTGTTGATGTTGAAAAATTAAAGCACCTGTCGCACAGCCCGCGTCCTCAGTACCAGCGATTTCTGGTGAGAGTCGAATACAAACGCGGACCGACGATCATTGCTCGGCATAATCCGGATATTGCCGGGCACACCGACGACATGCGGTTACTCAGGCGGCTGCTCGGGTCGAACCAGGGTTTGCCTGGCCCTGATCCCGGTTATATGAACGATATTCGCACAGAGTGGTGGGACGATACTGATGATCCCGCCTGGCAAAAAGCATGGGAGGCGACTGAGAACTGCAAGTACATCCTCGCATAATCGTTACTGCCAAGGGGATGGAGTAACAGAGAATCATTGAATTGGTAGTCATACGCTCAGTCCAATTCACTCGTTGAAGAAATTAAAATATGGAGATCATTGCGCTCAGGAAAATCAAATTAATTATTCGATGGATAAAATAGATTCCGAACATTAACAAGCGGAGAAGCTTTTGTTTCTTTAAAATATATTCACCACCACTAATCGGATAAAGATCGTGGAATCTAGTAAAGTTAAATTAGTAGACTACACGGAGCGGAACCATGTGTTTTTCTATTCCCGTTGGAGCTGATAACTGTAGCAACGACAGAAAGTGTTTCTAAGATAAACAGGTAAGGATGGGCTTAAACTAACTGGAGACGGGATATGATGTTTCACGTGCTGTTGGCAGATTTTTATTGTATCCAGTCATCACGATTCCCGCCTAACAACTGTTCTGTTTCTTTAATGTCATTGCGATAAATATTTTGCAGTAATTCCTTTTCCGATTCCTGCATTTGTTTGTGATAAGGTCTTTTGTGAATCACCTCTGGTTTGTATTCAGTTAGCCATTTACGAATATTTAAAAGGTGGAAAGTTTTATTTAGTTCAGAGTTTTGGTTATTTCGAAAATCATCATATTTAACAAAGAGTAATTGGTCATTATTGAAATATCTTTTATATTTCCTGATTTGTTCAGAGTAAACTCGATATTGAAGGGGTAAGGCCTCTTTTAGTCTTGTTGCGTCATGTCTTGTTGCAGTAGGAAAAGTCTTTGGTCTCGTCTTGTCTGTCGAATTCCATGTTCCAGTGTGAAAACGCACGGTCGGTTGGATTTCTTAGTATCGCAATTAATTTAATATATTTGTTGTATTGCCAAATTCGCTTACCGGAAGGCCCACACAAGATATATTAGAGTTGCCGCTCCTTGAATTGTTCGTCTTTAGAGTGGCTAAATTGGTCTTCATAAATTGAATAGATAGGTCTTTTTCTTTGAAAGAGTATTTTCTGTGTCAAAGAAATGCAACTCTTTGTTTTTTGCCATTTCAACTTCAGAATGTTTTCTTAAGTAATGATCTAATGCTGTTGTTCCTGCCTTTCTGGGCTTCAATAACAATAAAATCGAGTTTTCCCCTTCTTTTTCTGTTAAACAGTCTTTTCTTAAGTTGGCTGTTGAGCATCATGATTTCTTCGCCTGCCAGAGGCAGAAGATGTGGCGACTTAATGGGTATTGAAAATAACGAACAAGAAATAAGGGAAGGCAAGATTTTGTGTTAATTTCTTTGCCGTCGCAGGGAGATCGCGGCAATTTGCGGGGATAAGGCAAAACGATACGGTCACTGCAAAACGGAAAAAAAGTTGGGGAATTCTGTGAGGTCGGTTCAAACTTGGCGTCGGAAACGGGACAGCGATGCGGACGGATCACGGTCAATGAATGCCTGGTGTTGTGAGAAATGCCTGGAGTTGTGAGAGAGGATGGGATGTGCCAGGGTCTCTCGGAGTTGCTCTAATGTCAAATCTTCGATGATTTCAACCTGTCTGATTTCGACTGCGATTGTTGTAGCTGTCACGAAATCCGGGTAGAAGCCGGACTGATGGCAGGAATCAACCGTTCAGTTCATTTGGACAATCAAAGACGATGTCAGATGATCTTCATTTTATGATGGGAAAGTTTCGGGCCGATATTCCTGCCGATCGTGGTTACTCACCGCGTCACATGTGGCTGAAAGTCGCAAACGAGCAGGTTTTGAGAGTTGGTTTCACGGCGTACTCGGTACGTCTTTTGCAGGACGTTTATTTTCTGGAATGGTCAATTGCCCCCGGAACCCAAGTCGCTGACCGACAGGAAATTGGTGAGATTGAAAGCTCTAAGGCAGTTTCATCGCTGTTCGCTCCGTTTACCGGACGCGTGCTTGAGTTCAATGAAATGGTGCTTAACGATCCATCCGCAATCAATACCGATAACTACGGAGATGGCTGGCTGTTTGATATGGAAACGACGAGTCTTCCGCTCACCCCCAAGGAGTATGTCGAGATGCTGGGCGAAGGTTGGGAAAAAACCCAGCGCACGATCAAAGGCCAGCTGAACTGATTTTCTAGACCAATCCGTATTGGTTTTGTGGTTCCCAGACGCAGACTCGTTGCAACGACCTGAGTCCGTATCTACAAATCGATATGGGCAGGGAAAACAGAATTGTCGTGGTAAGTCCTTTGCGCCCCTGAATGACGTCTGCATTTGGGTTGTGCCTGGAGTCAACAGAGGCTGTCAGCCTCCGCTCCGTTTTGTCGTGATATGTTCAGACAGACTCGTTGGGAAACCAGTTGATGGCAAAAAATGTTCTCGGCGGTAATCTGCTTGTATGTTCGTCGGATCCGGTGACCGGGTTTTTTCGTACCGGCACGTGTGATACCTGCGGCGACGACGATGGAATGCACACTGTCTGTGTCGTGATGACTGCCGAATTTCTGGAGTTTTCCAGAGCCGCGGGTAATGATCTGTCCACACCGCACCCCCAATTCCAGTTTCCCGGATTGTACCCGGGTGATCGATGGTGCCTGTGCCTGCCTCGCTGGATAGAAGCGCTCGAAGCAGATGCGGCTCCGCAGATCGTCCTGGAGGCCACTCACATGTCGGCTATCGAGTTTCTGTCGATGGAGACGCTCATCGCACACGCCGTCGACGCCGATGCTGTGGACTGAAAGCAGCGGCCGCCGGTGAGAAAACAATACTGGCATGGCAGAATCAAGAATCTACCTCGACAATAACGCCACGACTCGCATTTTGCCGGTTGTGGCTGAGGTGATGTCGAACGCCTGGGACCAAAGTTTCGGGAATCCTGGCAGCTCACACAGTTTCGGACGCGACGCTCGTCGACTGCTTGAGTCGTCGCGCGAAACGGTCGCCGACACGCTCAATTGTGACTCTGACGAAGTCATCTTCACCAGCGGTGGGACGGAATCAATCAATGCGGCTATCCACGGCTTTACGAGGGGGCGTCGAGGCATCATTGCGGTGACAGCTGGTGAGCATCCTGCCACGTCCGCTGCCTGTGAGCAGGCCGCTGCGTCCGGAATGAAACTGGTCACCATGTCCGTCGACGAACATGGCCTGTTCCGGACGGCTGATCTTGAACTCCTGCCGTGGGCAAAATTGAAGCTCGTCGCTGTGATTCTGGCTCACAATGAAACCGGAGTCATTCAGAATCTCAAGAGACTGGGCCAGTTGTGTGAGGAACAGCGCGTTCCTCTGTTTGTCGATGCCGTGCAGGCAGTGGGGAAAATCCCTGTTGACTTCCGAAAGCTGAAAGCAACCGCACTGGCTTTTGGCGGCCACAAATTTCATGCACCACGCGGGATTGGAGGGCTGCTGCTGCGACGTGGAGTTAAACTTGCTCCATTGCTCCAAGGTGGCCATCAGGAATCCGGGCGCCGGGCGGGCACTGAACCGGTTCCGCTGATCGCCGGCATGGCAGAGTCGCTCCAACACTTTCAGCACAATCCATACGAACGCATCAAATCGGTTCAATCGATGCGCGATGAACTGCAGCAGCGTCTGGAAATCGGATGCGCTCCGGTGATTGTTCATGGCCGCAGGGCTGAACGACTTCCCAATACTCTTTCAATCGCCTTTCCCGGATTGGACGGGGAGGCCATGCTGGTGAACTTTGATCTTGCATCAATCGCGTGTTCGCTGGGGAGTACATGCGCGAGTGGTTCCGCAGAACCCGCTCCGGCGCTGCTGGCGATGGGCAACCCACCCGACGTGTGCATGGCTTCGGTTAGATTTTCTCTCAGCTGCCAGAATTCGCGAGAGGAAATCATTCTGGCGGCAGACCGCATTTGTGCGATCGTACGTCGTATGAGATCACAGGCAGACTGAATGTCAGTTGACCGCGGACTAACGTCCACGGACTCTGCCTTGCGTCAGCCTGATACTGCCGACCAGCGGCTGATTCCCATTGCGAACGATCTGGAACGAAATCGTGTCTCGATTCTTAAGCCGGGAATCCTTCAGCACGAAGGCCAGATTCTGTTCTGCAAGGGTCTCATAACCATCCAGACCGACCAGAATGTCACCGTTCCGCAGGTGATGACGTGCTCCTGAACCACCGCTTTGGACGAACAGAATTTTCATGCCTCCTTTGTAGCGGGAAGGCAGAACTTTCCGTTCCCCTTCAGACAGACTGCCGACACGAATTCCAAATCGCCGCCATGCGATCTCAGAACCGCTTTTCGCAGTTCGCCCACTGGTCAGTGATTTTCCCGATTCCGGACGACCTGAGGCTGAAACCTGATTTAAATTGACTTGTGATGACCACGTTTTGCTAACGCCAAATCGAAACTTCAAAGCGACTGTGCCTTCGTCACGATCCACGACGACATCCATGGTTTGGTCCGGTGGTAGCTCAAGCAGTGCTCGTTCCCAGTCAGCCTGGTCAGTGATGACAAAGTTCCGAACCCGTCGAACGATATCCCCGGGTTTGAGACCGCTTTCCTCTGCCGGGCTGCCTGGAACCACAGCGTCGACGAGAAGATGTTGATCATCTGAAGCGTTGATGTCTGTTCCCACGAGTCCGTGCTTCGTCTGATTCCCGGAGGCTTTGCTCAGAAGTTGAGCAATAACCCGGCGAGCGTCGTCGATCGGAATCGCAAAACCGATTCGCTGAGCGCCAGCGTGGATGGCCACATTGATTCCAATCACCTCACCGTCCAGATTCAGCAACGGGCCACCACTGTTTCCAGGGTTAATACTCGCATCAGTCTGGATGAGATTTTTGTAAGACTGTGTTTCGTCGACTTCGACGTCCCGGGAAATAGCACTGATGATGCCTGCGGTCATAGTGTGTTCATATCCAAACGCGTTGCCCACCGCGAATACCTGTTCGGCCAGCATGATGTCTGACGACGTGCCTATGTCCATCACCTTCATGTTACTGGTCGGGAACACACGGATGATTGCCAGGTCGTGCTGCTTGTCATCCTCGACAACGTGTGCCAAGTAGGTCTGGCCGTTGTCCTGAGTCACAATGATCTGGTCAACGCCGTGAATCACGTGGCGATTGGTGACAATGTATCCCCGCTCGTCAACAACGATTCCCGTACCCATGCCGGTGACTTTTCGTTCCTTGGGAGCGAAGAAACGATTATCTCGTTCGCCGGATGCAGACTTCTCTGTGTGAATATTGACGATCGCGCCTCGGCATTCGCGAGCTGCCCTGACCAGGGGGGTTTCGCGGTGACTGTTTTCGTCAATGGCAAAAACCGACAGACAGAAAAAAAAGGCTGCGTTAAAAACAACAATTTGGGCGAGGATTGCCGGCATGCAGCACCTGTGCCTTTGAAGATGATTTTCGGACGGCTGATCGACGGAGAATCCCCGAATTCGCAACCTCATCTTCCTGGAGCATTTCGAGGATGGAGGTCAGGACTTCAGCATCTTCAGCAGTCGGTGACGGCCGAATCTTCCGGGTCGAAATGAGTGAAGCTTTCAGATTCGACCATCGGTCTCGCCGGTTTTTCCGCTTGAACACAGCCAAATCCACACGGCAAAGTTTGCCTCGCTGGCAACATGTGATTCTGGGTAAGATGTGCCTGTGGACTTGCAGAATGGGTCAGGCATCGGTCGAATGGCTGTCGGCATGTTCAAGTTGACACGGTGCTCGACACTGTTGATCGATCGATGGAGCCCGGATTGATCCGTTACGTTCGACAGTTCGGCAGTTCCGGCACGTGGCTCGCAGAAGCTGTGGGGCGAGGTGAATTTTCTGAGCGATGGAATTCAAGCACGATTTTGACTCAACTCTTAGAGTCGGCGGAATATGCCGAAGGTGAACAAAGTCAGAGAGACCAAGTCATGTCGAATGGACCATCAGGCCTTGTGGCTGAGGCTCGGCTACTCTTGAAAAAAAAAGACTACGAAGCAGCAGTCACGACGCTTCGAGATGGTCTGGTCGACGATTCGGCTGATCGAGCAGGATGGGAAATGCTGGGCGTACTGCTGTTTCGACTCAAACGCCACAACGAAGCCGCGGATGCATTTCGCCAAATGACGCGAATGAATCCCAAAGATGCCGGGGCATGGGTCAATCTGGGAGCGGTGCTCAACGTTTTGAAGGATTTCGAGGCGGCCGCTACGGCACTTCGAAAAGCGATTCGGCGTGACAAGGCCAGCGGTGTGGCCTACTACAATCTGGGAATTGCTCAAATGGGCCAGAGACAGCCGAAAATTGCGATCTCTGCCTACGAAGAATGTCTGAAGCTGGAACCTGCCAATACGCAGGCTTCTGTTAACCTAGGCAAACTGCTGTTAGATCAGAAAAGTTACAGGAAGGCGTCGAAGGTCGCGTTTGAGGCTTTGGAGCGTGCTCCGAAATCTGTGAAGCTGCAACGCCTGCAGTCGCAGGCAGAAGCCCGGATTCGAGACAGTCAAATCAAACTGCCGCCATTTGGCCGATTGGTGAATGAACAGATGCTGGCAAGTTCTCAGACTGCGCTGAGTCGCCGTGAGCTGTCACGAACACAGCGCAATCGAGAACGTGAATTCATGCGAGAAACGGCGCGAAAACTTCGCCATGCTGTCCGACCGATGGTTCCGATTCTGGACGATGTATTACCAAAGTACATGCACAAGCTGCATCTGGCAGCAGCGTGGCAGGACTCGGGAAACGAAGCGTCCGCCGCCTTAGAAAGTCTCGTCTTCACCATTTCGGGGCTGGCCAGCATGAGAGAGACAGTTTCCGAGTTGGTGGCCGAGATCCGATCACACCTGCGGGAAACGGATCCCAGGCGCTGAGCGTCTCTATCGTGTTCCTGTTCCATGTCCCGAGCTGCATCGAAATCACGACCATCCCGGGTAAAATGTTCGTCAGCTTGGATGTGTAGCAGACCATGGACTCCCAGCCGACTTCGCATCACCTGTTCGGTGTGCTGAATCTCTACAAACCTGCTGGTGTCACCTCGCGTGATGTCGTCAACATCGTTCAGCGTCTTGTCCCACCAAATAAGGTTGGTCACGCCGGAACGCTTGACCCGATGGCGACCGGCGTTCTGCTGGTCTGCGTTGGTGCCGCCACGCGCCTGGTGTCGATTCTGCAGCAGGCACCCAAGACGTACCGGGCCGAGTTTCGATTTGGTCAGCGCAGCGACACAGATGACAATACAGGAAGGATCCAGTGTGTGTCCGGCGCAGAACCCGTTCCGAAGGAACACGTTGAGGCCGTCCTGTGGGATTTCTGTGGAATTGTTGAACAAAGGCCACCCGCGTATTCTGCGATCAGAATTGATGGACGGCGAGCCTATTCGCTGGCACGACAAGGCCAGGACGTTGCTCTTCCGTCTCGTCAGGTTCGCATCGATTCCATTGAGATTCTGGAGTTTCTGTGGCCGGACATCACCGTCAGGATCCGCTGTGGATCGGGAACATATATCCGATCCATTGCCCGAGATCTGGGTGACCGACTGGAATGCGGGGGTTTGATGACAGCTTTGGAAAGAATACAGATTGGCGACTTCACAGCTGCCGATGCCGTGGATCCAAATTCACTGACCGACGCTACCGTCAAAGCGGTGGTCCTGCCGGCGGTGAGTGTGGTGAACCACATCTCGCAATATCGCTGTTCCGCAGCAGAACAGGAGAAAGTCGCGCGTGGTGGGTCGTTTGATCTGGAAAAGCGACGGTTTCACAGGCAACTGCTGCGGGCCGATCGTCCGTCCGAGCAACAGGACTCAGGAAAATATCCTCCTGTCGCTCTCGTGTCTGATTGCGGCATGCAACTCCTGGCACTGGCAGAAATTCGCAGGCAGGGACAACGAATCCATCCACGCACTGTGTTCATATCCGCGCCCAGTCGCTGAGGTTGCTGCTAGGGAATAAACGAGGTGTGCTTGTCGACCGACCGGCAGAATTCGGCGATCAGTCTGGCGGCGTGATTGAGGTCGGATTCTTCCACGACTTCCACCGGACTGTGCATGTATCGGTTCGGAATTGTGACCAGACCCGTGGCACAGCCACCGCGACTGATCTGAATCGCGGCAGCATCATTGCTGGCAGGTCGAGCTAACGCGTTTATCTGAACTGGAATATCATTTTCCTGCGCCCGTGAGGTGAGCAGTTCTACCACACGTGGATTTGCGTTTGGACCACGAACAATCACCGGACCTCCACCAAGACTGATCCGGCCGAACTCATTCTGGTCGATTCCGGGGCAGTCGGTGGCGTGAGTCACATCGACAGCAATTGCCACATGAGGGTTGACGCTATAGGAACTTGTGGTCGCACCACGCAGGCCGATTTCTTCCTGCACCGAAGATACAGCAGTGACCGCAGCCGTCAAATTTACTTCATGGATCATTCGCAGAGCCGTAAAGATGACCCAGATTCCGGTGCGGTCATCCATCGCTGTTCCTGACAGACGACCATTACGCAGTTCTGTGAGACTGGGTTCCGGTGTCACCGAATCACCAACACGGACAATTTGTCCGGTCTCGTCTTCTGATGCACTGCCAATATCAATCCACAATTCGCTGATCGTGGGGACTTTCTTTCGCTCGGCTTCCTCAAGCAGATGAATCGGTTTTCGAGCGATGACTCCGGGAATAGAACCGTCATGTGTATGAACGAGCATCCTCTGTCCGAGCAGGACTTGCATATCCCAGCCACCGATGGCGCTGACCCTCAGGAATCCGTTTTCGTCGATGAACTTGACAATCAGACCAATCTGATCGCTGTGGGCATCCAGCAGGATTCTGGGTGTCCCTGTCTGATTCACTGTACACAATACGTTGCCATGCACGTCGGTCCAGGTCTCATCTGCAAACGGAGAGGCGTACTGACGCACAACCTCCTGCACGTCCTGCTCAAAACCAGACGTTCCGGGTGTGGACAGCAGGTCCTTCAGAAATTGATCCGGCATGAGTGCCTCCTGTTCAGCGGTCCGTGGCGTTCGCAACCGACATCGGCGTAACTGTCCACTCATTCTCTCTTCGCCGATACGACATCGCAATCATCTGCCGAAATCTAGGCAAACACCATGACAGCTGATGCATCTGTTACTCCCCGCATCATGAGACGGGCAGCATGACAGTGCGTTGTCCGTCAATTCGCAGTCGCCCTGAGATGATCTTGCGAATTGCTTCCGGGTAGGCGATTCGTTCCTGTTCGAAAACCAGATCGGCCAGATCGGCTGGCGTTGTTCCATCGGGAATCACAACAGACCGCTGCACGATGACGGGGCCGTGATCATATTCGTTGTCTGCAAAGTGCACTGTGCATCCGGAAATACGAACTCCACGGTCAATCACTGCCTCGTGAACACGGGCTCCGTAATAGCCACGCCCGCAGAATGCCGGGATCAACGAGGGGTGAATGTTCAGGACACGGTGTTCAAAATCCTCCGGAATACTTATGAGACACAGAAATCCGGCCAGCACCACAATGTCCACCCTGCACTCGCGCATTCGTGCGAATATTGCCTCACTGAATGCTTCCATCGAATCAAAATCCCGACGTACCAGCGTTTCGCTGGTGAGTCCTGCATCTCGTGCCCGATCAATTCCTGCACAGTCCGTTTGGCTTGCTATGACCAGTGGGATTTCAGCGTTAAGGCTGCGATCCTGAATCCTGTGAACGAAATTCAACATCGTTCGGCCGCCGCCGCTGATGAGAACGCCCATCCGAACGGGTCGATCCGTGATCCCAGGCAGTATCTTCACGCGAATTCCCCATATTGCCGCGATCGAAATGGCAGCAAGAGTCACGGCGTCAGGACCGCCAAAAATAGATTCAGCCGGTCACAACTTGTAGCCGGAGGTGTACTCTGAGACTCGTGTAGCGTATTCACTGTCCAGTGACGTCTCAAACTCAGGATTTTCAGCGATGCGATTCAAAAGGTTTCGTCGTTGACGGCGATCTCGTTGAGCCCGTCTCCACAGGACCATGATGGCCAGTATTGCCGCGACGCATCCCAGTAGAAGCACGATTCCACCTGGCTCCTGAGCACGTCCCAGTTTTGCTCGTTGAGTTAGCGGAGAGCCGCTGGAAAGGTGTCCCGACTCCTCCAAAGCCAGGATATGGCTGTCACTCGGTGACCATTGAATGCTGTCAGCAAGGATCAGTGGAGCGATTCGCCGGGACTCCTGGCTGCGATACACGTATTGCTTGAACACGCACCCGGTCACACTCACCTGATCGATGAAATCAGCATCCACAGGGAATTCCTGCGGAAGCACTGTCGTGACGACCACGGTCGGGTTGTTTTGGGAATCATCAGTGAACAACCACATTTCATGCAAAAGGCGATCCTGGAACTCGGGGTGGGTTGCAGGGAAACTGACCACGTGCCGCACGTGACCGCGCAAGGTCACGAGTTGGCCCTGCCACACATCCGGATTCAGGAATAAATCAACATATGTCTCGAATTGATGTGAGTCAGTTCTGGCCGCGTTATAACGCTTTACCCGTTCGTCCAGGAGATGTCGCAATCGTTTCAATTCGAAGTCATATGTTTCCCTGGAAATTTTTTTGGCCGCCAGACTGCTTTCCAGCCTGGCTGTATCCGACTGGTACTTGACGGCGATTTCTTTCAGAAGATTGTCCAGTCGCGATCTCAGAAACGCCTCCGCCACCTGTTGAGGACTCTCAGGAGCAGCCTTCCCAGGAAAAAACTGCCAAAATCTCTTCCCTCGCTCTGTGCGAAACCTTTGGACCGTTTCCAGCGTGCTGAGCGTTTCGTAGTACAACCATGATTCATCGTCGAGCAGTGGCTGCCGTGATACTGCGTATTGACGAATCAGGGCCGTTGGTGGTTGCACAGTGAGTTCGCGTACAGATTCGCAGTAGATCAATGGTCGTTTGTCGTCCCAAAGCTTGACGAACCAGCCTTTCACCAGGACAGGAAGATTCTTTTTGTTTCCAGGCCAGGCACCAATGCCCGAATTTTCACCGCTGGTCCGGTCCACGCTCGTCGTATGTACTCGGGCCACGGGTGCGTTTGCTCCATCGAAAGGAAACAGCTCTCCGACCGACAACACGGTCCCGTCCGGTCCGTCCGGGTCTTCCGACGGGCCCATTGTCTCCAGTTTCGGGCGCTGAAGAATCCCTCGAAGCACGACTGGTTTACCGACGAAGTCCTCGGGATGACTCTGAATGTCGGTGATGACGGAGTATTCCAGGTCTGCCTGCGGGACTGTTTGTGTGGTGGTCCTGTCCGAGACCGCCGGGCGGAACGGATCTTTCTTGTGATGTGGCCTGTGAATCTGCAGGGAGCCTTTGGCCCAGGCAGATCGACGAACCTCGGCGAATCGATAGAATGCCATCTCCCAGTGTGCCACAGCGCTCTCGGGATACTTACTTCTTACTGCCTGGCGGCGAGTCATTACTTCATCGAGTAATTCGTGCCACGCCCGTTGTTCGTCAGAATCCAGACCTGTCCGGCGATGGCGAAAGACATCCACATCTTTGATCAACAGATCAACAGGAGACGTTCGATATTGTTGCCAGTCGAAACCTGAATCCGGCAGGGAGCTATCCTGTGCCCGACACGGATTTAAGTATGCCATCCACACCAGTATGGTAATGACGCGTATCCAGTGATTGTGAACCAGTGCGCGGTACCAGTGTGCACCGTCCTGTATTGCAACGGGGACTGGAGGCCCTGAACAGGTGTTTGGTTGTGTCTTGGCGGTCCGGCGCATCAATCTGACTCCCCCCGGAAGTCTAGGCACTTTGAATCCTGAGAATCCAGCCCATCCAGGAAAACATCGTATTCCGGAACGCGTTGACACGGCTCGCGCGTTGCTCGATAATCCGATGCCTGTTTCTGCACCGCGGTTCTTGTTTCGCTCTGCAAATAGTGGCATTCGCCAGCTACCGGCTGTAAAAACCCTCTCCAGTCATTGATTCTGTGTCCATTCAGCCACAGGCGTCCGCATGGGTCCGCCTGCGATGACCAAGAGCCGTCGGGCCAAAAACAAAACGGCGTGTACTGGAGCTAAGCTTCAGGCTGTCTGTGGTGACCACTGTGATGAGACCCAGCGCAGCTCCTTTCCAAGGCATTGACACAATTCGAGATCAATAAATTTCGTGACAGGAACAGTGAAATGTCAGAGAATCTCAAGGAAT
Organism: Planctomycetota bacterium; assembly: GCA_963581585.1. Classification (GTDB taxonomy): domain Bacteria; phylum Planctomycetota; class Planctomycetia; order Planctomycetales; family Planctomycetaceae; genus S139-18. The sequence goes on from CAUZPL010000002.1 coordinate 175,697, forward strand.
TTACCGACGCTAACTTTGAATCTGAGGTCCTGCAGTCTTCCGACCCGGTTCTGGTTGACTTTTGGGCTCCATGGTGCGGCCCGTGCCGCATGCTGACTCCAACGATCGAAGAGCTGTCCGAAGAATATGCCGGCAAAGTGAAAGTGGGTAAACTAAACACTGACGACAATCAGCAGACCGCTGCAGGTTATGCTGTAACGTCGATTCCCACCGTTATCCTGTTCAAGGACGGTGAGATTGTTGACAAGGTCGTAGGTGCTCCCCCCAAGGCTCACTTTGACACTATGTTGGGTGGCGTGACCGGCTGATTTCGCCGACACCGCATTGAAATCGAGCCGCATCAACCGCCGCAGACTGCTGACGAATCCTGCAGGTCTCTTTGTTGTTGGAATTGGCCTGCAGCCTGTCCCTGTGTTTCCTCTATCATATATGTCCGGTGTCAGGAACCGCCGGTTTGGTTGCGGCAGGTCTCGTTTTTTTTCTGAATCAGCTGTTTCGACCGCCGGCGCCTGGGGAAGGAGTCCCGAAACGTGTCTCAGGATCATCAGCCGCAAACAGACCAGGGTGCCGGTGTGCCACAGAACGACGTTCACACGTCGGACGTGGTGGAATTACCCGCGCCGGCTGATCCCATGCAAGTGTTGATGCAGGCCAGTCAGGCGGCTGAGTCCCTGCAAAGCCGTTTCGCTGAACTCCAGCAGCGACAGGTGGAAATCAATGGTGAACGAGATCAGCTGACGGCTGATCGAACGGCCTTCGAAGACCGAGCGGGCGAATTTGCGGAACAGGTCGCACGGGATCGAGTTGAACAACGACAGTTGCGGTCAGAACTTGATGAAGAAACACAGCGAGTCAAACAGCTGGCGCAAAGCCTGGAAGAACGCCACACCCGGCTGAGGCAGACTCAGACGGAACTTGACGTCGAACGTGTTCGTCTGCAGCAGACAATGTCCGATGAACTGGCATCCGACCGCGAAGCGCTGCAGGCAGAACGGGAAGCACTGAACAATGAACGTGCGGCACTGGTGCAGCAACAGGCCGAGCAGGAAGCGTCACTTGAGGAGCGGCACCAGCAGGCTGTCCAGCAGATCGAAACAGAACGAGAATGTTTGCGTGAGGGAATCCGTGAGGAGTTTAACTCCGAGTTAAGTCAGCTGAATCGTGAACGACATGAATGGAAGGACCGGCAGCAGCTGGAACACGATCAGCTGCGTGACGAATCTGAAACTCTCCAGCAACAGAGAGAACTTTTGGGCGAACAGATTTCAGCTGAGCAGTCGCGCCTGCGCGATGAGCTGGAAACACGTCGCCAGACGCTGCTGACTGAGCAAACGAATCTGCAGCGGAGATATCGATTTCAGTTTGATCACTTGGCCAGAGCACGCAGCGACTTCGACAGTGAAGTCCGACAGTTACGTCGGGATCAGCAGAGTTTCCGAGCTGAGCGCCAGCAGTTCCAGGAACAGCATCGATTGCAGCTGGTCATGCTGAGTCGCATCAGAGATCTGCTCGACGAACGCGATGGATCACTAAAGCGCGAACAACGAGTCATGAAACGCCGTTGTACGGCAGTGCAGATGGATCTGCAGCGCCAACAGAAGCAGTTGCAGGAACATCGGGACTCGGTGAATCACGAGCTGGACGAACGCACGCGACAAGTAAGTCTTCAGGAAGGTTCGATCTCCCGTTCAACCCAGCGTCTGGCCGAAAAGACACAGCAGCTCAATAGACTTCGAGCGGAACTGGATTCTCAACAGCGTGATCTGCTTGAGCTGAGGATTATCGTTGAGGAAGTCCAGGGGGATTTGCACAGACAGTATTCTGACGCAGACATGACCAGCCGGCAGCGACAGGCTCGAGAGTCGCTGGTCAGTTTCTTTGAGGAGCTGCATCAGCGCATCCGTGATGAGCGTCAGGAGGTCGAACAACTGGCGATTGAGCTGGAACAGAACCGAGCTGCGTTTCGGTGCGATCGTGAAGAACTCGAAAAGTGGTTTAAAAGAAACGCGGGCGTGTTGGAGGAGACAGCAGCTGAAGCTCCATCAGAACCATCGGAAGAAGTGCTGGTTTTAAAGAATGAGCTGGATCATTTGCGCAGCGAGTGGGCAGCAGATTGCAGCCACTCAGAAGCAAGAATTCGTTCACTGCTGGAGGAACTGGAAACTCTGCAACGTTCCGGATTCTGGCAGCACCCGCCCAACGAAGCGGAAGAAGACTCCCTCCGAGCTGCGGCCTGACGGGCGATTTGAGTCATCAGCCGGCACATTTGAGCACATGCACTGAAACGGATGTCCGGTCCGGGCCGTGCTCCAGTACAGACGTCAACAATTGCGTGGGTGGATCGAACATACGAACGCCGTCACGCGTGTTTCGCAATTTCAAACGTATGGTGCCACGTTAGCATGATATCAACGCGATAGGTAATGGCATGTATTGCTCTACGCGTCTTGCCTGCAGCCAGTTCGTCAGCGAGACCCGTCATGACAACGACCAATCCACAGTTTGGAAGACGGATCATCATGATACCGCCGGTATCAATTGCTGTGGCCGGAGGCAGCAACACGGCTGTCCTTCAGTACGTGCACACGCACCTGGCCGGTTTCAGTTTTTGGTGGGACGAGTTGGAAAACGATGACAGCCTTGTCATTGGTTATATCCATAACCGAGAAGCGAAGGCATATCCAATTGACATCCTGCACTACCACGAGTCGGTTAACGACGTCGTCGGCGGCACGCCGGTGACGGTCGGCTGGTGACCGCCCGTGTAATTCTGCGTGGTCCACGGACGCGAAATCGACGGACAAGTCCTGTCATTCGGTACGACCGGTTAGACCTGCGATCACAGGTTTGTCGTATACGACCGTAAGACCAGGAGCACGTGGTACCCATACAAGCCCAACGAAATGAATGCTCTGAGCGGTCAGTACGCAGGCAACGCCCTGCCTTGTCTGGCGATGAACGATCCGGTACGGCTTGCAGACTGACGTGAAAAGTATGCCGACTCGCTGGTACTCGTCAGAGAGCAATAATCCGTCCACCGCGAAAATCAATATATTGAGCCGTGACCCCAGATACGTGCGTCGACCTGCGCACTTCCTGGCCCCACAGCAAGGTGCTAAAACGGCAAGCTCAATCGAGGTTAAGTCAACCAGCCTGAAGAATTCGTGAGACTTCAGTTACCCCTTGCTGTGAACGGTACGCTGTACGTTGTCGATCGCTGCATCAATCGATTCCAGGGCCACGTCGCACAGTCGTGCAACCGAGTCCAGAGGCATAGCAGGCGCAGGCATGAGGACAATCACGTCACTCAGTGGCCGCAGAATGACACCTCGTTCGCGCGCTGCCAATGTCACTTGATGGCCAAGTCGGTGCTCGGCATCGAACGGCAACAGTGTCTCCCGGTCGGCAACAAGTTCAATCCCCACCATAATCCCGCGCTGCCGAACTTCTGCGACGTGCGAATGATTGGCAAGACGGGCCAGTTTTTTTGCGATCATGTCCTCCATTTGAATTACGTTGTTCATCACGTGGTTGTGTTCGAATAACTGCAGCGAAGCGATTGCTGCTACACAGCCGAGAGCGTTTCCGGTATACGTATGTCCATGAAAAAAGGTTCGGCCTTCGTGTGGCGGTCCCAGAAAAGCGTTGTAGATTTCATCAGTGGCCAGAGTGGCAGCCAAAGGCAAATAACCTCCTGTGATCCCTTTGGCCAGACACATAATGTCCGGACGGACTCCCTCGTGTTCACAGGCGAACATCTTTCCCGTCCGGCCGAATCCAACCGCCACTTCGTCCGCAATCAGTGGAATGTCGTAGTTTGTACACAGCCTGCGTATGTGAGACAGGTAGCCTGGCGAATGCACCAGAATTCCGGCCGCCCCCTGCACCAGCGGCTCAAGCACCAGGCCAGCTGCCCGACGACAGTGTTCACGCACTACATGTTCCACTTCATCGAAGCAGTACTGCAACCACGAGTCCCGATCGTGTCCTTTCGGAATACGCAGCGCTACCGGGGGCGGGATGGTTACTGTAGGGAATAAAAGATGCTGATAAACGCGGTGAAACAGTTCGATCCCGCCGACACTGACACTGCCAATGGTATCACCGTGGTAGGCCTGTCCGATACAGATAAAAAGGTCTCGCTGTTCGGGTCCAGTTGGTTTTTGCCTGTGGTACTGGTAGGCAAGTTTGAGTGCCACTTCGACGGCCGTTGCACCACTGTCTGAATAGAAAACCTGATTCAGGCCATCGGGTGTGATCTGTACAAGCTGTCGAGCCAGTTCGATTGACGGACCGGAGGCCAGTCCGAGCAGCGTCGTATGGGCGATTCTGTCCAGCTGGTGCCGAATCGCGCTGTCAATCGCCGGAACTCGATGACCATGAATGTTGCACCAGAGCGACGAAATTCCGTCCAGATAGCGACGGCCGTCGACGTCAATTAGATCGAAGCCATCACCTTCTACGATAATCGGCACTTCTTCACTTCGATGAGTGGTCATCGGAGTGAATGGGTGCCAAACGTGGTTGTTGTCCCAATTCCGCCACTGATCCGGATGCGCTGCTTCTGATCCCATCGAATTCGTCACACTGTTTTATCCTTTTTCATGATGTGACGCTCGCAGACCAGCGGCAGACACGTATTGGTCGGTCGAATGTAGTGGATTTCCTCTGCCTTCCTTTCGTGCCGTTTCTCAGAGGTACTTCAACTGCAGCGACGGAGCATTCCTGCGTGGTAGGAGTGTCAGACGGGAACCGCAGTGGATTCAAGAATACTATCCAGAATCTGGCCAGCCTTGCTTCTCTGTCCGTTGCCGAACGATCCACGGCAGACGATGCGATGGCCCCAAACCGGAATCGCCAGTTCCTTGATGTCGTCCGGAATGACGTAGTCACGGTCGCTGACCAGCGCCAGCGACTGAGCAGCGCGATACATCGTCAATGCTCCACGGGTACTGACACCCAGTGACAGCTCACGGTGCTCCCGCGAGATATGAACAATGGTCAGCAGGTAATCAGAGATGGCATCATCCACACGGATTCCGGCTACCTGCTTCTGCAGCTGTAAAATTACCCGGCTATTGGTCACGGCCTCCAAACCATCAATCGGTTCCCCTTTCCGGTGCTGAGTCAGCACATTACGCTCAGTGTCTCGATCCGGATATCCAAGTTCCAGACAGACCATGAAACGGTCCAGCTGGTTCTCAGGCAAAACGTACGTGCCTTCGAACTCAAATGGATTCTGGGTGGCGATGACAAAAAACGGTGCCGGCAGTTTCCGCGTCTCACCTTCCACCGACACTTGGTGTTCACTCATCGACTCCAGTAATGCACTTTGTGTTCGTGGTGTTGTGCGATTGATTTCATCGGCGAGCAGCACGTGCGTGAACACCGGACCGGGCCGGAACTCAAACTCACCGCTGCCGGGCAGGTACACGTTGGAACCAATGATGTCGCTCGGCAGCAGATCAGGCGTACACTGCAGGCGCGCAAAATCGCAGCCCAGCGACTTGGCAAGTGCTCTGGCCAGTGACGTCTTTCCCAAACCTGGCGAGTCTTCCAGCAGAACATGGCCTCCTGCCAGCAGCGCAACGACTGCCAGACGCACAGTTCGTTCTTTACCGAGAATCGCAGAATCAACGTTATTTAGCAGCCTGGAAACGGTGTCTGTCGTCAGGGGAGATTTCTCAAGTTGCATTACAAACCTAACAATTGTTTTGGTTGTCTCAGTGTGTCACAACTTTGCTCCGTGCCGGTACGTCATCAGGTAAGCCACAATGTCGGCGACCTGCTCATTCCCCGGCAAAGACAGAAACACTGAATCTGTCAGGTACCTTTGGAAGATCTTCCTTTGGGAGCACGGGCATCCGGCCCGCGGCTGCAGTATTGCGCTCGTCGATTTCCGCCAAAAGTTCGAGAAAATCTGCATAGGCCGCCTCCGGGTCAAATTGTTGTTCCTCGTCATGCAGATGGACCAGGCAACCGTACAGCAGTCGAAACGGTTTGTCTTTCTTGACCAGTACGTTCTGCTTTCTCTTACCGTTCCCGGTCAGCTCACTTTCGCCCAGCGGATTTGCAACCAGCAGGCCGGTACTGACTGCGTGCCACCATGGCCTGCGAAAGTTCTTCGGGTCGTTCATTAACATCAACCCGCCGTAGCTGCCCTCGACTGGCCCGCTGTAGTTGCACCAGTCAGACTGACGGGTGCGAATCTGCTTCAGGTTGGTGCGACCCTCGCTGTCGCAAATCTGTCCGTCTTTCTCAGTCGTCAGTGGCGTGGCAACCCGGAATGCAAGTCCCATTTCTTCCTGATCGCCAAGCCAGAAATCGTCCTGCGTGCGGAGAAACGTACTCTCACAAATCATCAGGATTCCAAAGGACCGTCGCATAATCTGATAGCGACAGATTTGCTCGCAGAATATCTCATTTCCCGCGCTGGTCAGCAGCCTGTTTCGCACGGCGAAGCTTACGGAATCTGTTGTTGCTGCCGGTTCTTCAACAAACTGTCCGCCAATGATCTTTGCTTTCATTCTCCAGTAGTCGTGTCCGCCGACGTCGCCGAAGCCCCACCAGATTCCGGGATGGAAGGTTTCGTGGTCATCGAAGTCACCTTCCTGTGGCGGATGATTGCGAGTCAGCTGAACGTCGGCACGCAATGCCTTGACCTGCTTGAAATAGGGACGAGTTGTCCGGGGATCGCTCCAGACGTAAATAGCGAACGACTTCCCGTCGATGAAGATCTCCAGTTCGCCGGGTCGCATCACGAAGTCAAAGGACTCGTCGGCGACTTTGATGGCCACTTTATGTGTTCCGAGCCGTGTATGGCATTTCTGCTCGCCGAACGCAAAACCTGACAGATGCAGCAACATCAGGAGAGGGACGAATCGAAGGACACGCCTCATTGATGACTCCATGCAAAAGGGGATGCTGAGTTCGTAGTGTAAGGTTGCAGGACTGGCGTTGCAAAAAGGCGAGGGACGCTGCGAGTGTTCTGTACAGTCCTGAAATTCACCGAAGAGGAGTATCTTCATCGCCATTCTTTGGTGGCGTTGCGGTGGGCAGTTCGGACCGCGACGAACTGAGAATGTTCCCCGATTCCGGCGAGTTGTCTGCTTCCGGTGTGGTCTGAGGAGGAGAAGCCGGAATCCGGTGTTCAGTTACTTCCTGAGTTGATGTCTGATCCGCCGGTTCCTGTTTGGATTCCCAGATTCGCTGATCATAACGTTCCCAGAAGTCCGCAGCGGCGAAGTTATGCTCATGAGACGTTCCGATCCTGCCAAGTGATGGAATCTCCCGCAGCTCGTCCATGCCTTCGATGATCTGTCCGGGTGAAAGAAAGATCCGTTCGAGTTTCAGGCCAGTGACCGGCCCGACGTCCGAGACCCGGGTTCCTGCGATGTTGAGTCGGCGCAATGTTGTCATATGTACCAGTGCGCTGAGGTCAGAGACCGCTGTGTCCTGCACGTCCAGGCTTTCCAGCGACATGCCGTTCAGCGGACTGATGTCGCTGACATTTGTTTCCAGCAGCCAAAGGGTTGAAAGAGGCATTTCAGCAAAAGGTGTTATATCACTGATCGACACTCCCTTCAGATTCAATTCTTTGAGCGGCATTTTCTGGATCACGGACAGGTCCGTGACAGGCGTATCCTGCAGATACAGGAGTTCCAGGGACATCCCTGCGAGTGGTGTCAGATCAGCAACGGACGTTCCTTCGAGAATCAATTTCGTCAACGGCATGCCTGCCAGTGCGGAAATGTCGTCGACGTCCTTACAAAAACCCAGATCAAGGACTCTGAGTGGCAGTCCTCTGAGTGGTTCAATTGACTGCACACCGGTGCCGGCCAAATGAGCCTCCACGATTTCAGTCCCGACCCGGCGAAAAGTGGCGCGCGCATCGGTTCCCAAACGTTGCCGCAGTTCTGCAGCGTTGAGAACAGGAGGTACGTCGATCACCGTGACAACAGGGGGGGCAGTAGCGACAGGAAGGTTTACAGGGTCCGTTTCTTCACAACCACTGAACATCGCCAAGGCGGCGACAGCTTTGATCACTCCGGGATTCTTTGACCGAAATCTTGCTCCGTTCATGCGTTCTTTTCCTGAAATCGACACCATTCACTGGCAAGCCGGGTAAAAATCTGGCCCCGTTCGCGGAAGTCACGGAACCAATCGCGACTGGAACATCCTGGTGACAACAGAACAATATCGCCTTGCCGAGTGAGTTCAACCGCGCGCTCAAACGCTGTTTCAAAGTCAGTCGCCTTAATCACAGTGGGCAGCTGGTCATCAATGGGTTCAGACAGCAGCGCTTCAGCCAGGGCATCGGCCGTTTCTCCGATCGTGACCAGACGGTCCGTGTGGCGGGAGATGTGTTTTCCCAGTGCCACCAAATCAGCTCCTTTGTCTGCACCGCCGGCGATTAAAACACATCCCATTGGTAGGGACTGCAGCGCCGCCATGGTGCTTTCCGGTGTCGTGGAACTTGAATCATCGACAAAATATCGCCCCTTGGCATGTGCAACGATCTGTAATCTGTGAGGCAACCCACGAAATCGCCGAATCACAGACTGAATTTCCAGCGCGCCATCCACAGTCATTCGCGCTGCTCCAACAGCCGCCGCCAGATTCCTCAGATTATGATCGCCCCGCAGAGCTGAACTTACTGAAACACGTTCGGCAGTTTCACTGGTACCAGTCCGAATGATGAGTGAACCATCTTCGATGAATATGCCGTCCTCACCGGAATCGCATAGTCCGAAATACAAACAATGCCCGCGAACCGGCCAATCATCCACTTCAACGGGGACCACGATTCGATCCTCTGGCCGCTGCGAGACCGAGATGACCTGCTTGGAATCTGTGTAATGTCGAATATCCGGGTGCCAGTCCAGATGATTGGGACTCAGACCTGTCAATACTGCCACATCCGTACGAAATCCTTTGTCTCGCAACTGATGCAGTTGGAAGCTGCTGAGTTCCAGAACCACTATGTCACTGGAGCGAATGGCCTGAACTTTCGACAGCAAACTGCGACCAATATTCCCTCCAAACCAGATGCGGCGCTCTGTGTGAACGTTCGCCCTCAGCAGATCGTAAATCAGCTTACAGGTAGTCGATTTTCCGTTGCTGCCAGTCACGGCAATCGTAAACGCGGGATTTTGGTCAACAAAGAGTTCAATTTCGCTGGTAATCACCACACCACGACGGGCGCACCGTTTTACCAACGGATTGCCGGGCCGCACTGCTGGGTTCACCACCAGAAACTCGCATTTCTCAAATGCATGGTCCGGATGGCCACCCAGGCACCAGGTCACGTGCATGCCTTCGAGTTGCTTGACGGAGTCAGCCAGGTCATTTGAAGGACGAAGGTCGGTGATGACCAGCTGAGCGCCCTGACCAGCAAGGTACTGAGCAACAGCAACACCACCACCGAATCGGCCGAGACCCATAATGGTCACGTGCCGGTTTTGGAAGCTCTCGGGCAATGCGGCGGACACATGGAACCTTTTCACTCACACCAATCGTTGTCACCAGCAGGTGGTTCAGTTTCAGACGATGTTCTGTACGGATGGACGACTCACCAGCAGCACGCACAAAAAGAACACGATCAAAGTAGTGACCAGTGTGACAAAGCAGCACATCAACATCGACGGCATCGCTTCCCCAATCGGCAACGTTTGACAGTACAGCAGACGTCGCAGTCCGGCGACACCGTAGGTCAGAGGATTCAATCGAATGACCACGGAAAGCCAGCCAGACTGTCCGCCGGGAAAAAACGAACCGGACAACAGCCACATGGGCAGCAGAAAGACACTCATGATGGCATGAAATCCCTGCGTGGAATTCATCGGCCAGGCAATCAGGAACCCGATTGCTGTGAGTTCGACAGCCACAACTGCCAGGAACATCACCGCAATCAGCCCCTGAACAGGCGAAACAGAGATTGGGATTTCGGGAGCCAGACCGACACTGGACAAAAAGGGACCGAGGCACAGGAACAACCCAGCCTGAATCATCGCCAGCAGGGAGCCTCCGAGGACCTTCCCCAGTACAATTGCGGACCGCGATGCCGGAGCCACCAACACCCCCTGCAGGAAGCCTTCGCGGCGATCTTCGATGATGGAAATGGTGGCAAAAATTGCTGTAAACAGCACGATGAGCACCGCGATGCCAGGCAGAAAATACTCCTGATAACTCAGCGGGCGTTCCAGTGCATCTGCCCACTGGGGTGGCTGAAACGAAGCATCCAGTCCTGCTCCAAAGACAATCCAAAACACGACAGGCTGACCGATGGCGCCCACAATGCGCGACGGCTGACGAAAGAAACGACGCATTTCCCGAACTGACAGTGCCCACGTGGCCGACACCAAATGGCTGGAGAGGCGGGGAGGATTCATTCGAGGAGCTGACGTGCAGTGAGTGAAATGGGGCAGCGCAGTTCGAAAACAGTCAGGGCAGGTTATACGGGTTCCCCATCCGCTCCAATAGCGAGGCTGTGGCAGTGCGGATCAGAAACGGTAGAAGCTGTTAACAGGAGTCTGGAATGCCCCGTCCACTTCCGGATTCACAATTGTGCGTCTTGTCGGATTGAACGAATAAAACACCAGCTCAGCTGGTGATCCTTCCCAAGGGTCTGCCTTTCCCGCTGACCCTGGGATTCGATTGCGATATAGTTGTTCAATATTCAAGCGGAGAACGGTTGTCCCAACTGTTTGAACCAATTGGGACAAATGCTCCACACTATTGGCCCCTTTTTGGGTCCATCTTCTAGCCACCGGGTCTGCCTGTGGTTCTGAATGGTCGAGGCCAGGAATGCTGACCGTAAACCGAATAAAGATGATGGGAATCGACGTCGAATGGCTAAATCAGAAGTGAATCCGGAACAAAAGACTCTCAGCGAGTTCGAGACGTCCCAGTCTCCTGTCAGCGCACTCTCCACGGTGTCACCCGAAGAACGTTACCGTCAGGGTCAGGTACTTCTGTCCATGTACGTGGGCTACGCCATGTTCATGGTGTTAAGAATGGCCCCGGCGCCCGTCAGCAATGCGATTATTTCCGATCCTGCACTGGACATCGACAAAGGTGACTGGGGACGTATCCTGGCAATGGGGATTGTCGGCGCCGTCGTCGGAAAACTTGTTGCCGGCTATGCGGCCGATCGATTCGGCGGCCGCATTACCTTCACCGTCGGCCTGCTGGTGTGCTCACTGGGAATTGCCTCGTTCTCCGTGGCAAAATTCGCGTGGATGTTCCAGGCCGCGTTCTTTGTCGCATTGATGGCGAAATCAGCTGGCTGGCCAGGAATGACACGTATCGTCGGCGAGTCATTTCGCCCCACTGAATTCGGGCGGGTCTGGGGGATTTTGTCCACGAGTTCCCGCGTGGGAACGATTGTGGCCACATTCGGTCTGGGTGTTCTCGTGGCAATGGTTTCATGGCCGGTGCTGCTGGTGATTGCAAGTGGTTTCGGCCTTGTCACCGCTGCCGCATTCAACTTTGCCCAAAGATCTGCCGCCACACGCCTTGCGGAGTGTCAGTCGAAACCCAGCGACTCACAGGAACAGACTGCTATCCGGACGCCCAGTCATCCGCTGGACGGAACAACTCTTCCTGAAGCCATCCGTCGTTTCTGTCTGAGTGGACAATTCTGGCTGATAACCGGCAGTCTCACGGCACTCACAATTCTGATGGACATTCTGTTGTTCCTGCCCCTCTTCCTTAAGGAGACTGTTGGTATGTCCGACAGTGGTGCCTCCATGACGTCCAGCGCTTTTCCACTGGGAAGTTTTATTTCCGTTTTGGCCGGGGGTTTTGTGTTCGACCTGCTCAGTCGCCGCTCAACCGCATGGCTCATGGGTGGCCTTCTACTGATTGCCACCGGCTGCATTGGTACGTTCTGGTTGTTGCAGTTTATCAGTACGTCGAATCAGGTTGCCGTGGGGATATCGCTGGTCCTGCTGTTCGTTTTCGGATTCTGTATTGCTCCCTGCTACTACATTCCGATGAGTGTATTCTCGATTCAGTTTGGCGGGCCCCATGCCGGATTCCTGGTCGCACTTCTTGATGCGATCGCATTCCTCGTGGACGCCGTATTCTATTGGTTTGCCGGTGAACTGGCCGAGCAAAGCTGGTCTCAGTTTCTCCTCGTATTCGGCGGGATTACCATGGTATCTGCGGGACTGACATTCGCGTTCATGCTGGGCGAGGCACGCCGACACGATGTTGAGTCGGTGTCTGTGTGTGCGAGCAGTTAATTCGGATTGCCAAGCGTGTTACCCAATCCTGAATTTCCTGACGGGTCAGGCAACCTCAAATAATCCCGCTGCTCCCATGCCTCCACCGACGCACATCGTGCACACGACATATCTGGCACTTCGACGTTTGCCTTCGATCAATGCGTGGCCCACCATTCGTGCGCCGGACATCCCATAGGGATGTCCGATGGCTATGGACCCGCCGTTGACGTTCAGCAATTCATTAGGAATGCCAAGCTGATCGCGACAATAAACCACCTGAACAGCAAAGGCTTCATTGAGTTCCCACAGGTCAATGTCGTCTATCGTCAGCCCTTGGCATTCCAGTAATTTGGGAACAGCGAAAACTGGACCAATTCCCATTTCATCCGGCTCCGTCCCGGCGACGGCGATCCCGCGATAAATTCCGAGAGGTTCAAGATTCCGCTGTTCGGCCAGCTTTGAATCCATCACCACGCAGGCCGACGCGCCGTCAGACAACTGACTGGCATTGCCCGCAGTGATCACGCCGCCTTCAAAAACCGGCTTCAGTGCTGCCAGACCTTCTGCGGTGGTGCCAGGACGATTACTTTCGTCCTGCGCCAAAGTCACTTCCTGAAAGCTGATTTCCCCCGTTTCTTTATCCATCACGCCCATCGTGGACGTCATTGGAACAATTTCATCGTCGAACTTGCCGGCTTTCTGACCCGCAGCAGTCCGCTGTTGACTCTGCAGGCCGTATTCATCCTGAGTGTCGCGAGAAATGCCATAGCGTTTTGCCACCACTTCGGCGGTTTCCAGCATCGGCATGTAGATGTCTTTGCTGGCAGCAAGCACAGCTTCGTCTGTAACACGGTGCTGGTTCATGTGTTCGTTCTGGACCAGACTGATGGATTCAACACCGCCGGCGACGACCACCTGCATACTGTCGTGCAACACCTGTTTGGCAGCGACTGCGATTGCCATCATACCTGATGAGCACTGGCGATCGACGGTCATGGCAGAAACCGTGATGGGCAGCCCTCCCGCCAAAGCAGCCTGACGAGCGACATTCTGTCCAGTTGATCCCTGTGGCATCGCACAGCCGAAAACGACATCGTCCACTTCGGCCGGATCGACTGTCGAACGTTTGACAGCTTCACGAATCGCATGGCCAGCCAGAGACTGCGCCTGTGTGTTGTTGAAGGCACCTCGGTAAGCTTTTCCAATCGGCGTCCGGGCAGTACCGACGATCACAGCCTGTTTCATGACATACTTCCTTCCAGTCAAACCTCGGCCAGACATTCACTGAGATACCGTCGTGACCGATTGATCTCCTCAGTGATCTGAGAAGACGTGTCCAGAATGGGAACACCGCGAGGAACCGGATGCATAAAAATTTCGGTCCAGCCCTGGTAACGGATATCTTTCAGTGCGGACATGATTGGACGAAAGTTCAGAGGACCACGTCCTGGTAATTGCAGCAGTTCCTGATCTTTCGGCAGCTTTTTGATGCAACCCATGCCATGCTGCCATGCATAGAACACTTCAATTCGATTCCCCAGTGTGCTGATCAATTCTGCCAGCAGCGTTTCATTCTGAGGCAGATGATACGGAGCCAGGGCTACAGCCAAATGAGGATCCGGACAAAGGTCCACCATCCATTTCAGCGCGTCGGCCGATTCGAAGAGATTCGAGCTGTGATTTTCAATCGCAATCGTGACACCATTTGCCTCAGCGGCCGCTAGGTGTGGCTGCATCTGATCTACGAATTTCTCAACTCCCTGTTTGAGTTCATCGCCTTTCAAACCCGCGGGACCTTGTCCACCGGTGACAATTGTGGAACAGCCCAGTCGTCGGGCCAGTGGCAACTCGTCCACCAGTCCGAACGGCCCCAGCTTGTATTGTGTAATGCAACCCAGACGAGTGTTGTGTTCCTGCAATAACTCGGCGAAGCGCTGCTCTCCCATCTGCTCAAGCTGCTCGCGCTGGTTGCCATGGACCTTTGGCCAGATGTCAATTGCGACTGCGCCGATCTTTGCGACTTCCGGAACGATCTCGGACAGCGCGGTGTAGCCGTACATGCTTGATCCCAGCATATAGCGGGGGGCAAATGGCTGATCATTTGCTGTCGCCGTTACATCAGAGACAGGACCGGCCGCGATGGTTCCTGCGATCAGGGCTGTGAAGTTACGCCGCGTGAGTGAAGAACTGATTTCCTGCATTTTTAATATCTCAACTGGCGAGTACTTTATCACGGCCAAGAATTAGGCTTTGTGCTTTTGTGGCTGCGGCTGACAGCCCTCATAATGTTCGTCCCACGCTGAAATTAAGCAGTGACAAATCAAATAGTGCCCTGTCTCAGGTTCGGTACGTGCACAGCGTTACTTTGGTACACCTGGCAACAAATACAAGCACACTCCGCGAACGACTGTGTTTGCTCTAACACGTTCACGCCCGCTATTCGAGCTCGTAGTTGCAATAAAGTGGCGCTGTCCAGCTAATCATTTGCCCCGCCAAGACAGTAGAGAAACTCCTGGCGGTTTCCGTCCACAACGTGCGCGACACGGGTGTAAATCCGGCTGTGACACATCACCGGGGTGGCGAATACGCTATCCCCAAGTTGGTTTTTCGCCCGCAGCTGAAAACCATCCGGTGACGCAGCAAAGACAAAGGTGGTGCCCGATTCATTGGTAGCATAGATTTGGTCACGTACCAGCACGGGGGAGCTGCTGAATGTCCCAGCCAGCCGTGCCTTCCAGAGTTCCTCACCGGTCGCGGCGACTCGGCAGGTGGCAATTCCGGTATCCAGCACCGCGTAGAGGCTGCCAGCCTGGACCAGCATGGACGGAACGTATGTGCGAACCTTTATTCGCCAGACTTCATCTCCGGAACCATCTGCGGCCACCGCAGCCATGTGATTGTCCGGGTATCCTCCACTCGTAAAGATGTGCGTTCCATCGGTCACAGTCGATGTCACACACTCGGTCGTGGATCCTTCGATCTCCCAAAGTTCTGTGCCGGTCACAGGGTCCAGACTAGTTACCAGGTCACACCCTGTAAGCAACAATTGATCGCGTCCGGCAACGTGAAGGATAATCGGAGAAGGGTAGTTGGGCTTCACCGGCCGTTCTCGCATCCAGACAACCGCACCGCTGTCTCGATTGAGTGCCTTGATGGCGCCACCACCTTTGTTGTCCGCAGATACGATTACCAGGTTGCGGTAGAGTGCAGGTGAGCTGCTGTACCCCTGATGGATCACATATTCCGTGATTTTCTGTTGCCACAGCTGTTGACCTGAAGCCAGACTGAGGGCTGTCGTGGACACAACACCGTCATTGAGAAAGTTGACGAATACGCGTTCACCGTCACACGCCGGCGTAGTTGAGGCCAGAGAGGATTTCTTGTTGCCTTCGGTCGGAAATCCGCCCTCATGGACTATTTCTCTCCAGACTTCAGTGCCATCGGTCCGATTCAGGCAAATCACCTGCTGCTGCTGCGTCCGCTGCTCCGCTGTTGTGAGGATCACATGATTCCTCACGACGATTGGTGAACCATGGCCGCGACCAGGGATCGGCGTCTTCCATGCAATGTTCTCTGATTCGCTCCAGGTCAGCGGCGGATTTTGATCGGAATGAGCAATCCCGTTCCGATTCGGGCCACGCCACCACGGCCAGTCATGGGGGGACACGTCTGCTGCCTGAAGGACCGCGGAGCCCATGCAGGACAGGACCAGCGTACAACCAGCAATGATTGGCTTTGTCATGAACAACACCAAAAACAGTAACCAACAACACTCTGGACGACAAACGCACTAGCGGTACGGGACAGAGTCAACGTTGAGGTGAGAATGGATGGTAGTATCGGTGTCTTCTGTCTTCACTTCAACTGCCGCATCATCGTATGCATTTGGTTCGATCGAAGTTCATGCATCGTCAGCAGTGGCTCTGGATGTCGCAGTTGTGGAAGCGTTTAACCTTACGAGCCCAGCGGGATGACGTAATCAAGTACGACGCAGAAGTGACAACAACTGCCGGCGATGACCAGCAAGTGCCAGAACGCGTGGAAATAGTGAACTCGCTCATCCAACATCAGAAAGACCGTGCCAACCGTGTAACACATTCCGCCCGCTGCAAACCAAGCAAGACCGGCCACTGGCAATGATCGAATGATGGGTACGATCACCAGAATAGGAATCCAAGCCAAGGCGAGGTAGTGCACGATCGAAACCGATTCGATACGGTATCGCCAGAAGACTTTGGATGTGAAACCGGCAATCGCCAGCGTCCACATCAGACACACAACCAGCCAGCAAGTGATTTTCGGCAGATGGGCAATCGCGAAGGGAGTGAAGTTGGCCGCCATGAAAATGAAAATCACACCCTGGTCCAGACTGCGATAGAATCTCCTGCGCCAAGGGTCGTTTGACGAATGTGAGAGCGTCGATGCTCCATAGAGAGCGACGAGAGCCGATGCGTACACCCAACAGCTTAACCGCAACACACCATTGGGAATTCCGGATGCAGAACTAAACAGGATAAAGGCACCGCCTATGGCCAGCAGCAGGCCGCCACCATGTGTAAGCAGGTTAAAAAATTCATCTTTTCTCAAATTCCTGGTGTAGTTCTGCATTTATGTGACTTTATCTTCGTCTGCACATCGCTGAAACCCGAATCGCAGTCTGTCCTGTTCAGGCGAATATCGGTCTGCTGTTCCGGTCTCGAATTCCTTTGGGGAGCAAAACGTCGGTAGTGGACACATGTCAATAAATGTTGCTGCCGTTTGAGCCGCGATCTGATGTCTCACAGACGAAAAAAATGTCGCAAAAAGACCTTTTGCCAGGAGATTCCTGCAAGGGGTCTTGAGATGGCACCAGCTGGACTCGAACAGGCCCGAAAAATCTGGTCATTTTCCCTGGAATGCCCTGAGGTGGAGCAGATCCGGAGGTGGAATCGATTGTTTCCGTTCAAGTATTTTCGGAATCCCCGACAGATTCCGATCATGGCAAACGGCAGCGAGCAGGACAATGAGATGGTCACACAGAACGCATCCCCACAGCGCGTAGCATTCATCAACATGGACAGGCCGACCTGCCAACGTCAGTTGGTACCGAAGCTGTTTCCGCTTTGTTTTTCACGGAGGAGTCCGGTACGATCCGGTCCGAACAGCCAGTTGTCCAAATACGTCGACCCGCAGTTGTGTGCACGGTATTGTCAGGGCCAGTCTGATTGACGCATTTTCTGCTGCCCCCCCCCGACGTAAGGGGCAGGCACAATGCCGCATTCACCTAACAACTTGCCACAGGGAAACTTTTGGCACCGAGCCAGTATCGGTTTATCTCAGTCGGCGGGCAATGCTGGCTGGATGGCCACAGCAGTATTCGCCCGGTGGGCTGAGCGAGTAAACTCGGTGTGTCTCCAGTCTCATTCACTCGAACGCTTATCGACGCGTAGTGTGTCACGGGCAAATACCCGTGCAGCGGCCATCTACTCCGGGCGGTTTTGATGCTCACTTCAGATCAAATGGATATAGCTTTCGTTTGAGTCGCCGGAACGGGAGTTGCCCCAGGTTATGAACACAGGGTTCCGAGACGACGTGGATGGCGCCCGCCCATGACTCGAAGCCCGCGCGAAAATGCGCGGCTGACTTGATCCCAATGAAACGCATTCGTCGGGGATCGAGCTGCAGTGTTCGAGCAAAGGCCGTGTCGAACGGCTGTTCGCGGAGCGTTGTCAACAGAACATGTATGCCGTCCTGCTCGATGTGAGCGGAGGCCCCGAGATCACGCTTCAGTCCGGAGAACATGGGACCATCATAGCGAAATTTTCCATCTGAAAGTGCAACGACACGGGCTGTCATTCGCACCGGTTCACCCTGCAGTGGTGACGATTTCCCGCCGACGTCCAGCGTCAGTGTCGCCCCCGCACCGGCCGCGTGACATTGTCGTACAGTGTCCGGATCAGTGATGTTGAGAACGCAGGCATCACGTACGCCGGCTTCGATAAATGTACGTAATGTGCCCGTGCTGTCTCCCGGGGAGCCGCCGCCAGTGTTGTCGCGCATATCCGCGAAGATTGCAGGATAGCGCCCCGCAGCCTGGGCTTCGGCGAGAGCCTCGTGTGTCGTTGGTATGTGGAAATGCCAGTCGGCGCGCCGATCCCAGCACCACCGACCCAGTTCATCTGCATACTGCTGAGCACCAATGAGATCGTTATCCGTCACGACGTAGACCGAGGCTCCCATGTCCGGCACATCGGCCAGAAAATAGCAGGTGGCAATCGACCCACAGACAACACCAGCCTGATCTTCGATGCGACGCAGTTCGGCAATTGCCTCCCGCATCGGAGAGTGAGCAGTAACCTGGTTCATACCCCAGACCATCGGAATCTGGTGCAGGGCCATCGTCGGCCGCACTCCTTCGTGCCAGATTCGAGCCAGCACGTCAGTGCAGTCGCGAGCCCGTTCGGCCATGTCGGTTTCGGGATACGAACGTCGGCCGATCAGTACGTCGGCCATTTCCACCATCAGTGGTGTGACGTTGGAGTGAATATCCAGTTCGGCCACAATCGGAACATCCGGTCCCACAACCCGCCGCACCTCTGCAAAAATATGACCTTCCGCGTCAGGTACACCATCCGGCCCATCCAGATCGCCCGCGCACATCGATCCGTGCATTCCCAGCAGCACACCGTCGACCTGGCCAGCTGCTGTGACGCCTTCAAGAAGCTCATTGACCAGATCGTCGAACACAGGCCTCGGCGTAGGCGCGCTGGTATGTGCTTCAGCGAGCAAGGTGGGAATCAGATTGAAACCGTGTTTATCTGCGCCGTCAATGTAGCCGCCGATCGGTGTGTTTGTTCCACGCAGCACTTCCAGGATGTCTGTGCCACGCAGCACAAAGCGTTCCTGGTAACTCTGTCGCGTGGTGGCGACCGGTGTAAACGTGCTCGTCTCATGGCTGATACCGCCGACAATCACGCGTTTCATGGTGTTTGAAGTCCTGTGGACGCAGCACATAACTTGAAAAGACACTCACGGATAACATCAGTCGCTTCCAGGGCCGCATTAACGTCGATACAGAGTGGAGGTGTGAACTTCAGGTAGCCTCGGCCGGTTGTGAACATCAGCACACCGCGGCGCACAGCTTCCTGTGCAACGGCATCTGCCAGTGCCACGTCAGGGGTGTTGCTGCCCGGCTGGCGAAAATGGATCGACAGAAACAGGCCGACGCCCTGAACCGAGCGAATGGAGTCGGGGAACTCATTTTGCAGCGCGCGGAGCTGTTCCTTTACGGCGGTCCCGGTGTCAACAGAAGCATCGATGAGTTTTTCGTCCTCCAGCACCTGAAGGTTTGTGTATGCGGCGGCCGCACATACAGGGTTTCCGCCATGGGTGCTCGACATCTCTCCAGGCACCGGCAGGTCCATGAGGTCGTGGCGTCCGATTACGGCCGAAACAGGAAGACTCGATGACAGTCCCTTTCCCAGTATGATCAGATCGGGTGTGACACCCAGATATTCACCACCGAAGAATCTTCCGGTGCGTCCGCAGCCGCATTGAATCTCGTCAAAGGCCAGCAGACAGTCGTGCTGTCTGGCCCATGCGGCAACCGCTGCGGCGAAGTCAGGCGGCAGAGGATCTGTGGTCCACCCGGGGACAGGCTCGAGAATCAGCCCGGCGATACAATTGGGATCGATCCCCTGGGCAGCCAGTCCTTCCAGACCGGAGTGGAAACATTCCTCGCCGCATTGTTCATACTGTTTACGGCCCCATGGACAGTCCAGACAGTTTGGCGCCGGGATCTGAAAATGGTGAACACGCTCCCGGTCGATCCAGTCGGTTGCCTGTGGTGTGCCGCTGGCGAGTTGTGCCGCCAGAGTGCGGCCATGATAATTTCCTGCCAGACTCAGGATGCCGACTTTGTCAGTGTGAATCCGCTGACCATGCCGTCGCATCAGCATCAGGGCACATTCGGTGGCTTCGGTCCCCGACGAGTAGAGCACAGCCTTCGAGTTGGAGATCGGGGAAAGTGCCACCAGCTTTTCCAACAGCCTCAGTCGTGATTCCGATGGGAATGCATACGTAGCCAGCATCCGCCGGTCGGCAGCCGCGCCAATTGCCTGCACGATGCGCGGATGTGCATGTCCGACATTGGCCAGCACGATTCCGCTGGTCAGGTCGATCCACTGGTTGCCATACGGGTCACGGACCAAAAAACCGTTTGCCTCGTGCCACAGCACCGGCGGCATTCCTGCCATCGACTGCGGTTCTGCACGCCGCAGCCGTTCAATCAACGGGACTGAATTCGGTACCGGGATGGGCGTGACGATCCGTCGCCAGCGTGTTTCCACGGGGACAGTCGGAATCGGGTCAAGCGAGGTGACCTGAAGGCCCATTCAAAGACCCTTTGCCTGCCAGCCGCCATCGATGTAGAGATCCTGTCCGGTCATGTAGCGAGAAGCATCTGACGCGAGGAAAATTACGGCGCCGGCCAGGTCTTCCGGATCTCCCCAGCGTCCAAGGAGCGTACTGCGGGCGCGGGCCTCACGTCGCTTCGGATCGGAGTAACTCAGACCGGCCATGTCGGTATGGAAATAGCCGGGACCGAGATTGTTCACTCGAATGCCAAAGGGTCCCAGGTCAAAAGCCATCGATTTGGTGAGTTGTTTGAGTGCTCCCTTAGCCGCGCCGTACGCCGGGTTGTTGGGGAACCCCAGTTCTGCAGCGATGCTGGTGATGTTGATGATCGATCCGCCTCCCTGTTCCTTCATCCGCGGGGCAAGCCGCCGCGCGAGCTGGAATGGTGCGTCGAGGTTGACCTGAAACGTCTTCGTCCAGGCATCATCGGGATAATCAAACAGACCGTGTGGGAACGTGACGCCCGCGTTATTGACCAGGACGTCGATCCGAGACTGTTCGCTCAGCACAAACTCGGCCAATTGTGATACCTGGGCGGCATCGGACAGATTGCAGGCGAATTCGACAACCGGCAGGCCCTCGTCCCTAAACCGCTGACTGGTCGCGGTAAGCCGCTCCTGATTTGAACCGTTCAACACGACCGTCGCGCCGGCCCGCAACAGGGCTTCGGCCATGGCCTGTCCCAGCCCGCGCGTGGCTCCGGTCACCAGGGCAACTTTTCCCTGCAGAGTGAACAGTCGTTCGAGATAAGCCATGAGTGTCTGATGCTCAAAGTCTGTTGAGTTTCGCCCACTCGGGGCTACGATCAACCACAACGGTAACAAACAACAAGTACATCTGCCACGCGTCGGCCAGCACCGTCCGGAAGCACACGTCGCCCTTCACGTGCACACAGCGATTCACCTCGGATGAACCGGCGAACGAGTGACCGGAGGGCAGTGTCTTGATTGGTCTTTCATAATCATACTCGGCTTCGCCACTGGTCCAACCGGTGACGATTGATCCTGGGGCCGTGTGGAACAAAGACACCGCCGTGGCTATCGAGGTATCGCCGGACACAGAATGCAATCCACAACCCGAAGCACAATGGTCGCCAAAGGTCCGGTGCACCGATGTTTGTGGTGCGGTCGACCCACGAGTGATTACTCTGCCCAACGGTGGTTACCGGATATATTACACGCAGATCCTGCCGCAACTCAGGTTCCCCTGCGGAGCCAATGACTATGGCAATGAGACGACGCGTATCCTCAGCGCGTTTTCAATTGGCGCCCATATTTGGAATCCGGAGTCGGGGATGCGTCTGGCCCCGCAGAAAGCCGTTTCTGGTGAGTTACGAGTTGTGTCCTCAGAGGTCATACCCGCGGGCAGTCGCAGTCTGTTGCGGATGTACTACGAAAGCTGCGCAGGTTCATAAACGTGCATGAATTCGATTCGCAGTGCCGTCTCATCAGACGGTGGTCGCAAATGGACACCGGAGTCGGGCGCGAGATTAGAATGCAGTGGTCAAAATTACTCACCGCCTCGAATTGTCTTTCTGAGCAACGGCGGGTGCCGACTATATTGCGTCGAACGTGGCTGCGGAATCATCATCGTGGTGTCGGATGACTTCCCTGTGTTTGGTGGGGAACCGGGCGTACGACTCGCTGCGGACGGCGCCTATGACTCATATGCAGCCTTTGCGCCTGAAATTCTCTTCGTGGTGAACGCTGGTTACGTGATGTACTATGCGGGCTACAGTCACGCCAATCGAGCGTACACTCTGCGAGCGACCTCGGAAGATGGCCGGACATGGCGGAAAGAGTCCGCACCAGTCATCGCGCCAAGTTCTGGAGGCTGGGACGCTGCGAAGTGTTCGGAGATGTGTGTAATTTTCCTGGCGCAGCGAGACATCGCAGGGGCCAGTTGTCGCATGCTCTACGAGGCATGTAACGGGACTGCCCTCAATGAGCGCCGCGTGTGGTACATCGTCGGTGCGATCGGCGCGGCCTGCCAGAACACACAAAGAGGAACCCCGTGAATTACAGCGTCAACATGTGGTGAATCATCAGAGTCGCATCGCTCAGGCCAGTTGTGGATGGCGCGACAAGCCAGTCGCCCGGAACGGCAGATGACATCGGCAGCAGCATAAGTGGATCTCCAGTGCAGCCTGGCAGATACTCCTTGGCAATCCTGTATTTCATTCTCGCCGGTTGCTCACGGGGTCTGGCTGGCTGTCGGAAACTGCAGGACGAGGACGAGCATCCCAGACACGTCGCAGACGATTGACGGCAGGAGATAATTTCCTTTCACTGGTTATTCTTCGGCTCGCAATTCAGTTCAGTACATTCATATTCCGAGTCCTGACGCGTGCGTTCGATTTGGGATCACGGTGACGTGCCTTTGCGAATAAGTAATGTCACCAGGCAACGGATAATCGCCAGCGTCCATGTCGGCGATGACCGGCCGGCCGCCAAGGCAGGTTTTCAGGTCCGAGATCTGCGTACTGCCGGGCCGGGAACTCCAGAACTGGCTGGCTGAAAGTGACGTACGCGCATTCCCGGATCCAACCGGTGCAAACTGCTCATCACGTGATTGCCTCTAGTACCAAGTCGTTGTTTTCCAAGAAACCGCTGCCAACGGTGTCGACCTTTCTATCATAGTCACAGTCGAATCCCATCGTATTAGGTGCCAACCGTTTCTTAACAACTTCGTTCAAAGGATCATTGCGCAAATATTTGCAATGGTCACGAGAGTTACAATAGACTGGTCAGTGGGAAAACTCTGCTGCACCCAAAGAGATGATGTTCTTTTGACTTTTGAGGCCGCTTCCATCATGACCGCATTGAACCGACGCGAACTCATGCGAATGGGTGGCATCAGCCTGGCGGGGCTGTCCCTGTCGGGCCTCCTGAAAGCGGAAGCCATGGCTGCTCCGATTTCTTCGGATGGCAGTTTCGGGCGTGCCAGGAACATCATTTACCTCTATCTCAACGGGGGGCCGCCTCAGCACGAAACATTTGATCCAAAACCGGACGCACCGGCCGAAATTCGCGGCCCCTTCAATCCCATCTATACTAATATCCCGGGTATTCAGTTCTGTGAATTGCTACCTCGTACCGCTGCCATCGCCGACAAGCTGGCCGTGGTACGGTCGATGGCTACGGACGACAATATTCATTCCTCCAGCGGCCACTGGGTCTTAACCGGCTACAAGTACCAGGGGCCCAATGCCCGCACGATTCAACCGACCGACTGGCCCTACTTCGGGTCGCTGATCAAACGCTATCGCCCCAGTGAAAAAATGCCCGCGTTGAGTGCCGTTTGGGTGCCGGATGTCATTCGCTTGAACGACAATGTTACTCCCGCTGGTCAAACCGGTGGCATGATGGGATCACAGTGGACTCCAGAACGCTTCATCGGTGATCCCGCTCAACCAGACTACAAAATTCAAGGCCTCGAACCACTCGGGATCACCTCCCAACGATTACAACAGCGTCAGTCACTACTCTCACAACTGGAAGATAGCGTCCGCCAGGTAGAAAAATCCCGATCGGTCGACCTGTTCAATACGTACCAGCAACAGGCTTACGATCTACTGACTTCTGGGCGAGCCCGCAAGGCCTTTGCCATTGGTGAGGAACCGGACGCCGTTCGAGACCGGTATGGCCGAAATCGGTGGGGACAATGTGTACTGCTGGCTAGGCGACTGATCGAATCCGGCGTGCGACTGGTCCATGTTAACTGGCCCCGTGAACCGGGTGACAATGCTGTCGACAATCCGCTCTGGGATACCCATGCTCAGAACCACGACCGCCTGGAAGATGTGCTTTGTCCTATCTTTGATGTCGGTTTTTCGGCGTTAATCGAGGATCTCGATCAGCGCGGCTTACTGGAGGAAACCCTGGTCGTCGCGATCGGTGAATTCGGACGCACTCCCAAGATTAACCCCAAGGCAGGACGTGACCATTGGGGCCCCGTCTTTAGCTTTGCCATGGCCGGAGCCGGCATCCGCGGTGGGCAGGTCTACGGCAGTTCGGACAGCCAGGGAGCTTATCCCAAAACCAATCGCGTGGAACCGGGACACCTGACCGCCTCCATCTTCCACCTGATGGGCCTTAACTACCAGGGAACGTTCAGCGACCCCATCGGACGCGAGCTGGCACTGACCCAGCAAGCACCAATCTGGGAACTGCTGGGCACCCGACCCGCTACCGATGCGCGGCTTCAATCCACGGGAGATGTGACTCGTGTACCTCCCTTCGATGAGGCACGAATCCTGGCCAATACCGATTTTTCCGGCGCGACACCCGTCTTGCCGGCAAAAACTTCTTCCCGTCCCAAGGGATGGCGCTCACTGGGTCCTGTTCTGACGTCCAACGAAAAACAATTTGGGCTGCACATCGCAACACCAAAAAAACTGGCAACCTTGCAACTAAACCAGCACCTGGCGCTGGGAATCGGCCAGACCAGTGCGGGCCAGGAACTGGAAATTGCCGCCGATAGCAAGTTGCTGGTCGGCCAGGAAGTGCGCAGTCCGTTTGCCGGCACCTATCGGCTAACCGTCGACGTGATCGGAGAGACAGAAGATCCGGCTCTCTTTAAAGACCTTTTCGAGAAACACTTCGCCTGTCAAATTCTCTATTTCCAGTTGATGGACAAGGCCAAGCAGATCACTTCCATCAAAACACTGGCTGCACTCCCATTTACACCCCGGTTGCTTGACCGGGAGGAGCCGAAACTGCAGCAGGTGGAACTGGTCAAAGAGTTCGTCAATCCAAAGCCGGGCAGTAATTTTTCCTTTGGCCTGGGAATGGGAATCGGACTGCAGATGCAGAAAAAGACAGCCGGTGCATTGACAATTCCGGCCCGCCAGGCACTGCTGCGAGTAGCCCGGGTAGAGCTGGAATTCTTGGGTAAGGAAGTCAATCAGGACGTCACCGTCTAGGGCCAGCTCCCACGCGCTTGTGATAGCGGAAATTCTCCTTTTTCGGCCGGTTTTTTTTGTTCTTTTTGACCCGCAGCCCATGGCCGCCGCCGCATCGCCATCAGGGCACATTTGGTGGCTTCGGTCCCCGACGAGTAGAGCACAGCCTTCGAGTTGGAGATCGGGAAAAGTGCCACCAGCTTTTCCAACAGCCTCAGTCGTGATTCCGATGGGAATGCATACGTAGCCAGCATCCGCCGGTCGGCAGCCCGACTGACCGTGTACTTGGAAAGTTTGGGAGTGCACGGTGAATAATGGGTCGAATCAGCGTCCGTCAATAATCGACTTGAACAGATTGGTGTCGTTTTTTCTTCCAAATAACGTTGCCGAATCGTCTGAGAGTATTCCCGTCGTCGAGTTTCTTATTGGTGCTCGAAAGCAGTATCCTGAGATCGGCAACAAGATGTCAGTGTACATCGAAGAACTGGTCTCCAAGTTCAGCCAGCAGCTTCAATTGACGCATCCGACTGCACCTGCAGTCGGATTGCTGGTCAGTCGCCTGTGGTTTTTCCCCACAGGAATCGCTGGTGAAACTTGAATTGCCACCTTGGCATTTCAGGGCTGCATGACGTTGTGCTCGTCAATTGATTGCGCCGTTCGAAGAATAACAGAGGTCGCGATCGAGTGTTTTGGAGCAAAAAGGAGCGTGTCGTAATGGCTCCTGCGCCGCATTTGTTCGGGGCTGCTGTAACCGTCCTGTGTCCGACCCGGTTGCAGCCAGGGAAGCTTTCTGCCATCGCCAGCCGGAGAAGCTGGCAGATCTTCCGCGTGTGCATGGGGAGCCGGACAGACTGATGGTGTCTTTCAGACACTCAACGTCGGTGGATGAGCTCTTCCCCTGCGATTTCAGCTGTGCAGCACAACTGAGGCAGAAACCTGAACAAGATGATGAAAATGATGACAGAACGCGTCACTGGCAGGTGAAAGGATCGATGGTGAGGCAGACTTTGAGCCGCTGGTCCTTCCTCTCTGGCTGCCCTGCGGCAGTTTTCCCCGAAATCAACAAACGTCCACTACCGGACCGGCGTAGCCCGAGTATGCGGGTTATTTCTCAGTGTTTTGCCTGTCGTTCACACTGACTCAGGCTCTTACGACTTCTCGGATATCTGGTCAGAAGACGCACTCATGGTCGCTCAGGATAACGTGATAGAAATCCGTAACCTTTCTAAGGTCTACCGTGACTTCTGGGGACGCAAAAAGGTGCAGGCCGTCAAAAGCCTCAGCCTGGATGTGAAACGCGGTGAGGTTTTTGGCCTGCTGGGGCCGAATGGTTCCGGTAAGACAACCACCATTAAGATGCTCCTGGGACTGCTGTTCCCGACATCAGGTCAAATCCAGATTCTCGGTCGTAGTGCTGCCGACGTGGAAAAAAACCAGTGGATCGGCTACCTGCCGGAAGAATCCTATCTCTATAAGTTTCTCAACGCGGACGAGACGCTCGATTTCTATGGACGTCTGTTCAATATACCGGGTCGGGAACGTGCCGAGCGAGCTGACCAACTGATTAAGATGGTCGGTCTGGAGAACGCTCGCCGCCGTCAGCTGAAAGAGTACTCCAAGGGGATGACTCGCCGTATCGGGCTGGCACAGGCATTGATCAATAATCCCGATCTGATTCTGCTGGACGAACCGACCAGCGGTCTGGATCCGATTGGCACCCGTGAAATGAAGGACCTCATCCTGCGGATGAAGGATGAAGGAAAAACGGTGGTGCTATCGAGTCATCAGCTGGCTGACGTTCAGGACGTCAGTGACCGCATCGCTGTCCTGTTTCAGGGAGAACTCAAGGTGGTCGGTGAAGTCGATCAACTGCTCGAACTGCGAAACGAAACGGAAATCCGCACCGGCCATTTGAGCGACGAGGCCATCGAAGAAGTCAAAGCAGTTCTCGCCAAACACACCACTGGTGACGTTTCATTTCAGCGACCGCGGGCCGATTTGGAAGAGCTCTTCCTGCGGACGGTCCGTGAGAGCAGTGAACGTCCAGGGCGAAGATTCACTGTTGAGGAAATGGCGGCTACTCAACCGGCGACGGAAGACGCAGACAAGGAAAAATAGAGACGACGTCGCACGCAGCCGGGCCGGTCTGCCGGCGAAGCCTTTGGAGCAGACACTACTCCGTAACGATATCCCCAACTGTTTTCATGTGGCCTCCAGAAGTGCCGTTCTGTTAACAACTGATTCAGACAACTATGGAATTCGAAGTAACAAATTACCCCCTGATTAGAGCTTTCCAGAATTGGGGAATTGTCACGGGTGTGATCTCTCTGGTTGCAGTTGGTTTGGGTTACCTTGTGTCGATGCGGCATGGTCCCAAAGGGTTTGCTGTATTCAAACGAGAATTCTCCAGCTACGTACGCGATATTGTGTCAGTTTCGCCGACGCGCATTCTGGCTATGGCTCGACTGACTCTGAAGGAAGCGGTTCGGCGAAAGGCCCTGGCTGTGTTCGTCATTTTTGCGTTGCTGCTGATGTTTGCAGGCTGGTTCATGTCCAGCGGCAACAGTCGAGACGATCTCCAGGCAGGAGTTCAGATTTGGTTTCTGTTGACCGCGATTTCCTGGCTGATCCTGCCAGCCGCTATGTTTCTGGCATGCTGGAGTATCCCCGAAGACATTCGTGTGCGATCTCTACACACGGTGGTGACCAAACCAGTTCGCCGCATTGAAGTTGTTCTGGGGCGGATGCTGGGGTTCGGCGGAGTGGTCGTCACTGTGATTCTGGTCATGGGCATCGCCGGTTACATCTGGATTCAGCGGCAGGTGCCTGAATCTGTCAGGGGCCAGCTAACGTGTCGAGTCCCGGTTTACGGAAGTCTGATCTTCAAGGACCGTCAGGGCATACTGGCCGAGGCAGGCATCAACACCGGCGATATCTGGACGTACCGTTCGTATATCGAAGGTAACACACAGGCTCGGGGCATCTGGTTTTTCCAGGGCGTTGACGAAGACACATACGGTGACAACCTGCGTCTGGAATCACGATTCGAGGCATTTCGAACGGTCAAAGGTTCCGATGAATCGATTGAGCAGGGACTCGAGGGGCAAATTACACTTGTGAATAACCTGCGCGACGAGGCGTTCTCAGGCTACAGCCTGTCACCTGCATTTGCACAGTTCGGTACAGAGTTGCTCGAAGGTCAGTTTCAGAATGCTGCCACCAGCCTGAGGGAAATTGCCACCTCAATGACAGATGGCAGTGAGTCACTGCAACCCAATGACGGCAGAGTTTTCTCGTCGTCGTCGGGTGTTTCAAAGGCTGTTTTTGATTATCTCAGCGAAGGATCAGAAGACGGAACATTCGACGA
>CAUZPL010000003.1:0-180262 GCA_963581585.1 Planctomycetota bacterium
CTGCCGTGGAAATTCCTCTTCGGTCGAATGCACATCCGACCGGACGTGACCACAATCACCACGGATTTACAGTCTGGCTGGCAGGTGGAGGAATCAAAGGCGGAATGGCTTACGGTGCAACCGATGACTTCGGGTACCGGGCCGTGGATAACCGAGTTCACGTGCACGACCTGCACGCCACGATGCTGTATCTGATGGGGTTCGATCACGAACGTCTGACTTACCGACACTCCGGACGCGACTTTCGACTCACCGATGTATATGGGACAGTCGTCAAAGACATCATCGCATGAAGCCATATGAAACCAACCTCCAGCACATCCGACGGCAGCATCAGTCTTTGGACAGTTTTTCGCGTTGATGTTCGCATGCCATCTGCCCGCTCTCCGGCATGTCCTAGTGGCCTGCGCTGCTTTCCCTGGCGTCATAGCGAATGAACCCGGACCGGACTACGGCGTAACTGCCACATTTCCCATTGTGGCGGTTGACCCGGACACAGGTGTCTGAGGTGACACCTGAACCGAAGGAGCAGCTTTCAAGGTGACACTTGGGGTGACACCTGCTGGGATTTAGCGTTGGACAGGATTCCTAATTGTCGCGACACCAGTATTTTTAATAGCCGAGGCGGGACTCGAACCCGCACGCTCCAATCGGAACCCGGGATTTTAAGTCCCGTGCGTCTGCCAATTCCGCCACTCGGCCAGAAATGTTGCTGTCGGGTTTCAGGCGGCAGGGAGGAATTTGGGTGAAGACCGACACCTGCCGGTCAGCAGACAGCAAAAATTGAATGGATGGCACATCACAGAAAAACGCTTTCAAAACGGCACATGGAATTTTTCTCTCTGCGCACTCAAACGGGCAGTGGGCGAAGAAGAATCGAGGTCGTATCCACTGTTTGGGCGTTTCAGTTCCGGCAGATGTGTTACGTCAGAAGTATCAGGCAGTTCGGGGTGACTTGCAAGCTGGGCGGGGTCCCTGTGCCGATGTACTGGCAGGCCGTGTTGCTTTTGACTCGTACGCTGATCGTGTGGCGGGCAGCACTCCTGGTCGCGCTTCTGCCGGCAGGCATGTTGTCCGGTCATATCTTGTGTCGTCCTGAATCATTTCCGGTCGGCACAGGCAGAGCCGTACTTCTCCCGGATTTCACCGATGGAATCCGCGGGATTCCTGCCACAGCGACGTGAGTCTGGTGTATTGCCTGGCAAGTTCGAGCTGAACCTGGATTCCTGAATCGGCGCGTCAAAAGACCTGTTGTACAGTTTCTTTCGGCCATTACCGTGATTTATGGAGTCTCCGGGTCCCCCGGTTCAGGTAACTGACAAACCAATAAATCCAGAATATGCCCGGTGGTGTTTTGGTATTCGTGTGTCCAGACATCGCCGGTAACAGTTGAATTCGAGCCACAGCATTTGACGCAGCAGTGGCAACTGCCGTGGCCCACTGGTCACACTTCGTGATTGCCGTCACCGACATTTTTTGATCGTGAAGTTAGTGTCGTACTCAGAGATAAATCGACAAAGTCTAAGCCGGATTCCAGGCCGGCTGTTTGAACCGGTTGACGGCTCGTCAATCGTTGTCTTCAGAATTGGCTTTGGGATCGTGATGCTGTGGCATGTCTGGTCCGCGTTCACGAACGGCACCATTGACGCAGATTACGCTCGTCCCCGTTATCACTTCACGTGGTACTGGTTTCAGTGGGTCCGGCCATTGCCCGGACAGGGTATGCACCTCGTCTTTTGCACGATCGGTCTCGCTGCGGCGGCGATGGTGCTGGGGCTGTGTTACCGCGTTGCGGCATTCGCTCTGTGTCTTCTGTTTACATACAAATTTTTGATCGACCAGGCCTACTACCTCAACCACTTCTACCTCACCTGCCTGCTGGCGTTATTGATGGTGTTCATTCCGGCTCATCATGCGCTCTCGGCAGACGCATGGATTCGACCCGGCATTCGGTCGCAAACGGTGCCCCGCTGGGCTCTGTGGATACTCCGGTTCCAGGTCGCGGTGCCGTATTTTTACAGTGGCATTTCCAAATTAGCGCCGGACTGGCTTCAGGGCCAACCCATGACCATGGCCCTAAAACTACGGCAGGACCGCCTGGGACTGCTGGCCCCGTACGCTGCTGAACCCTGGTTGATTTGGGTCTTCAATTACGGAAGTCTGGTATTCGACCTGGCCATCGTGCCGTTGCTGGTGTGGCGAAAAACCCGATTTCCTGCGTTTCTGGCGGGATGCGTGTTTCATACGACGAATCATTTTGTATTTGACATCGATTTTTTCCCCTGGTTCATGATGGTGGCCACAACGATTTTCTTTGAGCCTGACTGGCCGCGTCGATTCCTGAACACACTCACGGAAAAGAAAACCGTCCCGCGAACCTCTCCGCAGAGTTTGATGGCGGAATGCCTGTCCCCAGGCAGCTGGACAGGTCTTTCGAAATCGCGTCGCCGGGGCGCGATTGTGCTGGGCACTTACGTCCTGCTTCAGACAGTTATCCCGCTGAGGCACCATCTCTACAAAGATTCATCCAGCTGGACTGAGGAAGGCCATCAATTTGCGTGGAACTTAATGTTGCGCTCCAAAATATGTGCCGTGAACTTCTATGCCACGGACAAGAATACCGACCGGACAACACGGGTGGAATTGAGGCCTCTGCTGACGGGTCGGCAGATGATGATTCTGGGAAAGTATCCCAGGATGCTGCACCAGCTGGCACATTTTTTCAGGGATGAAATGCGCGAACAGAATCGGGATGTGGAAATCCGCGTCATCGATATCGTATCGCTGAACGGTCGAAAGCCCCAGCTCCTGATAGACCCCCAGGTGGATCTCGCCGCAGAACCGCTGAGCTGGCGCGAGCCTTCCTTTATCAGGGAACTGCACGAACCACTGCGCAGGGACTCCTGGAGCTGGCCGGTGTCTGAATGGAGCAAACAGGTCGACATCAGTCCATACCTCCGCGGCACACCGATGGACCCTGGTGTTTCAGGCATGTGACTGACGTATTGTCGGAATCGGCACGGTGGTTTGTTTCCGACAGAGTTACGCCGGAGCTGATCGGTTACAGAATCAACAGTGGTGAGTCGCGTTCGTTGTCGTGATGATGCAGAATACAGATGAACACACTGTCTCAGGACCGGGTGGGATAAAGTGACTCGACCCCCCTTTTTGTCTGCGATGTTTCTCCTGTCCACTTCCATCGCGGCTCAAATCGCATTTGCCGACAATGCGGCTCCTGCAACACCTCAACGCGCGCTTGTCGACGTGACCTGGATCCAGGCCCGCATCGATTCGCCTCGCGTTTGCATACTTGAACTGGGCCCGGACATCCGCCGGTACAGGCAGGGTCACATACCGGGAGCCCGGTTCGTTCACTGGGTCGACGACATCACTGAACCTGCTGATCAGGCGAGGTACACCGTGGCTCCGCCGGAAATGATCGAGGCCCTGCTTTGTCGACTGGGTGTTCAGAACGACACGACGATTGTTTTGTATGATGACCTGAACAGCCGTGTTTCTGCAAGAATGTTCTGGACGCTGCGCTATTACGGCCACAAAGAGATTCGTATTTTGGACGGAGGTCGGAACGCATGGCCGACAGCCGGTCAGGAATTTGTAACGGAAACGACAAGGGTTGAGCCCCGCGAATACAAAATTGTCTCCACGTTGAAGAAACACCGAATCTGCCTGAAACAACTCAGGAACCAGCTGGGAAAACCGGGGATCTCAATCATCGATGGTCGTCCGGCAGCTCAGTACACCGGTGAAGAACCCGGCAAGGTTTATCACACCGGGAAAGCACATGATCAGCGGGGCCACATTCCCGGTGCCGTCAACATCCTGTGGACAGACAACTTCCGCGAAGACGGCACATTCAGGTCACCGGCAGAACTGAGTCAGATGTATGAAGACCACGGAGTCACCCGAAGCCACAGAGTCATTGCGTACTGCAACGAAGGTCTGCACGCAGCGCCGGTTTGGTTCGTTTTGACCGAACTCCTCGGCTACGACAAGGTCCAGGTGTATGACGAATCCATGGCCCAATGGGCCAACGACAGGGAATTGCCCGTCCGCCAGGGCGATCAGCCGTAGTCAGCTTTGGCAGAAACCGGATTACCGCTGAGCAGCCTTCTCCAGAGTCTTCCTGTGCAGTGCCTTCCATGAGATCAGCTGAATGTCCTGTTCCTGCAGCAGCTTTCGTACCCGGTCCGAGGAGAAGATTCTTCGATCGCCATCACGGCGTTCGGCGCTGCTCGTAATTGCCCGCAACTCGTCGTCGGCGTAGCCACAGTGGATGATCATTTCGGTCACACCGGGCTTCAGCTGACTCAAAGCTTCAATGTAAGTGTTAAGTCGCTGTTCATGTGACCTGCCGCCATAGAACTGCAGGACAGTGTCAAGGATCGGCAATCCTTTAGCATCCAGTGCTTTTGTTATTTCCGCCGCCCGTTGGGCCACAGCCGGATATTCTCTGGCAATCCTTTTGTCAGGGTCCCGCACAAATAAAATCGGCAGGTTGTAGTCCAGGGCCAGGCGGGCGTACAGCTCAACCAGATCCGGACGGGCGAGCAGAGAGCCCATGTGAGTATCCAGGTGACTCAGCGGTACACCAAACTGTCTGGCTCGATCAATCTGTGCCCGCAGTTCCATCTCTGCTTCCTCGGCTCGGACGTTAGCTGCGACCAGACCGACGTTCTCCCACAAATAACCATGAGGACCAACCAGACTTGGAACCCGGCCGCGGTCGACCACCGGTCCCCAGCGGTAATGATCCCATTCGGATGTCAAAGTCAGGTGAATTCCGTAGTCGTACACCGGGTGCTTCTTCGCGAATTCCGCAAATTCGCTGAACCACGCACAGGGCACCATGATGCTGGCAGAATTTACGACGCCCGATTCAAGCGCATCGATCGTTCCTCGATTCACTGAATGAGACATTCCTGCATCGTCCGCATGGACAATCAGATACTTGACAGCCTCACCAGAGACATCGTCGCCAGCGTATATTGGAGACGGTCGGCAGATCTCGGCACAGCAAAGGGCGATCAGGAGAACCGAAGGCACATTGGGCATGAAAGTCTGTTCCGGGGGGAGAATCACTGAACCGCAACGGGCGGTCCATCCTGCAGGTGTCCCCGTCGGGGTGTCAACGACGGCGATTGCCCTGGTTGTCATTTTCTCTGGATCAGTGGACTCTCGGCAAATGAACTTACGTTACTTCACTCGGAACAGCATCGGAGTTGGCCGGGGTTTTCATTGTTCTGCTTTCTCTCTGGTAGTGCCGAACTCCTTTCCACAGAAATTGCCATTAGAGAGAGCCGGTCAGTGTATGATACAGAAGTCGTCTGCAGATTCGGTTTATGGCGGCAGCTCTGTTTTCATGCGGGCCGAACGGCGGCAACAATACTTTCGAATGATCCTGACACAATCATGACCGAACGTGTTGAAAGTGCCCCGGACGTTCGACAGACGCGTGATACGCTGGTACAGCGACTGCTGGCGCCATGCGACGTGGCCGGTGTAGCGGTCTTCCGCGTCATGTTCGCCGTTGCGGTTCTCGCCCATGTATGGCTGTATTTTTCCAACCATTTGATCGAGTACTTCTTCGGTTCCGCTCAGCATCACCTGACCTATTTCGGGTTCGGATGGGTCCATGCACTCGATCTGGCCGGTATGCGGCGTGTCTACTACCTGATGGCCGTGGCAGCCACGGGTGTTGCTTTGGGTCTGGCCTACCGACTCAGCGCCATGATTTTGTTTGTGACTTTCACATACACCTTTTTGTCCGACGCGGGGCAGTTTCAGAATCATTTCTATTTGATGAGTCTCACTGCATTTCTGCTGATTCTTATCCCGGCGCACTGATCGTTTTCCGTGGATTCCGTTCTGTTCCCCGATAAAGCATCCGGGTTTATTCCAAACTGGTGCCGTGTTGTGCTGATGTTCCAGATTGCTGTTCCGTACATCTTCGGAGGAACTGCAAAACTGAACAACGACTGGTTGCATGGAATGCCGGTTGGGCTGTGGGTCTCCATCAGGAGTGATCTTCCGTTGATCGGTCCGGTTCTGACCGAGAGGTGGACGGCATGGTTCATCAGCTATGCGGGAATCGTGGTCGATCTGGGCGCCGTACCACTTTTGCTGTGGAAACGGTCCCGGGTTGTGGCGGTTTGCGTACTGACTGTGTTTCATCTTGCGAATGCAGTTCTGTTCGACATCGATGTATTCCCATGGATGAGCATTCTTTTTTTGACGATGTTCTTTTCGCCGAACTGGCCACGGCGTGTCCTGCGGCTGGAAAAACCGCAAAGGCCCGATTCAGTGAAACAGAAAGTCGGCAGCTGGGGACAGCGAGTGCCACTCGGCATCGTCAGTGTCCACGTTGCCTGGCAGTTGCTGTTCCCTCTTCGGCATTTTCTTTATCCGGGAAATCCGAGCTGGACGGAAGAAGGGCAGCAGTTCGCGTGGCGGATGATGGTGCGGCGTAAAGATGTGTTTTTCCGCGTCTATGCGACAGACGGTCCCAGCGGAAAAACACTCGAAGTTCCCGTTAAGCTGTTCATGAACCCCCGTCAGATCATGGAACTGGCTGTTTCTCCAGACCAGATTGTGGCAACCGCACCTTTTTTTGCGGAAGAAGCCCGAAAAATCGGGCTGAAGGACGTGGCGATTCGAACGCTCGCGCTCGCCTCACTCAATGGTCGGAAACCACAGCTCCTGATGGATTCCGAACGGAACCTGCTTGCCGTGCACCGATCACTTGGACCGCAGTCGGGGATTTTGCCACTCACGGAACCACTGCGCGAAGAACCGTGGGACATACCGTCCGACGACTGGCCTGAACTGCTGGGCATCCAGTTGCCGACGACCGTGTCTGTTCACCAGCACGGGCCGCGCACAGGATCAGAACTGCACCGCGTCGACGAAAAAAAAAGCCCGGCGACTGACGCCGCCAGGCTTTTATGATCTGCATCACACGGCGCAATCCTGCGACATCAAAACTCACCCTTATCCATCGTAACCAGGCCAGCATAAACGTACATATCAACGTTCTGGCTGAGGAACCGGACGGAACCGTCCGCCAAGCCAATAGTTACGCCGCCGTTGTGCCATGCATACCAGCCCGCGCCACGGGCGTTGGAACAGTTGATGCCGCAGGGGCCTCCATCGGCTCCCGGAGTACCGTCCTGCAGTGAACCGTTGATCCAGTTCTCCGTCCACATATCGCCCCAGGCACCACCCCCGGTGAGAGTCTGAGCGAATGCTTCCGCTGCGTGGGCCGGGTGATTGGTGACGTCGGTACGCCCGTGGTACAAATTGTTACGGCTGGCGAGTTCAGCAACCAGGATGGTGTTCGAGGTGCCATCTTTGATGTCCTTGATCGCTGAAGCCGGCTGCATGTCGTTGGCGGCGGGATAATCGACTATTGTCAGTTGCCATTTTTGAATGCCGTGGCGATCTCCGCGATGAGTGATGCCCTGCGCGGCAGCTGCGGTTCCTGAATAGGCCGTGGCTGAATAGACACCATAAATTCCGTTAGCACCTTCGTAGTCAATTCGACCGGAGGTATGGGTCCATGTTTCGCCTGTGGGTGGGTAATCTGGATGAAGAGTTGTTCCGGCCGGGATGGTCCAGCTCACCAGATTGTTGTCGCCAGGAGCAGACGGGCAAATGAAGGGCGAGATGACGGTCGCGTAGGCCGCCGCAGTCGCAGTATCTGCGCTGTTAAAGGTGTGTGCAAAGTCAATTGCATTGTAGACATTCGCCTGGTCGATAAATGGCAGCAGCGCCGCTGACCATGACGAGGCGTTCAGGATCTTAAGTCCGGTGAGGAGGGTAATGTCCGCCCAGGAGCCTGCGAACGCGTTATGAACATCATGGTAATTGTGCTGGGCCAGGCAGATTTGCTTCATGTTATTTCGGCACTGAGTACGACGAGCTGCCTCGCGTGCCTGCTGGACCGCCGGCAGCAGCAGTGCGATTAAAATTGCAATAATTGCGATCACCACGAGCAGCTCAATGAGCGTAAACCCGCGATTTATAGGTCTGTTTATGCGCATAACTATCCTCCTCAAAAAGGGGGGAAGCAGGAACCAAAACAAATGACAGTGGTTCGATCCGCACCGATCAAACTCATGGTGTTGACAGATCGATCGTCCCTAAATCAATAGGTTCAGTTTCATTACCAGTTACAGTCACCAAATACTCAGACGTATCCGGGTCTTTATACCGACCTTCAAGCACATCTCCGCCAATTCCGCCGCTGATCAGATTTCTGATCCCGGTTTCAAAGGTGATTTTGTAGGTGCCGGGCCGAACCCCATCACCTTTTATGTACGTCGACAGAGCAAAACTTCCGTCCGGCTCAGTCCAGCTTTGTGCGGCCGTCGTTTTTTCCCCGTCGAATGCCTTCGCATCGACCGCAACTGCACGCACGGCCCCCAGCAGAGGCGGCTCGACCGACTTGCCGTCAACGAGAAGTTTCCCGATGACCGGGTAGGTCGGTTCCCTGTCAAACTTTCTTTCTTCGCTGCAGCCGGTGATGAGCACCAGCGAGGCGCAGGCAAAAAGGACAGCGAAAGCAATGCGTGGAAAATCAGTGAAATTCATGGACTGTGAAGGAGAGCTGGAACACATAAAGACAAGTGTACAACCTGAAATCACACAAGGACAGTTGCCATTTCAACCCCGGAGAAACTTCTGCAGGAGAATGACACGACAGCCAGCACAAGTGCACTGGCTGTCGTAAATTCGCGAACGTTCGAGGTTGGTCGCCCCGTGGCTTCCATGGCCCTTTTTTCGGTCCAGCTTCACCACTAAGCCGAACATTACGCGAGTACCGACGCATTAAACGATTATGAATATTATCCGTCGGGCCAAATAAACTGTCAAACTTGATCACAGGAATTGTCCTTGATCTGACTATTGCCAGAGGACGCCAAAATTCGAGGTCAACGTTCTTCAGCCATTGGATTTGCCACGAATTCAGCTGCCGGCAGTGCCAGTGATGAATCGACGTTCTTCAGCAGATAGCGGTGAAAGATGCAGATGCGCTCCTTACAGGCACTGATGCAATCCCGATGAGGACCCGCCGGGGTTGCCTGCTGCTGTTCGGTAATAATCGATGCGTTCGCCGCCTAAGGTCCTCAACGGGCAAAAAACGGAATGAATCCGGTCAGGAGTTCCGGGCGTACTAATCTACTGGCGTGACCCCACAGGGAAATTCAACTTCTTGACTGTACACGCGTGACAGCCGGTGTTTGACTTCAACGCAGTCGGGCAGTCCGGCGCGGAAGCGTGCTGCCGTCCAGACGCATTCCAAACCAGCGTTGCAGGATCGCGTCGCCGACCCACGTCAGCAATGCGAACACAGTGATTCCCAGGAGCGTGGATGCCACAATCGTGGCGTAGAGAGCGGGAAGATCGACGCTTGCTGTTTTCCTCTGGATCCACGCGCCCAAACCGGGCTGACTGGTTCCCACAAAGAACTCCCCCACAATCGCTCCGACGACTGCAACACCGCTGGCGATACGAATCCCGCTGATCATCCACGGCATCGCGGAGGGCAGTCTCAGTTTCC
The DNA here is from genome assembly GCA_963581585.1 of Planctomycetota bacterium. GTDB lineage: Bacteria > Planctomycetota > Planctomycetia > Planctomycetales > Planctomycetaceae > S139-18. The sequence continues at coordinate 9,581 of CAUZPL010000003.1, forward strand.
ACAGCGTCTGCCACCAACCAGCATTGTGCAGGTGAAACAGTTCGTGCAGCTGAGGATCGATCTGCATGAGTCCGGTTGTTGTATTGGTAACAATCGGGAAGATACTGATCACGGCAGCGACCAGAGTCACGCTGTGGAATCCTCGACCAAACGTCAGAATGATCAGCGGCGCAATGGCGATGATGGGCACTGTCTGGAACAGGATCGCGTACGGGTAACAGGCGCGGCGAATCACCGAAGACTGAGCAAACGCAAACGCAGTCAATGTTCCGATGAACGTACTGATGGCAAGACCACTGACCGCTGCCAGTGCCGTCCTGGCAGTGGCCTCAAGCAGCTCCACACGCAACAGCCGCAGTGCGTCGAACACATCCTTCGGGTGTGGCACGATGAAACCGGGGATATCAAACACAGCGATCGCCAGATGCCACACTGCGATTACTGAAGCCAGTACCAGCAGCGGCAGCAGACCAGCCGTCATTGAGTTGAGTACGCGGGACCAGGTCATGGTTCTTTCACTGAATCGGGTGAGACCTGAGAGCTTCGAGGATCGTCCCGACACTCGCGCCGAATTCTGCTGTGCTGCGACAGTCATCAGAACGATCCAGCGAAACTGTAGTCGTGCTCGTAACGGCAGCCGGGCTCCCGCCAAGCGTGATGACACGGTCACTCATATAAACCGCTTCAGCGACGTTGTGGGTCACCATCACAGTGGTCAGACACAGATCCTTCTGAATGCGCAGGACATCGGTCTGCAGCTGCTGACGCAGCAGGTCATCCACTGCGGCGAATGGCTCATCAAGCAACAACAGATCAGGCTGCAGAGCCAATGCTCTGGCAAGCGACACTCGCATCTTCATGCCACCGGACAGTGCGGCGGGCCGTTTCTGCAAGTCGTCCTCGGATAATCCAATCATCTGCGCCAGCTGCTGCAGCCGGGACATGGGAACGGATACACGTTCCAGTTCGCCCGGCAAACGAATATTAGCAGCAGCAGTCCGCCAGGGCAGCAGGGTCGCGTCCTGAAACACGAACCCCGTGCGCGTGCAGGCACGTTGCTGCGCACGGGGAATCCGGATCTCGCCCGATTTTGGTTCCAGCAGCTGTGCAATGATTCGCAGTAACGTCGACTTGCCACAGCCCGACGGCCCCACGATCGAAACGAACTCACCGGATCCAATTTCCAGCGAATCAATTCGCAGTACGGTGGTATCACCGAACCCGGCACACAAATTCGTCAGCCGTAACGGCGGTTGCTCATTGAGTCTGACGGTTTCCACCCCTGAATCGAGCACGTTCGGAGATCACTTTTTTGGTGTCACAGTTGTGGTCTTCGCGAACTGCTCAGAGATCTGTTTCGTGTGGCACCCGGTCGAGTTGCCACTATGGAAGTAAACGGCATCCTTCAACAGTGAGGTCTTCGCCCCATTTCAGGAGCACGGCTTTGATTTCCTCTTTCCCTGGTGATAAGGACGTTCACCGAGTGGGATGATGGGGAAACCAGCATCCCCGATTTTCACGCACAGCCGGTCGTTGTGCCGGATGGTCTCCACATTTGCCCCTGAGACAGGCCGAAGGCCGACGCTGAGCAGTGAGCAAAACAATCCGACGAAGACCAAACGGTTCATGAACAGCTCCACTCAAATCCGATGTCCGGCCGAGATTGAACCGACCAGGTATTTGCAGATGACAAAGAACACGATGTCGCGGCATGCTACACGAGCCATGAGCAGCCCGCCACGGAAGTCACGTACGGGGCCATGCAAACGCTGTGTCCAGGCCCCAACTCGCAGTCATTGCGTGCCAGTCCCGCTCGCTCGCCAATGCAGTTGTTATGTGCCAGGCAGTGGAGCAGCGCATCATGACTCATGTGAAATCTCAGGCATTGCTGGCGAAGTGTGGCGCACCGACGCAGAAAATTTCATCTGGTGCACAACTGGCTGTTCGAAACGCACTGCTGCATCGACGAAGTGACAGGTAGAAGAACTTGTCGGCAAACCTGCACTTTCCAGGCAACTTCAGTGTTCCACGGCCGGTCAGCACGTTGCTGAACACGTTCAATTCCGAAATTTCTTGGCGCCGAATTTGTGCCAAAACGGATGTTCTCGAAATCTTCGATGGTTGGTGAAGTCAGTTCAGCTCAGACACGCTGCATTACCATCGAACGCGAGCTGGTCTGCCGGTAAAGGACCTTTATGTCGCCGGAACCGACCCCGACACGACGTTTGCGGGACAACGCTCGTCAGGTGCGACAGCGCTATCGGTGCTCAGCGCTTTCGAACAATCAGCGAGCCAACGGAATAGCCGGCACCGAACGAGCAAATGACTCCGGTGTCCCCGGCCATCAGGTCTTCGTGGTAAAGATGAAATACAATGACTGACCCGGCGGACGCTGTGTTGGCAAACTCGTCCAGCACGATCGGGGCTTCGTCGAAATTCGGCTCCCGGCCGAGTAACCGCCGCATGATAAGCTGGTTCATATGAATGTTCGCCTGGTGCAGCCACCAGCGCCTGACATCGGAGACGTCCATACCTGAGTTACGCAGCAGCGCTGCCAGATGTTCCGACGTCAGCGGACACACTTCCCTGAATACCTTACGACCATCCTGGCAGAATAACTTGTCGTCAGCGAACGGATCACTGTCACTGGCGAAAGACAGGTGTCCAAAATTCGAACGAACATTACTGGAATACTGCGTGACCGCCTGGGTCGCGAGAATCTCGTAGCTGTGCGGCGCGGTACACGTGTCAGCCAGTTCCAGAATCATGGCCGTGCTGACATCTCCGAAGATAAAGTGGCTGTCCCGGTCTTTGAAATTGACCTGAGGAGTTATCAATTCCGGGTTAATCACCAGCGCACAGCGCGCAGAGCCCACAGCGACCGCATCGTGAGCGCGATGCAAAGCAAACGAACAGGCCACCAGCATATCAAACCCGAACCCCTCGATTCCAAGGGCCTGCTGCACTTCAATAGCAATGGCCGGATAGGCGCGTTCTGTGTAGGCACACGACACGATGACCATGTCGATGCCCTTTGCCGTCCTGCCAGCCATCTCCATTGCCTCACGTGCCGCGTGCACGGCGATCTCCGCCTGGTGAGACAATTCATCATCTGCACGAACAGACAGCAGGGGGCGCATGCGCTCAACATCCAGAATGCCTTCTTTGCGATAGGTGTATCGCTGCCTGATGCCGCTGGCCTTCACAATGAAATCTGAACTGGACTGAGGCTTTTCCGCCAGGGTACCTGCTGCAATTGCATCCGCATTCTGTGCGTTGAAACGGCTGGCAAACTCGTTGTACGAACTTACCAGTTCTTTGTTGGTGACGAATTCCTCCGGTTTCCACAGCCCGGAACCACTGATTACGACCATGCCCATGGATTTCTCTTTTGTTGCAGTCTGCCCCCTGGAATCCTGAGCAGCCTCGTTTTCTGAACCCCGGTCAACCGGAGAAGCGGATTTCATCAGTTCTCGACAGAACCGACCCGTTCTGCAAAAACATAAACAGACTATTGCGTCTGTTGAATGATTTTTCCGGATTCTTTGTGACGCAGAATCACCTTTGTTGTCCCGTCGGGCATTTTTTCTTCTTTGATCAGGAGGTGATTTGCATCATATTCGCGAAGAGCTCCGACGCGATCAACATCCTCCCGGCCTCGCCAGAGGGGTAATCGGACTGTTTCCCAGCGTTTGCTGTCCACTGATCGGTAGGCAGCGTCAATGATCGCATTCACCACGTAACCGTCGTAGAAGTCTTCTCGCGGTTTCCGGGATTCTTCCATCGCCGATAACACGTCGGCAAACATGTCGACGTAACCAAGGGCCGTCAGTTCATCACCGACCGGAAACAGCCATCCGTTTTCAGACTCGGCCTTTTCCGATACGTACCCTGACTGTCCGCCGGCCGTGAACATCTCGATACCGGTCCTCAGCCAGTGATTCAGCCAAATGGTGCCTTCCGTCCCGGCAATTTCGTCGCGCAAATCCATGCCACCACGGAACGCCCAGCTGACTTCGAACTGACCGATGGCACCGTTTGCATACTTCACCATGCCGACCGCGTGATCTTCCGCTTCAATGGGATGTACATGTGTGTCCGCCCAGCAAAACACTTCAACCGGGCGCACGTCTTTGCCGATGAAACTGCGGGCAATCTCAATGCAGTGGCAGCCCATATCAATGATCGCCCCACCGCCGGACATCTCTTTGTTCCAGAACCAGTCACTGTGCGGGCCGGGATGGGTTTCGCGCGAACGAACCCACAACACGTCCCCCACGGCACCATCTCGCACCGACTGGAGGGATTTCAGAGTCTTGGGCGTGTAGACGAGATCTTCCAGATAGGCATGAAAAACACCCGCCTCTTCGACGGCTTTCAGCATACGCAGGGCTTCGTCAGTATTTCGCCCCAGCGGTTTGGTACAAAGAACGGCTTTACCGGCTGCGGCTGCAACATTGACCGCGGCTTCGTGCATATGATTGGGCAGCCCGATAACCACCGCGTCGACATCTTCAGCCCGCACCGCTTGTTCAATGCTGGTTGTCGAATGCGGAATTCCGTGTTGTCTGGCAAATGTCTCCGCACGCCGGGCGTCCCGGCCGAATACAATCTGAACTCGGTCCTGAGCACGTTTTCCGTGAAGTGCCTGAGTATAAAAACGACCGATAAAACCGGTCCCCAGCATGGCGATTCGAAGCATGGTTGTTTCCGCAGTATTGACTTGTCCGGCGTGTTGAATGTCGGACCGCACCCGGTCCTCTCGCTGTCTGGCCGGTGATTGTCGACCTTAACCGGTACTGGTGAAGCCCGGTGCGCCCGGGAATTGGAATTTGCCTCTCGGATACCGAACAGCCAGTCGCCCCTGGCTTGTCGCTGTCCAGCCCAGCTATTGCCCGCATTAGCGACGCTTGGTCTGCGGACCTGCCTCCGTGAGCCTGCTGTGTACGCGTTCATCGGGCCAGATTTCAAGTGGTGAGTAATTCGGATGGCGTCCATTTTGAATCACTGGATCATTGTGCCGCGTATTGTAACAGCAGATCAATGACCACCGTGGATGATTGCTGTGATTGTGGTCCGAGCGATGCAGCAAATTGGCATGAAAGAAGACAGCATCGCCGGCGTTCATTTCGCAGTAGACAAGTTCCAGGCGGTCCCTGGCTGCCTGCACGCGTTCCGCATCTGCCCCCATCTGGTCCCCGGTCCTGACATGGTCGATCCGTCCCAGGTGATGCGACCCTCGCAGAACTTGCAGGCATCCGTTTGCCTGAGTGGCCTGATCCACCGCAATCATGCAGCTGCCCATGTCAGAATACAGACACCCAAAGCCGTACCAGTACCCGTAATCCTGATGCCATGCCCAGGCTCCGCCGACACGGGGCTCTTTCAGAATCATTTTATGATGATAGTGATAGACTTCGTCACCCAGCAGGCAGGACATGGTTCCGGCAACACGTTTACTGCGGACGATTGCCGTGTAGCAGCAGAAATCATCCAGGTTGTTCCGCAGGGCCAGTCGCGCTTCGGTGCCTGTTGTATCACGGCGAATGTAAGATTCGGTGGAAATGGCATCGTCGGCCTTCGCGTAGCTGCGAAGCCCCGTGACTTCCGCAGCGTCCAGTAAACGTGGAATCATGATGTATCCATCCCGGTGAAAATCAGAGACGGCATCACTGGAAATCCGAAAATCAGCCATGAAAGTTATCCTGCAGGAGTCTCAACGGGCCGGAAGGTATTTGACATACTGTTCATTCTGAAGAACCCAGTTCCTCGGGGAATTCCGTCGAACACGAAAAGCGCTGTATCGCTACAACTCACCCGCAATGTTATATTTCTGTGGAGATGAAGTCCGGCTCCCGACCGATGGGAACGGATGTTTTTTGCTTGGGGTGGCTTTGGACCGCCTGCCAGTTTCACTTAACGGGTTTATCTGTCGCCATGAGTATAATGCTGTCACAACCGCATAAGGTTGCCGATCTGTCGCTGGCCGAACTGGGCCGCAAAGAAATTGAAATTGCAGAAATTGAAATGCCGGGTCTGATGGCTCTGCGTGAAAAACATGGTCCCGGTAAGCCACTGGCGGGTGCTCGAATCGCCGGCTGTCTGCACATGACGATCCAAACGGCAGTGTTGATCGAAACGCTCGTTGAACTGGGAGCGGACGTTACCTGGTCGAGCTGCAACATCTTTTCGACCCAGGATCATGCTGCAGCCGCCATTGCCGTGGCCGGAATCCCGGTGTATGCGTGGAAGGGAATGACTGAAGAAGAATTCGACTGGTGTATTGAGCAAACGCTCACATTCCCGGATGGCCAGTCACTGAATATGATTCTGGACGACGGCGGTGATCTGACTCTCATGGTTCACGATAAATTCTCTGAACTGCTCAGGGGCATCAAGGGACTGTCGGAAGAAACCACCACAGGAGTTCACCGCCTGCATCAGATGCATGCAGCTGGCAAGCTGGCAGTGCCTGCGATCAACGTGAATGATTCTGTTACGAAGAGTAAGTTCGACAATCTTTACGGGTGCCGCGAGTCGCTGGCAGACGGGATCAAACGGGCCACGGATGTTATGGTTGCCGGCAAGGTTGTGGTTGTTTGCGGTTATGGCGATGTGGGTAAAGGCTGTGCAGCTGCCATGAAGGGCCTTGGCGCCAGAGTCATTATCACAGAAATCGATCCGATTTGTGCTCTGCAGGCCAGCATGGAAGGGTATCAGGTCACCACCATGGCAGATGCCGCAGCTGTAGGTGACATCTTCGTCACCACGACCGGGAACAAGGACGTTATCCGTGGTGAACACATGAACCAGATGAAGCATCAGGCGATCGTCTGCAACATTGGGCACTTCGACAGCGAAGTCCAGATTGCTTATCTGAACAGTCGTGACGACATCGAAAAGGTGAGCATCAAGACACCGGCCGATGAAGGTGGTCCTGTCGACAAGTACGTCTTTCCTGACGGGAAAGCAGTGATTGTACTGGCCGAAGGCCGACTCGTGAATCTGGGCTGTGCCACCGGACACCCCTCGTTTGTGATGAGCAACAGCTTCACGAATCAGGTGATGGCCCAACTGGCCCTGTGGCAGGAAACAGAAGACTACGAAATCGGCGTCCACATGCTGCCAAAGCATCTGGACGAAGAAGTCGCCAGGCTGCACCTGGCGAAACTTGGTGTGAAACTGGAAGTCCTTTCCAAAGATCAGGCCGATTACATCGGTGTGCCGGTCGAAGGTCCGTTCAAGCCGGAGCACTATCGGTATTAGTCTGTCCAGTGCCCTTCAACGCTCGGGGAATCCTGATTGCCTCCCGCCTGCCGGGTTTTTTCTGTCAAATCATTCCCAGGCCGGCGATCAGGACGTTGAAGCCGTTGAACAGGAAGTGGACGAGGACCACCGTTCGGTAACTGCGGCGCTGATAGTACGTCCAGCCAATGGCGGCGGCGAAAGGAAGGAGTGCGACGTTGTCCGGGAATCCGTGGGCGAAAGCGAACAGCACTGATGTGACGACAATCGCGAATGACGTTGACAACGGTGTGCGACCCCGGTGATTCAACATTCCGCCCAGAATAACAACGCGGTACAGCAGCTCTTCCATGAGTGGTGCGAGCACCACTGCTGTAAAGGCGATCAACAGCAACGCCAACGGCTCCGCTCCGTTCGTAATCATCTCCAGAAACGGGTGCTGACCCTGTTCGGGAAGAATCATCACCATCGTAAGTTTCAGGATGGCGGTCGGGAGCCAGGCCGCAAGACACGTTTCTGCCGCGAACCGCAGTTCACGACTGAAATGCCACAGTTCGACCGACGTGCCCGCGGCCAATTCATCGCAGTCTGCAAACTGAGCCGGGAGGTTGGAGGAAGTCGAGGTCGCCGCATATGGATTCTGATAATCGACAGTCACCATTGTTTCGCAAGGCATTGTATCCGCCGACTGCGGAACCTTGGGCCGAACGAGATTCAGTGCCGGATTCCGTCGCAGCTTCACAATCAGTACCGGGATGCCAAGCATAAAAATCATTGCAATGTCATAAAAGATAGTCAGACGAAGAGCGTCAAACAAATCGGCCGAGTCCGCCTGTGAATCTGTGGCCGATTCGACTGTGTCAACTAACACGTCCTGTGCCAACCCGGCATCTGTTACTTCACTGCCGCCGACATCATCGTTCCGGAGTTCCTCCTCAACGTTTTCAACCACTGGAGCCGGTGGATGTACTGCTGATTCAATGTTTCCCTGCGACATGATGAGCGCAACCGAAACCGAATAGACGCCGATCAACAGGCCGAATATCAGCAGAGGCACGGGAATACCCGGCAATGGCCGGTCCGCCATTGGAATGACAGACTCCCCGCGTGAATATCTTGCCCACCACACTGCAAGGACACTCAGGCTTCCAGTGAGTACTGCCATTGTGCAGAATCCCATCAGTACGATACCGACGGTGAGTTCAGCATCTGCCGGACCGATCTGAGCCAGCATCAGCCTCAAGTCAGGCATACACATTCGAAGTTCTTCTGCTGGTGTTCCCGATCACGACAGAACCTCAGGTGTGACTGTACGGTGTTTCATTCGACATCGAGAGCTGGGGGCACTCAACTGGCGTTGAGACGATGCAGCGGTATGATTCCTGTCCGCTGGCACATTCATGAAGTCACGGGGCTGTGACACTTACTATAGCACGAATCGAACACATGTTCGCACGGACCTGCGGGAAGCAGCAGCATTGCCGCCCATATGAGCCCGACATGGTAAAAAATGTGCCACATTCGTTCTAGCCGCTGTTTCAATTCGCTGACCACATCAATTCTGCGGAGCTAACCTGTTTTGTCGACGGTGCTGTCTGAAATCGTACGCCATAAGCGAACAGAAATTGTGGCCGCAAAGCAGCGAGTGCCGGAAATCCAGCTGCGGCGGCGTATAGAATCAGCCCCACCGGTCCGGGACTTTCATGGTGCTCTGGCCAGTGGTCGCCCCGGGTTGATCGCGGAAGTCAAAAAAGCGTCTCCATCAGCCGGCATCATTCGAGCCGATTTCGAGCCTGTGGCAGTTGCCCAGGCTTATGAAGCGGCGGGGGCACAGTGCCTCAGCGTTCTGACCGATGAAAGGTTCTTCCAGGGACATCTGGACTTCCTCCAGCAGATTCGGTCACAAGTCAGCCTGCCGGTCATGCGTAAAGAATTCATTCTGGATCCTTATCAGATTCTGGAATCCAGGGCTGCCGGAGCAGACTGCGTTCTGTTGATTGCTGAGTGCGTCAGCGCCAACGAACTCAGTGACCTGCATCAGTTCGCTGATGAACTGGGCATGCAGGCACTGGTCGAACTCTACGATGATGTCAACCTGCAGCGCGTGCTGGATACCGGCACGCGTTTGGTTGGCATCAACAACCGTGATCTGCGAACCTTTGTTACGTCGCTGAACCATACCTTTGACCTGATGTTCCGGATACCACCCGATCGACTGCTGGTGAGTGAAAGTGGTATCCGCAGTCATGACGATATCCGGCGACTGTCTGCTGCCGGTGTCGGAGGGGTCCTGGTTGGCGAGTCGCTGATGCGACAGTCGGATATTGGTGCAGCGGTACAACAATTGATGCACGGCAAACCACAATAAACCCATCGGGACAGGCAATTCAGTTCGCGGAATGCTGTCCGGAACACCAATGGAGTGACCTGATGCCTCAAACAGAAACAGCCATCGAACACGTACTTGTGATTCCCACGAGTGTCTTTCATGAAGTTGGCTGTTTTCAGGGGTTCTCCGACGATATCCACCGCTATCTTAACGTCATTGTTGATCCGGCCTGCGCGAGCTATCGGCCTCGCCGGGAAGTGGAAAATAACCCATCCTTCAAGCAACTGATCCCGTACTGCATTTTTCAGTGCGAAGGCCGGATATTTGGCTACCGCCGAGGCACCGACCAGGGTGAAGTCCGTCTGCATGCTAAACGATCGATCGGTGTCGGTGGGCATGTTTCCACTCTGGATCTGGACGGTGAACAGACACCTTATCTTGAAGGGATGAAACGAGAAATCGAGGAAGAGGTCGAGCTGCAGACCGGCTGGACTGAATCGTGCATTGGCCTGATCAACGATGACGAAACCGAAGTGGGAAAGGTCCATTTGGGCATTGTCCACCTGTTCAATCTGGACAAGCCCAAAGTTGCACCACGTGAAAAGTCGATGATAGACGCAGGATTCGCGGCACCAGACGAATTGGTCCGCGAATTAGACGAGTTTGAAACCTGGTCACAAATCTGCCTCAAGCACCTCTACGCTTCGGGAACAACCGGTTGATCGGCAGAAACTGCGATGTCCAGGTACTCATAGTGCGTTAGGGCTGGTTTTGCAGTTAGGATGAGGATGACATGTCCTTGCAAAGACCAGAGTGCCGGACCGGACAGTATCGGCCATCGCCAGGAGGGCAATTCTGATGACACGTTTCGGTATATTTCTGCTGACGGCTTTGATGATCAGTGCAGGTGATGATGCGGTCAGGGCTCAGCAGGGCGACGACCGGCTGCAGCGACCGGCAGGTCAGCTTTCTGAAGAAACCTTGGGCAGCGCTCTGGAATCGATCGGCCTGAAGCCGACGAAAACAGAAAAACGTTACGACTTTGCTTTTAAGACAAGCATTAGGGGTGAAGAGTGGAGATTCAGCATGTCCGCGGTGCTGAGTCGAAATGAGGAGTCTGTCTGGGTCATGGCCTGGCTAGATCAGATTCCGCGAAGCAGCACCGACGTGCCTCGAACGGCACTGCTGCGGCTGCTGGCAGCCAACGATCGCCTTGGGAACGGCAAGTTCTTTGCGTATATTCCAACCAATAAGCGATTTGTTCTGCAGCGTGTCGTTGCCAACGAGAAGATGACGTCACGTAAGCTCCGTGCCATACTTCAGGATCTAGCAATTAGTGTGGCAGATGAATACCCGGTCTGGGCCACTGCCAACTGGAACCCAAAGAAGCCGCGGCCGCAGCGGGTGGCCGACGATTCGCCCAGTGGACGTTCTGTTCCACGGAATCCGGCGGATCCCAGTCGTTCCAACCGCATTCGAGCGTCCGAATCAGCATCGAAGTTCCAGGGTCGCAGAATCAACTGAGGACTACGAACGGCCGGGCCAGACGCAGTGCTCCCGGGGATGACCGGAAATCTGAGTTCATGAAGGCCGATTCGACCAGCAACGAATCTGCGAAATCGGTACACTTCTCGACCGGCTTGGTGCCTCCACTGAACTGTGCCTCTGTCTGTCGCTCCCGTCCGTCTCATGGCAAAACGTCCACGCATCGAAGATCGCGTTGAACAACGCACACAGGAGATTGGGTGCGACCTGTTGGAAAGACTGGAGCACCGCACTCCGTCTATTTTCCACGGTCGCTGGTGGGAGAACCATCTGCTCGACTGGGCGATGGAAGATGAAGCCGTCAAAGTACAGATGTTTCGCTTTGTCGATGTTCTGCCCATGCTCAAAGATCACACCGCGATCGCTCGGCATTTGGAAGAATACTTTCAGGAAGTGCGCGATCGAATGCCGTATGCTGTCCGACTGGGGCTCGATTTGTCGACCGGCAACAGCATTCTCAGTCGAGCCCTGGCTTGGAATGCCCGTACTAACGCGTCCCGAATGGCCCGACGATTCATCGCAGGCGAAACGGTGAGTGAAGTTTTGCAGTCGGTCCAGAAACTGCGGCGCTCCGGCTACGCGTTCACACTGGATCTGCTTGGCGAAGCCGTCATCAGTGATGGCGAGGCAGATGACTATCAACAGACCTATATGAATCTCATTGCCGGCATGTCGGAACGAGTGGGCAGCTGGTCCGAAACCGGAACCATTGACCGCGACCATGAGAGCGTCCTGCCACGGCTCAACGTTTCCCTCAAGCTATCTGCTTTGGACAGCCGCTTTTCCGTCATAGATTCGGTTGGCACCGCGGCCCGAGTCTCTGCGAGGCTCCGCCCCATCCTCAGGCTGGCTCAGGAGCATCATGCATTTGTCTATATCGACATGGAACAACATGATTATAAGTCGCTCACGTTCCAAATCTTCAAGCAGATCCTGATGGAAGACGAATTCCGCGAGTTTGCCGATGCCGGAATCGTGGTGCAGGCCTACCTGAAAGATTCAGCTGTCGACCTGCAGGGAATGCTCGACTGGACCAAAGCACGAAACACGCCCGTTTCGGTGCGTCTTGTTAAAGGAGCTTACTGGGACTACGAAACGATTATCGCCGAATACCGAAGCTGGCCATGTCCGGTTTATCAGAAGAAGTGGCAGTCCGATGAAAACTTTGAGCAGCAGACTCGGTTTTTGATGAAGAACCATCAGTGGCTGCGACCGGCTCTGGGAAGCCACAATCTGCGCAGTCTGGCTCACGGACTGGCATGGGCCAAAGAATACAAGGTGCCCCGGCAGAGTATGGAAATCCAGATGCTGTATGGCATGGGCGACGAAGCGGCGCGCCTGTTTTCGGAAATGGGCTATCGAGTTCGGTTCTATACACCGTTCGGTCAACTGATCCCAGGCATGGCTTACCTTGTACGCCGTCTGCTGGAAAATACCTCCAATGATTCTTTCCTGCGTCAGAATCTTACTGACCAAAGACGTCCGGAACTCCTGCTCATGAAACCTTCTGAACACGCTGCCGAAGAACCCACTGTTGAGCCAGTCACTGCTGCAGGCTTTTCGAATGAACCCACCACTGATTTCAGCATCAGTGACAACCGTGCCGCAATGCAGTCGGCCCTGGAAGAAGTCCGGTCTGAATTTGGACGGGAGTATCCGCTGGTCATTGGCGGAAAATCGTGCGACAGCCGCAGTAGCCTGATTTCCCGCAACCCGTCAGATACGTCACAGGTGGTCGGTCGGGTTGCCAGCGCAAGCTCGGAGCAGGCCGCGGACGCAGTACGGGAAGCCGAGCGGACGTTTTCGCACTGGGCGGCCACTGAAGCCGGTCGACGGGCTGACTATCTGGAATTGATGGCCGCCGAGATACGAAACCGGCGATTTGAACTCGCGGCCTGGATCATCAGTGAGGTCGGGAAGCCATGGGCAGACGCCGATGCGGAAGTCTCAGAGGCCATGGATTTCTGTAAGTACTATGCCCAGGAAATGCGGCGACTGGATAAACCTCAGGAATGCCACCTGAAGGGGGAAGAAAACACTTACAGCTATCGCCCTCGAGGCATTGCGGTGGTGATCGCACCGTGGAATTTCCCTCTGGCGATTCTCACCGGCATGACGGCGGCCGCTATGGTGACCGGCAATACGGTGGTTATGAAGCCAGCCGAGCAGTCATCGGTGGTCGCGTCCAAACTGATGGAAATCGTGCAGAATGCAGGTGTCCCCGATGGAGTCGTCAACCTGGTTTCCGGTGTCGGTGAAGACATCGGCCAGCAGCTTGTCGGCAGTCCGGACGTGGATCTTGTGTGTTTCACCGGTTCGCAAGCTGTCGGTCTCGCAGTCAATCGTCTGGCTGCGGACACCGACGATCGCCAGATCAGTGTGCGGCGCGTCATCGCAGAAATGGGAGGCAAAAACGCGATCATTGTTGACGATGATGCCGATCTGGATGAAGCTGTCCCAGGCGTCATCCACAGCGCATTTGGGTATGCCGGCCAGAAGTGTTCGGCCTGTTCCAGAGTGATCGTGATGGGTGGAATCTACGACCAGTTTCTGGAACGGCTTATTGAAGCCACAAAGAGTCTGAAGCTGGGTCCCGCGGAAGATCCCGGAACTCAGATCGGACCGCTGATCGATGAAGAAGCACGTGAACGCATTCTGGCGATGGTCGAGAATCTGGATCCGGAACACGATGGCACTCTTGCCTGGGCAGTCGATCCTGGAGACCTGGTAAATCGGGGCGCATTTGTTGGCCCGCATATTATCACTGATGCAAATCCTGACTCTGCGATTGCTCAGCAGGAATTGTTTGGACCTGTCCTGCCGGTGTTTCGTGTCAGAACCCTAGATGACGCATTTACTTTGGCCAATGACACTCGATTTGCATTAAGTGGCGGTGTTTACAGTCGCAGCCCTGCGACGCTCAAACGTGCGCGGAGTGAGTTCCAGGTGGGGAACCTGTATCTCAACCGAGAAATCACAGGAGCGATGGTGCAACGCCATCCCTTTGGTGGATATCGCATGAGCGGCATCGGCAGCAAGGCAGGTGGCCCGGACTACTTGTTGCAGTTTCTGGTACCTGTGAACGTCACAGAAAACACGATGCGCAGCGGATTCGCACCGAAAACCAGGGAGTGACCCGCATTAGAGTAGTCAACTCGAAAGCCTGAAGACGCCGTGTCATAAGCGTCATCTTTTGTCGTCTCAGGACCAAATCAAATTATGCTGGTACCTGTGCATTCTGAAAACAACAGGGCATCGAGAAGCAATCTCCTGTTCAGCAGGTGAGAATCTAGAGTCTAATGATGCGATAGTTTACTCGTACATCGATTTGTCCTTTTCGACTTATTGCCGACTGCTCCCGAATCAACCAACGTTGAATTCTTAGTCAGACGTGACGACGATTGACAGTTTGGACCGTCTTGAGTCTCCCGCACGAGAACACTGATGTGTATCCGAAAGACTGAAGTACTGGTATTTGGCGCAGCCTTTTTACAGGCCTTCGTCGCCCCGCTCTTCGGCGACGAGGCTCTGGATCACCATGCTGTCGCATTTTTCGAAAAAAGCATCCGGCCCGTTCTCATAGAACATTGTTACGAATGCCACTCGAATAGCGCCAAAGAAATTGGAGGCGGATTGAGACTCGATTCACGAACCAGCATCCGACTTGGTGGTGATTCGGGCCAGGTCATCGTTGCTGGGAACCCGAACGAAAGCCTCCTGGTTGCCGCGCTCCGGCACGAAGACCTCCAGATGCCCCCTGACGGCAAGCTGCCAGCTCATGTGATCGCAGACTTCATCAGGTGGATCGAAATCGGCGCTCCTGATCCAAGAGATGGCGATCGACACTCCGAAAAATCCGGGTTCGACATCGAAGCTGCTCGCGATTTTTGGGCCTT
The DNA here is from genome assembly GCA_963581585.1 of Planctomycetota bacterium. Lineage (GTDB taxonomy): Bacteria > Planctomycetota > Planctomycetia > Planctomycetales > Planctomycetaceae > S139-18. Next base: position 24,596 of record CAUZPL010000003.1, read on the forward strand.
CCGGCCACTGAGCGGGGCTAAGGGAAGCATCGACCATTTTGTAGCTGGCAAACTCACCGGGATGTCGCTCAAGGCAAATCCCCTAGCAGACAAATATACCCTGCTTCGACGTCTCTTTTTCGACCTCACCGGCCTCCCTCCGGAACCGGAGGAAGTGAATGCGTTTGTTCGTGACGAATCATCTGACGCCTACGAACGAATGGTCGATCGCCTGCTTGCTTCGCCTCGCTTTGGCGAACGCTGGGGACGGCATTGGCTGGACCTCTGTCAGTACGCCGACTCACTCGATGCCGAACGCATCTTTCCGAACCGCGGTGCGTGGAGATACCGCGACTATGTGATTCGTGCGATGAACCAGGATAAGCCCTTCGATCAATTCGTTGTGGAGCAGATCGCCGGCGACCTTTTGCCTCACAGAAATGATGCGGAACGTGCGGAACACATTGTCGCGACCCAGTTCATCGCAATGGGACCCATGAACCTCGTTAACCAGTTCAAAACGCAGCTGCGGATGGACATTGTCGATAACCAGGTCGAAAAGGTCGGACGCGTGTTTCTTGGACTGTCGGTCGGTTGTGCGCGTTGCCACGATCACAAGTTTGATCCACTCAAGCAGGAAGATTACTACGCCCTGGCGGGCATCCTCCAGAACGTGCAGGTACTCAACGGTTTTAGGGGTGTGTCCGGTGTCTTCAGCGACTGGATGCGTCAACCGATCCCTGAGTTGCCCGAGGAACGTATCGACCGAGAGCAACGTACCTTGCTCCACCAACAGCGTGCTGAGCAGCTGGAGAGCGAGCTTGCAGCCAAAAAGACAGAGATTGCACAACTGGAAACCGAGAAGGAGACTGGCGCCCCGGGAAAGGATTCGTTACAGAAAGACGAGAAAATTGAGAAGCTAAAGGACGAAGCGTCGAAACTCGAGAAGGGTCTGCGGGACCATGTCAAGGCAAACAAGCCGCAGTCACCGACGGTTCTCGCAGCATTCGAGCCTGTCCGTCCGACCAATGCGAGGATCAACATTCGTGGCAACGCGCTCAATCTTGGCGAAGAGGTCCCGCGTGGGATTCCACGTGTACTCAAGGCAGTCAGAGAGATTCCCGAAACCGCGAGCGGGCGCATGGAGCTGGCCGAGTCACTCGTCCACCGGGAAAACCCGATTGTATCGCGTGTGTTTGTCAACCGTGTGTGGCATCATCTCTTCGGCACAGGAATCGTGCGCACCGTAGATAATTTTGGTACACGGGGTGAGGAGCCAAGTCATCCGGAGCTTCTCGAGGCGCTCGCTCAGCGTTTCATCACAAATGGCTGGCAGGTCAAAACGCTCATTCGAGGTATCGTTCTCAGTCGAACGTATCGATTGTCGAGCAGCCATGACCCTTTAGCCTGGTCCGTCGATCCTGGCAATCGACTCCTGTGGCGACATAGCCCGCGACGGCTCGATGCGGAATCGATTCGCGACTCCCTGCTGAAGATCAGCGGTAGCCTGAGCTCACTTGCGGGTGGCCCGACGCTGCCACCCGCCGAGTGGAACACAGAGGAAGTCGCACAATTCGATCAAATCAGCAGCCCAAAGAGTGGACGTTTCGACGTGCTTCAGGGTCGCAGCATTTTCTTGCCCGTATCGCGCGCTGCTTTGCGATTTGACGCAGGTGATCCTCTGCGGCAATTCGACTTTCCTTCTCCCAACGACATTGCCGGTGCCCGTCAATCAAGTACGGTGCCGACACAGTCGCTCTACCTGATGAATTCTCCGTTCGTATCGACGCGGGCGAAAAAATTCGCGGATCGTCTGCTCGCCCGAAAATTGGCATCGGAAGGAGAACAGGTCAACTCAATATATCTGTCCGCATACGGTCGCCCAGTTCGCCCAGCAGAGATCCGCGAGGGATTGGAGTTCTTGAATTTGGCGAGCGCCGTGCCAGCTTCAGGCGACGACAAGAACACCACTGAGGAACCGCGTCAGACAGCGCTGGCACGCCTGTGTCATGCTGTTCTGATCTCAACCGAATTCCTCATGCACGATTGAAAGCGTAATCATCATGACCAAAAAACAGAACCCATTGTATCCCTGCGGTCAATTCACTCCCGCGAACGTATCGCGTCGTGAGATGCTTATGTCGTCCGGTTGCGGGTTCGGTATGCTGGCACTTTCCACCATGCTTCAGGAAGAAGCGGGCGCCGGCCAGTCGTACCCGGATCCACTAGCGGCGCGATCGGGGCACTTTTATCCACGTGCACAGCGGGTCATCTTCATCTTTCTCGCCGGAGGTCCTTCCCAGGTCGACCTTTTTCAGCACAAGCCCAAATTGACGAAACACCACGGACAGTCACCGCCGCAGAGCATCTCCCATGATAACGAGTTCACAACCGAGGGCTTTGAATCAACCAAACTGCTGCGGCCGATCACCAGGTTCCGCCGTCACGGAGAGTCCGGAATTTGGCTCAGCGATCTCCTGCCCCACCTGTCCCGCCAGATCGATGAGCTGAGTATTCTCAACGGCATGGTCGCCGACAATCCCGCTCACACTCCTGCTATTCGGCAGCTCTTTTGCGGATCGCCGTTCCTCGTCCAGCCTTCCCTTGGTGCATGGACTTCGTACGGCCTCGGTACCCAGAATCACAATCTCCCATCGTTTGTCACCATTGATGGACACCCCTTTAGTTTTGGGGGCGCCTTCTTGCCAGCGATTCACCAGGGAACGAAACTCGAAGGCAAACCGAATTACACCATCCGTCATTTGAAGAACGATATGCTCAAAGGAGCGCAGCAGACAAAGCAGCAAGAGCTCCTGAGGTCGCTGAATGGCCGGAACCTCGAAGAGACTGGTACCAACCCGGTCATCGAAGGACTGATCGACTCCTACGAACTGGCGTTCCGGATGCAGGCCCGGACCGACGGCATTGTGGACATCTCCCGGGAAACCAGGCAGACACGAACGCTTTACGGCGTTGGTGAGGAACCCACCGATATTTTCGGGCGATCACTGCTCGTCGCCCGACGTCTCTCTGAGGCCGGTGTTCGTTTTGTGCAGGTATATACCGGAGGATGGGATCACCACACTGGAATCAGTTCCAGCCTGCCGAAATCGTGTGCATCACACGACAAGCCGATTGCCGGCCTGATCGCCGATCTGCGCCAGCGTGGTCTGCTCGACGACACGCTGCTTGTGTGTGCCGGTGAATTCGGGCGCACTTCCTTCGATCAGGATCTCTCTCGCGGCAAGAAGCCACCAAAGACCTATGGTCGTGGACACAGTCAGCTCGGCTTCTCAGTGTTCATGGCCGGCGGTGGCGTCAAGAGCGGCTTCGTCCACGGCGATACGGACGAACTCGGATACCGCGCCGTCGAAGGCAAAGTCCACATCCATGACCTGCATGCGACGATTCTCCACCTCCTCGGACTCGACCACGAACGGCTGACTTATCGTCACGGGGCACGGGATGTTAGTCTGACAGATGTTCACGGACGGGTAGTGGAAGAAATTCTGACCTAAGTATCGATGTCCCTGAAGAGAAGATCAGTTCCTCTCACCCTTTCCATGCAGCAGAAAAGTCCATCAACTTCAGATTTGCCAAGGAAAGTGACAACGGTTTGTTCCAGGGGCGCGATGACCTTGCCCAAATTGTCAATCGTCACACCGGACCGCGGGAAGACCGTCTTAGACTGAGTCACATAGGCCGGAATTTTCTTCAGTGTCGCAACGGTTCCGTGGTGAGTGTTACCCATTTCAATCGGATTGGCGATTGGACCGACGGCCTGCGCTTCCAGCGAGCCAGCCCGACCATCTGAATACTGAGCGTCACTCAGGATGCGGTTGTAGCTGACCGGTAAATTGCGGCCGCCTTTAAGTCCATCGATTCCCGCCCCAAACTGAGTATGTCGGCCGAAATCTTCCTGAGGATGATGGCAGCTGGCCCAACTGACTGTGTTGTCCGCTGACAGCCTCTGTATCGAAATAAAGCTGCCGGCCGAGTTCTATTTTGGCGCGTGTGAGCGGATTGGATTTGACGCCACGCATGTCACGTTCACCGGCATTCGGGCCCAGTGGCAACTTCACCTCCAGCTCGTCGTGATTGGCGGGATTTTCCGGTCATTTCCCTGTCTGCTCCAGCATCGGTACGCCGCTGCCGGGAATGCCTGAAGTGGGATCACCCGTGCCCAGAGTGACTGTGTCTCCTGCATTCAGCTGAGATCCGCAGCTGATGGCCGTTACAGCTGTCAGACACAACATGGTCTGCTTTATCGTCGTTCTCCGTGTTTTGATTGTCTGTTTCGTCCTGTTGGCGTGAATTAGGAGTCTACGGGCCATGATGGGACGTGTCCCGAGTTGGCTGTAATTCTTGGCGCAATGCTGTTACCAGGAAGGCCCCTTCTCGTGCGGGTGGTCCAAATCTCTGCAGTGATCGGTCTGGCGGCCGTTCGGTTGGTGTCCGGAGCGAGGTTACCAGGACAGTGATGTCAGCCACTGAGACAACTCCTGCTGCAGCAAATGCACAGGCTGGCCATCATCCAGTCGCTGAAGCAGGACGCGACAGATGTCAGCTGAACCGGCCAGTGGCATTGGGGTCTCTAGATCTGGCTCTTCGGGCACCAGTCGTGTCGTGATCCATTCCGTTAACTCCCGTATCCCGTCGCCGCGCCGGGCCGATGTTGATAACGGCGTGAGCTTGTCGGGAAATGCCTTGCCGGATATGGGGAGGTCGTTTCTGCAGTACACGATTGCCCGCAGGCAGTGCTGCGGAATTCTCAGGACGATATCATCATGGTCGCCGGTCCAGCCGACGGCGTTGTCGACAGCAATTAGAATCAGGTCGGCAGTGTTGAGCAGTTTTTGTGCGTTATTGATCCCCATTGACTCGATGGGGTCGTCGTAATGCTGTCGAATCCCGGCGGTATCCACGAAGCAAAATGGCCAGCCACCAAGCACAAGTTCCGCCTGCACAGCATCGCGAGTCGTTCCCGGTTGATCAGAAACGATGGAACGTTCGTAACCGGCGATCGCGTTCAGCAGGCTTGATTTGCCGACGTTGGGAGGTCCGGCAATGACAACACGCCAGGGCACGATCAGATGACTCGCCGCGCGTTCCCAATGCAGGAGATCTTTGAGTTGTTGCCTGAACGCTTCAGGGGTATCGGCTTGTGCAGCGGAAAGCAACGCATCACGAAGAACGCCATTCGACTGGGCAAGAACGAGGCGTGCTGTTTTGGTGGTGCGCGTCTGCAGCAGCAGTTGATCTAGCGTCGATGGCGGAACGGCAGCGGTTGCAGGGTCGCCTGAGAATTCGGTAATGATTCGAGCTACCGCCGCTTCGCCGCCGTGGCAGTGGACTTCCCATTCGGTTGATGACGTGCGTACAACGACGACATCTTCGCCACGCCAGGACCCGAACAGTACGCGATCGACTGGAACAGATGACGCCAGCATGCCGTTTGCTGCAATGAACGCTGCGTCAATTGCGACCGCACGTTCGCTTGATGAACACGACAGGCGAACGGTTGCCACGGCGCCTCGCCCGGGAGCAGTCAGGCGAACGGCATGGATAACGGTACTCTGGGGTTGTTGTGTATTCACGATGTGCCTGGCGCACAGTATATCCACTCCTGGACAGGCGAAGGTGCTCTGCAATTGTTGATTGGGTGAAGGCCAGTCAAATTACCACCGCTGAACTACTGTACTCCGAATTTCTGAAACAGAACGTTCTTGATGACGATGTCGTCATACGGGAAGGGTAACTCAGAAAACCGATCATAAATCTCCTGGTTCAGTTCATCCTGCCTGGCACTGCCTCGCAGATCATCAATCATTTTGCCGGGAAAATGAGAGATGAGCCAACCCTCGAGAAAAATTGATTGCGCATCGACATCTGAATAAGTGTACCGAAGACGCGGTCCGCTGCGCTAAAAACGTGAGAATGCATTGTCACGAAAAATGTGCCGCTGTTTGTGCCGAAACGCATTCTGACGTTCATCGTTGCCGGTCTCGATCACTGGGGGAATGCACAGCTGAATCAAGTAGAATGAATCGTGAACGACGGCTAAAGAAGTGGAGGCACATGATGCTGGAATTCACCGGCTCACCGTTATGCGGGTGCCACAGCATTTCACGGCGACCCGTTCTCAAAGCAGGTAGCCTGGCACTTGGAGGCCTCGGTTTGCCGAATACCGGGGACCTCTGGGTGCTATTGGCACCGGCGTACCGGGCGTATTGTTTGGGGAATTGATGGTCGAACAGGCCAAGATTATGGACAAGTTGGCGATCGTTCGCTCAATCCACCATGACTCCAGCAGCCACGGAACGTCTAAGCACTTGATTCAGACCGGGTTCTATAAGCGAGAAAATCAGGGTCTCAGGAACGAGATGCCAAGTCTTGGCTCGATCACCGCGAAGATTCGTGGCGCCAACGCTGAGGGGATTCCTCCTTATGTCATGATTCCGGAAATCCGCAGCCTCGGCAATTCCGGGTATGGGGGACCCTCGTATCTTGGAATGCGCTATCACCCGCTGGAGACCAAAGCAGACCCCAACGACATCCATTTCCAGGTACAAAATCTCTCATTGTCACCAGGGCTGACTCCACAACGATTGACTGGTCGTCAGACATTGCTGCACTCATTCGATGCCGCCCGTCGGGTGATTGACACGCGCGGCGCTTCGGATGCAATGGACCATTTTCGCAGGAGGCATTTGACATTGTGTTTGGTCAGCGCGCTCGCAGGGCCTTCAACATCGCACAGGAGGACCCGCGCTTACGCGACCAATACGGCCGTACCCATTTCGGACAAAACCTGTTACTGGCCCGTCGACTGGTCGAAGCCGGGGTAACTCTGGTCACCGTACGAGCTCTTTACTGGGACCGGTTTCCCAAAGCGGCTGGTGGTAAACCTCTCTCATGGGACTTCCACGCCGACCTCGAGAAGCGCATGAAAATCATGGCGCCCGGCTACGACCGCGGTATGGCGGCGTTGGTGAGCGACCTGCACGCACGCGGGCTCGATCGCGACGTGCTGGTCGTGGCGATGGGTGACCCCCGTGTGAATGCTGACGCCGGCCGCGACCACTGGGGTGCGTTGATGAGCGTGCTGTTTGCCGGTGGGGGTTTGCAGGGAGGGCAGATCGTTGGAACATCGAATAAAAACGGCGAGATGCCCGTTGAGGGAGCTTCTCGTCCGGAAAACGTGCTGGCGACCATCTACCATCATTTGGGGATCGACCCGGCAGTTACGTTTCCCGATTTTCGTGGCCGTCCCCGCTACGTTTTGGAGCGGTCGAAACCAGTAGCGGGACTCGTTTGAAATCGAGCGACAGCAGCTTGGGCTTACTGTGCTGGAGTCTCCAGCAGAACTGACGGAGCAAGATCGTTGCGGTTCTGGCTGGTCGGCTAAGAGAGCTTTTCCTGTCCGATTCTGGCTAGCGCTGTATGTTTCGAGTAATTCGTCAGAGGTGGCTGAGGTGACGATGCGCGAAGTCTTTTCGAGTGGTCTGGTGCTTGATTCAGGAGTGTGGTTTTGTCCGGAGGAGGTACGGCTTCGAGAGTCTTTGAAGCCTTTGTGAGTGGCTCGGGGTCGAACAGGATCCCGGGTTCCACACAAATAGTCACTGCCCGTGTTCCAGATTTGCGCCGATCGGCCGTACGTACTGCTCTCAGTCACTTCGGCAGGCAAATGCGCCGGAGATTTGCCAGGCTCGCCGTTGGTGGGATCAAACCACGCGGTTGCTCTCAGCTGCGTGCAAAAACAGAGCCGGTATCATACCGGCTCTGTCAATGTCTTCCGGTTCCGAAGCATGTGAATGGTCAGCTCGCGTCATCATTGGCAGCAACGGCAATTGCCACGATACCACCCGCGACCAGAGCCAGAGCCAGTAGTTGAGGCTGTGTCAGGCCGAACAACAGGCTGTCAGTATCCTCACCGCGGACAACAAATTTCGGGTCATTGACGACTGAGAATTGTTTGAGGGACTTTGGAGGGGCCGTTCCCCGCCTCCAGAGACGCGCTCCATAGCTTGCTTCACCAACCTTAACTACACACACACCACCCTTAAGCCCCGGCAGAGTGAACTGACCGTTCTCGTTTGTCTTCGCGATTCGTTTACCCTCTTTGGTCGAAATCCGGACAGTAGTGTCGGCAACCGGTCGACCATGGATGTCCAATACCCGGCCATGAACTTCGCCACCCTGAGCCAGCTCAACATTTCTCAGTTTTGGCTTAGCGTACGGCCGCGCAGCAGAGCCAGCAATGACGTTTGCCGGCAGCACGAATAAAACTGCCATGAACAAGGCAGTTAGTTGCCTGAGGGAGAAATGCATCCGAGCGCCTTTCGTGGATTTGAAATATCGTCTGTGTGTCGGATTTCCGGAATGTTGCCGGACCGGTTGCCACAAGTATCAGTCTGTCCATCGCGTCCCGGCAAGACGGATGATGACGGTTATTGAAAGAGGTCGTCCGGCCGATTTGTGTCGGTAAACCAGCAGAGGCAAAAATCACCAGTCAGTCGGATAGTCCTGCAGAATCTGCCGATTCATTCAATATCATTTCGGGCAATCGCCGGACGGCATGTGATTGCGCAAGAAATGCATGAAGGGCGTCATGAATGGGGGTTGCTGCCGAGAAGCGGTCTGCGATATCAACCCATGTCGATTTTCCCCCCCTCTCTCTCATCTCACTCAGGGGAAGACCGTGAAAAGACCGGCAGAATCTGCCGGTATGTCATCACAGGCGTTTGTGAACCGAAGGTGATGCACAGTGATTCTCCACCGGCCGGCTACCCATACATCAACAGGTATGGTCGTTATTATTGCCTTCCTGCTTATGCCGGGGTGTGCTCACAACACATATTCTGTGAGTTCTCTGCCGCATCAGTACGTGGCACGTTCGGTTGTTGATTATTCCTCCTTAAATCTGACTGCGTACGCAAACTCAGTGCCCGATGAGCAAGAGATTCGCGGTCGCGACCGCCTGGAAATTACGTTGAATTCAGGGATTGCCGGCGCAGATGCGGTTCAGAAGTGGAGGGTTGGCGTTGACGATGAAGGCAATGCGACCCTGCCCCACGTCGGCCGGATCAGACTTGCCGGTCTGACTCGGGCTCAGGCGGAACAAACGATCATCAACGAGAGCATTCGTCGTGATATCTATCTGACTCCTGCGGTTAATTTGAATATCGAGGAACGTCAGCGCAACACAATCTTTACCACAGGCGGGATTCGTGTTCCCGGCAGGCTGGAGTTTCCTGAATCGAGTCTCACCCTGGCTGACGTGATTGTGCGAGCCGGGGGTCTCACTGTATCGGCAACCGGGAACATCACGGTTAGCCGAGCAGAATCAACATGGGACAGCGGAGATCAGCTGACAACTGTCAGTCAGACGGTCGCCGCCGGCGACTCTCTCAACGTCAATCTGGCGACAACGTCCGCTGCAGAACTGGCCGAGATTCAGATTCCGCCAAGTGCGACCGTCACAGTCGAAGAGAGACCGGTACGTTCCATTCGTGTGATCGGTGTGATCCGAGACAGTGCAATTGAGATTCCGCCCGGCCGCAATTTGCGTCTGCTGGATGCACTTGCGCTGGCTGGCGGGCCAACCTACTCGCACTGGATTTCAAACCGGGTTGATATTATTCGGCGAGTTCCGGACAGGAATAAAACCATTCGTATCAAGGCTTCCATTCGCCGGGCCAAGGCACATGACGAGGCAAATCTCCGATTAGCACCGAACGACATTGTTAGCGTGGAGGAAAGCATGGCCACGTTTGCACTGTCGACGCTGGGAGGTCTTAACGGACTAACAACGGCAGCCCGCGCAGCAACGCTTCCGTAGCCGGATTGTCTGACATATCGACCAATTTTCATTCCCGGCACAACAGCCCGACCGGATTCAGTGAACAGTGGACAGCGAAATTTACAGTCTCGAACAGTCTGGTACTACATCCGCCCAGCACACTGCACAGGCCGTACTGCGTTTTGTGCGTCTGGTTCTGCGTCATCGGATGATCGTGCTGGGATTCGTGGCTGCCGCTGCATTCGTGGGTGTCGTGAAGTACAAACGGACTCCCAGTGTCTATCAGGCGTCTGCCAAGATGATGATCCGCAACATCATCTACACGAGCTCAGACACAGAGCATCGCAATGCCACGCATGGTCTGCTGGCCAGTTACAAACAACTGCTGCTCAGCGACACAGTACTCGTTGGCGCCATAAAGTCACTGGAGCGACGGGCCCCGGAACTGCAGGGAGCGCAGCCGATGCAGTGGCCAGGGATTCTGCGGTCCATGCTGACTGTTTCGTTCGATCCGAAAGAAAACATTGTCGAGGTCAGCTGCCGCTCGCGCAGTCCTGAATCGACGGTGAGTGTCATCAGGGCGATAAGCGAATCCTCTGCAGACTTCATCGAAAACGATCGGCACAGTATGACACATCAACTGGTTGGTCGGCTGGACGGAGAACGTCTGGAGCTCGAGCGGCGCCTTGATAAACGTCGCACCGAACTTCTGGCAGCCCGCAAAGCCTGCGGTGATGTCAGCAGTTTCAACGGTTCCGATGAGTCCCACCCAACGGTCAAACGCGTTAGTGATCTTAGCAGGCAGCTTACGGAATCACGCAGCCGCCGAGTGGAACTGGAGTCGATGCTCAGGACGGTACAGAGTCTGTCGGCCACGGGGCAGGATCTTTCTCAGGTCGTTCCCCTGATGGAGTCGTTCGTTGGCGCGGAAGCCATCCAGCGAATTCCGAATGTCCACGGATTCTCTCAGACATTGATTGATGAGACCGAGGCATCGCTGCACACACTCGAATCAGAAATTGTAGCGCTGAGACAGCACTTCGGGACGCGTCATCCGGAAATCACCAGTCGCGTCGTCAGGAAGAACGAGTTGCTGCGATGGCTGAATGTCGCTCGCCAGACCAACAGGAATCGATTCGCGGGTGGAATCCGTGACCCACAGGTGGCTCAGTGGATGATCAGCACTGTTTCGGCGGAGTACAGTCGTACGTTGCAGTATCAGCAACTCCTGCAGGCCGAATATGAGCTTGCCGAACAGGACGCTCTGGCACTGAACGATCAGCTGGAAGACGTCAGAATGACAGAACGTGCAGTGGAAACACTTCAGGAACAGTATTCGTCGATTTTAAATCGACTCAGTTCCATTGAAATCGGTAAGGATGAGGGTGGCATTTCAGTCGCAGCGCTGAATGAACCTCTGATACCAGGAGCGCCGGCTGCCCCGGTTCTGGCTCACAATCTGGGAATCAGCATAGCGCTGGGGCTCTTCGTATCACTTGCTCTGATTTACGTCATCGATCTGATCGATGACCGCCTGCGGTCGCCCGAAGACGTCCAGAATCAGCTTGGACTGCCGATTCTGGGAGCCATTCGACCGATTCCGGATGATGATCCGGGAGCTCACCACATTTATGTGCACGGTCACCCCCTTACCGCCCAGACAGAGTGTTTCCGTACGATTCGTACGTCGATCACGCTGTCCAAATCGGAGACGCGGTGTCTGGCCGTCACCAGCAGCGAACAAAGTGAAGGAAAGACCACGCTCACTTCCAATCTGGCCGCGACGTTTGCTCAAACTGGCAGTCGAACCCTGCTGATTGACGCCGACATGCGACGCCCGGGGCTCTCAACGTTACTGGAAATCCGCGGACAGGGCGGCCTTTCTGAGATTCTGCGCGCGAACGGCAACGTTCCCGAGATGTGCCGCGAACGCACTGTCAGCACCGAAGTCTCCGGTCTTGACGTTCTGCCGTGTGGCCCGCGCATGATGAACGCTGGCGTGCTGCTGTCAATGCCGTCCCTTTCTGCTGTGCTGGACTGGGCAGTCGCAGAGTACGATCAGGTACTGGTTGACTGTCCTCCAACATTACCGGTGAGCGATGCTTCAATCGTCGGCAACTTTGTTGATGGTATGCTCTTCCTCCTTAATCCGGAAAAGACGCGGCGACGGAGTGTCCTGAGAGCGGTTGATCAGCTGCGATCGGTGGGGATGAACCTAATCGGCGTCGTGACCAATACCTCCAGCGAGGCCCAAGCCGGCGCTTATGGATATGGTTATGGCTACGGACAGGAATATACCTACGAACACGACGAACACGACGAGCACGGTGATGCAGAACAACCGGACGACGTCGTTGCCAGCGCAATGATCGCAGGTACCGACAACAAACATCAGCGATACTCGCTTCTGTCTGATTCTGCCCGTGACGACTCAGACAACCGGACCGCTGGTGATTTTGAGCGAAAGGCTGCCTGACGAATGAGGGTTCGAGTTGCCTCACATTCCGACCTGCTGAGCCATCGCAGGAGCATCCCGGCCGCGGCCCGGAACGCTGAAGATACTGTTCAGGCCATGCTGCAGAATGTCTGTGATGTCGGGATTGTCGTCTGCGTACTGGCAGTCCCGCTGATGATGGCCGGAATTCGCGAATATGGTGTGGCTCTTTTCGTACTCTGTAGTTTCGTTGTGGGAATCGCCTGGGCCACTCAGCAATTGCTGTATCCAGCATCTCATTCACCGATTGGCGCGGCGGCCACAATAGCCGGCCTGGCAATCGGGCTGGTTTGGCTGCAGATTCAGTCCCTCCCTGATCACCTGCTAGCCAGTCTTTCACCATTCAATTCGCGATATTTGCAACTGTGGGGCTCACCTCAGGGTCGAATGCTTGAGCCCTCCGGATGGCACCAAATCTCCATGACGCCCGAAGCAACTCGTTCAGGTCTGGTTCTGCTGATCGCGTACGCAATTTTCTTCCTGACGCTCGTTCAACGGGTGCGTACAAATCAGGACATTGATCGGCTTATCAAGCTGGTTGGTATCTCCACCACGGTGATGGCCATAATCGGAATTGCACAGGTCATTATCGGTGATGACCGGTTTCTTTGGCTGATCAAACATCCAACGCGCAGCGCCAGCTGGCCGGCCAAAGGTACGTTTACCAACCAGAATCACTTTGCCCATTTTCTGGCCCTGGGAATCGGACCGGTACTGTATTGGTGGCAGTCAACCGAGCAAAAGGACGGGATACACGACCCGTGGATATCGTCACGATCCGGTGGCCGGCCACGAATACTGATCGGCGGCTGTGCCGCCGTTTTGGCTCTCGGTGCCATCTGCAGCATTTCACGCGGCGGGATTGCTGTGTTCCTGATCGCTACTGCCGTCGCCATCTGTGCGGCCGGACTGAGCTGGAGAGCCGTTCTGCGTCTGGTAATCCCTGTCACGTTGTTCCTTGTGGCATCGTTGCTGGCATTCGGAACTGAAGGACTTCACGACCGCTGGAATGAGATCTCGCAGGCCAGGTCCGTTGCGGACCTTTCGCACGGACGCTGGGTACTCTGGACTGCACTGTCCCACGCAGTTTCGGAGTTCTGGCCATCGGGTTCAGGAGTCGGCAGCCACGCCGATATTTACCCCATATGGATGTCCGAACAATTCGATGTGCGGTTTTCACATGCCGAATGTGGTTATTTGCAGATACTGCTGGAAACCGGAGTGCCCGGATTTGGACTGCTCGTCTCCGGAATTGGTCTGTGTGGCTGGTGGTGCCTCCGCAGCTGGCGACGGGGCACAAAACAACAAAAACGTCGTGTTACAGCACTAGCTGCAGGACTGGTAGCCAGCATCCTGCATTCCCTGGTGGATTTCGTCTGGTACATCCCGGGATGCATGATACTGACGCTGGTGATTATTGCCTGTGTTTGCCGTTGCAGTCATCTGACCGGACCAGTGACTTCTGCCGATCGTCCGCCGGTGACCCGGTTCGCCACATTGTTTGCCTGCACACTCCTGGTGGCCATTCTTCCCGTTGGTCGGTTGTTCGCGAACACAATGCAACGTGATCTGGCTTCGTTGCCTCACTGGCAATCCTTCCACAGCGGGATGCGGGAGATCGCGAAGGACCCAGGTACAGATAAAGTCGACTTACTCAATGATCGACTGGATTTCCTGATCGGCGAACTGGAGCAATGCACAAAGAAAAACATCTTTCACCACGACGCTTACACGGCCCTGGCCCCACTGTATTTACAGCGGTTTGAAAAGCGGAGCAATGCCAGTGACAACCAAATGACAATTCAGGATATTCGTGACACGATTCGGCAGGCCGGATTCGAAACCCGACATCAAATGCACGACTGGCTGGTTCGCGCCTTTGGTGACAATGCTAAGGATCTCTACAGAGCCATCCGCACAGCCCGCCGGGCGCTGGGCGACCGGCCTTTGCGCAGTGAATCTTATATTGTCCTGTCTGAGACAGCATTTCTCGCAGGTTTATCACAGGCCGAAGTGGAGGCCCTCATCGCTCAGGCCGTTCGCCTGAGACCGCATAGCCCGAGGGTACTATACGCGGCTGGCCTGCTCGCTGCCGATTCCGGCGATACCGAATCCGCATGGCAGTTGTGGCGTCATGCTGCAGCTCTTAATCGAGTGACGGCCCGACAGATTATAGCCCGCTTTATCGATCGGCTTCCGGTAGAGGAACTGATTGGGCGTCTGTCTCCAGGCAGGACCATGTGCCTGACCCTGTATGATGTTTACGCTCAGGCCGAACGACCGGAGGAACAAAAAGCGGTCGCCATAGATTTTGCTGACAACCATCGGGAAGCACTCTTCAATGACGAGGCCAGCACTGCGGATGACTGGAGGTCATACGCCAGGCTGTTTACGGCTGCGAACCACGACTACGATGCCATCATGTGCCTCAAACGTGCCGTGGAGCAACAGCCGGCGAATCTGGCATCCCGGCGCCTCTTGGCAGAAGCGCTGGCAGGACAGGGGCGGTTCGAGGAAGCTCGTCAGGAACTCAGCTGGCTACGGGTACGTCTGCCAGACGACAGACGAATCGCAGATCTGCTGACACAGATGGAATCCGAACTGACAACAGAAAATTCATCCCGGAACCAGGACTCGCCAGAATCTGTTCCGTCACAGTTACCTCACTAACATAAAACGAAGGCCAATCATGCTCACGGATAGAGCAGAAGGGTTGATGCGAATCTGTCGCGTGACAAAATACGCCGCGGTGGCTGTCAGTTGTCTGGTGATGTCCGGACTGACAGCAACCGATGGAGACTATTCGCACGCAGCCCGTGCGTCCCTGCTGCCAGCGACCACGATGTTTTTTGCCTTACTCGCAAGCGGACCATCGTGGTATTCCTGGAGTCACACCTGCTTTCGACAGCCCCTCCGGACTGCTGTCCGACTGACCATGCTGGACTCAATTATGATCGGCTTGGGTCTCTTTGCCGGATGGTCACTGATACCCACCGGAACTGTTGCAACGGTTTCACTGGGCGCCTGGTTTCTGTCAGCCACAGTGAGCCTGTTTCTGCTCAACCGATTCCTGCCCGGAGTATTGTCCGCGATCATATTCCGTGGTAACAGGCGCCCCCGAGTTCTGGTGATGGGACCACCGGGTGCGATGCAGACGATTCGGCACCAGCTGCATGTGGCCGAGGCTGTCGGACTTGAAGTCGTCGACGCTCGTGTCTCCCAGGCTGCTATCAGTGGACTCCGGATTTTCAATCCGACCAGCACACCAGCGACAGATTTACAACCTGATCGAATCCAGAGTCGCATCCATCTGCCCGACGCACCGCATGCTGTCGACCGCGTGATTCTGGTACGACAAGATTCCGGCGACGATGCGATGAAGCTGCAACAGGAAACTCAACACCGCTGTGATGCAGTCGGGGTACCATTAACCGTGTACTCAGGAGAACGATTGACTGCGGAACAATCCGCGATCCCAATCCCCGCCGATACTCCGCCCGTTTGGCCGGTGGTTCAGGCATCGCTGCAGAACCCGATCAACCAGGCCGCCAAACGCGGCCTGGACATCCTGATTTCCGTCCCATTTGTGCTGTTTGTGTTACCACCACTATGTGTGCTGGTGCGAGTTATCCAGTGGATTCAGTCTCCTGGGCCACTGTTCTACCGACAAGAACGCTGCGGACAGCACGGCTCCACGTTTCACATCCTCAAGTTTCGGACGATGCATCTGCCGGCACCCGGTCAGACGGATCTGGAAGATGATCCGGCTCCTCGTATCTTTGCGCTGGGGGCTATTTTGCGAGACGCAAAGCTCGATGAGATCCCTCAGTTTCTCAACGTGCTTTCGGGCACAATGAGCATAGTGGGTCCGCGAGCACATCATGCGCAGGACCAAATCAAATTCAGCAGACTTGTTCCCCGGTACCCGTTGAGAATGCAGGTGAAACCCGGAATCACAGGACCAGCTCAGTATAACGAATATCGCGGTGTATTTCTCCGCGACAGTGTGGAATCACGCGTAGCCTGTGACCTGGACTACATCAGACGGTGGTCCATGCAGACAGACTTGATCCTGATGGTCAAGACCGGGCGCGTGATTGGTGAATCACTGTTCCTCGCCGGACTCAGCAAACTGGCGACATGGCCTGAGAGATTTGCTGCTGCCGTGACACTGAACTATAGAGCGTTAATTGCTGTGACTACAGGTGAATCAGTGGAACAGGGTGATCAGCGGAAGGTGGCCTGAAGACGGATCGGGAAGACGCCATCGAGCTCAGGGCAATTGCCTCAACCAATCCGTTTTCATTTTTGCGGTCATTCGAACTGGTCGGACATCATCAAACCTTGTCGAAAAATTTGACGCGTGATGATGCGATCCACAACTGCTCTACCTTGGACGCACAACGGGTTCTCGTGGCGGTTCCGGATTCTCGAGGATTGCAACAACCGCCTTGGCTGCCGCTTCGGCGTCTTGTCCCTGTGCAATAACACTTAACGGGGCACCATGAGTCGCCGCCAGCAACATGAGATCAGAGGCAGACCGAGCATTTGCCGTGCGCCCGTTAAATTCAATCTGCACCTGGCAATCCAGGCCACCAAGTGATTTCACGATGCGGGAAATGGGCGCCAGATGCAAACCGTTGGCAATTCCGAGAGTGATTTGACGAGTCAATTCTGCCACGGTCTCCATCCTGATTTCTTTCATTCCTGTTTTCGCCTGGCCAATGCATCAGGCCGACACCGGGCACGATTTTGCACACCCGCGTCGAAAACCTGACCGCAGCAATTGCGTTATGTCTCCAAAATGTCACCACCATCAGTGTCAGCTTCTTCGAGGTTCCCCCAGATCGCCTTGATCGTATCTGACTGGCGCAGAAAGCTGCAGAAATCCTGTTGCCGCAGGTGGCGGGAAATGTTTTCCAGTCCACGCAGATGATCTCCCGGACGATCGAGAGGAGATATCAACAGAAACAGAATAAAAACCGGTTCTCCGTCGAGGCTCGCGAAATCGACCCCGTTTTGACTGACGGCAACCGTTGCGACCAGCTGATCCACGGCCGGATGTTTTGTGTGAGGAACCGCAACTCCGTTACCGATGCCTGTCGAGCCCAGTTCTTCCCTCTTCAGGATTGCTGCGACCACTTCGTCCTCGTCCTCTGACTTGACGGCCCCTTTGGCTTTCAGGCGGGCCACCATTTCTCGGATCACGTCTTCTTTGGTTGACGCTGTAAGTTCAGGGATGATCGCGTCTTTAATAACAAAATCCGTCAGTTTCATTTCGTTTCAGCTCTCGCACAACCGGGGTATTGGCATTTGTATTCTGAGCCCGGACCACACGGCCCAGTTACTAACCCTCCAAACATTAACCACCGTCAGGCTTCATCGCCTGTCGATTCTTCTTCGTCGTCTGTCACGACTTCGCTCACAGGCCTCTCGCGACGATGATCCTTGATTTTCTCCTTGTAACGATGAACTTGGTGCTCCATTTTCTGAAGTGTCCGGTCAAAGGTGGCTCCGGCATCTTCGCCTTCCACATGGGCTACAATCGTGTGGTAACCTTCAATTTCCACAAGCATTTCGACGCTGACCCGTTCGGCTTCAAATTCGAAGGTCACGTCGATTTCGCTCACTTGGCCCAGGTACCGAACCAGTTTTTCGGCTTTCCGAGTCACGTATTCGCTTAAATCCGGTTTGATACTTCCATGACGGGCGGTAATCGCGACCTGCATCAAATGTCTTTCTGCCGGAAACAGTGCTCCGTATCCCGGCGGGAATCCATTCCGGGGCGCCATCAACACGTACCCGGAATTGAGTCGAAGACGAGCCGGCGATCTTAGCCCCGGCTGACAATGAAGGGAAGTGCCGCTCCTCAGGTTCCTGTGGGAAAGAACTTCGACGCAGCCATCGGATTACTAATAACAGACTAACAGCCATCCGAATCATTCTTGACAGGCGTTGCTTCGCACCGTCCAATTCTGCTCCCCCTTATTTAATGAATATTCGTGGCTCACGAGCCATATCTTTTACCCACTGTTACGGCTATGCCGCAGTTTGATCTGATTGCCACATCAACCTTCGGAATGGAAAATGTTGTCGCCAGAGAACTCAAAGACCTGGGATACACGAAATGCCAGGTTTCTGACGGCCGAGTTTTGTTTTCCGGGGACGAAAACGACATCGCCCGCTGTAACCTGTGGCTGAGGTCCGCCGACCGCTTGCTGATTCGGTTCGGCGATTTCCCGGCTGGCGATTTCGGGGCTCTCTTTGATAACACGTTGGAGCTGCCCTGGAATGAGCTGTTCCCGGTTGATGCGGAGTTTCCAGTGAGTGGCCGGTCCGTTCGGTCGAAGCTCAAAAGCGTCCCCAAGGTTCAGGGCTGCGTCAAAAAAGCGATCGTGGAAAACCTCAAACGACGCTACAACCGTTTTCGGTTTGATGAATCCGGCACTCAATATCCAGTCGAAGTCTCATTACTCAGAGACATTGCTACGCTGTCCATCGACACCACTGGACCCGGACTGCACAAACGCGGCTACCGCCAGGCAGCGGGGCGAGCCCCGCTGCGGGAAACAATGGCCGCGGGACTGGTGCAGTTAAGCTATTGGAATCGTGAGCGGCTGCTTGTGGATCCGTTCTGCGGCAGTGGCACCATTCCCATCGAAGCGGCGCTGCTCGGCTGTAACATCGCTCCGGGACTGGGTCGCTCTTTCCTGTGCGAGGACTGGCACTGGGTCGATCGCCGCGTCTTCCGCGATGCGCGTGTGTGCGCCAAAGACGCGCGTCAGTCGCAGCTGCCAGAAACGATCCTTGCTTATGACCATGACCCTGCCGCCATTCGATTGTCCGAACGAGCTGCCGCTGAAGCTGGAGTGGGTGCCAGCATCCGATTTCGCCGGCAGGAAGTCAGCGAGCTTAAATCGAAGCGGGAATACGGGTGCATCGTGACCAATCCGCCGTACGGCGAACGATTGGGTGAAGCCGAAGAAGTTGAAGCAGTCTACCGTGAATTGGGGCGAGTCTTTGTGCCGCTTGACACCTGGAGCATCTATGTACTGACGTCAAATCGCTGGTTTGAAAAATATTATGGCCGCCGCGCCGGCCGGCGTCGTAAGCTTTACAACGGTCGCCTTGAATGCCAGTACTATCAGTATCCAGGACCGCGACCGCCGGCTCCGGGCCACGAAGACCCGACGGCAGAAACCGCTGCAGTCGATGAATGAATCCAAGCCTGACCGGACGAAGCCATACCGACAGAATGCCGGTGCTGTGAACGTCCCGGGGGTTGACAGGCATGACAACTTCGAGCTGTCGATATAGAATCGGTGCCGGCGCGACACGCCGGTATCTGATCTGAATCAGCATCAGGCCGGCGATATCCGGGATTGATCCGGCAGCAAGAGATCGCCGGAATCAGTTTCAGTTCAACAATTCAAACACGGCGTATCCTGCTTTGCATTCCTGCTAGGACACACAATGAAAATCCGCATCACCTACTGCGTCATGTGAAACTACACACCCAAAGCTGCCGGTCTGGCAGCAGCAATTGAAGAGGCGACAGGTGTGAAATCAGAATTGATTGAAGGCTCCGGGGGCATTTTCGACGTGGAAGTCGACGGCAGGCTGATCTTCAGTAAGCACGAAACCAACCGCTTTCCGGAACATGCAGAAATCCTGAGCCAGCTGGAGACACCATAAACCTGCGTTTCACAGCTTCCACAGGCAATGGTCTTTCAGCTGCATCGGCGTTGCCGGATTTGCGAGAAAGATTTTGGACCAGACCGGGGCAATTGAGTCTGTTGGGTCACGAAAAACCATTCCGTGCCTGACCGAACCTGGTTTTCATCTTCAGAGATTATTTCGGTACTGGATTGAGTCATCCGGCGAACACCTCAATGGGACGCAGCGGGGCTGTCAGCAGGCCCGCTGCGGCTGCGCGACGTGACAGCTCGTTCAGCGCAGCGACGCCGACGGCACCCAGATTCACAGTCCATTCGTTGACGTAAAGATCAACGTGCTGCATCAGCACGTTGTCGTCAAATTCCTGAGCGTATTGACGCATGGTCGGTAACGGTGCGTCTCGGTCAGCCAGAGAGTACTGCAGCGAATCATGAATCACTCCCTGCACTGCGGCAATCACACCGGTCGGCAGTGATCGACGAGCGACAATCCCTCCTAATGGGAGCGGGCACCCGGTTTCCGTTTCCCAGCGGGTCCCTAGGTCCTCCACCAGCGATAAGCCGGCCTCGTGCCAGGTGAATCGGCCTTCGTGAATGCATACTCCAAAATCGGCTTCAGACCGCTGCAATGCCGGAAAAATGTCTGAAAATACGACGTTACAAATCTGTGTTGTTTTGGGGTAGAAAAGTTGAAACAGTAATGTTGCTGTCGTGTCTTCTCCCGGACACAGAGTGATCTGGGTATCGTCGACAGGTGCGTTATCCGGAGCAGCCGCCAGCAGCAGTGGTCCCACCTGAAACCCAAGCGCCGTTCCACTCGTAAGCACGACCGTTTCTTCTGTCAGCATCAATGCGGCGTGGAAGCTGGTCTTGGCTACATCGAAATCACCGTTGAACAGACGATTGTTAAGTTGCTGAATATCCAGCAACTCAAACTGGAAATCGAGCCCACGCCAATCGACCGCTTTCTGCATCAGGGCATGAAAAGCGAACGTGTCATTCGGACACGTCGAAATTGCCAGATGAATGGGAGTTGCCACTATCTGCAGTCCGGTGAGTTCATTGAGCTCTGGCGGAACGATCGCCAGCCAGGTGCCGATCCCTGGCAGTTTAACTTGATGCCGCAGGAGAGGCTACGCGCGCGGCCATCCTTGTGGAACCAGGTTCAACAACAGAATTATGCGGCACACGCATCAGTTGTATTGCGGTATCAGCTTTTTTGCTTCGCACAGGTAATGCTGCAGCACCGGTCGTTCGTGAAACGTACTGACGGTGATGCATTGTTCCAAAAGCCCCGCGGCTTCACCTGGGCGACCGGCTCGCAGCGTCAATATCGCTAGGTCACGACGCTCGCGCCAGGAACCGGGCTTGAGGCATGAGAGTCGTCGCTGAACCCTCCATGCAGACGTCCACTGTTCCTGTGAGCCGAACAGCGCTTTGAGATTGTGGAGCATCCGAATGATGATGGCGCGTTCACCCACGGGTTTCAGCGTCGGATAGATCTCCGCCGCGGGTAACTCCGTTATCTCGTGAAGCCATTCCACGCATTCGGTTTCATTCATCAGGTGTCCACTGCGAAACGGGTCGACATAGACCAGACCCTCGTTACTGTTGAGCCGAGTGATAAAGTGTGAGGGGGCCGCGATGCCTTCTAGGGGAATTCCCAGTTCACTGGCGATCGCCATGTATACGACCGACAGCGTAATGGGAAGTCCTCGACCGGATTCGAGCACACAGTTCAGATAGCTGGCCTGAGCCTCCTCAAAGCAGCGTTCATCACCGCGCAGATTGAGCTCATTGGTCAGATGGCTAATGAGCAGCTCAAGTTCATTGATGTCGTTGCTGGCCAGGGCCACTGATCGAGTCAGCGAGGCCACTGACGAACGAATGGTTTCCAGCGTCGGCGTAAAATCCAGATTCGGTTGTTCATCCCGAGCGATTTCCAGAGTGGCCACCACCAAATCGACGTCAACTTCCCTGCGAACGATTCGCAGGAACTGATTGTCGTCTTTGAATAACGGGGCAGCAGACATCTGAACTCAACAGGACACAGTCAGTGATCGCTGACGATTCGAAGTGCATCGTTGGAGGTTACACAGTGAATATAGCCGTGCAACCGGATTGCCACAATGGCGCGATTTCGTTCACACTACCAACAGAAACTGCAAATTGCCGTTTCCCGCAGAAGTTTCCTGGGTGTTCAATTTGAGTGGCTGCAGCAGGAACCTGAAACAGAGAATTTCATGAACGATCAACCGATGCTGCGTTGTTCATTTGACCGTGTTCTGGTCGCGTCGTAAGGTGACTGACGGGCCACAGTAGTCGTGGTAGCGAAGTGATTCGTTGACCCTTCTTCTCTACGTACTTCGGATTCCCATATCATGAATTATTTGAATCGCCTGACAGTGATTCTTGTCTGCGCCATGAGCCTGTCTGGCTGCGGCAACAATACCTCAGAACCGGAAATTCCATCCGACGCTGCCGGTTCAAAGCGACACAGCGTGGCGTTTGTCACCAATCAGATTGCCGATTTTTGGAAGATCGCGGAAGCTGGCGCCCACACAGCTGCTAAGGAATTCAATGCAGAGGTCACGGTCGTGATGCCACCGGAAGCCACTGCCGTCGTGCAAAAGCAAAAGGTTGAAGACCTGCTCACGGCGGGTATCGAGGGAATCGCGATCAGCCCGCTGGATGCCGACAATCAGGTTGAGTGGCTGAACTCCATTGCCGACCGCGTTCCGCTGATCACCCATGATTCAGACGCTCCCGGTTCCGACCGTCTCATGTACATTGGCATGGATAATTATGCCGGTGGCCGGATGTGCGGACAACTGGTCAAGGCTGCCATCCCGGACGGCGGTAAAGTGCTGTTGACGATCGGTCGCCTGGAACAGGATAACAGCAAGTATCGCCGCCAGGGCGTCATCGATGAGTTGCTTGATCGCGACCGCAGTGCTGTATATTACCAGGAACAACCGGATGCTTGGGATCCTGCGGACGGCGAAATTACTGGTGACAATTACACCATTCTGGCGACCCTCACCGACCAGGGCAAACCGGAGGTAGCTCTGTCAAAGGCAGAAGACGCACTGAACACGTGGTCCGACATCAATGCCATTGTGGGTCTCTTCGAATATAATCCACCTGCAATTTATCAGGCACTGAGAAAATCCGATCAGCTGAATAAAATTGCGATCATTGGTTTCGACGAGAATGATGTCACGTTGCAGGCCATCAAAGACGGAGAATGTATCGGCACTATAGTGCAAAACCCGTTCGAATACGGGTATCAGTCCGTCAAGATTCTGACTGAACTGCTGCGAGGAGACGAAAGCGTGATTCCGGAATCAAAGTACGTCGATATCCCCCCTCGCAAAATTACCGCGCACAACGTGGATGAATTCTGGGACGATTTGCGTGGTAAAAAGGGGCAGTAACAACCTGAACACTCAATCTCTTCCCCGACTCGAAGTCCGTGGAATCTGCAAAAGCTTCCCAGGCGTCCAGGCTCTGCGCAACGTCGATCTGCATGTCAACGAAGGCGAAGTCCTGTCGGTCGTCGGCGAAAACGGAGCCGGCAAGAGCACACTCATGAAAATCCTGGCCGGTGTTCAGGCGCAGGACTCCGGCAGCATCGTTCTCAACGGCCAGTCTGTCCGATTTCGGTCAGTCAGCGAAGCACTTGATCACGGAATTGCCCTGATCCACCAGGAGCTGAATCTGGCCGAGAACCTCAATATCGGCGCCAACATCTTTCTGGGCCGTGAACTCGTTCGCCGAGGCCTGATCGATGACGCTGCGATTCACGAACGCTCCATAGAATATCTGCGTCGAGTCGGACTGGATGAGTCTCCGAAAATACGGTTGAAACACCTGGCAATTGGGCGCCAGCAACTCGTCGAAATCGCCAAAGCACTATCGATTGACGCACGCGTACTGATTATGGACGAACCAACGTCCAGCCTGTCGGCAGCAGAGTCCAAACGATTGTTCGACGTCATTCGGGACCTTCGTGAGGACGGAGTCAGCATTCTCTATATCTCACATCGGCTGACCGAAGTTCAGGAACTTTCTGATCGTGTGACCGTGTTGCGGGATGGCGAGAATGCAGGAGACCTGGATCGTGCTGACGTGAACCACGATTCCCTGGTTAAGCTGATGGTCGGTCGCGAGGTTTCTCGAATTTATTCGCGGCAACCTCATGCACCCGGTGATGCTGCGATCATCGTCCGTAATCTGGTCACAACGGCCTGGCCCGAACATCGGCTGAACTTCGAAGTCAAAGCAGGTGAGATCGTCGGAGTCGCCGGACTGGTCGGAGCGGGCCGGACTGAGCTGTTGCGAACATTGTTTGGCATTGACCAGCCACTGGCCGGAGAAATTCTGGCAGATGGCAGGTCCGTCCGGCCGAATTCACCGAGTGACGCCATTAGAGCCGGTATTGCACTGGTTCCGGAAGATCGCAAACAGCAGGGTATCTTTCTTGATATGGCGATTCGTCAGAATATCGGCCTGCCCGGTCTCCGCCAACATGCTCGCGCTGCCGGGTTCGTCAACTATGCCACAGAAGCCGGTGATTCAGTGACAATGATGGAAAGGCTGCGAGTAAAGGCGCCAAGCGACGAACAGCTGGCCGGAAACCTGTCCGGTGGCAATCAGCAAAAGGTGGTCCTGGGAAAATGGCTGGCCCTCAGGCCGCGAGTTCTGCTGCTGGATGAACCGACCCGCGGTATCGACGTCGGGGCCAAACAGGAAATCTATGAGCTCATGGATGAACTTGCTGCTCAGGGACTGGCCGTCCTGTTTGTCAGCAGTGAGATGGAAGAAATCATCGGTATGAGCGACCGGGCCATTGTGATGCACGAGGGCCGAATCACCGGCGAACTGCCGCGTGAAAATCTGACGGAAGAAGCCGTCATGCAGCTGGCCACCGAATCCTCAGAATCAGTCGTCGAGGTGTAAGAAAGCAGCACACATGAAAGGGAAGATTCTCGGGATTCTGGGTCTGCTGATTGCGCTGTGTTTGTTCATGACGTTTAAAACGTCGGTCCCGTGGGACAATATCGGATCGTCTACATTCCTGAAGACCGGCAACCTCCAGAACCTGCTCAGCCGCACTGCTCTGTACGGAATCTTAGGAGTCGGTGTTGCGTTCGTCATTATCACCTCCGGGATCGACCTTTCGATCGGATCGATGGTCTGCTTTTCCGGAGTGCTGCTGGCCATCTTTCTTCAGGTGGACTACCGACCGAATCACCACGCTACGGTGTGGTCACTCGACAAAGATACGAACCACATTGTTCTGGCCACACCGATCGACGGCCTCCGGCGCGGTGATCGAGTGCGTTATTCCCGAGGCAAACTTGCGCCGACCGCGTTATTTACGATTGCAGAACTCAGCAACAAAAATGGACGTCAGCAGCTGACGGTGGAAGAAGACATCCGAAAAAGTGACACATCGGGAGAAATTGCCAAGGGACTGCTGATCGAAACGGTCATGCGATCTCCGGAAGGAGCAACCGATTACGGAGCTGAAGTAGTGGTGGCTGGATCATTTCAGCTGGGACGTCGGGACAAGATCATGCTGGTTCATCCAAAGGCCGGGCTCAAGACGGAGAATATTGTTCGAGTTGAGACGTCGGAGGATTCCACATCCGTTTTTCTGCGAGATGACCCAGGAGAACGTCTGA
Organism: Planctomycetota bacterium; assembly: GCA_963581585.1. Lineage (GTDB taxonomy): Bacteria > Planctomycetota > Planctomycetia > Planctomycetales > Planctomycetaceae > S139-18. The sequence goes on from CAUZPL010000003.1 coordinate 50,237, forward strand.
CAGCCGACTGGTTTGCGATTCCGTTGCGCCGTCATCAGCGCATGTCGGTCCCTGTGGCACTCCTGTTGGTGGTGACAACCGCCTGTGTTCTGGGACTCATTCATGGCCTGCTGGTCACCCGGGCCCGGTTGCAGCCATTTGTTGTCACGCTGTGTGGACTTTTCATCTATCGAGGACTCGCCCGCTGGCTGACAGGCGACAATCCAGCCGGATTTGCCGAGTATTCTGACGGTTTATGTCAATTGGGCAGTGGACGCCTGACGGTTTATTCTAATGCGGCCGGAACAACCTTCGGCATTCCTTACCCGTTCTTTATCCTCGCAGTTATCGGAGTTGCAGCAGCCGTCTTTCTCAATCACACAATCTGGGGCCGCTACATGCTGGCTCTCGGCCAGAACGAAGAAGCCGCACGGTTCAGTGGGATCAATACCCGCAATGTCACTCTGATGGCCTACGTGATTTCCACGGGGCTGGCCGGAGTCGGCGGAATTCTTTTTGCCCTGGATTCCCTGTCTGTGTCCCCGTCCAGTTTCGGGACCTTTTTCGAATTGTATGCAATCGCAGCAGCGGTGCTGGGAGGCTGCAGTCTCCGAGGCGGCGAAGGGTCGATTATGGGCATCATCATCGGCACGGCTGCCGTGCAGATCCTTAACAATCTGATTACTTTGCTAAGGATATCTGCTCCACTGGAGGGAGTGATCATCGGATCCGTAATTCTCGTCGGAGTCCTCGCGGACGAAGCCTTCAAACGCATTGCAGCGCAACGCAGGCTGCGCTAGGAGAATCAGATCAGCGCACAAACCGACTGAGCGAATGACACGCCCGAGCGCAAGCGATCCGGTTACGCATTTTTGGCACATTCATGTCGTCGGCTCCCGAGTCAATGTCGAACACGTTATTTATGCCATCCGCAGCTTTCGTGTAGTTTTGATCGTGGTCCCGCCCGCCTGCTTAAGGACGCAGCAGTGACGTGGGAGAAGCGAGCGGATACGACTACCCCTCCGCAACGGCGCACAATCAATTTTGTACGCTCTCCACATGACCTGCTGAGTCTCTGCGCCCGGGGAATTATCCCTGGACCGCCATCAACATGGGAAATGAGCTCACTCCCGTCGGTCAGGAGCTGTGTAATCCTCGCCTTCAGGTTCACCGTTTCCCGCCGCAGTGTCTGCTTTTGCCGAACGCTGCCGGCCGGCTGCTTCGCCCAGGTGAAACTCCTCGATGAGTTCCTGGCGGCGCTGAGCGACAGCACGATCGAATTCCGACAGAACATCCATCGCTCGGTCACGCGATGTGACCAGTCCAATAATCAAATACTGAGTGATTGCCAGCAGATAACAAACCCAGCCAACGACCCAGCGTTCCCACTGTTGCTGGTAGTGCTGATCCAGCTCGGTGATGTCGGATTCGTGTTCTGCCATCACTTCATGTGCCATGACTGTCGCTGATGGTGTCAGAGATCCGATGGGCAGGACCAGCGACCATACCGACACACTCGCGTGCCGCATAATCTCTTCATGAGTGTCCTCCAGTGCCGGCAGCTGGGCTCCCACAATCGCAGCCATCATTGCCAGAACCGGAGAAGATCGATTGAGATGCTGACAGAAAAAGCCCTGCAGAAATGCCATTTTCTTTTGCCAGAACTCCCTGAAGACACTTTTGCCTGCTTTGATTTTTGGAGGCCCCGGATGGATGACGCCGAAGAGCTCCTGATCAGGCATCGCTTCGATCACACCAATTGCCAGCATCAATCGCAACCCCATCGTCAACCAGTCCATACGTTCCAGCCAGTCCACGTGCTCCATCCAGCCGAACAGCAGGTGTTCCATATTGGCGGAGGCTGCCAGCAGCAGCAAAGCCCCTCGAAACCATTCTTCAAGATCCTTCTCGAGTTCATCATCCAGATCCTGCAGGCGAAACACTCGCCGCATGATAAAGCGGAAGGCGGGAATAGCGATAAGTCCCACGATAACGCGTGTGACCGGGCGCAGCACGGAGCGAAACAGCGGTAGATTCATCAGCGCTCGAAACACACTGCCCATGCCGGGATACTCACAGCTAGTTTCAGTCGGTCAGACGTGCCGCCTCAAACTGGACGTCACATTTCTACAACCGACATCCTTTTGTAATTCTGCCACGAACTGTATCCTCTGCTGAAACAGACAACCAACCATACCGCGCGCAGAAGTCATGCACGGAAGTCGCGTTGGTCATCATCAGGAGAGGGTCATTCGCATGCTGGGTAACGCAGGTGAAACGGAACTGGACCTGCGATTTCAGCTGTTCGGAATTCCTGTGCGGGTCCACCCGTTGTTTTGGCTGATGGCGGCATTCTTTGTCTGGGACGCCCATCGACTGGACCTGGTCTTTATCGGCATTCTCTGTGTTTTCGTGTCGATCATGATCCACGAACTTGGACACGCTGTCATGTTCCGTCGCTTTGGACACCGGGGAGAGATCGTCCTGTATCTGGCGGGTGGGTTCGCGACAGGTGGTCGCCTTTCGACGTGGCGAAATATCATCGTTTCAGCAGCTGGCCCGATTGCTGGTTTCCTGCTGGCAGCAATTGTCTGGGGAATCGTCGTCGCACTCCGGAATTATTCTCCTGCGACGCTGTCAGAGCACCAGGTGGTCACCTATGCACTTAGCAACCTTTTGTTCATAAATATCTGGTGGGGAGTCCTGAATCTGATGCCCTGCATTCCTCTCGACGGCGGTCACATCATGCAGTCACTGGTTCTGCGGTATTTGCCGCGGCGGGCAGAGATTAGGGTGCTCTGGATCTCCATTCTGTCTTCCGGAGCGGTTGCGTTGTGGGCCGTACCATACCAACGCCGGTTTCTGATGATTGTGTTTGGGCTGCTGTGTGCGAAGCACGTGATCACGCTCAATCAACGCCGTCAGTTTCGGTAACTGCACCACGTTCGTCCTGTTCGAACGGCTCAGTAAGCAGCCGCTGTGGCAACAATCCGGTGAGCCGCAGGAGAATCCAGTAGATGGCGAGACAAACGCCGATGGGAAGTGCTGTTCGAAGCAGACGACTCCACGTTGAATTCTCTCCAATCGGACAACTCTGCAGAACCAGACAGCAGCCCGCCATTAAGGCCGTGGCGAGGACGCTCCGCCACAGCACTGGAATGAAAACACCAAGCCCTGTTGTCAGATATCGCCGGCGCAGAACTTTCAGTGCCAGTCCAAGCTGAAACAGCGTCGCGAGGACACTTGCCAGCGGCAAGGCCGGCTCATGTAACCACGGCAGCAGCACAACGTTGAGAATCAGGTTCAGTCCCACGCAGACGAGCCCCTGTCGAGCTGCCGTGAACCGGTCGCTGGCTGCGTAGAACACCTTATTCACAATCAGGAGACCACAGAACACCCACACACCAGTTCCATAAGTTCTGATTATCCGAGCGGTCAGCTGCACGTCTTCAGCGCCGAATGCGCCGTGACGAAATAACAAATCTGTTATGGGTTCGGCCATCAACCAGAGACCGGCACTGGCAGGAATCCCCACCACCAGCACGAGCTGCAGGCCGTGAACAATGTCGCGCCTGAGCTCGCGACTGTCGCCGGCTGCCGCGTGGCGAGCAAACCGCGGAAACAAGATCGTTCCCAGGGCGACTCCAAATACGCCCAGTGGAAGTTGAAACAGTCGTTGTCCAAGGTAAAGCGCCGATGCTGTGCCTTCTGCCAGCCGAAAACGTTCGAGAAAGCCCGGCAATGAGCCAGCAGGCTGAGCCAGCAGCCAGGCCAGCAGAGTGTCGACCATCGCATTGAGCTGCATGATCGACAACCCAAACAATACTGGTCCCATCTGTCGAAACAAAGTACCGACGCGCTGCCGCATTTCATCCGAAACGACATCCAGTCGTATTCGAATCCCGAATTGTTGTGACTGCCGGACCACAATTGCCAGCTGCACGGTCCCGCCCAGCAGGATGCTCAAAGCAATGATCCGCACCTGGTCTTCATCAACTGACAGAAACGCCATGGACAGCAGACCTCCGCTGAACCACGCGATGTTCAGCACAATGGGCAACATTGCGGGCACCCAAAAATGCTGAACCCCATTGAGCGCCGCACAGTAAAGTGCGGCGACGCAGATCAACAGTGAATACGGCAGCAGCAAAATGGTGAGCTGCACGAGTAACGCGCTGCGATCCGAAAGATCCAGCAGCAGCAATGCATTAAGCAGTCCGAGTTCGGCTGCAATGACCAGCAGGGCCAGCCATCGCGTCAGCTGCCGAGCCACCGCAGAAAACAGATCAGACGCTGCCTCACGTCCGTGGTCATGATCTTCATTAACGAACTGCGGCAGGAATGCGGCCGTCATGGCCCCTTCGCCGAACAGACGACGAAACATTCCAGGTATCCGGAATGCAACGGTGAACGTGTCCAGCACCCAGCCGGTACCAAATAGTCCGGCCATGAGGATGTCCCGAGCCAGGCCTGCAAAGCGACTCGCCAGAGTCAATCCACTGACGACACGGAATCCCTTCAGTCGTTTGTTACCCGCGCCGCGTTGATGATCAGCATCGGGCATGAATCGTCAGTGCAAAGGAGGAAAATTCATTGAGGCGCGGATTGTAGTCAGGACGGTGGAATGTCCTATAACTAATTCCGGGTGACCAGCCCATCATCCGGAGTTCGCGGCCAGTCCCATTCAGCCGCATACCCTGTCTCCAATCGACGAACCTGCTCAGATCAACTACGATCCCGCCATGTCCACACGTATCCAGCAACTCGATCCGCAGGTTGTCAACCGCATTGCGGCAGGCGAAGTGATTGAACGACCGGCAAGTGTCGTGAAGGAGTTGCTGGAGAACAGTGTGGATGCTTTGGCGACACGGGTCGAAGTTGATGTCTCGACCGGAGGACTGGAGCTTATCCGCGTCACCGACAACGGCGAAGGCATTCATCCGGATGACCTGGAACTGGCCGTCATCAGCCACGCCACCAGTAAGATTTGCAGTGACACGGACCTCGATCAGGTGGCGACTCTGGGGTTTCGTGGTGAAGCGCTGGCATCCGTGGCTGCAGTCAGTCGTTTTCAGATCCGCACCCGACGTAAAAATCTGCCCTCCGGCCGTGAACTCCACGCAGAAGGCGGAAAAATCAGAACACAGCACGAATGTGGATCCCCGACAGGCACGCGTGTCGAGGTTCACAATCTGTTCTTCAACACACCAGCACGTCGACGCTTCCTTCGCAAACCATCCACAGAATTTGGCAGGGTCAGTGAACAGTTTTCCAGGATTGCCCTGGCCAATCCTCGTCTGCACATGGTCCTTCGCCACAATGGCCGCATGGTCTACGAACTGCCAGGCAGTGCCGGTCAGGATGACCGGATTCGCCGGTTCTTCGGCAGTGATCTCGCCGACAAACTCATCGCAATCGAATCCGAGGCCTCGACACAAGATGATCAGACCCCGCGGCTGTGGGGTTTCGTTGGCGACCCGTCACTCAGTAAGTCCACCCGAAAAAGTCAATTCCTGTTCCTTAACGGCCGCTGGATTCAGGACCGCAGCCTGCAACATGCTCTGGGAGAAGCCTACCGCGGATTGCTGATGGTTGGCCGGCACCCGGTCAGCTTCCTGTTCATGGAAGTGCCCCCGCATCTGGTGGACGTCAACGTTCATCCAACCAAGACGGAAGTACGGTTCCAGGACAGCCAGGCATTGTATCGCCTCCTGCTGCGAACGATTCGTGATCGTTTTCTGCAACTGGATTTTCATGCTGACCTCCGCATTCCTGCAAAGACCGGTGGTGATACACCCGAACTGGCGCTGACGGGAGCCGCTGTTCAAAAAGAACTCAACGTTTGGGCCGACAGTGCGACCCGACCTGCACCGCCCTCTATACCGGTTCGCAGGTCACTGCCGGAACACGTTTTCGAAGAGTTTCGTCCCCTGGCAGACGATTCATCTTTGGGCACATCTCAGATCGACGACACAGCACCGGCAGAGAAATCTTTGGGAACGGCTTGGGAACCAGTGCCAAACGCTTTGCCGGATGCAGAAGATGAGACGTCGCCGGGCGTGGCAGGTGAAGTACCCGGCCCAGCGCCCCTGGATGAGTTTCGAGCACTCCAGATTCACGACTGTTATCTTGTTGTTGCTGCAGACGATGGCATCGAAATCATTGATCAGCATGCTTTACACGAACGGATTCTTTACGAACATTTGCGAATTCGTGTGCTGGAGGGCACTGTCGAACGCCAAATGCTGCTCATCCCGGAAACGATCGAGTGCAGTCCGGTTGAAGCAACCGTTCTCTGTGGACATGCAGAGCTGCTGCATGAAATCGGATTTGGGGTTCAGGAGTTTGGTGGATCGACAGTATTGCTGGAATCGTACCCCGTCCTGATTCCTCGCGGCAACTTCGTACGGATCCTCAAAGATTTCGCGGAACAACTGGAGAAGTCAGACAGTCGCAGTTCTCGCCGTGATCTTTTGGACCACATGCTGCACACGATGGCCTGCCGGGCTGCCATCAAAGCCGGTCAGCGTCTGACTCAGGATGAAATGCGTGAGTTGCTCCGCCAGCGACATCTGGTCGCTGACTCCCACCATTGCCCTCACGGTCGGCCCACTGCTATGAAGCTGTCGCGAAACCTGTTGGACCGTCAGTTTGGGCGCCTTGGCTAAATTGCCACAGCTTCCTCTGATGTGTAGCCGATCACACTGGTCACCAGAATTCACGAATAAAAAAGGGGTGTGATGACGGGAAGCACAGACGGTTACAGAAACTCTGTGGGCGCCGCATGCTGACACCGGTGAGATCGAAACGTTCTCCAGCGTGTTTCTTTTTGTAATTCTCTGTGGCCCGAACTTGTTCCAGTCGGCGATACATCCATCATGGGATTCCGGGTTTCGGTCGCTGCCTGGACCTCCTAGGGTTGTTCATCGAGCAGTTAATCTGAAATCCCTGACTTCCCCCCGCGGAAAATGTGAGTCCATCGTTGCATTCCGCTGGCTTGTCCAGTTTGATTGCCCCGAGGGACCGCTGGTTCCGCACAGCAACCGAACTTTCCAGGCCATCCGAATCCAACGGACCGCTGACCAGACATGATTTGTGTAAGTGTAGGCAGAACGAGTTATTCGTCGATGAGGGCTCAACACGAGGAGTTGGCGGAGAAGCAGGCCGAACTCGTCGAACTCCGTCTGGACTGGATGCGCACGCGGCCGGACGTCGGAAAGCTGCTCAAAGATCGCCCTACACCGGTCGTTATCACTTGCCGTCGCAAGAAAGACCGTGGCCAATGGTCTGGAACTGAAGAACAACGCTTGATGGTTCTTCGGGAAGCGATCATTGGAGGAGCTGAATATGTTGATCTGGAAATCGACATTGCCGGGTCCATACCCCGTTACGGAGAGACCCGACGCATCGTCAGCTTCCACAATTTCGAGGAAACCCCACCGGACCTGCATCAGATTCATGACCGGATGACAAACTGCGATGCGGACGTCATCAAGATCGTAACCATGGCCAATTCGCAGGAAGACAACGTTCGCATGCTGGAACTCCTGCAGGTTGCGGTTATCCCCACTGTGGGATTTTGTATGGGGGAATTCGGCATCACGAGCCGACTGCTGTGTGGGCAGTTCGGGTCACCGTTCACGTACGCTGGCTTCAGTCCTGGCCGCGAAATGGCTCCGGGGCAGCTTACATTTGCCGAAGTCCGAAACCTGTATCGATTCAATAAAATCAACGAAGATACAAAGATCTTCGCGGTGGTTGGTGACCCGATCGCTCACAGTATGAGTCCCCTCCTGCACAATGCCGCGTTCCGCAAAGCAGGGTTTGACGGAGTGTATCTGCCCCTGCGGATTCCGGAGGGAAACCTGGAAACCACGCTGACAGAGCTGGGACCACTCAAAATCAGCGGCTGCAGCGTCACGATTCCTCACAAGCAGGCAGCATTCCAACTGGCCGATGTCCCTGACGAGGAAGCCGACGAGATTGGAGCGGCCAACACGTTGTTTCAGCAGAACGATCAGTGGCATGCCACCAATACCGATTGCGAGGCCATAGAACAATCGGTGCTCGAAAGACTGAAAATAATGCCCGACGTCACCCATGGACTCGGCGACAAACGAGTGCTGGTGCTGGGAGCCGGAGGTGCCGCGAGAGCCGCCATCCAGGCTATGCTGCGGCATGGCGCCCGGGTCACGGTCAGCAACCGTACTCGTGAGCGTGGTCAGCAGCTGGCACTAGAGATGGAATGCGGTTTCCTGCTTTGGGAAAATCGCAGTACTGAAGACCATGATGTCCTGATCAACTGTACCTCTGTGGGAATGTATCCCATGGTCGACGAGACACCGTTTCCGCAGCATTGGCTCAGGGAATCGACGTTGGTCTTTGACACGGTTTACAATCCGGAAAATACACTTCTTTTGAAACAGGCGCGTGAGCGAGGTTGTGCCACGGTCACCGGAGTCGAAATGTTCGTCCGTCAGGCCGCCCGGCAATTTGAGATCTTCACCGGGCAGACCGCGCCGCGAGAATACATGGAAGAAACCATGCGACGGGCCATGGCCGTTGGACGCCGCTGACGAAATGGACTGCCATGGTGATCACCCTGATTGGCTATCGAGGATCCGGAAAATCGTCGGTAGCTCGGCTGCTGGCAACCGCCCTGGAAATATCGTGGGTCGATAGCGATGATGTGATTGAAGAACGCACCGGGCATTCCATACGTGAAATCTTTGCAACAAAGGGTGAGTCAGAATTTCGTCGCCTGGAACAGGACGTGATTCAGGAATTGACCCGCCAGGATTCTGTGGTCATTGCCGCCGGTGGTGGAGCCATATTGTCAGCAGAGAATCGCCGCCGTATGAAGGAAGCCGGGCCAGTGGTGTGGCTGCAGGCCGGCATTCAGCAACTGGCGGGTCGGATCGAGCAGGATGAAACCACCGCCGAGCGCCGCCCGAGCCTCACAGGACAATCCGTGGCGGAAGAGATCGAAGCAGTTCTCAGTGCACGACTCACGCAATACCGGGACGCGGCGACCATTATAATTAACACGGATCGACTCGGCCTGGATCAGATGGCCGCCGAGATATGTCGCCAGCTGCCGTCTGAGGAACCATGACGATGAGTGCTGGCTTTTTGATAGTGCTGGTGACGATCTTTATCACCGGCTGCTGGATCGGTCGCTGGCTGCATCGCTGTGTGCTGCGGTTTCCGCAGGCCTGTTCTCTTCGTGATCAACTCACGTCGGTCTGGCGAAAAGGTGACTGTCGATCGTGTGCCACCTGGGAATCCGGTGTGCAACACATTCCGATCATCGGATGGTGTTACGCCGGTCGTTGTCGCAGGTGTGGGCGAAAGATGGACGTTCGCCGGCCGGCCGTCGAACTGCTCACCGGGCTGCTGCTGGCGTGGCTGTATTGGGCGGAAATCCCTGACTTCGGCCAATTCGCTGTCCGAAACAGCGGTTTGTGGACAGCCGAAAGACCACCAGGCCCGGAAGTCATCAAAGAATTGTGGTCCCCGATCGTCTGGTTGCATCTGAGATATTTGCTGCACGTGGTGATGTTGTGCGGACTGATTGTCGCCACGGTGATTGATTTTGAACTTTGCATCATCCCGGACGGCTGTACCGTTCCGGCGATGATCTTTGCCGTGCTGTTTTCATGGGCAGTCGGGCAGAGCTGGGTGGTTCCCATCTGGTTTCAGGATCCAACGGCAGCAAATGCGATCAGGGTCATGCTCCCGGAAAGTCTCAAGCCGCTGATCTTCGAATGGGACGCTGTTTCATTTGCCAATGCGCATCCGCACTGGCATGGCCTGCTGGTGAGTCTCGCGGGGCTGCTCATGGGAGCTGCAGTGACGTGGTGTGTTCGAGCAATCGGTTTCTGGGTGCTGAAGATGGAAGCGATGGGTGACGGGGATGTTGTCCTCATGGCATTGATTGGTGCCGTCATCGGATGGCAGCCAGTCCTTATCGCCTTCTTCCTGGCTCCATTGCTGGCTGTTCCGGTGGCCATTGTAATGTGGGTGATGCGGCGAGGTCAGAACCGCCTCCACTATTTCCCGTACGGTCCCTGGCTGAGTCTCGCGACAATCCTTCTGTTGCTGGTATGGCAGTCGATTTGGCCGAGAGTCAGTCCCGTATTTGACTGGGGGCTGGCATTGTTTGGCCTCGGTCTGGTCATGATGGGGAGCATGGCAGTTCTGCTGCAAATCATGAAGTCCGTCAAACGCCTGCTGGGAATCAACGAGCCGAACTTTGAGACCGGATGCGACTGGACATCAGCTGACCATCTGAGCTACTACGGATCCGAACGTCCGGACGTCGAGAGCGGGCTGTGGCCACTGCCACAATGGCCCGGAGGTCGATCCGGCCGAGGCCTCGCGTACTACCACGACTGGCGCCATCCACCAGTACGATGAAGATCTGCCTTTTTGGATTTCGTGAGATGTCGTGGTTCGGCCATTTTTCTCACAGATACTGGCCGACGCAGCAGTCGGTGAGTTAAACTCTTCTATATCCAGCGCCCGCCCGGCACATATCCACCGAGTCATCCGCGTGACTGATGTAACACCAAGGAAACCGAATCACGTCGAACAGCTCGTCGCGTACCTCGACGGTGAATTGAACGATGAGCAATCTGCAGAAATTGAAGAACGACTCCGCAAAGACGCCAAACTGCGTCAGATGACAGAAGATCTGGATCGAACGTGGGGTCTCCTCGATGTGCTCGAACCCGTCGTGGCCGGCGAAGAGTTTTCACGACGGACATTGAAAACGATCACGGCAACCGGGTCAGTGCCACTGCATCGGGGACTTGGGACCTTTGGCAGCGTGCTGTCATCCATCATCAGCAGGCAGGCTTTAGTGTGGTTTGGAATCGGAGTCATGGGAACACTCTGCGGGTTGGGCGTCGTGGCACTCCGTGGGACATCTGAAGAATCATCTCACGCAGAGCAGTTGCTGAGGCAAATCGATGTACTGCAGCGCTATCCTGAATACTCGATAATTCCCGATGTCAATTTGCTTCGTCAGCTGCGGCTGCCAAAGCCTGAAACATCTTTGTCCCGGGAGGCACCGAGATGACTCAGGGAGTCAGCAATACAATCGTGGCCGTCCTGGCAACATCGGCTGGAGTCGCCGTGACTCTTCTGCTCACATGGTTGTTTGTGGACGATCATCCGGAGCTCCGTGCTGCAGAGCAACGGTTCACCGAACTGCCCCATTCGGAAGCGCGACGGTTGATAGCCACATTCGACCGCCTGCAAAACTCACCAGGTGAACGGAGACACATCGAAGAGATTCACAAGGCCGTGTCGAACGATCCGGATATCGATCGACGATTGCAGCAGCTTTACGCCTGGTGGCAGACGCGAGATGACGCTCAGCGGGCGGAGTTACGAGAGGTGCCGGTCGATCGATGGATTGACGAAATGCAGTGGCAAATCTCGGAATTTGCAGAAACACACGACTTCACAGTGCAGCTGCCGGGGCCTCTCCGTCGACGAGGTTCAATACACGTTTCGCGGCAGAAAGTTGACCGGTTTCTGGAAGATGCGCTGCCGGCGGATGGCCTGTCTCCTGACGACGAGGATCTGCTGAAATTGGTTGAACCGGAGGATCTTTCGCTTGCGCGCGTTCTGGTGATTCTCAGACGGCTGTTCCGCAGCCGGTCCGGGAAAGCAGGTATGGGCAGAGGTGAGGTGGCACGAATATCTCAGGCAGCCGAGACGCATATCCTGCGTGAACGTATTCTTGAGGACAGGAGAGATCCAGGTGGGGAGGCGATGGTTTCCTTCGCTATTCTCAGATCCCTGGAGCTTCAACTGAGGGAGGAATTTGTGCGGCGCCATGTTGTCTCCTCTGAAGCGGTCGAACGTGAATTTACAGGCCTGGACACACCCGCACGAATCAAACACATGATGTCTGATCCAGCCACGGCACTGCGTTCGCTTCAAATGAGTCTCAAATCAGCGGACAGGAATACTCCGGCCGGTCGACTTGCGGTCCGTCTTTCCGAGTTCAATCACATGAGGACCGAACTCCGACGCATGTTTCCACGAGTCCAGCGGTCTGTGCGTGGCCAGCCCGGTGTGGATAGACGACGTGAACCCGGACGTGGTCGTGAACTCGGTCCGCCACGGGGTCACAGACAGCCGCAGCCCCGATTCTCCGAAATCAGGTCGTAAAACAGCGACGTCTCCAGTCTGTATCGGTGTCGTTGGAAGGAAACCGTTGTGTTCCGTCTAGAGTCGGATTTCGGAGAAATGCCACTACGACTGCTCAGCCAGCCTGGTTATGCTGAAACTCAGCCCCGGATACGTCGTGTCACGTTTTCAATATGCCGCCATGCCGAGACAAGTCGTCAACCTTGACCTGCGCCTCCTTTCGTCGCTGTTGACGTTGATTTTTTTTGTAACGGCCACCACTGCAGAAACTTCGGAAGTGGATTTCGGGAACCATGTCCGGCCGATCCTCATCCGCCACTGCGACCGCTGCCACGGAACAAAGAATCAGAAGGCCGACCTGCAGCTGAATCGACGCGGGTCAGTCCTGAATCGTGGTGAGTCCGCTGAGAGGATTATTGTGCCCGGCAACGCCGATCAAAGTCAGCTGATTCAGCGCCTCACGAACAGCGACGCGGGTGACATCATGCCGCTGGACGATGAGCCGCTCACCGACGATGAAATCAATCTGCTGACCCGCTGGATCAACGAAGGGGCAGTCTGGCCGGACCGATTCGCGGAAGCTCAGCACTGGGCGTGGACGCCCACTGAACGACCACCACTCCCGGACCCTGGTTCTTCCTTCAGTCCGATTGATCAATTTGTTTACCGACGACTCTCACAGGAATCCATGGCACCTACGGTTCCGCTCGACCGCCCACGCCTGATGCGGCGAGTCTCCCTGGCACTCACGGGGATTCCTTCCACTCCGATCGAAGTCGACAGTTTCATCAATGACGATACGGCGCACGCTTATGAGAAGGTGGTTGATCGACTGCTGCAGTCGCCTCAGTACGGCGAACGCTGGGCCGTTCCATGGATGGACCTGGCACGGTATGCTGACAGTAACGGGTTCCAGGCCGATCAGCTGCGGGACAACTGGGCATGGCGGGACTGGGTCATTCGAGCATTCAATGCTGACATGCCGTTCGACGTCTTTGTGACCGATCAGCTGGCAGGTGATCTGCGTCCGAACGCCACCGTCAATCAACGGATCGCTACCGGCTTTCACCGCATGACGACTTGCAACGTGGAAGCCGGTGTTGATCCGGAAGCCAATCGAGTCAACCAGATTGTCGACCGAGTCAGTACCACCGCGACTGCTTTTCTGGGAATCACCCTGGAGTGTGCTCAGTGCCACGATCACAAGTATGATCCATTCACTCAGGAAGACTATTTTCGGTTCTTCGCGTTCTTTAATAACAGTCCGCTGGAAGTCAGGAACACCTCCGGCGTGACATGGGACTTTTACGGCCCCACCATGGATCTGCCTCTCGACGAGGAGGCATTACGCCGTCAGCGCGACCTGAGTCAGAAAATTGACGGTTTCAGACGGCAGCGAGAACGGATCATCGACCAAAGCTTCTCGCAATGCGAAGCATGGCTGGCCAAAGTCCGCGATTACTCTCCGGCCGATGCCTGGACGGTTGCTCTGCCGGAATCATTCGCTACGACCGGTACTGAGGAATTCACGGTTCAGGAAGACGGTTCTGTACTGATCACAGGTGAAGTGACTGACGAAGTCAGACACACAGTCCTCGTTTCATTGCCGGACGAAGCAGTGACCGCGATTCGCCTGGAAACACTCACGGATAAATCGATTCCCGGCAAAGGTCCGGGACGCGGAAATAACACCAGCCCTGATTTCGAGTTGCGTGGTATTGAATGTGAGATCGTCAGAGATGGACAGTCCCAGGCCGTCACAATTGAATCTGCTCAGGCAGATTTCTCGGCGCGTGGTGGACACATTTCGGGAGCTATCGACGACGACAATCTCACGGTGTGGTCCATTGGGCCGCAATACGGCCAGTCTCACTGGGCTCGTTTCATCTTTTCTGGCAGCATCAATCGAACCAGCCCCCACGACAGACTGAGGGTGACGCTGATTTACAGTCGACAGAGCATTGGGCGCCCAAGAATCTCACTGACGGCCGCAGATCCAGCCACGGCTGACATCAACGCCACTCTTGTGGCGGCCGCACAGAATCCGACAGCTTCGGAGGAACAACGCGAACAGCTTCAACGCGAGTTCGAAGTACGACATCCAGTGTTGTCAGAGCTCAACGGAAAGATTTTAAATCTGCGGTTTCTCGCAGACCTTATCGAAAGCGACACAACTTTGGTCATGGTGGAGATGGAAGAACCGCGAGACACGTTTATTTTCACACGGGGTGACCACGAACAGCCAGGCGAGTCTGTTTCAGCAGGCACTCCACGTTCACTGCCGGCAGCAACGAATATTTCGAAAACGGGCGATCGCATGGAACTTGCTCGCTGGCTGACTTCGGACTCGAATCCGCTGTTCGCCCGAGTGACTGTGAATCGGTGGTGGACTGACCTGTTCGGGACGGGGCTGGTGACGACGCCCGAAGATTTTGGCACACAGGCGGATTCACCCAGCCATCCGGAGTTGCTGGACTGGCTGGCGGATGAATTTAGGTCCAGTGGATGGTCGATGAAACACATTCATAAACTGATTGTGATGTCGAATTCCTGGCGTCAGGTACCGACCGGAAGTTCCCGGAGTCGCACTCAGGATCCGGACAACCGACTGCTCGCTCGCGGGCCGCGATTTCGTCTGTTGGCTGAGACCATTCGGGACAACGCACTGGCAATCAGCGGTCTGTTGTCGGGAAAAATGTATGGTGAACCGGTCATGCCATATCAACCGAAAGGTGTGTGGCGCAGTGTGGGTCGGAATCAGCCCGAATGGGCTCCGGCCGTCAACGAAGACCGGTTTCGTCGAGGGGTTTACGTGATCTGCAAGAGAGCGGCACCGTATCCCAGCTTCATTACGTTCGATGCTCCCGATCGCGGCAGCTGCACGGTTCAGCGCAGCCGCAGTAATACTCCGTTACAGGCACTCACATTGCTGAATGACAAAGCCTATGTTGAAATGGCTCTGTCTTTCGCCGATCGCATTCTGAGTGAATCGACAGACGCTACGGACACTGGACGAATCCACCTCGCTATGAGACTTGCTGTCACACGAATGCCGACCGATCAGGAAATCGCCATTCTTCAGCAACTCCTGGATGAAGAACGAAACCGGCTTGTTGCTGATCCGAAACAAATTGACGCACGTGTTAACATGAGAGCACCGGGAACAAGGTTCCGATCCGATGACCCGGTGGAGATCGCTGCCTGGTTCGCGGTCACGAATGCGATTCTCAACCTGGACGAGACGATGACACAGTGATATTTGTTTAACAACATGCCGGGGCTGACGGTGCTTGCCGGATGTTAAGCACACGGTCGCGTTTGGCACCCCGTGAAATCATCGTATTCCTGCAGCCATTTAGTTTGGCACACCTGCATCATGTCTCTCACCGCAACAACAACAGGGCGTCGCACACTCTTTCAGCGAACCGGCTATGGACTTGGCGGGTTTGCTCTGGCCAGTCTGTTGCAGGCCGACACGTCAACGCCGGCAGCCGGTCCGTCACATTATGCGTCGCGGGCCAGAAGTATCATCTATATTCACATGGTCGGCGGCCCCTCGCACCTGGACTTGTTTGAACCCAAGCCGGAGCTGAAACGCCTGGAAGGCCGCGACTGCCCGAAGGACCTCTTCGAGTCCGGGAAATTCGCATTTGTGCGCAGCCTTCCCAAACTCCTGGGCACTCGGAGTGAATCAACATACCAAATCACTCCCAGCGGTGAATCGGGCCAGCCGATTTCAAACCTTATGCCACACCTGAAGGGTGTTGCCGATGAGCTGGCTTTCATTCGCACATTGCACACCGATGAATTCAATCATGGTCCTGCTCAGATGTTTCTGCTCACCGGATTCAGTCGATTCGGCCGCCCCAGTCTCGGCAGCTGGCTGAATTACGGACTGGGATCGGCCAACCAAAATCTACCTGGCTTCGTCGTAATGATCACCGGCCAGGTTCTTGGAGCCGGCAGTCCGGCCTGGGGCAGCGGGTTCCTTCCCACAGTCTATCAGGGCGTGGAATTTCGCAGTCAGGGTGACCCTGTGTTGTTCCTTTCAAATCCACCGGGAGTCAGCCAGGAATCACGGCGGAACATCGTCAGTGCTGTTAATTCGCTGAATGCTATTCAACTGGCTGACGTCGGCGATCCGGAAATCGCCACACGCATCAGCCAGTACGAACTGTCGTGTCGCATGCAGATGAGTGTGCCGGAGCTGATGGATATTTCTTCGGAACCGGACAGGATACATGACTTGTATGGCACGCGACCCGGTGAATCCAGCTTTTCCAACAACTGTCTTCTCGCTCGCCGACTGGTCGAACGAGGAGTCCGTTTCGTGCAACTGTTCGATCAGGGATGGGATAGCCATTCAAACGTCTTCAGTAGTATCCGCAAAAAAACGGTGCAGGTCGATCAGCCAATCGCGGCATTGATTAGCGACCTCCGGCAGCGAGGTCTGCTGGACGAAACACTCGTCGTATGGTCCGCTGAATTCGGTCGTACGCCGTTCGCCCAGGCTGAAAGAGGAAAACTCACGGCGAATGTCGGCCGCGATCACCATAAGAACGCGTATACAGTCTGGATGGCGGGTGGAGGTGTCAAGGGAGGAACCAGCTATGGCGAAACCGATGAACTGGGTTATAGCATCGCCCGTGACCCGGTCCATGTGCATGACTTCAATGCGACATTGCTGCACCTGCTAGGCATCGATCACGAACGTCTCACGTTTCGTTTTCAGGGGCGTCACTACCGACTTACCGACGTCGAAGGACGCGTCGTTCGCGAGATTCTCAGTTGAGAGTTGCAGTTCGAAGGGTCAGAGCCACTTCCAATCCGTCAGCTTGTCGTCGACGCATCCCCGCTTTACGGGACATTTCGGCACTGCGTTATTGACTGCTTAATTTTCGAGTCTTTCCATGATTCCTCTTCGCGACAACATTCCGTCACGAACCACACCGTGGGTCAATTACGGCATTATCGGCCTCTGCGGTCTTGTTTTTTTCTACCAGCTGCAGGATCAGCAGTCCGTACTGGTCGAACAGTACGGGATGATTCCTGTGCGCGTGGCACATCCGGACAAACCCGTGCAGCTGACCGAGCGTACTACAATCGTCCTCACACCGCTGGGTCCAGCAATTCAGGAGGTGCGGCGACCTGCTGCTGCTCCCGCAGTGGCCCCGTGGCAGACTTTGTTAACCTGTATTTTTCTGCACGGCGGCTGGATGCACATCATCGGCAACATGTGGATGCTCTGGATTTTTGGTGACAATGTCGAAGACCGCATGGGGCATTCCCGATACCTGACGTTCTATGTCTTTTGCGGATTTGTGGCGAGTGCTGCTCACATGCTGGTCGACACCAGCTCGGCCATTCCCACGATTGGTGCCAGTGGCGCAGTCGCCGGAGTCATGGGCGCCTACATGGTGTTGTATCCCCGGGCTCAGGTGCTGTCGGTCGTCCCCATCTTTTTCTTCCTTCAGATGATCGTGCTCCCGGCACCTGTCTTTCTGGGAATCTGGTTTCTGCTGCAGTTTTTCCAGGGAACATTTGCTGTGATCAGCGTGCAGAGCAGCGGTGTTGCGTGGTGGGCTCACATAGGAGGCTTCATTACGGGGTTTGTTGCCGCCTGGTTACTGAAACAATCTGATTCCACCACACCGCCGGTTGAAACTGTTCGGCGAGGAACGGATCGACCAACCGTTTACCGCATCTATGTCAACGACCAGCATCGCTGAGCGGTCCAGCCCCTGAGTGAATCGACTACTGGACTACCGTCTGTCGCCGCATGATGCTTGGCACGGTTTCGTCGGTGTGGTCCAGACCGGTGACGAACTGCAGGTCACTCAGCGTTCGTTCAGTTTCGGAAATACTGCCGGTCACGGAACCAACCTGAATTGAGAGCATCGCGGCATCGCCACGACTCATTCCCGTTTCCGCGAGCGAGCAGATCTTATTTTCCGGACGCTGTTGTTCGGCTTTGACCAGTTCGTAGCTGTCATGCGCCTGTTCCAAATTCGTTTTTCTCTCACGACACGTCGCCAGATTATCCTGCAGTGTTGCAGCAATTCGCTGTCGTTGAGCTGTCTGCGGGCGAGCCTGCTCACGCTCCAGCCGTTTTTCCACCCGGTGAATCTCCTTTTCAATCCGGTCAATCGTCGTCGTCTCAAAGAATCGATTGAGCGAATGCTCGGTGTACAGCAACCGAAGGAACAGCCACAAAAGACGATCCAGACCATCCAGCTGCAGCTCGGCCAGATTTTCGACGTGGGACTCAGCTGCTTGCGCGGATCGATAATCCTGAGTAATACTGCGCAGCTCTTCGCACTGGCGCATCAGTTTCCGGAACCTCTGTGCGGGTCCCCGTGGCAGTGTCTTCAGAATCCTTCGCATCCGCTCAGCTGCTGATACGGCCATTCTGGCCTGTCGAGCGTTGTTTTCCTGAATGTCGATATAGTTTTGAAAAGCCGGGTGGGTGCCAACCAGACCCAGCCACGCCAACTCACCTGCGGCAACCAGTGGCAACCCGATTTCCGGATGCCCGGAAACGAATGTGAACCCAATCCCTGCCACCAACCCCAGCAGATTTCAGCGATTGACGAATGCGGCTTTGATATAACGGATCATTCCCACGGTGGTCCGACAATGTACGGGGTGAACGAGACACAGACACAGTCGATGAGTCAGACACTTTGGCCGGACTCCAGATTCTCCAGGATGCGTCGGATGGAACAAACCATTTCCTGAAATGACGCTTCCTGCTGCATTTCCATTGCAGGCCGATCGGGTGCAACAGCGTACCTGGTGAACGGCTGAGAATGAAGACCCGGTCTCCCAGGTAAATAGCTTCCTCAATCGAGTGCGTCACGAAAAACACCGTTGCCTGCACCTCATTCCACAGACTCACCAACAGGTCCTGCATCTGCATGCGAGTGTGAGGATCCAGTGCCCCAAACGGCTCGTCCATCAGAATGATCTGTGGTCGCAGGATCAGCGTGCGGGCAATCGCCACACGTTGTCACATTCCGCCCGACAACTCGTGCGGATATTTTCCGGCATCTTTAGCAACATCCAGCCCAACCCGGATGATCCATTCCCGGGTCCGTTGCTGACGTTCGACTTTCGAGACACCCTGGCATTCCAGGCCGAAAGCCACATTGTCCGGCACCGAACGATTGTCAAAGCTGGTATAATCTTGGAATACCATGCCACGGTCCGCTCCGGGTCCCATGACTGCTTTTCCCTGCACACGCACCGTACCCGTCGTTGGGGGATGTTGCGGCGAAAGTCCGGCAATTTTCCGCAGTACGGTACTTTTACCGGAGCCGCTGGGACCCAAAACGGCAATAAACTCTCCCTTGTCGGCTAAATCGGGCACGGAAAACGTGACATTCCGAATTGCAGTGAACGCATCCGGCTGACCGAAGTTGTACGTCTTGCTGACGTTCGAAAACTCAACAATCGGTGTCGTCATATACAGGTCTCGCCGCAACTGTCGCAGATCGGGCACCAACCGGAACCATAACCCTCAAACCCAAGCTTTTGCTTTTACGCAGTTTTCTTCTTCCAAAACAGTCGCAGCACTCGCTCGGACAACCGAAACGCCAGACTGCGCTTTGAGTCGTCTGCATACTTCCACGGGAACAACCAGCACTTAATCACGTATAGCGTCTGATCAATCAGGCTGGCCACCAGTGGTATGGTGAGAATAATAATGATGGTGTATTCCGTGATGCCGCGCCGGCGAGCGATATTCAGCAGGAATCCGAGTCCGCCGGCTCCTTCGCCTTCGTGTACGAATTCAACCAGCATGATATATCCGAAGGCCAGACCAAACATCACTCGCAGAGAATTGAACACCGTCGGCATGGCCAGTGGAATCAGTACTTTGAAGACGATCCGTAACCGGGAGGCACCCAGAGTCAAAGCCGTTTCCACATATCGCTGAGCCACATCGGCAACGGCATCGATCGTGTCAGCGATGATGAATGCAACGCACGCCACAAAGATGAACATATACTTCTGCAGTTTCCCTGTCTGAAACATGGCCAGCAGCAGAGGGATCGGCGCGGCGACGGAAATGTTGCGACCGAACAACACAAGCGGCGAAAAGAAACTGTGGCACAGCGGGAAGCAGCCACAGGCGACACCGATCGGTATACCGATTACCAGCGCCAGAGCAAACCCGATAATAACACGTGTGAGCGATCTGATCGTGTTGTCCCACAAGTGTCGTTCGGGGGCGCTGGTGTCCCAGACGGATGGCAGTTTTTCAATCGTCTCGGAAATCGATGGCAGCTGGCTGTGACCCAGCAGCCGTTCTTCACCGGGACCGGTTTGTTGCCAGCAGCCATAATCCGGCACATAACGTGACAGCCGTCAATCCGGCGACAACTGTCAGCCACCGAGGAACTTCTTCGCGGAGTCCGAACAGACGTAAATCCGGCGATGACTGGACTGATTCAACGGCTGTCTGAGCAACGTTGTCTGCTGCAACGGAGGCTGTGGACTCCTCCGTGTCGCTCGGAATGTTCAGTTCTTCCGTTCCGTTGCTTTCCATTTTCGACCCGTGACTGAGCATCCTGAGCCAACACCCGTTTTCCGATCGAATGACGTATTGCCGACCTGTTCCATCCGGCTTCACGCATCTGTGCCCACGCCATCCTGCAGCCGGGCCTACTCAGCCTCGGCAGAAAATACACGAATCTCAACACGACGATTCTTGGCATGGTTTCCCGGATCCTGAGGATCCGCCGGGCGATCCCAGCCGACACCCGACGAATTCAACTGGTTGGGATCGAGCTGAAATCGTTCGACAAGTGACTCTTTTACGGCATTGGCGCGATAACCCGCCAGCTGCTTGACCAGGGTGTCATCCGGCAGCACGGATTTTATCGAAGCATCGGTGTGTCCTTCAACGATCACCCGGGAGGCCCCGAACTGAGCCACCAGTTTCGCAATTTCTTCGAGGACGAAGTCGATATTGGGATCATAGAGTTCCTCCACATCTTCCCCATCCGAGTTCTTACGGATCACCTTGTACGCCAGGTTATGATCGTTGGTAGCGAAATGAATGATGACTGTATTCGTCAGGACTTCGTCGGATTCCGCCACGATGTCAGAGGTCGCTTTGGGAGCGAACTGAACACGATACTCATTCTTTTGCGATGAGTATTTTTCTTCACTGCCCAGCTTCTGAATGATGCTGAAGTCTACCACTTGTTCGAAGGGGACGGGCTGGTGAGTGACCGTGCGAATGCGGCGGTAGATGTAGTAAGCCTGATTTCAGGTAGATTCGAAGCGAGCCGGATTGTTCTGGTTCAAAAAGAACTCGCGATTTTCCGCGTAGTTTGTTGAGTGTGCGTCTCCCAGCATCGCGAGGCATTCGTCCTGCGGAATGGCGTAGCCGGTGGACATCCATCCGGCGAATTTCTGTTGTTCTGCCTGGTCTTTCAAGGATTCAATCGAATCGAAAATCCCTCGTACGATGCCTTCGACCAGATCCGGATGATCCTGTGCAAAGTCGGCTCGGGCATACCAGACGTCGGCAATTAGTTTGTTGGCGGTTGCCGTATCCACGAGCATGCGATTTCCACGCTGTTCCGACAGGTTGTAGATATCCGGTGCCCACGACACACAGGCGGCAATGTCTTTGTTCGAGTTGAATGCGGCTGCAGCTTCAAATGCATCGTTCGTATATATGAAGTTGACCTGATTGGGCTGTACGCCTCCGGCCACCAGCATGCTCAGCGCGAAATACGGGGATGGCGAATTCTGAGCGAGTACGACCTTCTTTCCTTTGAGATCTGCCACCGTCCTGATGTTGTCCCGTACAACGATGCCATCACCGCCATTGGACCAGTCCACCTGCTGAAAAATTCGGGGCATAACCCTGCTGTCGCGAGGGGTCCCGGAGGACTCCACGAATCCTTCCATGAACAAAGGCAGCATATCTACCGTTGCCCAGCCGATATGAAAGTCACCGGTTGCATAAGCTTCTCGCATTACAACCGGATCATCGGCCAGAATGAGATGAACTTCGAATTCCTTGCCGTCCGGTGTGTTCCAGGGTTTGTCCGGCTGGAAGCCTTCATTGGCGTGAATAATGGGTGCCCAGCCGGCCCAAACGTTGAGCGCGAAACGAACCGTATTGTTTTCCAGTGGCTTGTAGGCGGCGGTGCCCTTCACTGATGGGAGTTTTTCGGCAGGAACGAACGCATATTCCTTGACGGTTGTGACAATATCGTCCGACGACTGTTCTGCCTGACCAGTTCCAAGCTTCGCCGGGTCGATGACGATGTCATCGTCGCGGTCTGGGATCACAACCGCCTCCGGTACTTCGCCAAAGAACCCGGCCTGACGACCTGCGAAGTAAACGAGTCCGGCCATGACGGCAAGTACAGCAGCGTAAAATGCGAGTGTGGGGCGTCCGGGACCAGCCATGCAGGAGAGCTCCAGTGAATTATCTTGGGCAATGGGAACAGATACTTTCTGATCGGGAGCAGTCAGGAACGCAGAGTATGCTCAAACGTTGAAAATTCGCAATCAGATCAACAGAATTGGTTAATCAGCCCGGTGCAATGCGGGTTAAGCAAAACAGCGTGTCGGTACCCCCTTAATGACGCAGGACCAGATTTTTTCCCAGCCGATCGCCCATATTGGACATTTCGAGTTCAACGACAGTGTTGCGGATGTGTTCCCGGATATGATCGCTCGATCGGTGCCCGGTTACGCCTCCATGCTGGCGATGGTTGAGCAGATGACACAGACCCACGCGGCTCCGGGCAGCCAGTTGTATGACCTCGGTTGCGCGCTCGGTGCAGCCACAGAGCGGATCCGTCTGCACGCGCCGACCTCGTGTACACTGCATGCCGTGGACAGTTCACCGGCGATGATCGCTCGACTCAACGATCGATTGAAACAATCCACAGCTGAGACGTGCGAAACGATCCTGCACGAATCTGACATCCGCTCAGTCAATGTCGAAAACGCGTCTGTGGTTGTGCTGAACCTGACGCTGCAGTTCCTGCTTCCGAATGAACGGCTGCCATTGCTGAAATCGATCTTTGACGGCATGCAGTGCGGCGGCGTTCTGCTGCTGTCGGAAAAAATCTGCTTTGACGATCCGGGTGAGCAGCAGCTGATGACGGACCTGCACCTGGACTTCAAACGGGCTCACGGCTACAGCGAGCTGGAGATTGCTCAAAAAAGAACCGCTCTGGAAGATACGCTGATTCCGGAAACAGCGGGAGTTCATCTGGAGCGCCTGCATTCGTGCGGATTTCGCACGGCAAGCGTGTGGTTCCGATGTTTCAACTTCGCCTCATTGATCGCAGTTAAATGAGTTATATGGAAGGCTTACACCGCCCCATCGATCTCATCCAAGCTAATGCCGTCTTCTTTCTGACGAAGGAGTACATACAGGACCGTCAGTCCGGACAGGAAAACGGACAGATGGACGGCATCAGGAGTGAGTTCGACCATGAACATCCAGATGCGGCGAACGACTCCAGGATCGGCGGTCCGCAGCTGTTCCGGCAGAGCAAGGTGTCCCGCAATCAGAATCAATTGTGCCAGGCACCGCACCGTCAAAGCAATCGCGGTGACCACCATGACACCGCAAGCCGACCAGAGACAGTGCGACAGGACGTAGCTGATGCAGCGGCTAAGAGCGTCCGCACCGGAACAGCCATCGGTTCCCGTCGCAGACAGTGACAGAAGCCACGCTGCTCCCCCGACTACAAACACCAGTACCAGTGCTGCGCCCATGACGAAAATCGGCCCCCAGACGATGCTCACGGCGATCTCTCCCATGGAACCGAACCGCGTGGCGAGTTCTGCACTCCACAACATCAGGTGGAGAATCGCCAGAAACGCCACGATCAATCCGGTTGAGAGCAGTGTCGCCCGCAGATGTCGGCCGCAGTACCGAAGGGACCGGAAAATACCTGAACGGGTCTGACTGCAGAATGAGGTCGCAACCGAGCGAGCGATTGCCGTCCCGAAGAACCCAAGCACCAGAGCGTTCCAGATCATCAGGTCCAGCGAAAGCAGCCACGGTACGGACTGACGGTCCGAGTCCGGCCCGGACAGGGTCGAAAGACTGCTGTCGAACAACGTGTAGGATGTTGATGTTTTCAGACTGCTCACGGGCGCTGGCAGCAATCGGGTGGTTGCCAGGAGTTCTCGTGCATTGATGTTGCGATCTGCCTTCCCCTGAAGACGTGCGTACGCGTGCCAGGGGAACTCGCAAACTGCAGTAATGGATCCTTCAGACAAAATGCGATTGGCAAGACCGGATCCAGTCCAGCTCACAAGCAGGCATGCGTACGCGAGCAAGAACGCAGGTAAGCCGCATCCCAGCGAAGCCGCCTGAAAAAGCCGGAGTAACGGGAACACCCGGGTCCAGTGAACCTGACTGATTCGAACGGGATCCTGATTCATTGATCCGTCGTCTCCGGTACAAAATATCACCCCGGTTGCCGGAGACAGGAGGGGTGACTCCTGTGCATCAGCCCAGACGCGGTCTATTCACCAAATGCAGCGTCAAACTTGCGTCCGGATGGTTCGAAGTCAACATTCTTGCAGAACTGCGCCGCCTCAGCGGCACCCTGCTCTCGATCCATTCCGCTATCTTCCCATTCAACTGACAGTGGCCCGTGGTACTCGATGGCGTTAAGCTCACGAATGATCTCTTCGAAACGCACACCACCGCGACCGACGCTGCGGAAGTCCCAGCCTCGTCGATTATTGCCAAATGGCAGATGGCTCGTCAGAATCCCGGTACGACCATTCAGCGTTACAGAGGCATCTTTCATGTGTACGTGATAGATGCGATCCGGAAAGTAGCGGAGGAATTCGACCGGATCGACGCCCTGCCAGATGAGGTGACTGGGATCAAAGTTGAATCCAAATTCTTCGCGGTGGTTGAGCGTCTGGAGAGCACGTTCGGCCGAATAAATATCGAATGCAATTTCTGTCGGGTGGACTTCCAGGCCAAACTTGATGCCACATTCCTGGAAAACATCCAGAATCGGGTTCCAGTGTTCCGCCAGCAAATCAAAGCCAGCATCGATCATTTCAGGCGGTGTTGGCGGAAAGTCGTAGATCAGGTGCCAGATACTGGAACCCGTAAAGCCATTCACGATGCTCACCCCCAGTTTTTGAGCTGCGCGAGCCGTATTTTTCATTTCTTCAACTGCCCGTGCTGTCACACCATCAGCATCGCCGTCACCCCAGACGTATTCCGGAAGAATCGACTGATGGCGCTGATCAATGTTATCCAAAACAGCTTGGCCAACCAGGTGGTTTGAAATCGAGAACAGCTTGAGTTCGTACTTGTCCAGCAAATCACATTTTTTTTGACAGTAGCCGTCCTCAGACAAAGCCTTGTCAACTTCAAAATGATCTCCCCAACACGCCAGCTCCAGACCGTCATAGCCGAATTCTTTGGCCTTCCCGCACAGTGTTTCCAGTGGCAGGTCGGCCCACTGGCCGGTAAACAAGGTTACAGTACGAGCCATCGACATTTTCTCCCGGTGTGCGGAAATTGAGGAAAAGCGGGGTACAGCTGGTCGACGTTCCGCATACAGGCGTGACCCCTTAGTACGCTGAAGACGGTACGAATCGAAATCATTGCTGTCAAACGCTGGACTCGTCCTCCTGACATGAAACCATACACACGCTGCGATACATTCCCGTTGACAGTAAACCGGGTTCCTGCAAATGGCAGCAACCTGTCGCAAATGCCAATTGTGTTGCTCATTCAGCCGTTGCAGAGCCCGCTACTTCGATCCCCACAATACGATCTCGTTTGAATCCGCTATGGCTAAAATTCACCACGTCGATGGTGTTTCTCTGTACCTGTCGACCGCCGATGCAACTTCAGGAGACTGGATTGGGCAGACGGAAGTTCTGCAGCAACTCCTGGCCTGCTGGCTTATCGTCGACGAATGTGACCAGCCACTTACACCCCGCATTGTGGGCACGCCTGGGATTGGCAAGACGACTCTGGCGATTTCCGGAGTCCGAATGCGCCAGCAGGAACTGTATATTTATCAGTGCACTGCCGACACGCGGCCGGAAGATCTTTTGGTAACACCAGTGCTGGCCGAAAGTGGAAAGATTGCCTACCACGCGTCCCCATTGGTGACAGCCATGGTTCGAGGTGGAACCTGCGTGCTGGATGAAGGTAATCGCATGAATGAAAAGTCGTGGGCCAGTCTGGCACCTTTACTGGACCACCGGCGTTACGTGGAATCGATTGTGGCGGGAATCACCATTCATGCGCATCAGGATTTCCGCTGTGCTGTGACAATGAATGATGATGAATCTACGTTCGAGATTCCGGATTACATCATGAGCCGACTTCAGCCCACGTTGAGTCTGGGACATCCGAACCGAGACGACGAACTGGCGATCCTCAAGTATCACCTGCCGTTCGCCGACGAACAGATGCTGAACCTCACCGTCGGTTTTCTGCAGCAAGCTCACACACTCAATCTGGACTTCAGCAGCCGGGACGGCATCAACCTGCTGAGGTTCGCGATCAAGAGGCTGGCACAGAACCCTGAACATCCTGTGGCTCATGACGATGCTTGGCGGGAAGCACTGGAAAAGTGTCTGGGCGAAGACGCAACTGATCTTGAAGATCTCGCCGAACGCCGCAGTCAGTCACTTGGCGGCAATATCGTCCCGATGGGTCTCGGTGATTTTTTTTTCAATCCAGGCGACCCGCTTCATCCGGATGATGACGAAGACGTCGAAGATTTCCAGGATGAGAGCGATGATGGGGACATGCCGTTTTAAGCATGCATTAAAGTCCAAATGTCACCAAGAATCTCCTTTGACAGCGATTCCGAAGCCATGACGGACCAATTTGCTGCCGCGTGTGCCACATCCGTAAAGGAAGGATTGACGATTGCGCTCAACGGACAGCTGGGGTCCGGGAAAACACGTTTTGTGAAGGCTTTCTGTCATGCCATGGGGATCGACTCATCCTTGGTCACGAGCCCCACATTTTTGCTGATGCAGCTCTATCAGGGTACCGAGTGGACTGTGGGCCATTTTGATACCTACCGGCTGGCTGATCACGAGGAGTTTCTTGCCCTTGGAGCAGATGAATACCTGCTGGATCCTCAGTATGTCTGTTTGGTCGAATGGGCCAGTCGAGTCGACGCAGTTCTTCCGGAAGACCATCTTCAGGTGGAGATCAGCCAGACGGGACTGACACAGCGGCGATTTGATTTGAGGTCCTCGGGACCGGTCAGCGGTGAGCTTCTGGAACGGGTTCGTACCACGCTGGCCCTGAATTAACACTGGTTAGTTGAAGGAATGCGAAGAGGGCACCCCGACTGAATCAGCCGGGGTGCTCATCGTTCAAATAGACTGTTCGCGCTGAATGACTTAACGTTGAGATCCACGAAGGGAGTGTTTGTGGTGTCTTCAGTAACCATGTGCTCAGTGGCCAAGATATCCGTGGCCACGATGCCCGTGGTGAAATCTGCCGCAGTGGCTGGCTTCGGCTGACGCCACACAGGTTCCACAAATCGCAAGTACAATCAGCAGCAGATTTCGCAGAGTTTTCATATTAATCATTCCTTTTCCAGAAGGTTGTTTGAACAGGCAGGGTGATTCACCCTGTGGCAGGTGTTTTGCCGGCTCACCTTCAGGAACGTGTCTCAGGGAACACCGTTACACAATGTGGGCCGGATCGTTGCGGAATTCCTGGAGTCTGGATGTCTGCCGGCCGATTTGCTGTCGAGGGTCAAAAAAACGCGTAAACCCCCTGCTGGAAAAGGAAACGCGGTTTGACCGCCTGCGGGACCGACGGTATCCTTCCGGACTTGCTTTTTTGGCCGCTTCCACCGTGGAAGGGGTCGGGTTTCGCTGCCGCATGATTACTGGCAGCTGTTGAATGTCGAATTCTGTTCGACCTTCACACAATTGTTCTGTCCACTTCGATCGTGGAATACAGGAGATCGGCTATGGCTGAGATTGTTGTGAAAGAGATTCTGGATGCGGGTGTCCATTACGGTCACCGTTCCAGCCGCTGGAATCCCAAAATGCGCCCGTATATTTATGGGCGCCGGAACCAGATTCACATCATTGACCTTAAGGAAACTATTCGTGGTTTGATTCGCGCTAAGAAGTACCTGATGCGAGTTGCCCAGCAAGGCAGCCTGATTCTGTTTGTTGGAACGAAACGACAGGCGTCCGCTTGCGTACAGGAACTGGCAACCGAAGTAGGTATGCCATTCTGTACCGAGCGCTGGCTGGGTGGGACGCTGACCAATTTCCGTACCGTCCGCAGCAGGCTCAAGCGACTGGAAGAACTGGAAGAACTGCAGGAATCCGGAGAGATCCGAACCTACAGTAAAAAAATGCAGTCTACGCTGATGCGAGAATACCGCAAAATCTACCGCAACCTGAATGGTATTCGCGACATGAACCGGTTGCCGGAGTGTCTGGTGGTTGTGGATCCAGGCAAAGAAAAGAACGCGGTTCATGAAGCTCGACTGCTGGATATCAAGGTCGTTTCGCTGATTGACACTGATTCAGACCCCGATCTGGTTGACCTTGTGATCCCGGGGAACGATGACAGCCTGCGATCCATTCGGCTGATCGTCCAGCAATTGACGGATGCTGTGAAACAGGGCAAATCCATGCGGTTCGAAGAACCCAAAAAGGTTGATCCTGGCGACGAGCCCAAAGCCGTGCCAACGATCGCCTGACGTTGAATTCGAGACAGATCGTACCGTGGGTAGCCAACGGTTTGTGGTTCGCTCGGGACCGTATCTGATTGAGGATTTTGCTCGCGTGCAAATCGGCCGTAGGACTAATGTAAAGCCGGTGCTGACTGGACGCATCATAGAAATAATCGTGGGATGCTGACCTGCCAGATATCACCGCGACATTTAACCAAACAGAGGAGAAAGTCAGATGGCGGACATCACCGCAGCGTCTGTCAAATCGCTCCGTGAGCGCACCGACCTTCCCATGATGGAGTGCAAAAAGGCACTGGTTGAAGCGGACGGTGACACAGAAAAGGCCGTGGAAATCCTGAAGGCTCAGTTCAGGAAAATCCAGGACAAACGGGCCAATAATGCCACGGAAGAAGGTCGCATCTTCTTTCAGCTGGCTGATGACGGCAGCCATGGCGCTATGGTCGAGATCCAGTGTGAATCTGCTCCTGTGGCGACTGGCGAATCATTGTCCAAATTTGGCAGTGCCATGGTCGGTCAGCTGCTGAACGGCCCAGGAGCTGACTCACCTGAAACGCTGATGAGCCAGACTCCCGATGGCAGTACCAGTCTGCAGACACAGTACGAGGAACTCGTTAACAAGATCCGTGAAAAGATCGTGGTAAATCGAGTGGCGCGCGTCGCCGGTCCGGTGGACGGCTATGTGCATCACGATGGAAAGACCGGCGTGATGTTCCAGGCCAAAGGTGAAACGGACGCAGATATCCTGCGGGATGTGGCCATGCACATTGCCGCGATGCGCCCCTCGGTCACGCGGCCCGCAGAAGTCGATCCGGTTCTGGTGCAGGAAGAACGCAGCCGACTGTCAGATGAAGCCCGTGCAACCGGCAAGTCGGACAACATTATTGAACGGATTGTCGATGGCCGGATGAAGAATTTCTTCGTCGAACAGGGTGTCCTGCTGGCTCAGGCTTTTGCCAAAGACGACAGCAAAACCGTGGAGAAAGTGTTGAAGGAATGTAACATCGAAGCGGTCGGATTTCATCGCTGGCAGGTGGGTGGAGGTGCTTCGGGCGCATAAGCGGCGCGGATAACAGACGAGAAGTCCGGCCCAGGCTGCCGGCCGGAGAATAACGTGACATGGCATCTGTTCTGTGGTCAGCAGACGGAATGCCTGTTGGTCACATAAACGTTCCTTATGCACGGCAACCCCATGACTGCTCAGGATTCCTCTGCTACCGCTTACCACCGTGTCCTCCTGAAGATCAGCGGAGAAAGTTTCTGCCGTGACGGTGAATCGGGCATCAGTATGTCTGAAGTCACCAGTATCGCAGAACAGATCCGTGACGTGATGAAATCCGGAGTGGAGTTGGCTATTGTGTGCGGCGGTGGGAATATTCTGCGAGGTAAGGACTTTGCCGAAGTCAGCAACACCATTATCCCCTCCACTGCTCACTACATGGGTATGCTGGCAACGGTGATCAATGCCCTTGCATTACAGGATGCGTTGGAATCGGCGGGAGTCCCCACGCGTGTTCAAAGCGCAATTCGCATGGAAGGTGTTGCGGAACCATTCATTCGGCGCCGCTGCATTCGGCATCTGGAAAAACATCGGGTCGTCATTCTGGCGGCAGGTACGGGCAGTCCGTTTGTGACCACCGACACAGCTGCTGCGCTGCGAGCCCGCGAAATCGATGCCAGCGTGGTCCTGAAAGCCACCAAAGTTGACGGCGTGTTCTCCGAAGATCCTGTCAGGAATCCGCACGCAATTCGTTACACGGAAATCAGCTACCAGGAAGTGCTCCGTCAGAACCTGCAGGTGATGGATGCTCAGGCTTTCCACCATTGCATGGAACACAAAATCCCAATCGTGATCTTCAACTACAAGAAGGTCGGCAACATCCGTCGTGTCATCGCCGGTGACGCCATTGGCACACGCGTCACCGCCGACGGTACTTCCGGCTCCGACTGATGTTTGGAGAACTCCGGACTTCATCTGCCCGCGAAGCACCTGGGATGCATGACCCGTTTTAGTGGCATTCAATCTCCAGCCTCGGCGACCCTGCCTTTCGGTAGGATCTGCTGCGATACAGAACCCAAGGATTGCCCACATTGCCGCAGCGCGCGGAATCCATAACAAATATCTTCGCGCTGTCATTCCCTCGCACAGGCCATCAAGACATGTCATCAGGTGGCCGAAAATGATCGTGTCGCATTAATGCGCTCAAAAAATGATCTTCGTGTGCGGGGAGCCACCCAATGCGTCTATTGTTGGACCACGTTTCTCGGCATATTCTGCCAGTTTGTATTGTTTGGATGTCGATCTGCCACGCGGTTGAACGTCCGGTACCGAATGAATTGAATTCAGCCGTTGAAGAGCCGCTGGTCGATCTTCCCGAAGTCGAAACAGTATCACCATTTCGTTCAGTCTCGAAACAGCGGAACCTGAGCCCATCAACGAGTCAGGACACACTGGCTCAACTCGTGGAAGACGCGATCGCTTCAACACGTCGCCGACTCCTTTCCACGGAAATCAATACGCCATGGCAAGTGATGCATGGCCTGCTGGCTTTACGTCGTGAATTCGACGTCCGGCAGAATGGTGAGATTGTTTCAGGACTTGACTGGGTGTCATCCGGTCCCATGTTCGAAGGCGAACCCTGGTTCGAAAAAACTCCGTACGGCGGACGAGCTCACCCATATAGCCGTCCCTGGGCGTTCGAAGGGCATGCCAATCAGTTTCTGGCCATTCTTTCGATGTCGGCTCTGCCATTGAATCATCAATTCCAGACCCCGAAGGGACCAATCACGATCGCTGACATGCTCGAGCATGCCCAAAAGACCATCAGCCCCAAAGACGAACCGACCTGGACACTGTGGGCACTGAGCCGCTACCTGCCGCCGGACGCCGCCTGGCGTACCACCTACGGGGAAAACTGGAGCATTGAACGCCTCGTTGCTGCGCAAACGGCCAAACCACTGCAGGGTACAGCATGCGGAGGCACTCACGGGATGTTCGCCCTGGCCCACGCACGGAACGTTTATCTGCGCACGGGCAAACCAGTGCGAGGCGTCTGGCTGGAAGCAGAATACAAGATTCGCCGTCTGATCAACACAGCTCGTGTCCAGCAAAACAGTAACGGCATGCTCTCCAGCAACTATTTTCGTGGTCGGGAATATAAGCGTGATTTTAACAAGCGATTGGCCAGCGCTGGGCATATTCTGGAGTTCCTGATGATGGCTCTGCCGCAGGACCAGCTCCAGGAAATCTGGGTAAGACGCGCGATCCACACGACCGCCGAGGATCTGCTGAAAAACCGCAAATCCGAAGTCCGCTGTTCCCCGCTGTACCACGCAGTGAATGCCCTGAAGATCTTCCTGGATCGCGTCAGTCCGCAACAGCCGCCGGAAGTTGCCAGCACCACGGAGACTCAGGACGCCCTGAAACCGCTGGACGACACAACTGCAGAGAGTCTAAAGAGTTTCCCTGCCACAAGCATTTCCGAGGCCAGACCCTTGATACCTCAGGCTGATACTCCAGCACTTTCCGGCACCGCAGCACCAAAAGCAGGGGGGAAAAAAGACACGGAGACGCCGTCAGCCGCCGCCGACACTGCGGCAGCACCGGTTGCCGGCAGCACACCTTCGGATGAGCGCCGGGAGAAGTCCTCGAAGAACGTCGAATCCAGGCCGAGGACAAACGAGCGGAAACCGAAGCTGCCAGACAAAAATGGTGCCGAGGAGGTGAACCCCGGGGATAACAACCGTGCAGATGATTCGCGGACTTCACAGAAGTCGGAGCAGGCAGAAGATGAGTCAGAGGAAGTCGGTGGCAGCTAAGCAGTTACCTGCCAGCGGTCGTGTACCGCACCCGCGCCGCTTCAATTTGCAGGATCCTCCTCTTCTTCGATTGTTCTGTGTTTCCCGTAAAACTGTGACAGATCGATTCCGCCCTTGTTTTCCATTTCCAGCAATTTGAGCCGCTGCTCAATTCGCATGAGGCGGCTTTCCACAACAGGTGAGATGCGTTCCGCTTGGACTTTCTTTGCGATTGGCACCCTCGGATAATTTAGCTGTCGCTGCAGAGCAGCAAAGAAGTACATCGGATCACGCCCGATATTTGCCTGAGCGATCCGGCCGGTCTGACGGCCAAACAGGACAGGTCTGTCGTGTACGACAGCGTCTGCAGTCGTCCGTGACGACTGCCGCAGGTCATCACGTTCAGAAACGAGGTAGACGAGCTCCGCCAGGTCACGGGCCCCCAACTGCGGCGTCAAATACTGAAACCACCGTTTCCAGCCGGCGTCGTAGATCGCGTCATCTGCCATTGCAACCAGTCCGCTGTGATAACCCAGCCGATTGCGAGCAATACATTCCAGCTGGAACATGAACAGTCCGGCCGGCGATACGTCCGCCACACGATAACGAGCTTCCCGCTCCAGGATCTGTAGTGCAGACGTGTTCTCAAATCGCGACCGGTCATCTTCGGACTGCTCAATCACGAATATCTGAAAGGACGAAAAATAATGAGACATGCGCTTCATGGCAGTACCTATTCGGCCACTGTGCATGAATTCTGTCCGCAGGATGTCAACAGCCATTGGCAGTTGACAACTGTGCAGTAGCTCCTCCTGAATTATTTTCAGGATTTCCTGCGAGGGGACGTTATCGTGCAATCGTTCTCGGTACGTCCGGAAGAAGTACTCCTGTTCGATGTACTCCTCGCGTGGCAGCTGGTTTGAAGTTGTCATCAGATGCCTTTCGCACAACGATTCCACATCAACCGGACGGACGGCGGCATCCCGTGCTCTACAATGTCCGCGACGAAATTTCATCCTTCGTGAAGCTGTGCTCCATTCGGGCACCCAATTGACTCACGATTCTCGCGGCGGCATGTGATGCCAGGTGACCGGCATCCTTCCATGTTAAGCCATTGGTGATTCCGTAGAGCAGCGCTCCGGCGAACATGTCACCGGCGCCGGTGGTGTCGATCGCGTCCACGGCAACGCCTTCAATTGGTATCAGTTTACCGTCGTGCATTAACAGCGATCCATTCGCACCCAGCGTCAGAGCAACATTTTCTGTATGTCGATGAATCTCCCGAGCGCACTCCACCGGGTCGTCCATCTGAGTCAAACTCTTTGCTTCTTCTTCGTTGCAAAATAACAAATCGACCGGTCCTTCAATCAGACTCATGATTTCATTTCGATGCATATTCACCAGAAACGGATCCGATGCTGTGAATGCGATCCTGACATTGTGCGCATTCGCCACTTCAATGGCCTTGTATGCGGCCGCCTTTGGTGAGTCACTGGTCAACAGATAACCTTCGATGTAAACATACTTCGAATTGGCTATCAAATCTTCGTCGACATCCGCTTCGGTGAGCGTGCCGGAAACTGCCAGATTGGTGAGCATCGTACGCTGCGCATCATTCGTGATCAGGATTGTACTGGTGCCTGTATGCCCAACTGTCGCGGGAGGCACCTCAATCGTAACTCCCTGCTTTCGCATATCGTCGAGAAAGAACCGGCCTGTTTCGTCGTTGGCGACTTTACCGGCATAGGCCGCCCGCCCTCCCAGATTCGCGATCGCGATGACCGTGTTAGCTGCCGAACCACCCGCACATCGATTCAGTGGCACACCGTCCAGCGACTGCAACACCACGCACTGCTGATGGTCGTCAACAAGTGTCATGATGCTCTTTTCAAATCCGGCTGCCTGCAACTGATCATCGCTGACCTGGGCCTGAATATCGACCAGAGCATTGCCGATTCCGAAGACGTCAAATGTCATGAGTACCTGCCTGAGTGAGCCGGAAACAGGGAACTATTCGGTTACCGGGCCCCGATTTACTGACGGATTTGCGCGGAGGATAGCGAATTACAACAAGTGGACCCAGTCGATCATCTGGAGTCATCTCGCAAACATCGCGTTGAATTTCAGACCCACTGCACTAGGATTCAGCATCTACGACTCCCCACAATTGGCGTCATCCTGGGCCAAAGGAAAAAAAGGAATTTGTATGATGACCATCGATCATGCTGCTCGCGCGGCCGAATACCTTCCTGCGATTGAAGCCGAAAACCCGAGCAGCAGCCAATCCGGAACGACACCGGGCAGTTTTTCCCGTGCGGCACAGATCGCTCGGGGACGGGCCGGAGCACTGACCTACGCATCACCCGACACTCCCGGCATGCCCGCTCCGTCGAATCAGACCGCCTGGGACTTCATGCCGGACGACTGGAGTCTGCGACCCGGATTCGAAAACAACCACGAATTCGCCGATGCCTGGCAGCCGCCGTCGGATTTTACACCCGTCACGCAGCTGGAATCCGCCCGACGAGGCATCATCACGCCGGAAATGCAACGAGTCGCCGAACGGGAAACACACCTGACACCTGACCAGGTACGCGATGAGGTCGCCGCGGGCCGTATGGTGATTCCGGCTAATATACAGCACCTGAAATACCAGCTTGACCCCATGGCCATTGGCCGAGCCTCACGGACGAAGGTCAATGCCAACCTGGGTGCATCGCCTGTGTCGTCGGGCACGGACGAAGAAGTCGAAAAAATGAGGTGGTCAGAACGCTGGGGAGCAGACACGGTTATGGATCTGTCCACGGGAGGAGACCTAGACGGCTGCCGTGAAGCCATCGTCCGGAACAGCAGCACGCCTGTCGGAACCGTACCGATCTATTCCATGATCATCAATCGCAGATTAGAGGAACTTGATCGAGACATTATTCTCTGCGCACTTGAACATCAGGCGCAGCAGGGTGTTGACTATTTCACCATCCACGCCGGGGTCCTTCAGGAACATCTGTCACTGATCAGGGAACGTCTGATCGGAATTGTAAGTCGTGGGGGGGCGCTTCTGGCCAAATGGATGATTCATCACGACCAGCAAAATCCTATGTTCTCACTGTGGGAAGACATTTGCGATGTGATGCGACGATACGATGTCACCTTCAGCATCGGAGATGGCCTGCGTCCTGGCGGGCTGGCTGATGCTACGGACGAAGCGCAGCTGGCTGAACTGTCAACACTTGGCGAACTGACTGAACGCGCATGGAGAAAAGGCGTTCAGGTGATGGTCGAAGGTCCGGGCCACGTGCCGCTGGACCAGATTGAGTTCAATATGAAACTGCAACGTCGACTGTGCCACGGAGCTCCGTTTTATGTGCTCGGCCCGCTGGTCACTGATATCTTTCCGGGTTACGACCACATCACCAGCTGTATTGGCGCCACCAATGCAGCGTGGCACGGGGCCAGCATGCTCTGTTACGTGACACCCAAAGAACACCTTGGGCTGCCCAAGAAAGACGATGTGAAACAGGGCTGCATCGCCTACAAAATTGCCGCTCATTCAGCCGACGTGGCGCTGGGCATTCCGGGCACACGGGATCGAGACGACGACCTGACACGTGCTCGAGCTGCCCTGAACTGGGAAAAGCATTTCGAGTTGAGCTTTGATCCGGACACGGCGCGGGCCTACCACGACGAAGATCTTGACGTTGACACGGATTTTTGCGCCATGTGCGGTCATGACTGGTGCAGCGTCCGCATCAGTCGGGAAATTGTGGAATTCGCCAGTGGCAAAGACGAGCGCTACCAATGGGACAGGGCGCAGGTGTCAGATGCCCTGACTCCGGATCAGCAGGAGATCCTCAAAAAGCGAGGCACTTTGTCACCGGAAGAGATTCATCGCCTGGCCGGCAAGACACGCAAGAGCGTCGGAGCCGACGACGGTCAGGCCGCCTGCCACAGTGACCTGGCGGACACGGACAAAGCCCAGGAAATTCAGCTGGTCGAACTGGATGTCCCTGCGCCGTAGTGTTGTTCATCAGACAAACGTGACCCGGGATCTGCCGTTTCGGGTTGCACAGCATGGTTGGAGCTACCCGCGTTACGACGGTCGGGCTGCCGTGAACGACACTCAGCTGCGCGATCGCATTGGCATTCAACTTGCGTGCTGTTACCAACAGATCCTGCCGGTAGACGTTCTGTATCGGTCTGTGAACCGCAAACTGATGTTCGCGCAGCCCTGCTCTGCGAACTAAGGTTCACTGTGCGGACCGGTGTTCAGCAGCTGTGGCGGCCAATTCAACCAAATGCGTGTATTGATTGTGGGAATTCTGTGCTTTATCGCCGCGATCAGCGGGGTGAGTCTGCTTGCAGGTTGCAGTCTGACGGGACGAGAGCGGCTGGAAGCCAGTCTGCGCCGGCACGAAGCCAGTATCCGGGACCTGACGCAACAGCTGTCGGACCAGCAACAACTGCTCTGCGATCAGGAGAACGAGTTACAGGTACTCCAACAGCCGTGGATTGCTTCGCCATTTCACAGCACCACATCTTCCAGAAACCTGGAATCGGTTGTTGCTTGGGGATCGGTTCATCAGCTGAGAATTCATTCACTCGCATCCGGTGTGCTCAGATCATCAGATGATGAGCTGACACTGAACGCTGTTATTCAGCCCATTGACCGAGACAGGGAGGTCATCAAGGTTGCGGGGGAACTGACGATTGAGGTTCGGCGCCCCGGTGACGCATCATTGCTGGCGGAGAAACACATGACCTCTCTGGAAAGTCGCAGCGCGTGGAACAACGGGATGATCGCAAGAGGGTTCCAGGTGGCAATCCCGCTGGACCCGCACTTGCAGTTGAACAACCGGGTGCTGGTCACTGCCACGCTGAATCTGGACGGCGATCGCAGTTTTGAAGCCACCCGGCTGATCCGCGTGCCAAGATAGATGGCAGAGTTCAAACTCAGGTTGTTCTTTCGGGCAACGCCGTGACAGTTCTTTAACAGCAGGCCGGACTATGAGTCAACTGTTGCACCGTCCGGCAGCACCCGTGTTCCTGTGATGTAAACGTTTGGTCCAAGTTTGCAGCCCGTACCGATATAAGCGCCCCGGTCAATAACAGTTCCCGGCCGAATGATTGTGTCCTGGCCAATCTCGACGCCGTGATCAATCGAAGTCTGTAATGGATCTTCGATCGTTACACCATTGCGCATGAACTCTGACAGAATGCATTGCTGGATGTGTCGCCGAACTTCTGCCAGCTGAAGACGATTATTGACTCCGATGGCCTCTTCAGTCGTTAAACTGCAGCTGGCAGACACATGGTGACCATCATCCATGAGAATCCGAGGGCAGTCGGTCAGATAATATTCCGCCTGAACGTTATTCGTTTTCAGCTTTCGCAATGATTCAAGCAGCAAGCGGGTGTTGAATACATAGCAGCCCGTGTTAATTTCGGTGATCTTTAACTCATCTTCAGATGCATCTTTGTGCTCACGAATACAGACGAATCCACGCTGTGCGTCCCGCACAATTCGGCCAAGCCCCTCGTTGTTACCGGTATCTGCAGTGCCAATCACGCCGGTTGCTGAATTCTGCTGCTGATGATTCAGCAGTGCCACCAGTGACGATCCACGCAACAGCGGCGTGTCTCCGGCAAGTACCAGCACGGAACCGTTGTGTCCGGTGAGTTCGGCTTCGCACATCATTACGGCATGACCGGTGCCATTTTGCTCCACCTGCTCCGCAAACACGACATCAGACCGACCGGACAGCGCGTTGCGAACCATGTCGGCTTTGTGTCCGACAACGACCACGAGTTTTTCCACACCTGCCGCACGCGCGGCGTTGAGCACATAGTCAATCATCAATTGACCACAGATCCGATGCAGAACTTTGGGTGTCTCGGATTTCATCCGAGTACTCTTACCGGCTGCCAGAACCACTGCGACGGGAGCAGACATGAACTTGCTTTCACAATTTCAAAGCATCATGCCCGATCATCCAGATCGGCGCATCATCACTCTACAACTGCACACCCCGGCTGCTGAGAACGTTCACTGTCAAAGAATCGCTGCCTAATATCTCCAGCCGACACGTGTGATATACGACGTGTCCACGGACACATCCGGGTTACTCCCAAAATCGATGTCACGATCGAGGATCAAGCCACCTTCGAAGAACCAGCGATAGAATCCGGCATCCATCTGTAAGCCCAGCGTCAGCTGCCAGTCTTCGAATTCCACTTCATCTCGAACGGGGCCCGCAGGTGTGGTGACATCAATTTCATACGATTCCACGTTGTATTTGGCACGAAAATAGATCCATTTCGACCACCAGGGCTCATTGCCGACAAACAGTCGAATTTCTGACTCCGGCAACATCAGTCGGCATTCCCAATAATCATCTCGATACACCCAGCCTGCATATGGGACGACTCGATCCTCTACACGGTCCCAGTACATTGCCCCCATCCCAAATGTCCATCCAGGATTCAGCGGCCACCAGATAATTCCTCGACCATCCAGCTGAAACGCTGTCGACGATGCGGAGTCGTTGAAGTCGGTATTGATGGATGGTGTGATTCCCAGGCTGATGCTGTATGGCCCTGCCTGCGGGTTAGACAGTTCGAAGTCCATCCCCAAATGGAAGGCACTTCCTGAAAGCCCGACCGTTGGTATGGCCGGCGGTCCGACGGCGCCGGGGCCATCCCAGGTCCGCGAACGAAACTCTCCCGTTTTCTTCAAAATCCATCCTGGCACGAATGGTCTCGTCAGCGTCAGATCATAGTCCACTCCCAGTTCCTCATATTCGCCGGCCGCTCCGCCACCTGAAACTTCGGCGTCTGGAATCAGATGAATATCCAGTCGCTGTTCCCAGCCGAACCGATACGGACGTCCGCCATTCGTGCCAAATGTACTGAATCCGCCGACACCGGCAGGCCCTGCGACAGGGCCACTAAACGGTTGAATGGCCGAAGGGGCGGGGAGATATGGCTGGGCTGTACCGCCGTGCAGAAACGGATCCGAAATGATTGGCGGCGAAAAAGCATTCCACGTCGTGGGATCGGGCAATCCGAGTCCCGGATCACCGCCGAGGTCATCAGCGGTTTCTGGCGGACGATTACCGGACTGCGGCATTTCAGTTGCATCGGGTGGGACAGGGATTCCCTTGTCGGATTGAGCACGAATGATGGTGCTGTCGCTGATTAGTGGCCGAAACCACGTAAGCTGAGCTGGACGAGTCGGTCGACCACGGAGTCGGGACAGATTGTTCAGAGAAAAACGATATCCGGACGCCGGCTCGTCGGCCTGTACACCAAAAAACACACCATTGGCGATCAGGGCTGCGGACAACCACACATGAGGTGATTTCACGAGAACACCTGTCTGAATTTAAAGAGAGGGAAGCGGAGATCAGAACTCCGATATTGTCGAGATAGGCCGTTGAGAAAGATGGCGGAGCATCTCAACTTGAGAGGATGTCGCTGGATTCTGAAGAATCCCGGAAGATGGTCAACATCAAGTCGGAAGAGCGACGCAGGGTTTGCCGTTCACCAGCTCACAACTGCATGTCGAGAAAGGTACGACCGGCTGATACTGCCGAATCCATCCGCCCGCCCGCTGCATCCGCTGTTTCCGATCCCGGTGTCGCCTCCAGGCTTCTGGGCAAATCGTGCTGAAATACTCGATTTGAGCCCGTGGGGTTGTGGGTTGCCTGTAGAGACGGACTTGCAGGTACGGGTGAACTCAGGACATGCAGCACTATTGACTCGTCGCAGACCACGTTATAATTGGACATATTCGAATTGAACTCGCCGTTTCGAGGCATTCCGTCAGTCATGACTGACCGATCACTCCTGTCGTCTACGTATTTCGAACGGACAGCCAGCCTGTGTCTGCTTGTTGTTTTGGTCTCCGGCGTACACACGTCTTCCTTTGCTGCGGACAACATTTTATTCAATCGTGATATACGCCCTATTCTTTCTGATAAATGCTACGTTTGTCATGGTCCGGGCGCGGAACAACGTCAGGCTGATCTGCGGCTGGATTTGGAAGACGCTGCCAAACAATTTGCAATCGTTCCTGGCAAACCAGGACAGAGTGAACTGGTCCGTCGCATTTTTTCGGATGATCCGGATGAACGAATGCCGCCGACTGACTCAAAACTGGAACTGACTCCACGGGAACGGGGTGTCCTGCGGGAGTGGATTCAACAGGGTGCTCCGTGGGATCAGCACTGGGCATTTTTTCCGCTTCAGTCTTCTTCGCCTCCTGACATCCGGCAATCGCAATGGCCTCGCAACGCTATCGACCACTTCGTCCTCAGGAATCTGGAAGAGCAGTCGTCCACGCCGTCGCAGGAAGCCACCAAGGAGTCTCTGCTGCGACGGGTTTCCTTTGATCTCACTGGACTGCCACCGTTGCTCAGCGAGATCGATGAGTTCGTCGCGGACGATGCTCCGGACGCTTGGTCGAACCTGATCGACCGTCTGCTTGGGTCGGAGCACTACGGCGAACGCATGGCATCAGTCTGGCTGGATCTCGCTCGTTACAGCGACACCTTCGGCTATCAGGTCGACCGGGATCGTCTCGTCTGGCCTTGGCGAGACTGGGTTATCCGAGCCTTCAACAGCAACATGTCGTACAGCGAATTCATTACAAAACAAGTCGCTGGAGATCTGCTGCCGGATGCCGGTGACGACGACATCATTGCCACGACTTTTAACCGACTGCATCCTCAAAAGGTGGAAGGTGGCAGCACACCCGAAGAATTCCGCATCGAATACGTCTCGGATCGAACGCAAACATTTGCCACCGCGTTCCTCGGACTCACGATGGAATGCTGTCGGTGCCACGACCACAAATACGACCCCATCACGCAACAGGAGTATTATCAGCTCACTGCCTTCTTCGACAATATTGACGAGGCCGGCCTCTACTCCTACCACACGCGTGCAACTCCAACACCAACTCTCCTGCTGCTGGACGAGTGCAGCAAGGACCAGTTGCGTTCGATCAATGACAAAATCGTCGAGGCCAAACGGCACCTTGCCGGAACGACGTCCGGAGTAGAGTCGGAATTCGAACAGTGGCTGACCTCAGGCCGCGGCTCTCTGGTGGTCGATCCTGCAGCAATGATTCCCGACCGACTGCTGTACATGGATTTTGAATGCGCGCCCGGCGGTGAAAACCTGCACGTGAAGGGCAAAATCGGCAAAGGCATTCGCTTCAGTGGCGACGATGCAGCTGGCACGGACATCGGTCAGTTCAACCGCAGCCAGCCATTCACTATCGCCCTGTGGCTGAACACTCCGGACCACAAAGAACGAGCGGTCGTGTGGCACTGTTCGCAGGGCTGGACTGATGCCGGGAGTCGAGGTTACCAGCTGTTGATCAAGGACGGTCGTCTTCATGCATCATTGATTCACTTCTGGCCAGGCAACGCGATCAGTATTGCCACCACAGCTCCATTGTCCATTCAGGAATGGCATCACGTCACGGTACGCTACGATGGGTCCAGCCAAGCAGCAGGGATTTCGATCTTCATCGACGGGATACCAGCCGCCACGCAGATCATCCGAGACAATCTGTACAAAGAAATCACCGGCGGCAAACAAAATCTGGCCCTCGGAGAACGCAGTCGTGATCGAGGCTTCACCAATGGCATGGCCGATGAACTGACAGTCTTCGATCGACAGTTGACTCCCATTGAGGTGGCTCAGCTGGCAGATAGTTTCAGTCTGGCGACTGCTTTGCGAACGCTGCCATCAGAACTCTCTCCATATCAAACGCGGCAACTCTTCGACTATTTCCTCTCCAACGTTCATACCGAATACCGTGACCAGTTGGCGACGCTCTACGAGACCCGCAATGAGCACAGTGAAGCCGTCGAAGATGTCCAGGAAATCATGGTCATGAGGGAAATGGACCAGCCACGACCGACCTATTTCCTGGATCGAGGAGCCTATGACGCCCGACGAAATATCCTTTCCGCTCATACGCCCGGCGTCCTGTCAGCGTCTGGCGGCGCTGAGCCGAGGAATCGACTGGGACTCGCTCGATGGCTCACGTCACCCCAAAACCCACTCACCGCCCGTGTCGCAGTCAATCACTACTGGCAAATGGTGTTCGGGCAGGGACTTGTCCGTACACCGGAGGACTTCGGCAGTCAGGGCAGCCCCCCCACTCATCCA
The DNA here is from genome assembly GCA_963581585.1 of Planctomycetota bacterium. Lineage (GTDB taxonomy): Bacteria > Planctomycetota > Planctomycetia > Planctomycetales > Planctomycetaceae > S139-18. The sequence goes on from CAUZPL010000003.1 coordinate 93,076, forward strand.
AAACTGCTGGACTGGCTGGCGGTGGATTTCATGCAGCACGGCTGGGACGTCAAGCGACTGATCAAACAGATTGCTATGTCGGCCACCTATCGACAATCATCATCAGCCTCCGCTGATCAGACTGCTCGTGATCCGAATAACCTCTGGTTGGGACGATTTCCTTCTTACCGTCTGCCGGCCGAAATGCTGAGAGATAACGCGCTGGCTGTCAGTGGACTGCTCGTCGACCGTCTGGGAGGCCCGCCGGCCAAACCGTACGAGGTCGAAGTTTCATTCAAACCGACCGACCGTGACAAAGGAGACGGCCTGTATCGCCGCAGCGTGTATACTTACTGGAAACGTACCGGTCCGGCTCCTGTAATGATGGTACTGGATGCAGTAAAACGCGACGTGTGTCGAGTCAACCGAGAACGCACGACGTCGCCACTGGAAGCATTTGTGCTTATGAACGGCCCGCAGTTCGTCGAAGCTTCGCGAGCCGTGGCGGAACGACTGCTGACGCTGCACAAATCACCGCAGCAGGCGCTGCCTGATCTGTTTCGAACCCTCACCAGTCGCCGGGCTACGGACAGCGAACATAAAGTCATCGCAGACTTACTCAGGGATCAGCTGGAGTATTTCGGGAACGATATCGAACGAGGCAGGGCTTATCTGTCGGTTGGAGACCACCCGGCGAACTCAGAACTCGATCCAAACTCTCTGGCCGCTCTGACGGCCGTCGCAAATGCTCTGTTCAGTTACGACGAGTGTCTTATCAAACGATAGCAGAATGTTCCTCGTCTGCAGGCGGATTTCAGTGAGATCCGGCTGTGTCTCGGTGTCGCTTACAACCTGATAAATCTATCGGAAGGACCTGTGAACACATCTGTCAAACATTTCCCTCCCAACCGCCGCAGCTGGCTGAAATCCTTTGCCGCCGGACTGGGCTCTTTCGCACTTGCTGATCTGATGAATCCGCATCCTGCCAATGCGTTACTGCCTGGCGCCGTTCAGCAGGAACCGCGCGCCAGGCGAATCATCTGGTTGTTTCAATCGGGCGGTCCATCACAGCTGGATCTGTTCGACCACAAACCACTTTTGAACACACGACACGGAACTCAGCTGCCCGCAGAAGTGCGCATGGGTCAGAGACTCACCGCCATGTCCGGCAATCAGTCAAGTCTGCCGCTGGCCGGATCGCCGTTCAAATTCAGACCCCACGGAGACAGTGGGAATGTGATGTGCGAACTGCTGCCGCATACCGCAGAGGTCGCGGATGAACTTTGCATAATTCGTTCGATGCAGACCGAAGCGATCAACCACGGTCCAGGCGTCACGTACATGCAAACCGGATCTCAGTTCCCCGGCCGACCCAGCATGGGGGCATGGCTGGACTACGGGCTCGGCAGTGAAAACAATGAACTTCCGTCGTTCGTTGTGATGGTTACCAAAGGAAAAGGTGGCCAGCCGTTACTGTCTCGTCTGTGGGGCAGTGGCTTTCTGCCGTCGCGGCATCAGGGAGTCCGTTTTCGGTCCGGCGATGATCCCGTTCTGTATCTGGGCAACCCGAGCGGCATTGACGCTGCCAGCAAACGGTCCATGCTGGATGCATTACAGCAGCTGCACAAACTCAAATTAACTGCTTCTGCCGACCCATTAATCGAAACACGAATCGCGCAGCACGAACTTGCTTTTCGTATGCAGCAGTCGATCCCCGAAGCAACGGATGTTTCGTCTGAATCTGATCATATCTTCGACTTGTATGGTGAGGATGCGCGCAATCCTGGATCGTACGCGGCAAACTGTCTGATGGCGCGACGACTGGCCGAACGAGGTGTCCGATTTATACAATTGTATCACCCTGGCTGGGATCAACATGGCGGACTTCGGGACGGTCTGACCGGACAATGTCGGCAGACTGATCAGGCATCGGCCGCGCTGGTGATGGACCTCAAACAACGTGGTCTGCTTGACGACACGCTCGTCATCTGGGGAGGCGAGTTCGGCCGCACCAATTACTGCCAGGGGAAACTCACGGCAACCAGCTTTGGCCGAGACCATCATCCTCGCTGTTTTTCTATTTGGATGGCCGGCGGCGGCATCAAACCAGGAATGACCTACGGAGTCACCGACCCGTGGGGCTACAGCGTGGCAGAGAACGGTGTTCACATCCACGATCTTCATGCCACCGTGCTCCAGCTCATGGGCATCGACCACGAGCGTTTGACCTTTCGTTACCAGGGCCGCCGCTTTCGACTGACTGACGTCCATGGAAATATCGTCAATGATCTCATGGCGTAATGCACTGGACACGCTCACCCGTCAAAGGCGAGAATCGCCAACTGTCGCAATTTCAGAGGTTCTGTTCTTCTGGAGACTGGCCTGTGTTCAATTCGCTCCGGATATACGGCTGTCTGATCCTGCTCACGTCGCTGGTGACAGCGGCTGACAAATCACAAAAGGTTTCGTCTGATACACTCCAAAATGACCAGCTGGCAGTCAGCGGCCGATATGATCGCTTCGAACGGCTGCTGTCTCAAATGGCCGATATTCTGGGTCGCGAAGAGCCCCACCGAGTGGAATTACTGCGGCGAGCGATCAGCAAAGGCCGTGAAAAAGCAATCAGCATCCAGCTGGGTCAAATTGCCGATGACCTGAGTCAGGATAACCTCGGTAAGGCACTCGAACTGCAGGAAGAAGTTCTGGAGTCCCTGGCAGATCTGCTGCGGTTGCTGCAAAGTGAGGATCGGCGCAGCGAACTGGAAAAAGAGCGTGAGCGACTCAACAGCCTGTTGAAAGATGTCAGCAACACGCTGAGTGAGCAAAAGTCGGCTCGCGCCAGCACTCAGAACTCTTCTGCTCCCTCTTCGTCTGCCCCGAATCAACAGAAAGCAATTGAACGAGCCACTAAGATCCTTGACGAAATCAAGGCTCACGATGGGCAGGCCGAAAATGCGGCCGATGGCGAGTCAACTGATACGGACGATGAGAAGTCGAGCAACCGGTCCGGTGACGATTCAGACACTCAACCCGGGAAATCGGCGGAGTCATCGTCGTCGGACAACGATCAGTCGAAGCCGGACGCCGAAAGCAATAAATCAGACACAGAGGCCGGGGAGAGCAAATCAAAAGGCTCTCAGTCGCGGAACCCGGATGCTGATGAGACCCCGCAGCAACATTCAAAGGACGGATCCTTTGGCCAACATAGCCAGTCGGGTCGGAAGAAATCAAAGTCACAGAATTCACAGTCCCCCCAGCAGAATGGCGAATCGGAGAGCCGGCAGACTCCGGGTAAAGACCAGGTTTTCAGGGCCCGCCAGATGATGCAGGAATCTCTCGAACAACTGCAGAAGCAACTGCGTGACAAAGCTCTTGAGAAGCAGGATGGAGTCATTGAAGAATTACAAAAGGCGGTCGAAGAACTGCAAAAGAAATTGTTGCAGCTTCGTGAAGAAGAAAAGGAATTGATTTTGGCTTCGCTGGAAGCGCGTTTCCAGCGAATGCTCAGTATGCAGATTCAAATCTACGATGATACAGTTGACCTCAATACCACCCCGGTGGACGACTGGCTGGATACAATGTTCGCTCGCAGTCGGGAAGTGGCTCAGCAACAGGCGGAGTTGCAGGTTTTGTGCGAACAGACAATGGGGCTGCTAAAGGAAGATGGTACGTCCGTGGCCATCGTGCTTTCTGTCGAAGACATTTTCACTGACATGCACACGATTGCCAGCCGCCTTCGGGAATCGAAAGTGGGCACACTCACACAGTCGCTGGAAACCGATATTATCGAAGCTCTGAAAGAATTGATTGAAGCCACTCAGCGTGAAATGCAGGACATGAAGTCCGAAGAACATCAGCAGCAGACGCAGTCCGGAGAACAAAAGGAACCGCCACTGGTGCAGCTCATGGCGGAAATCAAAATACTCCGATCTCTGCAGCTACGGGTCAACCGTCGAACCCAGCGCATCGACAGACTCATGGCAGAGCACCCTGAGACCGATCTGATCAGCCAGCTGAAGGAACTCACCTCCCGGCAGCAACGACTTGCCGAATCCACCGAAGAGCTGGCCGAACGAATATCGCGCTAACTCGCGGCCGACAGTAACAATCCTGTGATTCAGGCCAACCAAGACCGAACATGTCAGTCAAACTCTCTGTGCCTTCTACGCGGGCCGGAACAAGGTGGCCGGAGGAGGGAATCGGGCGCCGAGCTGATTGCCGTTTGGCTTTTACCTTGAGACTCCACATGACCTCTCACCTGCCCTTCGGGCATCCTCTTTCCTGACAAGGGAAGAAAAACCTCTTGATCGGCAGGTACTGTCGGGATCATTCAATGTACTGCCTGCATTCAAACCACAATCCTTTTGTCAGTCAAATGCCATGAAACGCTTTCTGCACAAATTGCTTGGTGACAAAGGAGAGCGCAAAGCGGTGCAGTTTCTCAGGAAACAAGGCTATCGGATTCTGGCCCGCCAGCATCTGGAACGCTTTGGTGAAGTCGACATCATCGCCCTCGATGGCCAGCAGATTGTTTTCGTCGAAGTCAAAACCCGCCGCAGCACCAAAGCCGGCCAGCCATTCGAATCGGTCGACCGGGCCAAGCAAAAGAAGATCGCCCAGGCTGCCCTGGCCTGGCTCAAGTCCCGTCGTCGTCTCAGCCAGTCCTGCCGCTTTGACGTTATCTCAATCGTCTGGGAGTCGCAAAGTGGTGCTCCAAAAATTGACCACTTCAAACACGCATTTGAGGCTCCAGGCAGGGGACAGATTTACGGGTAATCCCACACACGCATCGGAATTCCCAGCTGACTCTGAACCACAGCACATTTCGTACGGCTGTCAGTGCCCGGCAGCTTAACCGCGAATCCATCAGATATCTTTGAAACCGCTGTGGTGATTTTCGCCAATTTGTCGTGGTGGTCGATGGTGGAATATCGGCACAGTTCCTGAAGCGACACTTGTGGGAAAATCATCGCGCGATGCGCGTGCTGATCCGCGAAGGCGAAGTCGTTAACAAAAAACAATCATCCTGACATCGTGAGATTGCGGGGTTGGGGCCGCACTCCACAGGGTGCTAAGTTTGTTGTGATGGAGTGGACCAACGGAATCACTCTTTGGCAATGGAGACAGCCCGGTCGACGGTCACTGAAAGGTGTCATCGATTGTGGCCTGATAATCTGTCGTGCAATGGCTGCGGCACATCAGGTCGGTATCATTCACGGTGACCTCACGCCGAATGATCTGTTGCGCGAGAAAGCCAATCGCTATGTACTGACCCACTTTGGGTTCAGTTAGGTCGTGGGGCTGCCAGTTCCTGAAACAATCGGAGGCATCCTGAATTTCCTGCTGGATGGCTATCTGCCAATCACGGGACGAAATCTGCCGGAGGTCGTTGCTGCGACACTGTCAGTGTCAACGATCGCACCGGTCACTCAGCTGAGGTCCCGCGTCCGAGGTGATCTGAGCCAGCTGACTCAACATTGTCACAGAAACAAACATCCAATTTTCCGGTGACAATCCGTGACGTTCAGCGTGTGTTGCAGGGGATCACTCGACTCCATGCAATGCCACAATAATTCGTCGTGGTCGGAAACTGTGCATTGTGCTACGCTGAGCCGCAGTCATCAACGCACACGATCGGCATTCTGACCATGCTTATCCTGCAACTCATCATGCTGTTACTGACAGCGATCGATGTCCAGGTAGACCTGCTGGACGGGAATTCCGTCACCGGGTCTCTCACGGCACTCGGTGCTGAAGAACTCACGCTGCTGCAGAATGAGCAATCAAAAACGATCGCACTTGCCGAAGTCATATCCGTCACCAGCAATCGTCAGAAGCCAGAATCATCCGGTGACAGTCAGGGACACATTGTTCTGGTTGACGGTTCACAAATCGTCTGCAAATTCAACCACCTCACAGCCAGACAACTCAGCGTCCAATCGTCCGTGCGGGGGCCGTTGGTGATTCCTCGTTCCATCGTGCGAGCGATTCGGCTGTCGGCGGTCAACCTGGAATGGGTAAAGGAATGGCGAGCGTTCCTGCAGCGCAACAACGCAGAAGATATGCTGATCCTGACAAAACGCGACGGATCGGGACTCGATTTCTACAGCGGAGTCATCAGTGCGACGTCAGAAGACAAAGTCGATTTTGTTCTCGACGGCGATACTGTACCCGTGTCACGGACTCGGATCTATGGCCTGATTTTTGCCGCAGCTGAACCGGAATCAAACGGCACCATCGCGCTCCGGCTTTCCGACGGGTCTGAAATCATAATCCAGAAGGTGATCATGGAAGGTGATTCCCTGAAAGTGGAAACCTCCTGGAACCAGATGCTCACGGTTCGCCTGGCCAATGTCCAGAGTATTGACTTCAGCCGGGGTCGATTTCACTACCTGTCCGACCTGGACCCCGTGAAGGAAACTTACTCAGGAATCCATCCCAGGGGATCTCTGCTGGAAGAACTCCTGCGTGCCGACGATGTGCTGGGTAAAGAAACTCTCAGGCTTTGGAAATTGCACCGGGACAAAGTTCCGATGGGTCCGTTTGGCCCTCTGCCATTGACGTTACGTGGCAAAGTTTATGAAAAGGGAATCTGGCTGTTTCCACGTTGCCGCATTGACTATGCGCTGGACGGCGAATACTCCAGGTTCCAGACCATTGCCGGTGTCGACGATGAGGTGGCATTCAACTGCTCCAAGCCCGGCAGTCCCAGCAAAGTACAGCTCATGATCCTGGCAGACGGCGACGAATCATGGAAACAGCTGATTGAAGCCCCGGCAGATCCGGTCAGAATCAATCTGGACGTCAGCGGGATCCGCACACTGTCGATTCTTGTGGGCTTCGGTGATGACGACAGTGCCTGCGATTTCCTGGACCTTGCCGACGCCCGTCTGCTGGTCGTTCCATAGCTATGATGAACCATGTGATTCACATGACCATTGACCGAACAAACCGGCGGTTTCACATTGGTGTACTGGTCAACCTCCTGGGAACACTGATATTCGGCGTCGTTTCTGCGACCGCTGCACCTCGAGACACGCCCGCCTGGCAGCAACGTGAACAGGAACGTATTGCCGTTGTCCAGAGCATTTCGCCAACCGTTGTCTGTGTAATGCCACCCAATGGTCAGGGTGGCGGGTCCGGAGTGCTGACCTCCGCAGACGGATATTCAGTCACCAACTTTCACGTGATATCCGGTTCCGGCAATTTCCTCAAATGTGGACTCAATGATGGCCACGTCTACGACGCCGTAATCGCGGGGGTTGATCCAACTGGTGACGTGGCCATGATTCAGCTGCTCGGCCGCCCGGATTTTCCTTTCGCCGTAGTCGGCAACAGCGACGGAGTGCAGGTCGGTGACGAAGTCATGGCACTTGGGAATCCTTTTCTGCTGGCAGACGATTTCTCGCCGACTGTCACTTACGGCATCATCAGTGGAATTCATCGTTACCAGTATCCCGCCAATACCTTTCTGGAATACACGGACTGCATACAGATTGATGCCTCCATCAATCCTGGTAACTCCGGTGGTCCCCTGTTCGACATTCAGGGCCGCTGGATTGGAATCAATGGTCGAGCGTCCTTTGAGCAGCGTGGTCGAGTTAACGTAGGCGCCGCCTACGCAATTTCCACCAGGCAAATACAGTTGTTTCTCAGCCATCTCAAGTCCGGTCGCATTGTTGATCACGGTACGGCAGAATTTGCAGCTGAAACCGACACGACAGGCCGGGTGCTGGTCTCAGATGTTGTGGAGATCTCAGAAGCATGGCGTCGAGGTCTTCGTCCCGGTGATGAACTGGTTTCCTTTGCCGAACGAGCACTCACCAGTGCCAATGACTTCAAAAATGTTCTCGGCATCTTCCCCAGCGGAGCCAGAGTCAAACTGACTTACCGAAATCGTGACGGTCTGCAGTCAACTACGATTCGACTGCGACCATTGCATGAATTTCAACAGCTTCCGGCGTTGCCGGAAGAACGCAAAATCCCCAGTCCCGATGACCCGGAAGATGTTCTCAGAAACACAGAAGCCATGTCGCCGAAGGAATGGGCTCACCTGTTCGAATCGCGTGATGGATTCACCAACTACGCCTTCAATCGGCGGCACCAGGCACGCCTGCTCACGCCTCTCTTAAAACAGCTTGAATCGCACACACGCCTGTCCGACACATGGGAACTGTCTTTGTCTGCCGATAGTTCTGCTGAATCAATGAAGCTGGTGATTGCCCGTCAGGGCGCCGGACTCAACCAGGGCAACACCCCATGGCATCAGGACGCGAATACGCTGAATCCCAGCGCCGAACCGGACGACTTCCCCGGATTGCTCACCGCTGCGTTACAGTGGCATCGATTGCTCCGTGATCCGAAGGGTTCCTGGTCAGAAACAGTGTACATCGGCACCGAACATCATCACGAAACAGCGCAAGAGGTGGATGTGCTGCAGACCCGCGAGGGGCCAGTTACCTGCCGCTGGTTATTTGCTGAGGGCAGCCCGCTGCCGTATGGAGTCGACGTGGAATCCGGTGCCGGACAGGATGAGTCACGACTGCTGTTCGTGAAATGGAATGCTGATGGAGAAATCCCCTTCCCAGCACGCATCGGGGTCATCATTCCGCAATCAGGCGACATCACATGGCTCACCGTGCATTCTGCTGAGGTGCGCAAATGACTGGCCCTGTAAATGTGTTCTCTGCTATTTGTCTTCTGACCGTCTCGGCATTCGCTGAGGTCAGTCGTTACGAGTCAATTGCTGACTCATCCAGCGCTGTCGTCAAGCTGTTTGGAGCGGGACTGGGTCATCTGGATGCCTATGGGTCAGGAACGATCATTTCAGCAGACGGACACGTGGTTACCGTCTGGAATCACCTGATCAATACCGGCTATCTGACCGCAGTGACTGCCGACGGTTTGCGCTTTCGGCTGGATGTGATTGGTACCAGTGCGGTCCATGACCTTGCTGTATTAAAGTTAAATGCAGCTGAAAATGAGCGATTCCCATACATCGACCGGGTCGCGGCGCTCAAACCGGACGTTGGCAGCCAAATTCTGGCTTTCAGCAATATGTTCCATGTTGCTACCGGCAATGAACCAGTGTCTGTCGTACATGGAATCATCGCAGCGGAAACAGAACTGGCAGCAGGTTTCGGTCGCTGGAAACTTCCACTCCAATCAAAAGTTCTGATACTGGATGCCGTCACAAACAACTCAGGCGCGGCAGGAGGTTTGCTGACCGATGTCGAAGGAACACCCGTCGGCTTGCTGGGTCGTGAACTTCGACACGACGACTCGGGTACCTGGGTCAATTATGCCGTTCCCTTCGAAACGCTTAACCCCGTTATCGACGCGATTCTCTTAGGGGGATCCGTCCGGCAGGATGATGAAGAGGCCGCTGCGCCACAAATCTCAGATCGGCAATTGACATCCGTATGGGGCATGACGTTGCTGCCGAAAGTGCTCAAAGAAACGCCGGCGTATATCGATCGAGTAATCCCGGGATCCGCAGCAGTCAAAGCCGGACTGCGACGAGGCGACTTGGTGGTGCTGGTCAACGACGACGTGATTCAAACAACCGCGAAACTGAGAACTTACCTGGCCCAAATCCGCAGCGGCCTTCGTGTCACCATCACCGTCAATCGTAACGGTGCGTTGCAGTCAATTCAGATGCGTGTGCCTTAGGTCCGACACACGCCACCAATTGAACAGATCTGTCACTTTTCGAAGAGAAAATCAAACATGGAAGTAGCAGGGATTGTCAAACATATGGTCGTCGCGGGCGGGTTCGTCATGTGTGGGGCGTTCTTGTTTGGGAGTCCGGGATGTCAGAAGATTGACAGGACCGGTTTCTCCCGGAACAACAAAGCCACTGTGTCCAGTAAGGTCAGCGTGGCTGACGTGATCAAAGTGAACTCTGAGGTCATTGATGAGCTGGGGCGGGCGGCGTCAGTCATGACGCAGTCCTCAGACATCATCATGCGATACAGCCACTACACAGAACGTCATTCGGACGCTGTCGTTCTGTGTCCGGAATGCACGAAAGACAGCCCCAGGCGCGAAGAGCCCGTGCTCGATGAACCGGACGAAGACATTCACGAAACTATGGTTCAGCTGCTGAGGGATTCCCGGGAACTGCGAAACTCGGTTGCCAGCCTTACATCGGGCCTCCTGTTCCAGCAGGCCTCGCTGCAGCATCACTTGGAAAAACTGCGGGCAGCGGAAGACGCGTCGCGCTGACTACTCGCTGCGAAGACAGATCGATTGACGTCGGTCCCGCTCTTTGGCGCACCTGAGGATCGTGTTACTGCTCTTTTTCACGGACCTGAGCGAACTTAATGCGACTGAGCAGCGGTATCGTGGTTCCCTCGGCAGTCACTCGTCCGGAACAGGAACTGATCGCACTGATGACGTATTTGTAGTCGAGGCCAAAATCGGGATCGAGTTCCACCTCCTGCATGTCGGCACCGTTTTCCGCATTCGCCGGCCCGACATTTCGGAGGGCCAGAACGACTTTGTTGATTTCTGCATTCAGCAGCTGAAATACTTCCGGCCCTCCTCCCAAATCCCGGTCATTTAATCGAAGGTTCCGCAATTCACCGGTCTGGGGATCGGCTTCCAGACGCACTTTGATTGGCTGCAGTTCGGCATCAGTGACCTTTGCTTCTGACGGGCGGCCCAGCGGCATGTTGATGTTGAAGTCGCCTTCAGGTTCGATGAGTTTCAGCGTCAACATGAAAAAGATCAGCAGCTGAAACACGACGTCGATCATCGGTGTCATCTGAGACGCAATTCTGTCAGCTGTCGGATATCGGTTACGCAGTTTCATAGGTCACAGCGGCCACAGGCTTCTGAGTGCAAGGTTGCAGACGGGAGCACTGTGGAAGTTGTTGTCATTCGGTTTTCTGATTCGCTCGCAGGGCAAAACGCTGAAATCCCTGGGTACTCTGCTGACTGGCACGAACTTCCTGGCATTTCTGGATCAATTCCTGAACAACCCCCGTGGAAACATCGCCATCGGAGCGAATTTCTACTGTAACTTCGGCCAGATCAACGTCCATGGCTTCGTAGAACTGAGCTTCCTGGCGAAGTCGAGACGTGCTGTCCTCCACAAACACCTCGTCCGTGCCAAAGAACAATCGCGGTTCAGGGTTCGTAATAGCACCGGTTTCCCCGTCTCTTTTGAACCCTAAATTGAGCGTGAATGAATTTTCTCGCTTCACTTCCGGGGGCCGGGCCAGATGGTCTCTGGGCAGTCGAACTCGTTCGTCCGCCTGATTCTGCTCAAAGTTTGTGATGACCATGAAAAACGCAATCAACTGAAATACGATGTCGATCATCGGCGTCATGTCGACGTTTGGTACGTTGGATCCCGACGAACGAATTTTCATGGGAGCGCCTTGGCGATCTCAGGTCAAAGATCAGTATGTCTGCAGGTCAGTCAATCATCTAAGAACTGACGGTCGTTCCCTTTTGTTTGCCCACCAAAGAAAATCGACTCATCAGGCCTTCACTGACCATGCCGATTTCCAGGACCAGTCGCTGAATGCGGTTTCTCAGAATGCTGTAAAAAATCATTGCCGGAACAGCGATCCCGAGGCCAATGAGCGTAGTGAACAGAGCCGTTGAAATCCCACCGGCCAACTCACTGGGCCTGGGTTGTGTTGCGCTCATGCGGATCGTTTCAAAACTTTCGATCATCCCCTGAACCGTTCCCATCAGGCCCAGCATGGGTGCCACGGTCCCAATGAGTGCCAGGTAACTCAGCCGATGCTCGAGGGCCATGTTTTCATCTTCGCCGGCTTCCTGCATGCCTTCCATCGCTTCCGGGTATCCTCGACTCAGGCGTCCCATTCCGGCCGCCAGCACGCGTGCCACAAAAGAATCGTCATTACGGGCGAGGTCGTAGGCACCCTGAAAGTCTTTGCCGTTGAGTTTGCCTTCGAAGTCTTCGACGAACTCATTCGGTAGCAGGATATCACGGCGAACCTGAATGAGATTCATCATGATGAGTGCCACCATGACAATTGACAGGCCGGAAAAGACGAACATCCAGAACAGGCCCAGTGCTTCCACCATCCAGGTGAGGAAGTTTTGGTGGTCTGCCGGTTGATCGGCTGGTGCCTCGCCCCCGGCGTCATCGTTCTGCTCTGCATCTTCCTGAGCGAACACCGACGAATTTGAATTAACTAATGGAAGATTGATGAGCCACGCAGCGAGAATCATCAGCAGGAATCCCCGGGCCGATATCCGGAGACAGCAATTCTTAGACAAAGACATACTCAACATTCTCAAGACGCTCCACAAAGTGCGATCGGATGATCCACAGGGCAGTCAATCTTTAGTCAGGAAATCAGCCGGGCCAAGCTCATGGCAGCTCACAGGGCCTGCACACAACTGAGGCCAACTGTGCGGGGTCAGTTGGCCGGCTGAATTGTTCCGGAGGATCAACCCGCACTCTAGTACACCACCGTTTGCCCGTCATCCGTAAACACGGGCTGTTCGGGCAAGGCGGAAAAACAAGAGATGGGTCGGTAGAGAAGCTGCATTGAAATTAACGGGTGATTCGTTTCGCAGCTACCGCCGACCCGCACGATGTCACGGCGACCGGGGGGATGTGGCTGCAGCTACTTATTCTTTGTTTTGCGCAGCCCACTGGCTGTCCGGGTATTGAGTCAGCAACCGGGATTGAGTAGCGCGGGCACGCTCTGGATATCCCGCAGCTTCCCACAACGAGGTCAGTTGATACAGAGCCTCTGCGTGTTCGGCCGTTGCATCCGGATACAGAATGTCGACATGCAGATAGGCCAGGAGGGCTGCCTGCGGTTGATCGCTTTGGCGATGGCCGTGTCCTGTGTGAAGCCATGCTTTGGCCAGTGTTGCATGTTGATCATTGGGGATTTCGGCAATGACGACCTTCAGTTCTGTCAGAGCCTGCTTCAACTGGTCCTGCATTAGCAGACACTCCGCACGACCAATCCGGCTTTCGTAATGAGCACCCAGTGCCGTGGCTTTGCCATGGCTGTTCCGGATCACATCGTCAAAAACCTCCTTGGCCTGATCAGGCTTGGCTTCGCCGAGCAAAGCGCGCCCAAGTACAACACCAGCCTGTATGGCAAATCCATCGACACCTGAGCTGCGGAGTTGCTCCAGCAAGCGTGTGGCCTGAGACCGGTCGGTTCCAATCAGCAACTGTGCCTGTAACAACATCGCTTCGAGCGTACGATAACTGTTGCCGTTCTGCTGAAGAAATGACTGCAAAGAGGTGAGGGCGGTCTGGGTGACGTCCGGATCGGCCAGGGCCAGACGGGCCTGGCAACGGGCAACAAGGAATTCAATTTCAGTGAGAACTCTCTTATCACGGCCCGTGTACTCCGACAGTACTTTCTGCAATTGTTCGATAGCTGCCTTGTAGCTTCCACTGCGTTCATTGCTGCGGGCGGCCTGCAGTGGTGGAGGTTCGCGGTCAAAACGGATCTCAATAATGTCGTCCGGTGAAATCGTCGTGGTTTCATCGCTGGACTGCTTGATGACAACGGTGGTTTTGGAAAGCGTTTCAAATTTTCCGCGAATGGTCGTACCATCATTGGCGCAAGTCACCTGGTCGGCACCCCAAGTCAATGCCGAGGTCATACACGAACAGATGGTCAGCAACCGGATGAACGAATGCTTCAGGTGGTATGGAGTCATTGCGCGAACTTATTGAACTGAGAAGATATATCGGAACGGGACGTTATTGGACCGGCGGGTCAGTGCTCCAGAGCCTGTCCGCGCCTGTCCAAAGCGACCAGTGGTCAACTATTCTTCATCCGGCGGCCGGGGACGTTGCCGTCTGGGGGGGATCGGTGTTGCACCGGATTTGGAACGGGACACAGGTCTTCTTGGAGGACGTTTGGGTTTCCCACCGGTCTTGATCTTTGTTTTTCGCGATGGCGAGGGATGCAGAGGATTCTGAGTTGCAGGGGAAGCCTTCGCTGTAACCGTGGCGAACCGGATGCCTGTCGCATCGCTGGCATAGTTGTATTGAACTCGTCTCCTTGGACGTCGCACAATCACAAAGCTGACTGTGCTCACCACGGTCGCCATGAAACCAATCCCCAGTACGAGAAAGACAGCATCGTTGGTCCGATCGTGACCAGATGGCTTCTTTCCGGCTGTCCTGGGTGTTTGGACAACGGGAGAGTTGTCCTGGGCTACTGCAGGCACTGCGGCAGACGGTTCGGCGCCTGTACCATCGGGTCCCGGCACAGAGTCGCCGTGTGGTCGGACCAGTGTGAGTCCCGGTTGGCCCAGCTGAGACTGAACTTCCTGGTAAAGTCCATCGAAACGGGACCACCATTCGTCATCCAGGTCATTGAATACCTGGGCCATCGACATTATTTCCCGGGCGGCCGCTTCGAGCTGCTGCCGGTCGCCGTTGGGAACGATTCGAGCATATCTCAGGCGACTGTGCGAAAGCTCGAACCGGGATTCCAGAAACAGCGGTTTCAGTTCCATCCAAGCCTCCTGTTGTCTTGATTTTTGTAGTCTGCGCGCAAGTGCAGCCCAGCCCCAGATCGTTTTCGGATTTTGGTCGGCCGGGATGCCCCGAATGGATTCCAACAGTCGCTCCGGTTCTCCGCTTTCTCCCCAATCGGCCAGGACATGGGCAACTTCAAGCTGAACGGACACAGAGGCTGGATTATTTGTGAGCACTTCGGTGCCCAATTCAAGGGCTGGCGAAAACTTTTTTTGCTGACGGTAGATGCGAATCAGCCGCAACTTGATGCGCGTTGTGATTGTGTCAGCGAGTTCGGAATCCAACAGTTCCTGATAGATCGTGCTTGCTTTGTTGAAGGACTCTTCCGCAGCAGCTGCATCGTCTATGCCGCGGGCGATGTCGGAATAAGTTTCAGCGATCCACAGAAGAGCGCTTGCGCTCGAGCGATCTCGGGACGAATAAACCTTTTCAAGAAACTGTTCGAATGACGTCCGTACCTGCTGCAATCGTTCATCTTGTCCTGAATCCCTCAGTCTTTTCAGTTCCCGTTGCAGTTCACGCCCCAGTTGTGTGTAAATCGATGTCGTATTGGTTGCACCCAGGGCCTGCAGTTTCTGCATCATCGCCAGAGCACCATCGATTTGTTGAGCTCCTACATAGGCACGCAACAGGATGCGGTAGCAAAGTCCGGCGAAAGCCGTGCTTCTGACGCCACGCTGAGGGCGCTCGCCGGTCGATTCAACGACACTGAGGACCGTAGGATTACCGTGGGCCAGGTGTCGCACGGTCTCGGAAAAATCGCCATCTGCATTCATCAATCCGCACAGGGATACTTCTGCCTGCACGATCTCGTCAGTGAGCCTGCTGTCAGATTGGGCAACGCGGCTAAGGTGAATGCCTTCAGTGAGTAAGCTTCTGGCACGTTGTTTCCAATCAATCAGTGTGGCAGGACCCGTTGAAATCTGGCTGTGAGCCGGATCTCTGTCGCTGGCCTGAGCCCACGCACGATACCATGCCCGACCGGCCGCTATCCGAGCCGCTGCGTACCCGGTGTCATCCCGGGGAACCTGCAGAAAGACTTCAGCTCCCCGCTGTGGTTGATCGAGATCTAGGTAGATTCGTCCCAGCTGCATCCGGGCATTGGTCGCATGGCGTGAGCCGGAGAAGCGTTGAATGATTTCTTCGCAGATTTCACGAACCAGCATCAGCTCGAACATACGATCGTCTTTGGGAGCTGCCGCCAAAATCTGTCTGGCTGCAGAGATCGCCATTTCAGAGGCGTTGGCTGCTGTTTCTGCGGCGTCCTCGCTGTGGCGACGGATCACATGACGTGCCAGTACAAATGCGTCGTAGGATTTGTGTTGCTGCAGGAACACGTAGCTCAGAAGATATCTGGCCTGAGCCACGGCAGATCGATCCGAATCGTGTTCCCGCAATTCCAGTGCGAGCTCGAACATGCGTCCGGCTTCAGACTCCAGCAATTCCAGTTCCTGGGTTGTTCGCCTCTGCTGGTTCTCGGTTTCTGCCAGTTTGACGGCGTCACGAGCCTCCTGCAGGCGCCCAATTATCTCTCGACCTCGATCAAACGCTGTGTCGAATTTTTTGGGTTCGCGGCGATCCTGGCCGAGTTCATCGCGGAGTCGGCGGGCGGTGGCTCGAGCGGGTTGCCGCAGGGGATTTGAGACGGCACCCACAAACTCCATATCTGCCAGTGTCTGCCGGAGTCGCAGCTGGCGTTGTTCGGTGGTCAGTTCATTGCTGCGCGCCAGGGCTTCGGTGGCAATCGCTTTCTCATACAGGATGCCCAGACCAGCTGTTGTGTTGCGAGCTGTGGGATGCTGCTTGAGCCAACGCGTGGCTTCGTTGATGACGTTCCGGAATTCCTGTCGGGATTCATGATTCAGACAGGTCAAACGATAGTACTGGGCAGTGTGACTGAGCCGCAGCGTGTGGGTGTCCTGTGCAGGCTGCCTTCTCAGCTCATCGAAATAGCCGATCGCCTGGCTGATGTCGCCCAGTGCCAGCCGACATTTGCCGATCATCAGTCTTGCATCCTGCCCAGTGCCCTTGCGATTGTTGGTGTAAATCCCTTCACATTGCTCTACTGCCTGTTCCAGCAGATCTGTTCGACGTCCACTGTCCGGACCGTGCGTCATTGCCATTTGGTAGCTGCACTTAACAACGCTGAGCCAGGCCTGTTCATAGCGATCTTCGGTACGCTGGCGAAGTTGATAGCCCGGCTCATCCTCTTCCTGATTGACAAACGAGATTTCAGCGAGCTGTGTTTTGTACAGATCGCGCGCCAGGCCAAACGACTTTCCGGCTCGCTCCAGTAACTGTCGTCCTGTGGCGGTCAGCTCGTCACGTTGAGTGGAGTTCGTGGGCGCATTGCGTATCCAGAGTTTGTGCAGGGCTCGATCAAACAATACTTGGCCCAGCTGTGCGTGAGTCCAGGCGGCTCGAGGGTGCCGAGGGTAATCGTTGAGAAACGATTCGAACGCGGCCAGCCCCTGCCCGGCGAATTTGTCGCGATCATCCTGCCGCCGGGCGGACTCGCTGCGTTCCATCCAAATGACAGCTCGTTCCAGACCCAGTGTTGTCCGAACGTCACCCGGTGTGCTTGCATCGTTGGACAGCGCGTCTAGGTACTGGAGCGCTGTGCCAAAGTAGCCACGGTCCCGCAGCCCCTGAAGAAATGCTTCATGTGTATCAGCGGCGAAACAGCTTGCGGTCAGAGTGCTGACGACGACGAATATCGATGTGAAGAGCAGTAAACGCAATGGAGTCATCCGACCAGCTGCTTCCACAGCTTTGTGTTTTCGTGCATTGCCTGCACAATTTTATCTGGAACTTTGCCATCTTCGAGCAAAGTCCAGCCTGTGAATGGGCTGGTATCGACCTCTTTGAGCAGAGCGAACAGATCTTTCCATGGATACTGCTGACTTCGCAGGTCGTGAATATGAACAGTTGCCAAACGATCCTCGACAAGTTTGAAATTGTACTCGAATCCCTTTCCATTCATGTCGGCGGCATTGCAATTCCAGCAGATGCCGACGGACGGATGGTCGGCCACATCCATGATCGCTTTCATAACCGGCAGCTCACTGGTGCCCCGCCCGTGAACTTCGACTCGTATCTGTTGGTTCAGGTCATCCGCCATCCTGCCGACTTCATTCAGCGACCGACCGATTTGTTCGATCGTTTTTTCCCAGCGAACGCCCTTCGGCAGTTGGTTAGGGCGAACCTTGACGCCGGTGCTGCCAACATCGTGACTCAGCTGCAGAAACTCCCGTGTTTCAGTGAGGTTCACTTGGAGTTCCGCCGGGTCAGTGGCATGGTACTCACAGGCACTGCCGAGTCCCATGAGTTCAACCGGGCTGTCATCGAACCGGCTGCGGACTTCTGCACGCTGTTGTTTGTTGAGAGTAATCTCAACGCCATGACGATGCGTGCTGCGCAGTTCCACACCCTCGAAACCGGTCTCTGAACAGTTTTTGATCACGGTGGGCAGGTCCCAGGTTTTGCCCCAGTTGTAGGTGACGAGACCCAGTCTGAGCGCCGTCGAAGGGGCGGCACGGACTGTCGGAACGGCGGCTGCGGAATTTGCCAGGAACAGAGCGGCCGCAGCGGCCAGGGATTCACGTCGACTGTATTTGTTCATGGATGACTCACTCAGGGAAGATGAAGAAGCGATTCGGACAATGAACGGTAGCCACCGTCTTCTTTCCGTATAATGGTGAACTGAGTTCGTTCAGGGTTCAATTGTTCATGGAAAATGGGGGAATCGCAATCATCCACACTGCAAACAGCCAACGCTGCGGCAGGCAGCAAAAAAAACATGCCGAACCAGGTGCACAAATTTCTGGATTGACTTCGGACTCAGGCTCAGAGGACGAACGTCCCACAATTGCCGGACAGGTTCACGTCCGCTGTTCGCCGTGTCTCGAAGTCCGCCTCTGAGAGGTTTTCCGTATCGGTCGTCGAGGATGGGCGGCGACTATGGCGCCGATGCAGAGTTACTCGCGATTCCGGGTTGGCCACTTGGGCAACTCCAGACTGCTGATGATTCCGGACATTGCTAGGGTGCGGTCGGTGGCCGAGAGACGGCCGCTGTCTGTCCATTCTTCAACTTCAGCCACCAGCCCGCCTCGGACCAGCCATGCGGCTGCGGTCCACAGCGAGTATTCTCTGCAAGACGCGTTTCTCATTGCAGCGGCTGCGTTTAGAATTTTCAAATCAGCTCTGATTGCCTGTGCCTCTGCAATTCTGCGCTGAAGACAGGATCTCAGTCCGGGGAGGGCCAGCGTGGATTCAAAAGCTTTGAGCAAAGTCTTGTCATATGATTCCCGACTTGCCAGTACGGTGGCCAGCCAAATCGGTGCCAGTAGTTCTTCTGCCTGCGCTTTGGTGCGCCGACCGCGTGGAATGAGGACGCCCGAAACCTTTGCCAGTTGGGGCACACTCCCACCGGCCAGGACTGCTTCTCCGGCAATCAGCTGGCACAACGGATCCAGCGTCAATTCAGCGACCAGTGGCTCGCTCTGTTCCAGCGTTAGCTGAAGGCTTGTGCCTCCATCAATCTCGACGACGCCACACAGCAATCGAATCAGATACAGTCGCCGCCTTTCAACCGACGCGGCCAGACGATCCAGTCCACGCCGGTAGTTGTGGAAGTCTGATGCATTGCTGGCAGACACGGACTTCCCAAGGTGTTCTTGAAGACGGGTTCGCAGGTTGTCGGGAGAGCGATCCAGCTCCAGGGAGGCCTGCCTCACGGCACCGGTCGGAGGCCGGGTCGCCCCCAGACACTCGAAAAGACTTGCGATTGTTCTGGCCGCCAGGGCGTTCTTTTTTCTGGTTGCTGCACTTCGTGCTAATTCCATCAAGGTACGGGCCCGTTCGCGCTCGGCAGTGAGGTCAGATCGTCGGTACCGCATAACATCGCGCAGAGGCAGCATCTCACGGATCACGAGTTTTTCAGCAGTCCGCAGATCGGTAACTGCTGACTGCAGACGCTCATCTGACAGCCCTGCCAGTACTGCCAGAATGCGCGACTGACCGAACTGTGTTTTTGACGCTGCATCCGTGATATCGTTGATTACGGTCGGCGAAGCCTGCTGACGGATAGCCTGCCGGCAAATTTCCGCCAGCAGGTCGGTTTGAACAGCCGCATCGGTCCATCGGTTTGCCCAAGAGATTGCTGCTTCCCACTGATCCTGCAACGACAGCTCCACCGCGATGGCTGTGGCGATCGGGTTTGCCCAGATGAGTGTGGCAATCGGTGAACCTGAGCCCTGCCCGGCTTCGACGGCCGATACCGCAATCGCTGACCAGACGCCACGATGAAGGCTATCCAGGTCGGAACGGATGGTATTGTCGAATTTCAGCCGCTCCACGAGCTTGTGTGCTGCTTCCGCGTCGTTCCGCTGAACCAGAACAGCTCCCCACTTGATGGCCGCTTCAATTGCCAGCAATCCGGATGTTGGGATCGTCTTGGCGTCCGGCTGCATTCTTTCGAACAAACCGTCTAACGCAGTCTGGTCGTTCCGCTCAACTGCCTGCCAGTAAATTCTCGCCAGGGGTGTGATTCTGTAGTAATCCTTGCTGAGATTCCGTTGAAACGACACGACCAGCAATTGATCCAGTTCCTGTCGGGCTCGCTCCTCGTCACCAAGTCGGAGGAATGCGTCGGCCGTCTGGCGTCGGCACAGGGCCTTGTCTCGATTGATGCTCATTTGAGCAGACCGAATCATGTTTTCGGCCAAAGTTGAGGCCAGCGTTCGGGCGTCGAACATTTCATCTGCCACGGGCGCGGTATCGGTAATGCCAGACAACGCTTCATCGCTGTCAGCAGGCGTGGCAATTTGGATTTCAAATGACTGATTGAAGCGTTCGTCATTGGGATCGCGATCCAGGTAGAACCTGAGTCCCAGTCCGGCAACCAGCAATATGCTCCCCAGAAGACAATACATGGCCGTGGGGCTGCGTTTTTTGGCCGGACGCGCCAGTTGCTCTTCCTGTTGCACCGCCTGATCACTGACTCGACTCGGTGAGCCTGGCGTCTTCGCTTTGTCCGGATCCGATGCAGTGAAAAGCGGAACCAAGCAGTCGGAATTCGAACACTTCACCTGCTTCCCTACCGCTGAACGCGGAATATAACCGCGCGTGTCACACATTGGACAACTGATGCGCAGGGGACGAGATTTGGTGCGTTTCGGAGCGCAGGTGATGGCGTGACGGGCCTGACGCGGTGCTGCAATGTCGAAGGGATCGTCGCTCCGCCCACCAGACGGTGGAGACTTTGTTTTCGACGTTTTTCCCGCGGATTGTCCCGAAGCATCGTTGACCGGCTTCTGTTTTGTTCCGGACGACGCTCGTTTGAGAGCAGTGGTTGGGCTCGAGGATCCAGCCATCGCCGCACCACAAAAAGGACAGGCGCCAGGTTCATCGTCCAGGACAGACTGACCGCATGAAGGACAAGTGGGCAGATCCATGATTAACCCTTTGAGAATTGCCGGAGAGTCCCACATCCTGGTACGCCTTGGATATCCCTGCAAGGTGTAGGAAACGCCAAATATGTCAGGAGTTCCGCCAGTACGGTTGGATTCAACAGATTGAGGCCTTTTGACAGCTTGTGGAAATCATCCTGATCCCGTGGACGGGCAGAGAGAGCACCGGTAACGAACCGGGGCTCTCTCTGCTCACAGGGTCAGCAGGTATCGATTTCGTATCCGACTCCTGTTTTCAGGTCGCACAGAATTCGCGTAGAGGTAGGGAGAACTCCAGCTCCGACGGTTGTCAGATAAAGAAGAGGCCCTGGTCTGTCAGTCCCGTTTGAGACAGAACAACATGACTGGGGACTTCTCAAACTGCACCAGCCGTTGCATTCGCCTGCCTGGGAAGTCGCCGTGGTAACCCAGTGGGCGTGTTCTCACGACCTTTCGTTGTTTCTGAATCGAGTGTCACGTCTTCTTGCACACTCAGCTCAACAGGACGCCGATGACGAACAGCGACAGCATTTACCAGCTTCGATCGGCAACAAAAAAGGGAGAACGCATTCGCGTTCTCCCCCCGATCTGGTCATTGTTGCCAGATGATAATGTGTTGTACCCGGCTTGAGGCCGGTCAGTCCTGGTAGTCGACTTCGATGTAACCATCTTTCACACGGATGTCCACGGAATACTCACCATAATCATATTCAACCTTAGTGCCATTCTTGCTGACTTTCACTTCCACACACTCACATGGTGGAACGCAGATCTTGATAGAAACACACTTCGGTTCACAGCATTTACAGCAGTCACATGAATTTTCGCAGGCACAGGGATCTTTGACCTGGATAATCTTTGGAACGGCACACGGTGCTATTTCGTCAAGGTCCTTGTACTTCACACACTTGAATAGTTCCACGGCGTCGGCATCCGGGACGGGTTCCAAGTGATGATCCAGACCGAATGCCGTTCCGCCGATGGTCAGCGTCAGGCATATCGCGAGTATATTTTTCATGATGGGATTTCCTTTCTTGTGATTTTGCACCTGTGTTAACCACGCTGAGTGTGAGTTTTCTTCGAGGACACTCAGTAACGTCCTGATTCTGCACCAAGTGGCAGTTCAAAACAGCGATGTCATTTCGATGATACTCTTTCCCGGAACAGCATACTTGTCAAGAACTCAATTCTGATTGATCAGCCATAAGACCTGATACGAAGCATTTACAGTGACCCGGAGATATCTACCGATCGCAACGCCCCGTGAATCCCGCCCGGAAACCTAGGTAATTGTGGCGTTTATCCTGGCCGAGTCAATGCCAGTCCTGTGGCGAGTCAGGGAGCATTGCGGGCTTTTGGCAATTTGCTGTGTTGCCACGAGGGCAAAGCTACTGAATTGCAGTGTCGTCGGTTATGACGGAAGAATTCGGATGCTTGAGGTCCACAGATGTTGATCTTGGTGAGAAACCGCGAATCTCTTACGATCGCTGAGATCCGTCCCAATGTTATTGCGACATTGAGCGGTCTGTGCCAGCATCGGACTTATGAAGGAAAACCCGCCTTCGCCACGGTCGACATTGGTGCGTTCGGTTCCTCGCGGATGTGTCCCTCATCCTGGATCCTGGTTGAAATGGACTTCAACGTACGGTCGGTAGGAAGACTTTGTGCAGCCTCTGGTCAGGAGTTACCGGCAGGGCATCCCTGCTGGTCAGTTCTGGTCGAGAGGGAGGGTCAAATTGTACGACAGGACTACAGCAACGAAGCATGGACCGGGCCTCCCGAGGGTGTGATCGGATACTGGAAAAACCTCATTCCGGACCGTGCGTCGGGCGCTTCCACAGTCTTGGATATCGACTCGTTGTTCGAGTACTTCGTCCAGTTGTGTGATTCCCCAAACCGCGTAGAGCAGGATTATCGGTACGTTCTGGCGCTGTTGCTTATGCGTAAACGGCGCCTGTTGCTGGAGGAATCGATTATGGTGGACGATCTTCCCGCCATGCGGCTGACCGGCACTGCTGGCGAAGGACCGTTTGATGTATTGGAGCGCGACTTAACTGAAAGCCGAATCGAAGAGTTACAACATCAACTCTTTTCAGTTTCGGCAGCCTGACACCAATCGGCAGTCGTGACAGAGTGGCCTCGACGGATCTTTGAGATCAGGGATGATCAAGAACTTATCAGCCATCGCAATCACAGTTCTGTTCTCCGGCTGCAATATTGCGTCATGGTCGCATCGGAACACGAAGCCGGCTGTGCCGCCATTGCCCATGGATGTGTCCTGCGACGACCTGATTAAGCATCTGAACCGTCAGTCAGGTAACCTCCGGGCCTGGCAATGCACCGACGTTCGAGTTACGGCCCGTTTCCCTGGTGTTCCCTATGTTTCAATGAAGGGAAACATTGTCTGTGAGCATCCCAATCGTTTTCACCTCACGGCGACCAATACCTTTGCGTCTGCTGATATGGGAGCAAATTCTGAGCGGTGCTGGTTTCGGAGTTCTCATGGACATCATGGTGTCATTTCGTGGCGGCATGAAGACTCGCACCTGCTGCAGGAGTTTCCGTCCCAGGTTCCCTGTATTGACCCGGACTGGCTGATGCTCGTTCTGGGAGTCAGGCAGCTTGATCCGGATGACTACGTACTGGAACCCCGGTCCGATCCGCAGAACCAAGAGTTGTGGCTGAGCTCTGTCACGCATGCACACGGTCATGATGCTCATCGATATGTCATCAAAGTCGATCGGGAACGGCGAGTTGTTCGTGAGCATGTTGCCTACGACAAGAACGGAGCCGTGAACGTGCGCGCCCAGCTAAGCGACCATCAGGACTTTGATGGGCATTTGCTGCCACGAAAAGTCCGTCTGAAACTTCCGGGGAATGACGCAGAAATAACGTTGTCGTTTTTGAGGATCGACACCAATCCTTCGATCGACAGTGCTCTGTGGATGGTGCCGGGTGTTCCTAATGGCCAGAACGTCGATCTGGGCGAATTGATTTCCGGCATTCGGCAGGCGGACACACGACGTCGCGAGGTGGATCAAAACGCAATTCGCTCAATTTCACTGGGTGCACCCGAGTTTCAGCCGGTTGTGGGTGCGACTCAGACCATATGGTCGGAACCGAACCGGAATGTAGACGGCAGACCGACAGAACCTGATTGGTCAAATTCGGACGAATTGGAGTCCCCGTTTCCGAATATGAGGGTTGAGGAACCGGATCGGCGCAAATTCACCGGCCTGTTCCCGTGGCCTCAGTTGTTCCGGCGATAGTGTGCATGCCTTTGTTTGACAGCATTGCACCGGTTTCAGTGCGCATTAAACTCGCTCGCTGTTCGCCTGGTCTCCACTGCAGTCATCGGCCGAATTACTGCGGCGGAGAATTTCGAATTGAATTCGGGTCGAAAATGGTTGCTCCGATGTAGGGTTCCGCACCGGTCTTCAATTCGCTGATATAGTATACGACGACGACTTTACCGTCGGGGCGCTGAACCATTCGAGGGTAACCGATATCTCGGTTGGCCCCGTCGTCTCGCAGAATAATGTCCTCGCTCCAGGTTTGACCTTCGTCGTCGCTGATTCTGGCGCGGACACTGAACGGACGGGCTCGATAGCCGTAGGCCATACACAATCGACCGTCGGCCAGTTTGACCAGTGCCGCGGGATTTCCTTCTCCAGCGTCTTCCACGGGGTCACTGACATACTGCCACGTCCTGCCATTATCGGGTGACTGCCAGGCCGACTGCCAGCGTTTGGATTCTTCCCGGCGTCGCAGAATTGTCAGGAGCATTGTTTCCGAAAGGCGGACACTGGCTGGCATGATTGCGAACCCCTGTGGCTCAGGGCCGATATTACCTTCGAGAGTCCAGGTCTTTCCGCCATCGCGGGTGCGGACACACACGGGACGACCCTCTTTGCGATTTGACTTGGCCACGGTGATGAGCAGCATGCAGTCATCTGGGCCGTTCACGATGTAGTCGGTGCGGGCCGCCGTTCCAGGTGCCCCAAAATTTGGCAGCAAAAACGGTCCTTCCCAGGTGTCGCCTCGGTCGTACGAATAAAAAAAGCGAGAGGATCCAGTGTGGATATCTGTTGTACGTGCGGTGAGGGCGAAATGTGGATGAGTGAAATTGATTTCGCCAGGGCAGATCATTGCTTCCGGCAGTGGTACATCATTGCGTTCGGCACCGTGCAGAAAACTGCCCTTCGAAATCAGAAATCCTCGTTTACCCGGATCACTGACCGTCCACGTGTCACCTCCGTCCTTGCTTCGCGCCAGCCAGTGCAGTTCGGGCTTCTCGCGATCGATATGATGGCGGTCCGGGCCAACATCTTTGTACCAGCCGACGCTGAATCCCACCAGGATTTCGTTGTCCCATATCCAAATACCGTGACTGGCCGGCCAGCCGCCAAAGCGTCCCGTCTTGGAGTAGACCTTAACGTGCTTCACATCGTCCGGGTGTAACTCCGCATTGAGCGATGAGGTGGAGGCAAGGATCAGCAGCAGAATAGTACCTCGCATCAATAATCTCCTCGTTGGTCGTTGCCAGCGTGCTGCACACTCAGGTTATGTTCGCCTGAGGACGCTGACGTTGCCGCTCCAGCATCACGTGCCGTCAGCTCGAACCATTCAGCACGGCGTGCAGAGTTTGACCTGGATTGAATTCCGCAGCAGGCGGAAATGCAATCCAGTGTTACGGGTCAGACTGAAACCAGCCCATCAGTTCATGTCCTTTGGCAAAGGCCAGGGTTGAAGTGGCCGCAGTGACTTCATCGTATTGTGTGAGTGCGTCAGCTTCGATTCCAGTGCCACAGGCAGCGAATGGGCAGTCTCCGTGACTGTGAGTCTTCGTGCGCAGATAAGTCGGATGATCGGGGCAGATCAGCAGGCGGTATTCGCTCTGCCGCGTCAGCCAGGCATGGATCGGACCGACAATGTGCTCATCGATCTGCTGCACCGCCTGTATCTTGGCATCCGTGTTGCCTTCGTGAGATGCCTCGTCCGTGGCTTCAACGTGAACGACCAAAAAATCAAGGTCGTCGCGACGCAGTGCCTTGATCGCAGCCTGCCCTTTGGCTTTGTAATCCGTGTCCAGATATCCAGTGGCACCTTCGACTTCAATGACGTCCCATCCGATGAGCTGTCCCATGCCGCGAAGGAGATCGACAGCCGTGATGACCGCGCCGCGCGCTCCGTAACGTTCAAAAAATGGTTCCAGATCCGGACGGCTGCCCAGTCCCCAGAGCCAAATCTGAGTAGCCGGCAGCGCTCCAGCAGTCACCCTTGCCGTATTGGCAGCGGCGTTCAGAAACAGCTTTTGACTGTCCACCATGAGTGACAACAAAACGTCGGCACCGGTCCCTGTCGGCAAATGTTCGGCAATCAATTGACCGCTGATATCATGTGGCGGCGTGGTTTGTGTTTGACTGTCAAAGGGGGCTGGTTCACCATGGGCACGGTGAATCAGCAGGTTTCGATAGCTGACACCCGCATGATATTTCCAGCGTTCGCGGCCGCAATCGGCACGCCGGAGGGATTCAATCAACTGACCGGCCGCATCACCGGGATACTGACCGGCGGTGAAGCTCTTCATTCGTCCGTCTTCGATCGTGACCAGATTGCAGCGAATGGCCCAGTCACCAGGTTCCAGTTGAATTCCCTGCGCCGCTGCCTCAATGGGGGCCCGACCTGTGTGAAACCGGAGTGTGTCATAGCCGAACAACGACATTGTTCCCACGTCACTTCCGGATGGCATGCTGGCGGGAACGTTGTCGGTGCGACCGACGACACCCTGTTGCACGACTTCGTCCATATGGGGCAAAACGGCAGTCTGAAGCGGCGTCCGGCCGTTGAGAGATGGTTGTGGTTCGTCTGCGACACCATCCGGGATGACAAGGACAGTTTTCATGATTCAGGATCAGTTGCGCTGCAGGGATCAGTTCGTAGCAAACGGCAGACTGGACAGAATTATTCGGCTGCGATGCCTGACACACGTTAGCTGTTGGCTGCAGGGTGTGTCGAGCCGGTGCGGTCGAGCCTGATCAATCAATCAGGAGTGACATCCGGCTGGTGGGGTTGTCTCATGCTGCGCGCCGCAAATCTGGCTCTGACGATCGCCGAAGGCCCGACACAATGCGTTCCATGGCCATGCCGCGCGACCCTTTGACCAGCAACGCATCACCTGAGTCCACCAGACAGTCCAGCATACTCAACAGAGTCGATTCACTGTCGAACACCGAAATGCGACTGAGACTGCCGCCGTTTGACAGAAAGCCTTTCACAACGTCGGCTGCGTGCAGGCCATAAGCTACAGTGTGGTTAATTTCGGTCCGGGAAATGACCGCCCCCACCGCAAAATGCAGTTTCTCTGCCTGGCCACCGAGGTCCAGCATGTCACCCAGCACCAGGATCCGGCGGCCCCGGGTACGCCAGTTGGCCAACAGTACAATCGCTGCCCGGACACTCGCGGGATTGGCGTTGTACGTGTCGTCAATCACTTCGACACCACCAATTGTTCGCAGGACCGTACGACCAGGAGCAGGTTCAAATTCATGGAGACCCAACTGAATATCATCTGGAGTAAGTCCCAGTTCCTGAGCAACTGCAATACTTGCCGCCAGACTACTCGCATGATGTTCGCCGCAGATCTGAGTGCTGAACTCGTTGTGTCCCATCTGGATCACCAGTCGAGTGTTGGAGACATCGACAATGTCAAACTGCCGATCTGCGTTCGGTGAACGTCCGTACGTAATGACTTGGCCGGCGGCTGAATCGGCCATCGCCAGCACATGCCGGTCGTCGGCGTTGAGAAACGCAGTGCCGGAGGAGTCGAGGAATTCGATGAGTTCACGCTTGGTCGCAGCGATAGCATCCACTGAATCGAAACTCGTCAGATGAGACCGGGTAATACGCGTGACGACAGCGAATTCCGGCAAAGCAATCCGGCAAAGGCCGCTGATGTCACCCGGATGTCGGGCGCCCATTTCGATGATCGCGAATTCGGTATCGTCCTGAATCCTCAGAACACTCAGCGGAACCCCCAGTTCGTTGTTGTAATTGGACGGACTCTGAATTCCGCAGTGGACTGATGACAGAACGGAAGCGAGCAGACGCCGTGTCGTTGTCTTGCCCACACTCCCGGTGACCCCTATGACCAGAGAGTCTGACTGTCCGCGATTGAATTCTGCCAGCTGCTGCAACGCTCGGGTTGGCTCCGCAGCGATGATCAGTGGCCCGTCGTATCTGCGGGCCGCCTGTTCATCGGTGACGACGATCGCACCCTGTGCCCGCGCGTCACCGGCAAAATGAATACCGTGCGTTCGCGATCCTCGCAGGGCAAAGAACAATGTATGAATTTTCGCCTGACGACTGTCGATCACGGCGTCGTTGATCATGGCTTCCGACGACAGATCCCCGGAGATTCGGGATCTCGTGATTTCACAGAATTGCTGAACTGTTCGGGCAAACATTGAGGGTCAGCACTCACACTGGAAACGTGAGCAATCCTAGCTCCCCTGATTTCCCCTGCTGTTCAGCGGCGGCATCCTGCAGTGGGCTGGTGAGTTGCCTGAGGATCTGGCGAGTGACCAGTCGATCGTCGAAGCCGGTCGACTGGGTTCCAATCATCTGTGACGGTTCGTGGCCTCTGCCGGCCACGACGACGGCGTCGCCCGGTTGCGCGACCTGCAAGGCGCGGCGGATGGCTGCATACCTGTCCGGATCGACGTCCACGTGTCGCCGCGTTGCGAATCCCTTCAGAATATCGCCGATGATCCCGGTCGGTGATTCGGTGCGAGGATTGTCCGACGTCACAAAAATTCGGTCGGCTGCCGCCGTGGCCCGTGCCATCGCCGGACGCTTGTCGGGATCACGATTGCCGCCCGCCCCAAACACACAAATCAAGTTTCCGTGGGTGAACTCCCGTACCGCAGTGAGGCAGTTATGGAGAGCATCCGGGGTATGAGCGTAATCCACGAACACCTGAAACGACTGGCCTTCGTCAATCCGTTGCAAACGACCGGGAACTTCCCGGGTTAATTCAAGGCCTTTGACAATCGACGACAGGCTGACTCCCAGCTGTTCGGCGAGACTCGCAGCAGCCATGCAGTTGGCCGCGTTATGGTCCCCGATCAGTCTGACTCGTAATTCAACGTCGCCCTGAGCGAGTGCCAGATGCAGACGCTGTGAACGATGGGTCCGTGCCAGAATAGAATAACGCAGTTCTGACGCGGCCTGCCTGCCGAAAGTGATCACCGGACCGTTGAAACTCGTTTCATTGAGCAACTGCCGAATTCCCTGGTCGTCGCCATTCAACAGCAGTGGAGCATCATTGTGCAGCAGACCGGCGATACACGCCTTGGCCATGCGATAATCGGCATGTGTACGATGATAGTCCAGATGATCGCGCGTGATATTGGTAATCGCTGCCGCAGAAAACTGCAGAGCACTGCAACGTTCCTGATGCAGTGCGTGACTGCTGACTTCCATAACACAGTGCCGAGTCCCCTGACTGGTCATGGATGCCATCAGCTGCGCCTGAATCTGAGCATTCGGGGTGGTCAGACGAGCCGCGAAACGTTTGTGTCCGTCGCTGTATTCGACGGTGCCCAGCATTCCGACCGAGTGGCCGGCAGCGATGAGAACATTTCGCAGCAGCCATGCGGTTGTTGTCTTGCCGTTGGTACCCGTGATTCCGGCGATGCACAGCTGGCGTTGAGGATTCCCGCGTAGTGCCATGCACAGCTGATTCCACGCCTGTTTGGTTGATTCCACCACGATCTGCGGCACAGACAGGTCAGCCTGTGGACGTTCCACAACGATGGCTTTGGCCCCGGCCGCGACCGCATCAGCAACAAAATGATGGCCGTCCGACTGAGTTCCCTGAATCGCAACGAATGTGCTGCCAGCGGGCACGTGGCGGCTGTCACAGCTGATCTGCGTGACTTGTATGTTGCTGTCTTGCGGCAATCTGGCGTTCGGCAGACACGTCTGAATGTGAATGGGGCGCGGAATCATTCCGACCATCCAGCAGGAGAAAAGCAACGACTTCGTGCCGCTGACCGGGTGAGAATTTGCAGGCGGACCGGGATTCTGGCGATCTGATGTATTTCGGTCAACAGCGAGTCCCCCCGGACATCTCTGAAGATATGCCGATTGTAGGAGTTATTCCTTCTTCCGGTTGATGAAGCACCCAAACACACGGATTAGTCCGACAATAGCGATGATGCCCGATTTTGACGTTTCCGGGATTTGCAGTCCTGGATCCGGCTGAAATCACACACGGCAGCTCCGATGTCTTCAGGCTGAACGCAGGACGAGCAGCCTCAATCGTCTCTTACGGTGCTTTGACTCCATTGGTAATTCCTCACCCCAATTCCGGCCTTCGAAAAGCCTGCTTCGTCACCTTGGTGATGGCTTGTGCTGTCACGGGTTGCGCCACTGACAGGCAGCAGTTCACAAATCGACCGGTTGTCATCGAACAGATGCCGGTGGCGAACGCCTTGCGGGTGGTCGGCCGTACTGCAGAATCGCCGCGCCGTTCGCATGACGACGTACCGGTCGGGCTGGTCAGCATAGAAGCCGAACAAGGGAAAAGTCAACCGGTCGCCGACGAGCCGGCAGGGACAGCAGCCGCTGTTGCGGGGTCTGAGTTCTCCCATCCGACATACAGAACAGGTGCTGTTTATTCACCGGCTGTGCCGGGGGAGAACACATTGGTTTTGGCTGCAGGTGTTCAGCCGGTGAGTGAGACTGCCGACTCCTGGAACGTCCAGGATCTCCAGCATCTGGCACTGCAGAATAACCCCGCGATTCTGCAGGCGGTGGCGGCGGCCAGCAGGGCAGATGGCGTACACAACCAAACTGGCCTGCCCCCAAATCCCTCTGTCGGCTATTTCGCTGAGGAGATCGGCAATGAAGGTGAGGCCGGATTGCATGGAGCATTCGTGTCACAAATGTTCGTGCGGGGCAAGAAGCTGGCATGGAATCAGCAGGTCGTTGGCCATGAAGTGCAAATGCGTCGCTGGAATGAAAAGGTGCAACGTCAACGAGTCCTGACCGACGTTCAACTGCACTACGCTGCTGCTCTGGCTGCCCAGCAGCGACTGGAGTTGACACGTGCTTTTCGCATGGTAGCCGAGCAGGGTGTGTGCATCTCCAAACAACGTGTTAAAGCTAAGTTCTCCGGCCGAGCCGACATCCTGCAGTCGGAAATCCAGCTGAGCCAGATTGAATTGGCCATTTGGCAAACGGAACTGCAGCAACAGGCTGTATGGCAACAGTTGGCTGCGGTTGTCGGCCTGCCGGACCTCCCGTGCCGACCTCTTCAGGGCAGACTTGAGCCCAGTGAACACATCACGAATCCGGACGATGTGTTATCACAGGTGCTGACCGACAGCCCACTGCTGGCGATGGCTCAGTATCGAGTGAGTCGGGCAGCGGCCAGTCTGCAGCGCCAGCAGGTTCAGCAGATCCCGAATCTGACTGCCCGGTTGGGTATTGGTCACGATGATGCCACAGGCGATTCTTTTGCCAACCTGCAGTTCAGTGTTCCTGTTCCAGCACATAATCGCAACCAGGGCAATATTCACGCGGCCAGAGCGGAATACTGCGAGGCGACTCAAAACGTCCGCCGCTTAAAAATGCAAATTCGCCACGACCTTGCGGCAGTGTTGCGTGACTATCATTCCGCGCAGGCAGCTGTCGAGCAGTATCGGGATGTCATCATCCCCAGGGCGAAAGAAACACTGACACTGATGAAACAGGCGCAGGCGGGTGGTGAATACGATTTTTTGCGCGTCCTCACGGCTCGTCGTGCTTTTTTCGATGCCAGTATCAACAGTGTCAATGCCAGCCAAAGACTGGCCGCCAGCGATGCCAGGATCACGGGATTACTGCTGACAGGCGGGCTCAGCGACCCTGTCGAGACACCCTTGAGTACCGGCCTGAGAGGTCAGACGCTTAGCCAGCGGTAGCTAATGTATCTTTTGAGTCTGACTGGCGGAACCGCACTCAGCAAGTTGCACTTCGACTTCCGTTTCGCATGCTGCGTTCAGGATGCCCGCATGCTGTCTCAGTCCTTGCGGAAAATGGGTGGTCCGGTAACTGTATTATAGAACACACAAGGAGCGTGAGGGATATCTGAAACGCGACAGTCGAACAAATACTGGATGTCTCGTTCCGCTTCGCCGGGTGACGGTGTTTCCAAGTGGTGATTTGTCATTCCGCGTGTTCCTGATTGATCGGTGGAATCTCTGCATTTCTCCCATTGCGACGTCGCAGTGCGTATCGCTGAAAATCAGACACGCTGTCGATGTTCTGGTAGATTGCCGCGGTCGCATCCCATATCGCATAGGCCCGTTCGGTTTCTCCGTCGGCAGCCAGTTCGACAGCCTGTTCCATTCGGGCACTGAAGAACTCTCTGACACGATCATCACTCAGCACCCGTTGACGCGCCAATTCGAGGCGTTGGGCGAACAGGACCTTCCAGATTCTGAACTTGTCCGGGCTCAACCCCTCCGGCGGACCTTCCTCCCTGAGTTTGTCCGGCGTATATTGCTCCAGATTCTGAACAACCTGATAGTACCGCTCGATCGCAGCAAGAGGATTCGCATCAAGATCATCCTCGGCTCTCAGAGCAGCCACATAAGTCTTTTCGAGTTGAGTCTCCATCGTGCCGAAACCTTGGGCCTTTTTCTCCATTTGGCGTCTCAGAATCTCCAGGTGAATTGTGTCGGCCCAGATTTGCGCGTCCACGGCATACCGGCTGTCAGGGTCACGTGTAAGAATCGGCAGGATGTAGTCGTCGAGGGCTTCCCTGCGATCCGTCGGGCCCCCGTTTTCCATGACATATGCGGCCTTCTCGTGCAGTGATGCCACACTGGGCGGCAGCATCAGCCAGCCCGCGAGAGCCAGCAATGCCAGCAGGCAGGTGGCGAGAAACCAGGTTCGCTCATGGAGCGGAACGTCTTGACGTCGCTTCTTTTTCTTCTTCTTTGCCAAAGACTTCCGCAGCTGCTCTCTGTCCGCACGCGTTGCGATCTGACCGGCAGGTGCCACGGCGGTGGTAGCCACGCTGTTACCCGCCGCCAGCTTGTCGCGGATTTCGCCCAATTCCGTATGGACTGCCAGGGCATCATACGGACGATCTTCGGGCGTCTTGGCCAGCATGCGGTCGACAAGTTTGTCCAGCCAGACCGGACAGTCTGGTGCGAACTCCCCCACATTATGAGGATCGTCATTCATATGCTGCATCAGCATTTCGGCCGGGTTATCCGAAACGAACGGGGTTTCACCGACCAGCGTTTCGTACAGCAGGCAGCCGAGGGCATACAGATCTGTCTTGCCTGAAATCGGATGTGCACCGTTAATTTGTTCCGGGGCCATATACGCAAATGTGCCGACAGTCTTTCCGGCCGCTGTGAGTGCCGTGGCTTCAGTATCGCGGGCGATGCCAAAATCACCCAGCATCAAACGGCCTTTGCGAGACAGGAACAGGTTGGCTGGCTTAAGGTCCCGGTGAATGATACCCGCGTTGTGAGCATGTTCCAGAGCCGAGCAGACCTGGCGACCGATGTGAATCGCCTGTTCCCACGTGAGTCGCCCGCGGTGCCGGATCACGTCCTGCAGCGATCCGCCATCAATGAACTGCATGGCATAGTAGCGCTGATTGTTCTCTGTACCGCCGCCGTAATATTTGACGATGTTGGGATGACTGAGTCGCTTGAGGATCTTAATCTCGCGCTCGAAGCGGCCCAGCAGTTTTTCCTCTGCCATCAGCGCAGGTGAAAGGATTTTGACGGCGACTTTCCTGTCGTTCTTTGGATACGTGGCCCGATAGACCACACCCATTCCGCCAACGCCGATTTGTTCCTCCAGAATAAACGGCCCAATCTGTCGTTTTTCCATGATGAAGGATCACTTAGAACAGCCGACCCGGGCGCTGGCCGAACCGGAGCCTTAAATTACGAACGTCGGCAACAGGAGAATAAGCTGCAGTATTACGGGGTATCGGGATGACCCGGGAGATTGAATTTGTCATCGAGGCCGATACCTTGCTGAGGATCTGGCACTCTGCCATCTTCGTGGGAATGAAATGTCTGTGCACTGCGACTGGAGAACCAAGGTCAAAACCATCGGGCGGGAACTGACGAAGTTCCGTGTCTTCATCAGCGTGCGATGCGTTCAGTAACGTCTACTTTCGGCGTCCTCCAGTGGTTGCCGCGTACTCAAAAACGATTTCTTTCAGTTGTTGATCAATCTGCCTGAGCCCTTTTTGAGCCCTCAATCCATCACCCCTCTTCCCTTCAGTCTCAATTGCCTGACCCGGCGTTTCCTCATCCATCAGGCTGGCTCGTTCTTTGGTTGCCTCCAAATACTGCTGTGGCAGGCTTTCCTCTCCGCCGTCCGGTAATCCGACATCCACGGTTCCTTCGAGTCCCAAAACTTCGAAAGATCCGGTCATCTGCTGAAATGGATCGAGACCTGGGCCCCTTCGGTTACGTCCCTCGAAACCAACACAGCTCCCGCAAATACTGCAGCAAAACAATACAATCCCGGCGATGTCATCGTCTTCCCCCCGACCAATGACCGATGAACCGCAAATAAGATGCCAGATTGTGCCACAACTTTATTCTATCTTACTGACAGCCGACCCGGATTGTCTAATCGGCAATGTGTTGCAGGACCGGGCTGAGGCCGAATCATCAGGGCCAGTCATGTTTGCGCGATGTTCGGAAATTTTTTGTCGGATGCACTCTATTCGATCGGACTGTGTTTCGGCGCGCAAAACACTCCG
This sequence comes from Planctomycetota bacterium, assembly GCA_963581585.1. GTDB lineage: Bacteria > Planctomycetota > Planctomycetia > Planctomycetales > Planctomycetaceae > S139-18. Next base: position 127,802 of record CAUZPL010000003.1, read on the forward strand.
GACGCTATCTCGATTCGCCTGTCCCGGCAGAAATGGAATTGTTATTTCACCGGGAAGTCGTCAGGATCAATGGCCTGCTCGCTTCAGTTCCCATTTTTGAGTCCCGTCATGCTGACCATCAGCGGTGCAACTGACCGAAGCCTGTGCGACAGAATCCCACGTCGCAAATTTCTGGAAATTGGCGGGATGAGTGCCTTTGGTCTCTCACTGCCGGATCTACTGCGCGCGGAACAACAAGGCACGACCATCAGATCGAAGCGTTCCGTCATCCTGATCTGGATGCACGGTGGCCCATCCCAGCTTGATACATTCGACATGAAACCACTGGCCCCCCGCGAATACCGTGGGCCATGGAAACCGATAGCGTCCAGTCTGACTGGACTCGACATCTGCGAGTTGTTGCCCGAACACGCAAAGGTGATGCAGCACTGCACGGTCATTCGCAGTTTCTCACACGACAATGCGGACCACTGGGCGGCCGCACACTGGATGCTCACCGGACGTCTGGGTGCAACCGGCCGAGACCGAAAACCTCGCCAGCCATCGATGGGAGCTGTGGCATCGCGCCTGCTGGGACCCATGCAATCCGGCTCACTGCCAAGTGTCAATATCAACGATGGTGGATTCGGCTATCACGGTGGAGCGTGGATGGGAGTCGATTACAACCCGTTCCGGTACGGCGAATTCAGCTACGGCAACGAAGCCGGTCGACTGCCAACGGGTGACCACAAGAGCTTTACGCTGGTGGATGGGCTCAGTGAACAGCGACTGATGAATCGTGTACAACTACAGCATCAGCTGGACAGGCTGCGGAGCAACGTGGACCGCAATTCCGAATTCGAGGCAGTTGATGCTGTCGGGCAACAGGCCATTGATATCGTTCTGTCTGGCCGCGTCCGTCAGGCATTCGACCTGACCGATGAAGAGCCAGTGCTCAGGGAACGTTACGGTCCAGGCTGGGGCGAACAGGCGCTCCTGGCCCGGCGACTTGTCGAAGCCGGTGTCCGATTTGTTTCGCTGAACACCGGTTACTTCGATGATCACAGCAGCATCGAGAACGCGCTGAATGACAAGCTGCCGCGACACGACAGGTGCGTGGGTGTCCTGATTCAGGATCTGGCGGATCGGGGCATGCTGGATGATACGCTGGTCGTTACGGCGGGTGAATTTGGCCACACACCGCGAATCAACAAAAATGCCGGACGAGACCACTGGCCACAGGCGCAAAGTATTCTATTCGCGGGCGGAGGGTTTCGTCACGGTCAGGTGATAGGTAGTACGAGTGACAAGGCTGAATTCCCGACATCACGCAAGATCGGTGTGGAGGATTTTTGTGCCACAATTTATCACTCGTTGGGTCTGCGAACAGACGACAGTATCAATGACCTGTCGGGACGGCCGGTTCACCTGGTTCCCGGTGGTGAAGTGCCACCCGAGATGATCTGAGGCAGGATGCCGTGTCCCGACAACTCACCACATCTCGCGTGTCACGTAACCGTCGAATGGTGGCGATGTCGATCTGGCTGGGTCTGATCATGACTGCCATCGTGATGTGGAACAGCCGGACTCAGCATGTGGAGATTTCCAGTCCACCGGAGTTCGTGGTGTTTCTTCTTGCTGCCTTCACTGCGTTTGTGGGTTTGTTTGCCTGGATGCTGTTTAATCCGGCGCGCGGTGTTTCTGCCGAAACGACAACATTGATGCTGGCCGGAGCCGCCACGTTATTTCCTCCCTGCATCATTGCGTTTTGGACCATGCCAGCGGGGTCTCCTCTGAGCGGCTGGCTGACGGCTGGGCTGTTTGTGTTGCTGGTGATCGCCGTAATGAGTCCGGTGCCGGAAGAATTCTTCGGTATCCCTCGTAATCGACACACATACGTCGAACAGGTCTCAATGTTTGGTCTCGGCGATCAGTCGATACTGGACCAGCATCCCGACTGGTTTCAATCCACCGACCTCACTGTGGTGGTGCCGGAATCCAATCGACCATCGCTGGCCCCGAATTCCTGGTGTGACCAGGCACAACTCCTTCCACGCAGCGAGCACCGGCGAAGAATAGAATTGGAAGCTGATGAGGAAAATCCAGCCGCAGAGATCCGTCCGTCCCAAAAAAGGAAAGGCATTTTTGGTCGTTTGCGTGATCGACGATCATCGTTTCGAGACAGTTCCTCAGGATCCGAAAAATCGCCCTCTGACGAAAAGCCCAGCGAGCAACAGCAGGCATCACCCATCAAACTGACTGAGGGAGAGCGAACGGACCGACCTCAATCAAAACACGACCAGAGGGACCCGTTTTATGAGGAATCGTCGCAGCATCCTGATCGCCGCAGTCTTCCGTCTGCAGATTCTGCAGTTGGTCGCATGCTGCGGGACGACGGTTTTCAGATTGCCGATCAGTCCCGGCAAACTGAGTTTGCACGAGTCACTGATGAGTTCGGTGGGGAGACGATCGAAGGTACAGTCACGATTCGTTTTGACCACGGCCAGAAACGTGCCAACGTTCATGTTCCGTTCTCGCCACCGCTGTCGGGCAGACCTGACGTTGAGTGCAATACTGTCGATGACAATTCAATCCGCGTGAAGGTACCCGAACGCCGAGCGTGGGGACTGCGTATTGAAGGTCGCCGCACGGACTCCAGCACCATTCAGGAGTCGGAGATTGTCTTCTTGGCAGTGTATGTGCCATCTCAATGACCTGAACCGGTCAGTCCGAACCTGCCAGTTCTAACCGACGACTCCATCTGCTCCGGTCAAACGTGTTTGAGTTGTCGTTCATCGCTTTCCAGCACTGTCAGCCGCACATTCTGACACTGAATGTGATTCACCCGGTTCCGGTATGCGTCCGAATCGAGACAGCAGGAACCCGTTGAGTGTGTCGTAGTCAGCTTCTTCCGGAAGTCCCAGCTGATACTGGTCGTTGAGATCATCAATATGAGCGCGAGCGTCGACTTCGATGATACCGTCCTGTTGTTGCATCAGTTGTGGCTCATCAGGATCAAATTCATCAGAAATTTCTCCGACAATTTATTCCATGATGTCTTCCATTGTAACGACTCCTGCCACGCCGCTGTATTCGTCCACGACGATCTCCAACTGGATCTTTTTATCCTGCATCTCATGGATCAGGGCATCAATTCGCTGCGACTCGGGCACATAGACCGCCTGCCGTGCAACACTCTCCACGGTGTCGTGCTGCATGTTGGCACCACCGGCAACGCTCCGTAACAGGTCTCGAGCGTAAAGGACGCCGATCACATCTTCGACGCCGGTGCGAATAACGGGAAACCGTGAATAACTACACCGCATGATGAGCTGGATGGCATTCCGTAATTTAGTTTCTGCGGGAATCGCCACGAGGTCGATACGGGGTGTCATGATGGATGCGACACCGGTATTGTGCAGGTCCAGCAGTCCGTGGATCATGTGAGAGCCGCCTGCCCAGATCACGCCGTGGTGCTGACCTTCGTCCACGAGTGTGAGGATTTCGCCGGACAGTTTGTGCCCTGGGCTGACCCCTGGTTCTTCGACGCCAGCCGTGCGGTGGACAAGTCGATCGACATGGGCCGCGAGATTCCAGACGGGAACCGAAAGTCGACGAATGTCCTCCCAGCAGCCGTACAAGAGTGTACCTCCCCGAGCTCGGGTGATGGAGCGTGGCAGTGCGATCCACAGCAGAAAGACCAGCGACGTGACTTCTGTCAACCGGCACGGCCAGGCGACAGCTTCGACCAGGTCGAACGACACAGGTAAATGAAACAGCTGCAATGCAGGAAGTTGGGCAGCCAGCCGCCACAGGCCACGGCCAGCATCAGTGAGAATTCAAACACAAGCAGAGCGGATTGACGGGCCGCAAGAACACGACTCAGCACGCTCCGTGTGTTTGCGATTTCTGCTCACCTGCTCCAGTTGATGCAGTGATCCAACGCGAAGCGCGAAACACATCAGGAAAAGAAAAAATATCAGACCGATGACCTGATGGTTGGCAGCATCCTGGGCAAGACGTTCACTCGGAGGCATCCTGTCGGCATTCGCTCGACTGCACCACGGCGTCATCATGTCTAGGGATTGTCGGCAATCCCAGCTGACTAAAGACAGCCGCTTCTCTTGCACGCATTATCTGTCTCTCTGCAGGGTCCAGATCATCGTATCCGCAGATATGCAGCATTCCATGGATCACATAAAGTGTCAGTTCGGACTGCAATTCCCAGTCCAGCCGTTCTGCTGCCGACTGGGCATATTCGACGCTGACGATAATCTCTCCTTCGATATGAGCACCAGCAGAACGATCGTCAGCGCCACAGCCTGCTGACTCACGTTCTGGGTGTGTCCAGTCCAGCTGAAAGCTGAGCACGTCTGTCGGGTAATCGTGCTGCAGGTGATTGCGATTGATGACACGAATCGTCGCACTGTCGACCAGACTTACACTAAGTACGGCTTCGGCGACTGATTCGATGGACAGCGACTGCAGCACCGCCTGCCGCAGTGCGCCGGAATCCACCGCAACGCATTGCCTGTTCGCAGTGATGTCGACCTCATAACTCATACGCGTGGAAGCCGGGTAAATTTTTGAGGGTCTGTCAGGCCGTTTTCTGGTCAGGGTATTTGATGCGGCCATGATGTACTGCCAACAGAGTCTTAACGACCGATTCCTGAATAACCCGCAATTCGCTCATGGTCAGTCCACACTCATCAAACTGTCCATCCAGCAGTCGCTTAAGCGTAAGTTCCCGAACCAGTGACTGGATCCTTTTGGGCGTTGGTTCACTAAGCGTCCGGCTGGCGCTTTCGACGGCATCCACCAGCAACATGACTCCTGTTTCCTTCGACTGTGGTTTTGGTCCAGGGTAGCGAAAGGTCGATTCGTCCGCGTCCGTCCGATGGTCTTCGTCCGCGCGGGCGGCTGCTTCATGATAAAAATACTCTACCAGAGTTGTCCCGTGGTGCTGTTCGACAAAGTCGATGAGGTGCTGTGGCAGATTGTGCTGTTCAGCCAGCTCTGATCCATCCTTCACATGACCGATGATAATCAGGGCGCTCATAGCCGGCATCAGATTCTCATGCTGGTTCTGCTGACCTTCGACCATGTTCTCAACGAAGTACTCCGGCTTCAGCATTTTCCCGATATCGTGAAAGTAGGCGCCAACACGCACGAGTAGTCCGTTAGCCCCAATCGCATCTGCTGCGGCTTCGCCGATCGTCGCGACGCTTAACGAATGGTTGTAACTGCCAGGAGCCCGGCGTGCCAGTTCCTGCAGCAGGGGGTGGGACACGTCGGTAAGTTCCAGCAGGCTGATGTCTGTCACGATGCTGAACGCACGTTCTACAAACGGAAGACTGCCGGCGACGAGGTAACAACACACCAGTGACCAGCCCGCCAGCTTCAGACTCTCCTTCAGGACTGCGCTGTTCTGCCACAAGTCCAGCAGTGAATGAGCCTGGATCAGATTCAACCCCCACACGGACAGGAAGCCGATGATGGCCGCGACGAATCCGGTTTTAATGACAGTTGATCGTGACGATACCGTTTTCAGCGGAACGATCACCGTCACGCACAACAGCATCAGCGAAGCAAACTGGTCAAGACGTGCCAGAGTGGCGAACGACACCATCACCGACAGGCAGAATCCCGTCAACAGTGCCAGAGCCTGGTTGTGAACAATTGCCACGACGATCACCGTTGCCATCACCGGAATGATTTCTGCCCGCCATGGATCAATGCTCAGCAGGCTGCCGCTGGCGACTGCAACTCCGCACATTGCGATGAGCGCCAACAGCTGAGCTGGATCATTTAACAGCTCCGGTTCAGAACCAGCGAGATAGATACTCGTCAGCACCACCAGTACGATCAGCATCACTGCGGCACCAACAACGCGGAGGCAGCGCTGTCCGCTGGATATGTCTTTTTCGTATGCATCGAACTCATAGATCAGCAGACGCTGGTGTTCCGGCGTAAACTGAGCGCCAGCCGGAATCAGTACGCTGTCGGCCGGATAGAAATCATATTGGTGTTCTGTTTCATCCACCGCTCGCTGAATGCGACGATTCGTTTCTTTGTCGTTGTAAACCAAATGGCCGGACAAGCTGGCGGTAATCCAGGGTTCGACCCACGAGCGAATTGGCTGAAGGGTCTCATGATCAGACCATGCCTTGCCAAGTGTTCCGGTATCCAGCAGCTGATCGTCAAGGATCACATCAGACAGAACGGCCACGCTCAGCAGCAGCTCCGCATCCTCAGAGCTGACAATTTCGATTCGGGTTTCATCCGGATGCGCAATGTTCAGCGCGGCAAACGCGGGCACATCCAGAATCCCCACCACGCGTGCTCCACCGAGCCATTGCGAAAAATCGAGCACCAGCCGGTCCAGCAGTTCCCCTACAGATTCTGTTTCAGTCAGTAACGAATGCAGCTTGTCGAAATCTGTCCCATCCTGCCTGATGCCAAAGGCCTGGGCCACCGACGGGTCCAGCTCGGCAGCCGATTCGGCATTGGCCACAGCGCTCAACTGGCTGCGGAAAGTGGCTGTCAGATTGTCGATCACATCGTTGTGCTGAACGAATACCCGGGCAGCCTTTTCCTCGGCGTCACGTCGGCCACGCTGCGTTTCCAATACGTTTTCAACACGAAAATCGACGCGTGACAAAACACCGTCGGAGACAAACTGGCCTTCACGATATGGGAATCGAGTTCGCCACGACTGCATCGCAATCAGTAACACAACAACGGCGGTGACACCGATGAGCAGCTGTTTGACAATCCGGTAATCCTGCAACGAGTGATGCAGTCGTTCCCGCCACGATTGTGTCGGGCGGAAGACTCGGGTGTGTCGGGCACGGCGTGTCCCAAAGAATGTCATTATGCTGACTGCCGACGGAGTGGCGTCCGTCGCGCTGGCCATACTTCGTCAAACATCTGGCAAAGTGCAACGGCGGTCCGGTGTGGCCCTGTCAGGCAACCAATCCTGTTTCTACCAGGAAGAACTGGATTCGTCGTCATAGGCCGAAACAATCTCGCGAACGAGGTGATGACGTACAATATCCTTTCCCGTCAGCCGGACAATTGCAACCCCGTCAATTTCAGAAAGTCGCTCTATTCCGTCTTGCAAACCACTGCGTGTACCGTCTGCCAGATCATTTTGGGTTGCATCGCCCGTGACGACAATGCGGGAGTTGACCCCCATTCTCGTCAAAAACATCTTCATTTGCGTAATTGTCGTATTTTGACCTTCATCCAGAATCATGAAGGTATCGTTGAGTGTCCGGCCGCGCATGAAGGCCAGCGGCACCACTTCGATCACATCGTTGCTCATGTAACGCCGGATCTGATCAAATTCGAGCATGTCGTTGATGGCATCCAGCAGTGGTCGCAGGTACGGATTGACTTTGGCCTGCATGTCGCCCGGGAGAAATCCCAGCTTTTCCCCGGCTTCAACGGCAGGTCGCACCAGAACCACCTTCCGCACCTGTTCGGCCTGCAAAGCCTGCAAAGCCATCGCGACCGCCAGATATGTTTTTCCAGACCCGGCCGGACCTTCGCTGAACACCAGCGCATTCGTCTGCATCGCCTCCATGTAGCGTTGTTGTCCATTCGTTTTTGGTTGGATTGATCCGGCACGTGCAAGTTCAGGACGCCGGTTGGTGGAGGCTTCGCGAAAAGTCGAATTGCCGGACGGATCACCGGTGCGAACAGATTCTTCAGCTACAAATCGTTGAGTTATGATTTCACTCACGTCGGGGTTCAGACTCCTGATCACATCGGTTTGCAGAAGTTCGCCACTGTTTGCAAGGACTCCCTGCCACTCAGACAGAATACGGCAGCAATCACTGACTTGCGACTGTGTTCCGAAAACACGGATCTCGTTTCCTCGCAAAACAATACTGGCCTCCGTCGCCGTCCGCACTCGACGGACAAACTCATCCCGAGGCCCAAACAGCGCCCGGGCTTCATCCTGGCCGTTGAGTCGAATGGATGCTTCTGCCATACATGTACCGCTTTGCTGCTGAACCTCCGGTTTCCCCGAGACAAACGAGTGCCTTGTATTGTCGGTGGATTAGATTGACAAGAGAAGCACCGCGATGCCAGTGTTGGCGAGGCCTCACAACATCAAAGACGCAGATACCGCCCCGATCGGCTGCGGAATTTCATCTCCCATCTGCGAACTTTTCGTCGACACGTATATCACCGTGCTGGTTCACCGGAGTTGCCAGGTGGCGACGAATGATGCATTAGGACAACACGATTGTTCCCATTGTCTCGCAAAGTATACGGTCGACCAAATTTACCAAGTTCTGCTTTATTGGGTCCGGAAACTGTAAGCCAATGAGCCACAACAATTTGTGGTGATTCTTGCCAGTTCCAGCGAATTCTGGTTCGTTTTTTGCGTATGAGCCACCCGTCGAATTTCATTCACAAAACGACAAACGACACGGCGAATGCCGTTGCTGTTTCCTGACCAGGTGGTCGCGGACGAACCTGCCTGTAGCGGATCAGCGGGAATTTGATTGGAGGCGGGACAGAATGAATCCAAAAAAACTTCAGCGCCTTAACATTCGGATCGACAGTGGCACGGCAGTCGTAGGACTGGACCATATTGAGATCTGGGATGGTGCTGATCTGGCTTTATTGCGTGAGGTAATGTCCGATCTGATTGAACATGATGGATTCCGTTCAGTGGGAGTCGACCTTACATCGGTCAAGTATATTCCCAGTGGTTTCTTTGGGATGCTGTTCGAATGGTACGAAACCGGAATTGAGATCCGATTGCATTCTCCGCAACCAAATGTCGAGCGGATGCTGTGGTTTCGCATGTTTTTCATCGACTGTCCGGATGGGCATTTTCAGCTTTCCGATGAACGGGTTCGCCACCACACGCCGAACCAGCAGGTGGAGTATCACAAGCGCGAATTCATGGCTGAGCCGCGAACTGACAAAGGTGATTCGGATTCGGTCCGTTATGGGGTCTCCACATCCGGGAGCTGAACAATCACCGGATTTGGTTGTCAGAATACTCGAGATCGAATGCTCTCGGACCCCGCCGAGCAGAACTTGAATCCAATCCCGTGATTTCCGGGCCAGACGCGAAGTGATTAGTCAAAATCGCGTCACACATTCGCTTAAGCACGCTGTTATCGCACCTTGCCGAAAGCGCAGCTGTGGGCAGCGATCGCGGCACGAATCATAAACTTGACGGATCTCGGTTTTCCTGATCTGCGCTAAAATGACGATTACCCGGATGGGTTATTCCCTTTAGCGAGTGTTGCGCTGTCGTGCGGCATGTGTGAATCGTGGAAAGTTTAATCGATGTCCGTCTCCAAACACTTGTGTATTCTGTCCGTTGGTTTGTTGATTGTGATTTCCGGCTGTTCCAGCAACCGTCTCCGGCATATTTTTGCCCCGGACCGGGAGTTTCTGGCTCTCAATGAACTGGAACAGTATAACCGAGAGCGTGGCGCTGAACTCGAGTGGTCGGAGCAGCCCGCCGAATCGCTGGTGTCGTTGCGGAAAGATGCTGAAGACAAAGCGGGTAATGGCGAACGCGTAGGCATTTTCAGTATCAGCCGCTGGTTGCAACCGAAGAACCGTGCTGTTCTCCCTGCTAATCCGTTTCTGGAAGACTACCCTGGCGAAGAGGCAACCGACAACAACTCCATTGTGGCAGTCGCGCATTCAGATGAGCTGCCTCATGGCAGTGTCGATGAATTCAGCAGTGAAAAAGACGAGAGCCACGAGATCATCTTTGGGGAAACCGCAGACGCGGGCGCCAAAGGCGGTTCGTCGAGGTTTGCCGATATTATGGCCGAGTTTGAAGACGAAGATGAGCAAGCTGATGACCTCGATGCACTGGCGGAAGCATGGATCACGGGCGAGACCGACAAAGCAGGTGCCATTAGTTTCGACCCGCTGCCGGCAAAATCGGATGACAAACTAACCGCCTCCAAAGAGCCCCGTAACAAGGCTACGGTTTGGGAATTCAGTGCTTTGGATGAACAGCTGGCGGGCGAGGAAGTGGAGCAGTCAGTTTATGATCTTTCCGAACCAGGCGGTATCATGGATTCCCGGGACAAACTGGACTGGAATCTGGAATTCAAGGCCATGAAGGCTCCGTATGCGGGCAGGCAGCCGGATGGACTGCAGACTGCAGGTATCATTCATGGCGAAGCATCAATGGACGAGAGTCTTTGGCAGCCTGCGAACTCCAGTGATGGCTGGGAATCGGCCGATTTTGAGAACATTCAGGACAATCATCAACGGTCCGCAATCGCTGCTGTCGACACCAAGTGGAATTGGGATTTCGGTCCAGTGACCGAAGTTGAAAACTCTGCCAGGAACCTTCCTCGCGTCACGCAGTCGTTCGATCCGGCGGCGGCGGGCGGTGGTGTGCCTGTCGGTGATCCTTCCACCCCGATTCAGCGGGCCCCGCAGACACTCATGTCAGCCCGAACTGACTTACTGGCATCTGGTGTTCACGCTTTCCCGAGTGATGTAAAGTCTCAGGCATTGGCAGTGTCCCCGGCTCCGGCGACAACCATGCCAACAGTAGCCCGGAAGGCTGGACTTTTCTCGTTTCTCTCCCCGCGAGCTTGGCTGATGTTGCTGGGGGTGGTGGTAATCGCGTATCTGCTGTTTGTTCCCGACCGAAAAAACCTGCGCCACCCGTTCAAATGGCGGTACCGTTGACCAAGCTCGGTACAGCCCTCAGGGTCGCGGGAGCCTGGCAGCAGAATACGACCTAAAGTCTGGTAATTGGCATTATCTCCTGTCGCGTTCGGAGTATCCGGACGCGGCCAGCAATTGCAACTGGAGCCAGACATGCAGGACCCGTTTAGCCGCCCTACCATTGATGATCTTCGTCTGGTGCTTGACAGCATCGGAAAGCTCGAGTGCACAAACCTTCGCGCTAACGAGCGGCTGGTGCTGTCCGTCCCCGCGGAAATCAGGACGCAGCGAGGAAATACGATTTCTGCGATGACTCGGGAAATCAGCCGGACCGGTATTGGGATGCTGCATCGAGGATCTGTGTTACCTGGCAATGTAATTGTCCGGATGGCCAGTGAAAGTCGACAGTTCGAGTATCATGTACGACTTGAGTGGTGTTCGCCCTGTGATAACGGGATGTTCATGAGCGGAGGGACGTTCATTTCCAATGAAAGCTGAGACCCTGTGAACGGCAATCCGATCACATTGAAAATGATTCGGTTGACGGGATGTCGGTTTCGTTCATAATCTTCCAGCTTCCATGGCGGGAAGTCCTGCTGCGGATGGTGCTGCAGGCCGATGAGATCATCTCCGAGGTATCCCGGTAGCAACAATTTGGCGGGTGCGACTGACGTCGCGTCTCAAATACGCGGGTGTAGCTCAGTGGTAGAGCACCACGTTGCCAACGTGGATGTCGAGGGTTCGAATCCCTTCGCCCGCTCTTTTTTATGGCCTCACAGACGTTTGCGAAATCGTGGACTGTTGAGCCAATGAGAAAAAGGGGCACCTAATGAGCGACGGACAAATAATCACCGCTGATCCGGATGTACCGGACGACGGATCAAAAGAATCCAGCCAGCTGAATCTGGATGTTGAGATTTCAGAAGCTGGCCCCTGCCGCAAGCACGTGGTTGTCACGGTTTCCGAGGCAGACATTGCGACGGTGAGAGGCGACGCCATCGATGAACTGGCGGGAAAAGCCGAAGTTCCTGGTTTTCGGGTCGGCCGGGTTCCGTCTGCGTTGCTGGAAAAACGATTTCGTGACGAGATCATCAGTGATATAAAACAAAAGGTTCTGTTGCAAAGTCTGGAACAGCTTTCGGACGACAACAGCATCGATCCCATTAACCAGCCTGAAATCAACGTCGACAGTCTCGACATCCCGGAATCCGGAGACTTCCACTATGAGTTTGACGTCGAGGTTCGGCCTGAATTTGAAATTCCGGACTATGCGTCACTGACAATCGAACGCCCATCCGGCGAAGCCTCCGATGATGAATTCAAAGCGTTTCGAACTCAGTTCCTGTCATCGCATGCGGAACGAAACACCGTCGACAGGCCAGCGGTCAAGAGTGATTTCGTCGTTTGTGACATTGTTTTCCGGCACAATGGCAAAGAAATCCGGGAATCCGAGTCCATTGCTTTGCAGCTCCATTCGGAACTGCGGTTTCAGGACAGTGAGCTTAGCGACTTTGACGAGCTGATGACCGGTGTCACCACGGGGGACACACGGAAAGCCGAGCTGACGGTATCACTCCAGTCGCCCAATGTCGAAATGAGAGGTGAAACTGTTGAGGCGGAATTCAGGGTGCTGGAGGTGCAGGAGCAGATTCTCCCCACTATGGACCGGGAATTCCTCGAACGCTTGGACTGTGATTCTGAAACAGACCTGGATGAACGTCTTCAGGAAGCACTCAAGCGACAAATCGAATATCAGCAGCGTCAGGCGACTCGACAGCAGGTGCTGGAGAAGATCACGGAAGCCGCCGACTGGGAACTTCCCGAGTCAATGGTGAAGCAGCAGACTGAAAATGCTCTGCGCCGAGAGATGCTGGAAATGTCGCAGGCCGGTTTCCCGCGCGAACACATCATGGCTCGTGAAAATGAAATCCGTCAGAACGCAATTGATAGCACTCGCCAGGCACTGAAAGAGCATTTCGTACTTGACCGAATTGCAAATGATGAGAATATTGAATGCGAAGAAAGTGATATCGATCATGAACTCACGATGATGGCGTTTCAAAGTGGTGAGTCACTTCGCCGTATTCGGGCCCGGATGATCAAGTCAGATATGATGGACAATCTGGAGGCTCAGCTGCGGGAACGCAAAGCAGTTGACCATGTGATTGAAAAGGTTTCATTTACCGAATATGAACGCGAACCGTTTGTGGAAAATGATGTCGCTACCGCCGCCATCGCAGTCTGTGGGAATATTACCACAACTCAGGTTAAGGACGCCGTCGAAATCAGTCCTGAAGACAGTGGGAACAGTGAATCCTGAACCGGGCGTGGCATTCTGACCACGCCTGACCTCGTCTTTAGCGGTTGTGATTTCACTCGCGTTGAGTTTCTTTGCCGCTCGCCTGGTTGACAACAGCAACTGCCGACAGCACAGAAAATTGAAACAGCATCAGACGCATTTAGTGAAGGGGGACACATCAATGAAGGATCCGCGTATGGACTACAGCCCCGTGCTGCAGCGCGACTATACGGCTCAACGGCAGATGGGCCTCGGTGATCTGCTGCTGGATAATCGAATTATCTTCCTCGATGGTCCCATCCACGATAGCAGCGCTAATTTGGTGGTCATGAAACTGCTGTTTCTGCAGTCAGAAAACCGGCACCAGGACATTCATCTGTATGTGAATTCACCGGGTGGATCGGTCACCGCGACGCTGGCGATTTACGACATCATGCAGTTCATTGAATGCGATGTTGCCACTTACTGCGTCGGCATGTCGGCCAGTGGGGGCGCGATCCTGGTGGCCGGAGGGGCTTCCGGAAAGCGATTTGCTCTGAAACACTCGAAGATGATGCTTCATCAGCCGTATGGTGAGATTGGCGGCCAGGTCTCAGACATCGAGATTCAGGCGAAAGACATAATTGAAACACGCGAACTGCTGAATGAACTGCTCGCAGGACACACAGGCCGTTCGGTGGAGCAGATCGCCAAAGACACGCAGCGTGACCATTATCTGACGTCTCAGGAGGCGAAGGACTACGGTCTGGTGGATGAAGTCCTGGACAAAGTTGTCGGACCGGGAAAATCGTAACCGGACAGACTCTGATTGATGCAGCCATTCCTCAACTCGCCGGATGGATTCTGATATGACAGCTCTTGTCCCCTATGTCGTTGAAAAACACGGTCGCGACGAACGTGCGATGGATATTTACAGCCGTTTGCTCAAGGACCGCATCATTATCCTTGGCAGCAGTGTGAACGACGACGTCGCCAACAGCATTGTAGCCCAGCTGCTCTTCCTGCAGTTTGACGATCCCAAAGCGGATATCCACTTCTACATCAACTCGCCAGGCGGTTCAATCACAGCTGGTATGGCGATTTACGACACGATGCAGTACATCAGTTGCGACGTGTCCACTTATTGTATCGGCCAGGCGGCCAGCATGGGAGCTGTCCTGTTAACCGCGGGGGCACCGGGCAAGCGCCACGCTTTACCCAATGCCCGTATCATGATCCACCAGCCTTTGGCCGGCATGGAAGGCACTGCAACAGAACTGGAAATCCACGCCAAAGAGGTGCTCCGCGTCAAGCAGCGACTGAACGAAATCCTGCTGAAGCATACCGGTCAAACACTGCAAACAATCCAGGAAGATACGGACCGTGACAAATTTATGACCGCGGAGGAAGCCAGAGACTACAAGCTGATTGATAAGGTTCTGGAATCGCTGGAGAAGCCAGAGACTACAACAGAGACTACAACAGAGACTGCAAGCTGATTGATAAGGTTCTGGAATCGCTGGAGTAGTAGTCGATCAGTCCAGTGAGTGTATCAGCAGACCGCTGCGAAGTTTGGGTTCGAACCAGGTGCTTTTCGGCGGCATGATCCGGCCCGCATCCGAAACGCGCATCAGCTGGTCCATTGACGTGGGATACATTGATACGGCTACAGCCCATTCACCTGAATCCACCAGGCGTTCCAGTTCCTCGGTGCCCCGAATTCCGCCGACGAAGCCAATGCGCTCATCCGTGCGGACGTCGTCGATGGCAAAGATCGGTCGCAGCACGCGGTCTTCCAGTAACGCCACGTCCAGTGAATTCACGGCGTCAGACACATCGATCGAATCGGAGGGCACGGTCAGGCGACACCAGCTGCGGTCGACATAAATACAGAAGCTCCCAGCGGTGGCGGGCACTGGATTGTCGATTGCTTCCAGCTGGCCGACCGTGGACAGCTGGGCTTTCAGATCAGCCACCGTCAATCCGTTGAGATCCCGCACAATTCGGTTGTACGACAGGATCCTCAGCTGATTGGCCGGAAACAATACCGACAAAAACCAGTTATATTCTTCTTTGCCGGTGTGGTGTTTGTTGGTGCTCCGGCGTTCCATTGCGGCGCGCCAGGCACTGGCGGATCGGTGATGACCGTCGGCAACATAGAACACCGGCACGGTCAGCATTGCAGCCACATACGGATCGGTTTCTGTCACCTTCCACACAGTGTGCTGTACACCATCTTCGGCTGTGAAATCGTACAGAGCCGGCGTCTGCAGGACAGTCCGGACCAGTGCGTCGATCGTCTCGTCGCCACGGTAACTGAGAAACACCGGGCCCGCGTGTACGTTCAGCGTCATGACGTGACGCGTGCGGTCATTTTCTTTGTCTGGTCGTGTTTTTTCATGCTTGCGGACCAGGTTATTGGCGTAGTCGTCCACATGGCAGCAGCAGACAAGTCCCACCTGCGGTGTGCCACCCATGATCTGCCGATATACATAAAGACAGCTGTCAGGATCCCGGTGCATCACGCCTTCGGCCAGCAGTCGATCCAGACTGGCTCGACCAGTTTCATAGACTTCAGCGGCATAGGGATTTGTCCCCGGCGGCAGGTCGATGTCCGGCCGAATCACATGCAAAAAGCTACTGGAATTATCCTTCGCCAGCGCGGCAGCTTCGGCTCGACTGACAACATCATATGGCACCGAAGCAACGGTGTCGGCATATTCGCGAGCGGGACGGATGGCTCTGAACGGTTGAATGCGAGGCATGGAAGGGGGGGGGGGCCGGCAGGGAATCAATGGAACCTGGCTGACGACAGTGGATTGAAATACTTTAGGTTGCCGGAGCCAACCGTGCCGGACATCCGTTTGTCAGGATTACCCGGTTTCCCGCAGGCCACGGTGTCAGGGAGCCCGGTTTTTCAGAATACCGGGCCTCTGGATCGTAGAACATGGATTGTTATGATGTCTTGCTTCTGGTTGACTGCTCGCAACCTGATGAACTTCCTGCCCGGAGAGAAACGATGCATCGTCGTCTCCCAATTGTGGTCGTGCTGCTGACTGGAATAGTGCTCGGCGGCTGCTCGGATTCGGACTCAGCCGGCAACGGAACCACTGAATTGGGAGGGAAACCATCGTCTACGGCCCGCTCCAAAGGTGTCATCGGATACTCGGCGCTCACACTGACAAATCCGTTCTTTAAGATCATCGCAGACACAATGGCCGCCGAAGCCGAAAAACACGGCTACGAACTGGCCGTGGTATCCGCCAACGAAAACGTCGCGCGCCAGTCCGAACAAATTGATGAATTCATTGTGCAGGGCGTCGCTGCCATTGTGCTGAATCCAGCGGATTCCGCTTCGATTGGCCAGGCAATCAGGAAAGCCAATGATGCCGGCATTCCGGTCTTCACCAACGACATCAAGTATACCGGCGATGCCGGCAGTGTGGTGAGCCATGTCGCGACGGACAATCTGCAGGGGGGACGTCTGGCCGGTGAAGCACTGGTCAGACTGCTGGGCGAATCCGGAGGAAAAATTGCTGTCCTCGACTTTCCAAATGTTGAGTCCTGCCAGATGAGGACCAAAGGGTTTCAGGAAATCATTGATGCTCACAACGCGAAAGAAGGAGCGGCACAGATCAACATTGTGTCGGTGCTGAATGGAGGAGGTAAGCGTGACGTTGGTTATGCCAAGGCTCAGGATATTGTCATCGCCAATAGTGACCTGGCCGCAATCTTCGCCATCAATGATCCGTCTGCTCTGGGAGCTTACGCCGCCCTTGAAGAAGCTGGTTTGCAGGACCAGATTACAATCATCGGGTTCGACGGCGAAAAGGCCGGCAAGGAAGCCATTCTGGCTGGCAAGATTCTTTGCGATCCTGTCCAGTTTCCCGATCAGATGGGCCTTCGCACGATAGAACTGATCATGCAGCACTTTGACGGCGAGGATGTCCCGGAAGAAGAGCTGATTCCGTCAAAGTTGTACTACAAGGCTGACGCTGAAAAGGACCCGGGTCTGAAAGCCAGTGGAACCGGTGAGTCCAGTGGTGTCTGACGCCACGGGAAACAGGTTTTTATGACGGCTGCTTCAGCTCTTCTTCAGGCCTCCGGCATCAGTAAATCGTTTCCCGGCGTACGCGCACTGGACGATGTGTCACTGGAGGTTCATGCCGGTCAGATTCTGGGCCTCGTCGGTGAAAACGGCGCCGGGAAGAGCACCCTCATTCGGATTCTGGCCGGTGCCAGCCAGCCGGACAGTGGCCGGCTGGCAATGGACGGTCGGTTCGTGGAATTCCGTGAGCCGGTGGCTGCCATGCGAGCTGGCGTTGGAGTCATCTACCAGGAATTCAATCTGATCCCGGCTTTGTCGGCCGTGGAGAATCTGTTTCTGGGACGGGAGTCGTGGCGACTGGAGCATCGTCATGAACGTCTGCGTGCCGAAGAAATCTTCCAGCGCCTGGGCGTCTCGGTCCCGCTGGATGCTCCTTGCCGCGCGATGTCGGTGGCGCATCAGCAAATCGTGGAGATCGCCAGGGCACTGCTGTTTGACGTTCGCCTGCTGGTGATGGATGAGCCTACTGCAGCCCTGACTCCGCGAGAAGTCGAAAATCTGATGAATATCGTCCGTGAACTGACCGTTCGAGGCATCGGCATTCTCTATGTCAGCCACCGCCTGAATGAAGTGTTCGAGTTATGCGACACAATTGCAGTGCTGCGCGACGGCTGCCAAATTGCCACCCGACCGACTGCCGAGTTCTCACGCGAGTCACTCATTGAGATGATAGTGGGGCGTACGATTCTCCACGAATATCCCGGCCGAGACGTAAAACTGGGAAATGTTCACCTCAGTGTCCACGGCCTGACACGGCACGGGGCGGTGAATGATGTGAGTTTCGGCGTGCGCTCGGGTGAAGTACTGGGAATCACCGGTCTTGTCGGTGCTGGACGGACCGAACTAGTACGACTGATCTTTGGAGCTGATCGGCCTGATGCAGGAACCATTCAGCTTGACGGTCAGCCACTGGAAGTGAGTTGTCCCCAAGATGCCATTCGCAGCGGAATTTGCCTGCTGACCGAGGACAGGAAAAATGAAGGGCTGATACCGGGCCGCAGCGTGCAGGAGAATTTCTCCCTGGCCAGTTTGCCGACGTTTGTACGGAAAGGGTTTATTGACAGCCGCAAAGAGTATGCGTCCTTTTCGGCGTATGTGGCATCACTGCAGATCCGGATCTCCAGTCACGGTCAAATGGCATCCAGTCTCTCCGGCGGCAACCAGCAAAAGGTTTTGCTCGCGCGGTGGCTGGAGTGCCAGGCGAGTGTCGTTATTTTCGACGAACCGACGCGGGGTATCGATGTCGGGGCTCGGCACGAGATTTACCAGCTCATGAATTCGCTGGTGGCCGACGGCCATGCAATTGTCATGGTCACTTCAGAACTGCCGGAAGCACTCGGCATGAGCGATCGGGTTCTGGTGATGCACGAAGGGCGGATCGCCGGTGAAGTGACGGACGTGCGCAGGGCGACTCCGGAGCAGCTCATGACCCTCGCGATTGGCAACACATCCTCGATAACGAAGTCGTCAGCGCAGGCAGAATGTTGACGGACGAATTCATGACAGTAAACCAGCCATCACATCACCTGCAGCGGTTTATCTCCAGCTATGGGATGGTTTTCGTCCTGTTGCTGCTGATGCTGCTGTTCACAATCCTTACATGGAAGGAACAAACTCCTGGCGGCACAGAAGCCGGCCATCAGGTGGCAGAGACGATTCTGGCCCTGAATGATCAGGCGATTGTCGTGGTGGCGGCAGGTACGTCCACTGTGGAGCACGCGTTTGTCAGGGCGGCCCAGGAACGGCTCAGCGCCGGTGGTGCCACCGTTGTGAAAACGGTCGCTGGTCAGCCGTCCGATGCCCGGCGTGCGATCAAAGAGACGCTGGATAACAATATCACGCTGACTCATCTGGCCGTGTCCGGCACCGCAGATCGATGGACGGTCTTCGATCACTTCGACGTCAGCCGTCTGGGTCAGCGCGTGGCGCCGTCATCCTATAGCTGGCCCGTATTTGCCCAGAAAAACAATCTGTTGAGCGTCGCTGATCAGACGGCCATCTATGCGGTCATCGCTGTGGGAATGACGATGGTGATTATCACCGGTGGGATTGACCTCAGTGTCGGGTCGCTGGTAGCACTGGCTTCTGTGATGGCAGCCGTGGTCGTGCGAGCTATGGGTGGAATGGACGCCGGTACAGGCGCCATACTGGTAGCCGTCGCCGCAGGCCTCGGTGTTTGCAGTGCTGCTGGCGCGTTTCACGGGGTCATGGTCACGCAGTTTCGCATCCCCCCCTTCATCGTCTCGCTCAGCATGATGATGATGGCACGGGGGCTGGCGTATCTGCTGGCCGAAGGGGAATCAATTTCAGCGGTACCGAGGAGCTGGACGGCAATCGGAAACGGTAAGGCTCTGGGAATCCCCGTTCCTGTATTGATGATGATTGCGCTATACATCGTGGCGCACGTCGTCATGACTCAGACGGCGTTTGGGCGGTATGTGTATGCGGTAGGCGGCAATCAGGAAGCAGCTCGACTCTGTGGAGTGCCCGTTCGACGTGTGCTGCTCACGGTGTACATCATTTGCGGAACTCTGGCTGGAGTGGGGGGACTGATCCTGTCGTCCAAGCTGAACACAGGAGACCCCAAGCTGGGCCATATGTACGAACTGGAAGTGATCGCGGCAGTCGTCGTCGGTGGCACGTCGCTGATGGGTGGTGAGGGGCGCATTCTGGGAACGCTGATCGGTGCATTCATCATCGCCGTGATCAAAAACGGCATGAACCTGTTGAACGTCGGAGCCTTTGAACAGGACATCATACTGGGTGCCGTCCTGCTCACTGCCGTCCTGCTCGACAACATCAAGCGGCAGCGCTCGGATGGGAGGTGACTGACAGGGAAACTATGACGTTGACGTGTCCTCAGTGACCGGCGATATCAAGCTGTGGAGCTGGCGAATACGTCGTACAGGGTAAGCGGGCCATGCTACGCTGCCGTCCTGAAGATCGTCACTGATGTGCCGGGACGATTCGGGCAACCAGTTTGGTGAAGAGGGATCGCCAAACCGGCTGGTCCGTCCCCAGAGTTCGGCCAAACTGTCCTGATACAATAAACACCAGTCGCTGGCTGAACGAATCACGGCAGTGGCTTTCGGATGCCGGGTGCGATCCAGCAGCACTAGGTCGGGAGACCGATATTCGAGGGCCCGCATAGGGTCGAAGGGACCTGAGGCCGCTTCTCGATAGCGTCCGGTGACCGGTGACTCACCCAGGATGAAGTCGAAATACATATCAATGATCGGCTGTGGGTAACAGGTGCGGAACCGACCATCCACTGCGATACGTGATCCGGGATCCGTGTTGGCAAATACAGCCAGGGCATATTGAGCCCAGTTGAAGGTTACCAGCGTGCGGCCACTTAATTGATGGTCAGCCATGTATTGCATGGCGGCAACAGGATAGAAGCTCCGATCCACATGCAGCTTTGCCTGTCGGGGGAACTGCAGAGTCGTGATCAGCGCGACGGTTACGCAGCCGGCGGTCAGACCGACAGCATTGCAGCTGGGACCGGGCGGCATCGTTGATCGTGTTGACGTGCGTTGTGCCGGATATTTCATGAACTGACGAACCACGGATTCGATGTGAGACGCGAGAACAAACGACGATGTGATTGCCAAAAAGGGCAGATGGCGGTGATGTGACAGCGCCTGCCAGGCCAGTAAACCCATCAGAACAAAGCCCGGCCAGCGCCGAGGCTGATCCGTTCTCGTCAGGCACACAACTGTCGCCAGGGTAATGAACCAGAACGGCAGACTCTGTATCGAAAGAATCGACAGCGGAGCCCATTCACTGATTTCCGGTCTCGGGTGACCCAGCGACGACAGCATCCAGGTATGAAGTTCTAATCCGTAGGGGTTCAGCATGCAGCCAGCGCAGCAGGCTCCCAGCAGAAGGGCATGATTTCGGACTGTGCCGGCGAATTGTGCATCGCGGTTGACGAGCAGATCGATTACATCCAGTCCCAGCCAAGCCACGAGAATGGCCATACCGGCCAGATAGCCACCATGAGAATTGGTCCAGAAACACATCAAGGCTGGGGTCGACCACAACCAGCGCCGGCCAGTGACGTTGTCGTGTCGACGAGTCACGACACCTGGTACGCCCACTGCTAACAGGCAAATCAATCCTGCGGCACAGACGTAGCTCAGCATGTGAGGGCGAATGAGCCAGTGGAACGAAACGCCAAAAGCAACAATGCAGGTGACAGCCGTACAGGTTAGCAAGCCGGCACCACGACAATGGGCGTACCAGAGCGGCAGACCAAGCAGAATCAATGCCAGAGCTGATTTCAGCAGGAGCAGTCCAGTCTGGCCAGCAGCATCATCAGCAGCGGCGAGTATCAGTTCAGCGACATTCTCGTGGTTGATCCAGTGGTAGTCCTGGACTGCGTACGACCAGGTGACTCTCGGGTGCAGATGGCCGTCCCGAATGACCTCTTTGCCGTATTGCACATGGCCCCAAAGATCCGGATCGGCCTTGCTGCGTGACATGACCAGCAGACCGGCCAGCACAATGGCCGTCAGCCAGATGATTTGTGTACACCGCGAGAGATGCGATTTGTCGGATATGGAGCAGGACATCATTCGGCGGGCTCAGGCGCAGGACGTGGTTGTAACAATACACCTACACGATGTGAGCCTAGCTCGCAGACGCCTGGGTGGTCAGAAGATTTTGGGTCATGCGGGTTGCGAGGGCAAATTTTATCTCAGTCATGGAGTGACGCAGGCAACCAGCCACAGGTTCAAGCCCCGGTTCATGATCGATTGTGCACCATGTTCCGGGTGATGCAGCATCAAATTCAACCGACATCATCACCTCATCAGAATTCCCAACCCGCGTCGCCCCATTCGACGCTGCTCGGTGCGTTGGAACAGCAAGCGGGGAATGAAAGCCATGGCCGGCCGCCGCAGTCGTTCCACGGCAGACCGCATTGGCCCTGACCGGGCTGTGCTGTTGGGTATTGCTCCGGCCTTGGTGACCATTCTCAAACAGGTACTGTTCATCGAGCTGAATCTCATGACGATTCAACAACTCGACAATTTCGCTTTGATGCATTTGAACATGTCTGATACAGCGACGGACTGACGTATTCCTGCGAAAACGTGGATCTAGTCCGACATCCCGACAGGTTCCATCAAGACTCCTTTTTTGCCACGCAGAATTCTGCTGATGTGGGCGTACAATTCGTCACGAAATGGCTGAATGGTCCAATTTCACTGATATTTCATGGTAACGACAAGGTGGTGATTAAATGAGATGAATGGACTCATGGTGCTGAACTGCGATCATGACATCAATTGAACGTTGCAGTATGCCGTGTTTTCGGAGTGAAAGATTGCAGCCGCCCGGTCGGGGGACATGGGTGGTACCTCACTGCCTGCCCGGAACTACAAGGACATGCCATGACAGTCAATAATCAGTTTCGACATCAGCCATATCCAACACTGCCCCAAATCACACCCACCCGTCACCTGCTGCGCGTTGATCCGGGGTCTGTGAAATTCAATCGCCTGCATACTCGACACGGTGTTCAGCACGTGGTCGTAGTTCCTGGCACGTTTGCAGGGAAGGACCCGTTCAATATTGCCGGAACTCTGAGAGCTGTTCCGAAACACCTGCCTTTGATCGGCACTAAGATTCACAATGCTGCCGACCGCATCGAGAAAAAAACACAGGAAGTCTTTGACAACGTTACCGCCGACACCGGCAATTACACTGTTGCGTTCACTCAGCGACTCGAGGAACTTGTGGGTGGTGATCCGACAGTGACGCTGCTTGATCCCGCCTGGACGGGGCAGAATCACCATTTTGCCCGTGCCGACTTGGCAGTCCGGCTATTGAGTCATCTTGACGGACTCGACTTTTCCCCGCGGGACCAGGTCCTGCTGTGGGGGCACTCACATGCCGGTAACGGCTTTGCGTTGCTCAGCAATCTGCTGGCAAATCATCGGGAGTCGATTCAGCAGTTCTTTGAAGTATGTGGCCATCCGGAACAGAAATACTGGCGGCGTGCTCAACGGACGCTGATGACGAATCGGTCACCGCACCCTCTGGCAAAACATGTGACGGCAGTAACGTTTGGGACACCCGTTCGGTATGGCTGGGACAGCAATGGAATCCATCAACTGTATCACATCCTGTTTGATCGGGGGACCGACGACCCGGCTCAGATCACGACCACACCCGTTTTCCCACCCATGCCTAATGATATATTGAACGCGACAAATGGTGACTGGGTTCAGGCGTTTGCGATTGCGGGGACCGATGTGGTTCCTCCGGCACCCGGCCCGATTGAACGAAATCGCCGGATCGCTGAACTCCTGTTACAGGGGCTTAAAGCTCCCAAACTCACAACTGATACACGTCTGATCCCATTCGAACACCTGCGGTTTCTTTGTGCTCGCTGGAAGACAGGTACGCGCTGCCACACAGACGGCCACAATATCCTGGTGGACTATCAGCTCTCTGATGCCACGACGTCCGAACGTCCGATCGAATTCAGTGTGTTCGGCCATGGCGTTGCCACAACCCTGAAATGGTTACCCGCTCATCTTGCTCTGCTGCTGAAACGCATGGATCTCACTCCGACAGGATAGAAGGTACTCACGGACAATCGTCCGTTCAGCACACACTGGACGGCACCGAACAGTCATTTCACCGAATTCTTCGTTCGCTTCCCAATGATCGGACGTGTCGACATTTCCAGCGGGCAGCCCAGGGGAAGCGATCAACGGCATCGATTCACAGCAGGACTCAATTCTTCGCATGAATCTGCATCACGACGGACTGCAGGGTCAGCGAGCGGTCATTCGAACATCGGACACTGAGCGAATTGAAAGACTTCAGCAAAGGTGTCACGCTGAACGTTACTCTGGACCATGATCCGGACCTGATGATGCGGGGATCCGATACGGACTGATCATTGAGCCTCAATTCCAGTGAATCATTGTCGGCGGTGAAGACAATGGATACGTCGCACTCGTCCGACAGACCGCTGGGTCGGTGAAACTTTCGCACGAGAGTACATGCAGGGTCACCTGCCGACACATGGCACGGAAGCGAAACACGGACCAGCTCCGTGCCAGCTATGTGGTGTTCCCATGGACCGGCAAGTCGAATCGTGTGAACGGTCATTGCAGTTGCATCTGACAATCTTCAGCGTTGCAGACAGCCAGACGGACCGTAAACAAGCCCGCCTGACCGCGCAAGAGTTTCACCCAGCACTCAGGATCCATTTAACCGGCGGGCAGCGTCGAGAGCAAAGTAGGTGAGGATCCCATCTGAACCTGCACGTTTGAATGCGAGCAGACTTTCCAGCATGACAGAGTCACGATCGAGCCAGCCGCGCTCGGCTGCCGCATTCAGCATCGCATATTCGCCACTCACTTGATATGCGAATGTTGGTACGCCAAACGTCCTGCGAACGCGCTGTATGACGTCCAGATACGGCATGCCGGGTTTGATCATCACCATATCGGCGCCTTCGGCGATATCCAGCCCCACCTCCCGCAGTGCCTCGTCGATGTTCGCCGGGTCCATTTGATACGTCCGCTTGTCACCCTGTCCAAGAGTGCCGGACGAGCCAACAGCATCACGAAACGGACCATAAAATGACGACGCATATTTGGCGGCGTATGACATAATAGCGACATCATTATGCCCGGCGGCATCCAGTGCCGTGCGTATCACTCCCACGCGCCCATCCATCATGTCGGAGGGAGCAATTACATTGCTGCCGGCTGTGGCCTGCACAACGGCCTGGACCGCCAGTACGTCCAGAGACTCATCGTTTGCCACATAGCCATCTCGCAGCACACCATCCTGACCATGGCTTGTGTAAGGATCGAGAGCCACATCGGCGATCAGGCCGATTTCGATTCCGGTGTCGCGAATGGCCCGCAGACTGCGACAGATCAGATTGTCAGGGTTGGTGGCTTCCCGGCCATCAGCCGTTTTAAGTTTTGAAGGAGTGACCGGGAATATGGCAACAGCCGGAATGCCAAGGTCTTTGGCTTCACGAATCTGCTCGATCAGCCTGTCGATCGTCAGCCGATTGACACCCGGCATGGAGGAGACCGGTTCGACAACGTTCTCCCCGTCGATAACAAACGTGGGCAGGATCAGATCGTCGACAAGCAGACGATTCTCTCGCACCAGCCGACGAGACCAGTCGTGTCGACGGTTTCTCCGGGGACGCAGCTGGGGGAATCGCCCGACGAACTTCGGCACATCAGGCATGGTTGAGCTTTCTGGAAGGCAGTGGGTGGAGCAGCAGGACTGTTCCGGTCACGGCAAGCACCATACTAAAGACAGTTCAGCCTGGCCCGGCGCGTGCGCGAGCTTTCGCGTCAAAAACTCGGGTTTTCAGAAAAGCTGGTCGTCGATCACAGGCGAGTCAGCTTCAATGTGACTTGGATTCCGGCACTTTACAGTTCTACGCGACGATACTTGCCGCCGGTCTCACTGGCCAGTAAGTGCAGCCAGCTGGGGCCTCGCGACTCCAGAGCACTCGTGGCAAATTCCACGACATGAACCCGTGCGCCGGTCGAATTCTGTCTCAGAAAGTTCCTCAGGTCTTCTTTGGTCAGACCTGCATCCTGTCCGTCGGTCAGAAAATACACTACGTCCGGTCTGAGACTGACGGCAGCCATGAGCGCTGGCAAATGCCTTGTGCCACCACCGGAATCCACGGACTCGATCTCATCTCTGGCGAGGTTGAGGTTCGTCACTGTGGCCCGGTACACGTCCTTTGCCCCACCTCGGAGACGCATTCGAATCGGCATGTCACCGTAAAAGATGACCTGAAATTCCTGATGCGCCTCCAGCATTCGCAAACTGGCCAGCAGTTGAGACTGAGCCAGTTCTATACGGCCACCGTTGTGCATACTGCCCGATGTATCAATCAGGTACACGAATCGCTGGCCACTGTCGGCGATTTCCATGAACGATGTTTGAGCCTCACCTGGCGTCAGTGAGGCACCCTGTGGCCCACCGTTCGCCTTGCGGATCAGCCGCGCTGGTGGATCTGCACCCGGCAGTGCTGCACCAAATCCGGGTACCTCCGGTAATTCCAGCGTCACGTCGGAGACGGACTGATGAGATGGGGCCAGTAGATCATTAACGCTCGGTGCTTGATCCGGCACTGCGACTTCGACGTCGGCAACAGGTTCAATATGGCCGTCCTGAGCTGTAATCAGCTCTTCAATCGGCGGTAATTCAGAATCTGCCTGGTCGACCGCATCACCGGGCAGGTCTGTCAGACCGATGGTTTGGAATTCCTCACCTCCGACGTCGACCGGCACGCCTTGTTCGCAGCCTCGTGCCGCCAGGAACATGGCCGCCAGGATCACTCCGTGAACGGCAATGGACGCCACACTGCTCGGCAGTAAAGACTGCAGCAGGCGTGTTTCGGACTTTCGCGTTGCAGAAAGCGGCGATGGCATTTGTTTCGTTATCTTTTGAGTCCAATTCGTCTGCGTCGAATCCTTGAGGGGGAGAAACTGCTGCAGTTAACGCGCCACTCACGAGTGTCAGCTCGATTGGACAGCGCCGCTTCGGCACAAGTGGACACAGAAGCAGCCACAAAGCGCAAGCGACTATGTTTGGTCCAAAAAATCTATTCGTTTGCGATTTGAGCTCGCATTTGTCCGAAAGCGGCCCTGTTCAATTAAGATCCATCACGCTGTGGGGACTCTCCGGAAGTGGCAGCTTCATTCCGGAGCTGATTCTGAATCGGAACCTGTGGGCGTCGCACCAGTCTGCGGACTGGCGGCTTGTTGAATTAGTTTGATTGTCCGCTCTGTCTCATCCAGTTCTAGCTGACCTGCCGGGGCTTCGAACTGAAACTGACTTTCGTCAAACGTGTCATTGACAGTGATGTCACGGAAGTCCAGCGTGATCAGTGAGCGGATTTTTTTCGTTTCCGGATTGGGATGCTTCTTGAGGTACTGGATCCGTCGCGGCAGCATGACGTCAGCATCCACGTAGACGCGGACGTAATCCGGCACCCAATTCGGCCGAGGAGCCGATGAGTCCTTGATCTGAAAGTACTGTTCCAGAGACTGGGCGGTCCATCTCCCGGTAATAATGAACAATTTTGAGTCACCCACAGACTGTTGACGGACCTTGCCGAATTCCATCCCCAGCTGAAGCCGAGCGATCAATGACTGCAGTCCGCCAGCACCCAGATCCTCCAACATCTGTCCGCGTTCAAAGTTCTCTGCCTGAGCAGCCACTTTCAGGATCTCCTGGATGTTCCTGCGGGTAAGACGTGTG
This sequence comes from Planctomycetota bacterium, assembly GCA_963581585.1. Classification (GTDB taxonomy): domain Bacteria; phylum Planctomycetota; class Planctomycetia; order Planctomycetales; family Planctomycetaceae; genus S139-18. The sequence continues at coordinate 155,113 of CAUZPL010000003.1, forward strand.
GACTTGCCGTTAACCCAGTACGACCATAAAGCGTTACCGTCACTGACCTGTGTTAATTCACCAGACGGTTTCTGCTTACGAGTATTCTCTGGTTCTCCATCCAGCTTGAGTGATTCTTCGTCACCTCTCCGCACGCCACGAATCGGATAGATCTTGAATTCCAGTCGGACTCGATTTTCGCTTGCCTGAGCATAATGGCCGGTGGCATAGAACCTCAGATCTGAGAGATGCACCGTTTCGTACAAGTCGCACTGCAGAAACGTCAGGGATTCCAGACGATCACGGACTGCCTTAAGGATATCCAACGCATCGAGTTCTGGTGCCACGGACGTGGACGAGATCTGCGGAGTGGCTTTCGGATCCGCCGCGTCGTCCTGAGCTGCCAATGGAGCTGAAAGGCTGATGAGTATTGTGGCAACGGCAGAAAATGCCGGAAAACAGACGGTCAAAGGGAATGTCAATTTTTGCAGTTTATGCTTCATGTTCGGAAAATACGGGTTTTACGAAAGAATTGAATCGTACCAGTCCGACATTTAAGAGTGACGGGCTGTTTTTTGTTGATGCACCCGAGACACGTAGTACCGGGTCGCCCAACATGAGACGGATTTTATCCTGAGTGACGAGTCCTGGTCGACAGCAAACAGTCCGGCCAGACGTGGATCCATGAGTCAGATTCTCATAGTCAAGTACGGTGGGCTGGTCAGTGAACGTTGGTGCGAACAGTCAACATCTCACGGAAGGGTTTCCAATGAGGTTTAATTTTCTAGCTTTGGGCGCCCTGACGGTTGTCTCAATGGGGTGTGCGGGCTTGGATGGGGGTGCCAGCAGCGTGCTGAAACCCAACGAATATGTCAATCCGCCGGCGGCGATGCTTTCGCGGCCTGGCCCAGGTGTCGACGGACCAGGCCCTGGCGTTCTTGGACTGGCAGCACACTCAGGTGCAGCAATAACCAGCCATCCGGCACAGGCCACTCAAGTCAAATTCACCGGACAACCGGGTATGATCATCGGCTGGAAGGTGTCAGATGGCTGGGCGAACGACCAGCTTTACTCCGGCAGCCGGTTCGATTTCCAACAAAACGCGGTCTACCAGCTCAAATTCGGCGGCTTTCCGGGAGAAGGATACGAAGAGGTCCAGTTGTATCCGACACTGGAAGTTCGTGGCACCGATCCGGCGACCCGTGAGTACCTCGAACACAGTGTTGTACCGGTGGAAGTGACAGATGAAGACCTGGAACACATTCTGCACAACAATATGGTGACCAAGGTCATCTATCTGCCGGATCCGAAACATCAGTCGCGAGCGATCGCCGGTGTGGAAACATTGATCTCCACGAAGCTGGCTCCGGGCATTGATCCGGTGCAGCAGGCTGAACGCATGGGTACCATCATGGTCATCCTGCGATTCGGCAACAAGAATCTGGAGATGCCAACAGTCGGGGTTGCTGCGAACGGCACTTTTCAGCAGGTGTCACATACAGTCTACAGCGGCCGACAGGGCCAGATGGTGCCACCGCAACCTATTGCCATGCTGCCAGCGGGAATCCACGGAGTTCCGGGAGTTACCATTGCAGCTGGCAGTGGCCTGCCTGGACAGCCCATTATGCCGGTCGCAGGCATCGGAATGACTCCACCATGGGGTATGCCCAGCGTGGGAACGCCCATCGGCTTGCCTGGACCGCCGCACTTGCCATTGGGCGGACCAGCCGGCCTCCGGTCGTTCACAATTCGCAACCGAAGTTCGCACAGGATTCCCTCGCCGACTTCAGACTTACTGCTCGATGTGAAGCAGAACCCGGGATTCAATATTCCGGAACCCGTGCGACACATTCAGTATGAAGAAACACATCCGACACACGCACCTGGTGAGCTGGCTCACCCGGGATCACAGGCTGGCTATTCCAGCTATTGATATTTTACGGATGGTTCGCACGGTGAAGGCTGACGCTGACCATCATGACTCAGCAAATGCAGAGGGGCGCATCAGGGACTTCCCTGGTCGCCCTTCTTTTCCATCACGGACTGCGACCAATGTCTGACGGAATCGCCCGACCTTTGAGGATGATTGCCACCGTCGTTTCGACGGTCCTGATGTCGGCATGGGTCAACGCTCAGGACGCTGCTTTTTATCAGTCGTTCAGTCACCGTATACCGCCGGAACAGACAGCCGGCCGGTTGCCTCACATTCGTTGCCATCAAGGCAACTGGTTGCAGCCGGTGGAGATCACTGTCCCGGACGGAGCCGAGATTTCCATCTACGCAGGGGCCACCCAGCCAGTGGGCATGGCATCATCGCCAACGTTGGTTGCTGTGAATCCTGGGCACATCTATCGGCTCCGGCTGACAAATATGCCGGAATTCCCGCACGCCGAATTGTATCCGTCAATCGAAATCCTCGATCGACTGCACCCGCCGCCCGGCAAAGAAAATCATTATCCGATTCCAATCCTGTTTTCCAAAGACGATATTGGTCTGGCTCTGGCCGGTCGCCTGGTCACACGCGTGATCTATCTGGAACAACCCAGGCTGGCGCAACAACTGGACCCGTTGAACCGTGAAATTGCACAAGCGGTTCTGCCGTCCGAAAACGTGCTCGAGGAAGCCGATCGACTCGGACGGCCGATGATCATTGTGCGCATTGGAGACCGACATCCTTCACGTTTCCAAACGTCGTCGAGCTTTTTCGGAACCGGTGGGGATGCGCAGATGCGGTCAGACGAATTCACGGTACGTCGTCCTCCACAGATCAACCGTGTCGCACAGCGTGTTCGATAAGATCCATTTCGAAGCAATCTTGCTGGATGGTGAGAAACATGACGTTGAACGACTCGAAACTAATATGTCGTGACTCGGGCTATTTGAATCGGTATCCGCGCGCAGTCATTCCATTTGTGGCACTCATCTTTCTGCCAGCCTGCAGTTCCCAATCAGCATTTGTTCGCGACAGTGAACCGATCGTCGCCAGAACTGCACATTCTGAAATCTCACGTCCGGGTGTAAAGCAGACGGAACATACTCCAGTTGAAGGTCAAACGGGTCGCAACAGAGGTATATGGAACCAGAGCAGCAGGGCCGGTGTCGCCCGGACGCGTCTGGACGATCATTTTGGGCAGAATCTTCCGGTCCAGCCGGCCGTGCTGACGCAAACCTCTGATGACGGTCCGGGGATGGTGCAGATCGTGCCGCTGTCACACAAAGTGGTGTCAGACGACCAAGGCAGCAGTTCTCAGTTTCTCACTTCCGCCGAACCGCGTATTGATCCGGCATTCGGACACATGTCGCCTGCCGATATGTATCCGGATGAGTACCTGGCTGACGGTGGTGATCGACGGCTGCCTGTTCACTACTTTGGCGGCAAACGGCAGGGTTTTGACACGGAAGACACAATCGCGGAATACTCCGATCACAGTGGAAACTCACATGTACGGGCGTCCAATCGAGTGGCAGTTTATGCACCACGCTTCGGTTCTGTACGCGTTGTCGAAGGTGCAGATTCCGGCCGGCAGGTCCTTCACGCGGCCGGGACAACCGAGGTTTCCGCTGTCGGCAGCCTGGAACGTCAGGACGGGATTCAAAAATCGGTTAAAGAAGAAGGTGTTGCGGCAGCGGGCTCATGGAAGCGAGCTGATGGTGCAGAAGGAGAGCAGTCTGCAATTCAGTCAAGAGCCACAACCCGACCGCAGCGTACTGACAAGGTCGATCAGGGTCTGCAGGCACAGTCGATCAGCGGGATGCAGGTTCTGGAACGGGAACAGGGTGCCGGGTTCCACCGGGAACTGGCAAATGCCGCCGTCTGGTCACGCGACCTGTTCCCAAAGTTATCGGGTGCCACGTCGCAGTCGGCTCAGCTGCGGACTCGTCTGACAGCACGGGCCACTGTTGGAATCGAGGACCAGCGAGCTAAGAAAAGTGAGATCCACATTGTCAAGCTGGCTGACCGCGACTCAGCTGAATCCGGGGACTTCATACGCTTTACGATCCGCTTCATTAATACGGGAGATTACGACCTGCATGACGTTCGGATTGTGGACAACCTCACACCGCGCCTGCAGTTCATTCAGGACAGCGTGCAGACGGACCGGGAGGGTGATGTCATCACCAAACCGAATGGCGAAGGCAGTGAGATTCTTACATTCGACTTTGATGAACCGCTTCCGGCTCACCAGTCCGGTACAATTGTATTCGAAGTACGCGTGAGATAGCTCAGTCCCTGGTTGCTGCAAAACTGCGGACAACCGGTGAAACTTGTGAACGGCGCAGCGTAGGCATTCCGAGGAATCCGAAGCCAGTCTTTAGTTTTACCCATTCATGGAACGTAGAGGTCAGCAGACGATCCAGCAGGCCGGTACCTGACTCCGGACCGCTGCCGTCCATCAGCAAGAGGGCAACACACAACGCTGGCAGTGCGGTGGCGCGGCTGCCGATGCGAGTCATGGTTTTCAATACGGTCCTCCTGAGAAGGGGCGCCTCCGGGCATCTCCGGCAATCTTGTGGCGGGAGACAACCGTGTGAGGGTGGGTTATTCAACTCCGCCGGGCATGCCATCGTCCCGCATGCCCAGTTTTTGGTACAGACCCAGTAGTTGCGGGTCATAGTGCGTTCCCCTTTGCAGCTGGGACTGGCTCAGGCCTCCGTTGCTGAAGTCAATTTCATTGCTGATGAAACGCACCGAGTTGTCGCAAAAGACGAAGAGGGCTCCGCCGCTGTGAGCGCTGCTGAACCCTTCGCTACAGGAGTCACAGCGGTTCGCTGGCTCGGGCGTGACGGGCGAGTTAAGCTGTTCACTGACGCGACCTCGGTTGTGGTACACGCCCCAGTGGCAAGGGCCGGGCGGATTCCGGCAACCCGCCCAAACGCCGGCCCCGCAGCGCAAGTCCCGCTCGCCGAGCATGAAGGTGTGGCTGGTCCCGTCCGTGATGTCCGCCAGTCGGACGGCGCTGTCGTTGAAGAAGGCCCCGTTGTTGCGGAACGGGCCGGGTCGGTCATAGAGTCCCTGGCAGGCCACATAGTTCGCCGTACCCAATTCGAGCTTGTCGACGTTGCCAAGACCGTGGAAGTGTCGGACCTGGGCCGGCAACTGATCTGGTGTTGAGTCGGAAGGACACCGGAAGACCGCAATCGGGGTCTGTATCAGCTGGTTCGCCCCGGGATCTCGCAACAATTCCGTCAGTCGGCGGTTCGTCACGTCGAGTTGTTCGTACAGCTGTTTCTGCTCAATTTGGGCCAGGATCAGCGCTCCCCATGCCCACGACTCTTCCTTATGGCCGTCGTCTATACATCCCGGTGGAAACGAGCTGTAAATTTCGTGATAGTTATGGACGGCCAGTCCCAGCTGGCGAAGATTGTTGGCGCACTGGACCCGTCGGGCGGCCTCCCTCACTGTTTGTACGGCCGGCAACAATATCGCGATCAACACGCCGATGATCGCAAAGATCACCAGCAGTTCAATCAGCGTATAACCGTACCTGACTCCTTCGCCGGGGATTTTCCGCACCGCGCGATGGCGGTCTCGAAACAGCCGCAGCTCATTCCTCATGATTATCCGCAACCGGTCGTGAGTTTTCTGTTGATGATCAAAGCACACCGTATTTCTCATACGCCTCCAAAGCCTTCATGCCGCCCCGAATTTCATCGCGGACCGTATTCTCGGTGTGCACTTTGTCCCAGGCTCTTTGAACCGCTTGTTCTTCGACTTCCTCAGGTACTACGACCACACCGTCGACATCCGCTAGCACCAGTTCGCCGGGACAGAACCGCACTCCGGCGATTTCCACCGGCACACCCACGTTGGTGACTCGTTGACGATTCATGCTGTCGTATACGCTGGTGCCCCGGGCGAACACGGGAAAATTCATCTCGCGGATTTTTGTCACATCACGTGTTGCTCCATCGACGATTGCACCTATACAGCCCGAATTCCGTGACGCTGTAGACAGCAGCTCTCCCCACAACGCGGAATGCATTGATCCGCCGGCTGCGCAGATCAGCACACTGTCCTCTGTACAGTCATCAACCGCCCTCAATTCCAGTTCATACGTGTTCGGATCGTCGTGGTACAAATCGGCCCACAAGGTTGTCTTGCAACGTCCCACCAGGACCGACTGGGTGGTATAGGGCGTCAGCTGAACTCGCGGTGACTGATTGTGATATCCGAGGGAATCGAGCGCATCGGCGACAACGGCCGAGTACAGGGACTGCCGCATCATTGACAGGGAAATCTTACTCATATTGTTTCCAATGACAGAATTCTTTTGGCGTTTTCACACGACATCACGTGAGGTTCCGGCAGTATCGTGGGGCATTTTATTGCAGCCGGATTCGTGAGAATTCGGACACCGAATCCGGCTCACCTTACGTCTCACAACTTCAGCTTACCCCAATGGACCTCATTTCTTTGTCCAGGACCCTGCACGGTGTGCTGGAACCGGAGAGCGACATTCAACCGAGCCTTACTTACGATGCTGACAGGTCGGTACTCATCTATTTGATTTTGCAGGTGTCTCATGCGAGTCGGTATTATTGGTTTGCTGCACGAATCAAACACATTTATCGCCAAAAAAACCACGCTGCGGCATTTCGAGCAGGACATCCTGCTCACCGGACTCGCCATCAAAGAACGATTCGAGCCAACAACTCATGAACTTGGGGGCTTTTTCGCCGGGCTGGCACAGGAATCAATCGACCCCATTCCGATCTTTGCAGCACGAGCCCTTCCATATGGGCCGGTCACGGCAGACGCGTTCCGGCATTTGGTGGAAATGATGCTATCAGAAGTTGCTTCCGCCGGACAACTGGATGGGATTCTCGCAGCGCCTCACGGAGCCACTGTCTGCGAATCGAATCGTGACGCGGACGGATACTGGCTGATGCAACTGCGTGAGCAGACCGGCGAATCCATGCCGATCATTGGGACCCTTGACGCTCATGCGAATCTGTCGCAAAAAATGGTTGACGCGACCAATGCCCTGGTCGCGTATCGCACTAACCCTCATCTGGATCAGTTTGATCGAGGCGTCGAAGCAGCGCGACTCATGTCGAAGATGCTGCGGGGCGACGTGCACCCGGTACAGCATGCTGAGTTCCCGCCAATGGCAATCAACATTGAACGCCAAATGACATCGGAACCACACCTGGCGTCGCTTTATCGGACCCTCGACACATCCAGACAACAAACCGGTGTCCTGTCCAACAGCATCCTGCTCGGCTTTCCCTATGCCGACGTGGAAGAAATGGGATCGTCGGTGGTGGTTGTTACCGACAACGACGCAACACTTGCCGCTGATCAGGCACGCATGCTGTCGCAGCAAATGTGGCAGCAGCGAGACCGGCTCAATGGTCAATTCATCAGCATGAATGATGCAGTGCAGCAAGCCATGGCATTGGCCGGTCCTGTTTGCCTGCTGGACATGGGCGACAACGTGGGAGGTGGTTCGCCGGGAGACAGCACTCACCTGGTGCATGTGATCCGGGAATCGGATGTCACCAGTGCGCTGATTTGCATCTTTGATCCACAATCGGTGCAGGAATCGGTCACGGCCGGGATTGGTGCATCAGTTAATCTGCAGATTGGAGGAAAGACTGATGACCAGCACGGCACACCGCTTGCAGGAATTTTCACAGTACGAGGTATTTACGAAGGCAGGTTCACCGACACGCAGATACGCCACGGTGCCATCACACATTACGATCAGGGTCGTTCTGCCGTCGTGCAAAGCCGTGATGGAAAGATCACCGTGTTGTTGACGTCGAAACGAACACCACCATTCAGCCTTGTGCAGCTGACCAGTTGCGGACTCGATCCTGCGAACTTTCATATCGTCGTGGCCAAGGGGGTCAACGCACCAGTGGCTGCGTACAAACCAGTATGCCGGGACTTGATTCGAGTCAACAGTCCCGGATGTACAACAGCCGACATGACGCACCTGAGTTTTGAGCATCGCCGTGAGCCGATGTTCCCCTTCGATGATGGTGAATTGTAGGAGACACCACCGCCAGTTTTCATCACCACGATTCGGAGGCTGGGATGCTGCACGGTCAGCTGAACGATCGTCCAATCACAGTACACAGCGCTCCCGGCTCTGCCGGTACTCGTTCAGCTGAGTCGTTCGTGTGCCGTCAACCCGTCCTGAGTCGGCCCAGTACTCGGCTCACGGATTCAGCGACTTCGGACCCGCCGTGGTGACTGAGCACCTAACGCATTCTGCGGTGCATGACATCGGTCAGCGCGAGAGCCATTTCATTCCGGTACACGTGGACGATGTCGCTTTCGAAAATCGCAGATGACGCCGCGAGTCGTTGCCCTGTTTGTTGTAGTCGGTGGTCGACGAGTGATGTGGTGTCGGTTTCACAGCGTGGCGGACGTGTTTTCAACAGGCGAAGCGCAGTCCGCTGTGGGATGAGTGTAGTCAATGTACTTGAGGTGCCATGTGGTTCCGTCGGGGCATCCGGATTCCGGATCGGGGGTCGCAGAGCGTCAGGAGGCTGAGAAACTGAACATTAGTGCCTGTGGGTTCAATCCGCCGGAGTCTTCCGGGTGGACGCTTTTATCGGCAGTTTCTCCAGCTCGCCGGATACCAGGTCGGTCCACAGCTTATATCCGGTCGTGTTCAGATGCAGTCCGTCTTTGATGAACAGATCGAAATTTGGCTGGCCGTCTGTTCCGAGCATCGGTGTCCACACGTCCAGAAATATTCGTTGATCGTTCCTGCTGCACTGTGTCTTCAATGGCCGAGTTGGTCTGCTTCATTTCGTCAGCCAGAGACCAGCGGCGAATGCCGGGTTTGATCGCAATATAAATGAGCTGCGTTTGGGGCAGTTTGTCATGCACGTGCTGTCAGAACTTCCTGAAGTCTGCGGACGTCCGGGCTGCCGATTTTCCACCTGCGATATCATTATCACCAGCATAGAAAACAATAATTGCCGGCTTGAACGGCCAGACAATTCGATCCGTGAAATAGACGGTGTCTGCGATCTGAGACCCACCAAACTCATGATTGATCGTCGGCAGATCAGGAAATGATTTGCTGAGATTCCAACTTCGAACACTCGAACTGCCCACGAAAAGGACGCCGTCCCGGGGTCAGGGACTGCTGTGGTCCGCCTCCTCGAAGCGACGAATGGCGGATTCCCAGCGAGCATGCGGAGTCGTTTCTTCAGATTCCCGTGCGGACGTGCCGGACACGAATCCGGTGACGACAACTGTTAGGAGGATCAGCATCAAAACCAGGACGCGGCGTTTCATGAGGACTTCAATCATCAGCCGGATGCCGGACAGGAATTCACGTCTTTGTGGCATCAGTTTGCGGTCAACAGGCAGCGCCACCAACGACACAGGATCACAATGCCCGGGTCACTCAACTGCCCAGTAGGTCGTAGACCAGTAGTTTGTCCTGGTCGCGGAGATAGAGTCGTCCGCCGGCAATGACCGGATGGGACCAGGCAGGCCGATCGCTGCGCTCGGCCTGCTGGAACCGCCCGAGTTCACGGTAGGCGCTCGAATTTACCTGCAGTAAAACAACACTGCCGTTTTCGTGACGGAAGACAATTTTTCCGTCCGCGCAGACCACTGATCCCTTCATACTCCTCTGTCGCCAGGCTGGTTTTCCTGTCTTCAGATTGATGCAGGTCAAAATGTCGCTGCTGGAGCCGTAGACATGGTCGTCGATATACACCATACCACCATGATGATTTTTCATGTTACGATTGTGGTAGACGACGTGCGACACGACTTTGGGCCGGCTGGCGTTGACCTCAATTAATTCTGCTCCGGTCCCGTAGTCGGAAGAGCTGAAGATATGTCTGCCAATCACGAGAGGAGTTGCACAGTTCGCGGTCCCGTTGGACGACTTGTTCTGCCCCCACAATGGTTCTCCATCGTCTGCTCGAATGCCCACAACGCCTTTGCTGGTGAACACGATGTACTGTTTTGTCCGGCCAACTTTGGCCACTACCGGCGAGGCGTATGCCGCTCGAGGAGACTCAGGAACCCTCGACGCCCATTGAGTGGAACCCGTGTCTTGATCCAGGGCAACCACGGTGTCGCGACTGCCACCGGGGGTGCATATCACCTTCCCATCATCGATCAGCACTGATTCACTGATACCCCAGGTGATGTTGGACCCACCGAACTCTCTGAGGATGTTTTTCTGCCAGACGATGGCGCCTGTGTCTGCTCTGCAGCAAGTGAGGTCGCCGTTGCCTCCAAGGCCATAGACCTTGCCATCGGCCACAGCAGGAGTTCCCCGAGGTCCGTTACCCGTGCCATTCCGGAATTCGTCCCCGTTGCGAGTTTTCCAGACCACATCACCCGTGTTGCGATCCACAGCGACGATGTACTCACCGCCATCCAGGTTTCCCATGGAATAGATGAGACTACTGACGACGGCGACAGCTGAGTAACCCTCGCCCAGTCCGGTGGCTGTCCACAGCCTCTTTGGGCCGCCTTCGGCCCACTGGTCCAGCAGACCGGTTTCTGCAGAGACATTATCGCGATTGGGACCTCGGAACTGATTCCAGTCCGAGCCGTGTGAATCAAGGCCTGTGAACAGGACGCTGAAACATACGATGCCCGCGCGACAGACTCTCGAGACAGTCATTGAAGACTCCTGTGCTCAATCTCAGAATTCATTTCAGGCGTGAAACACGCGAGTGGTTCATTCTAGGAGGGTCACACAGATTATTTGCCCTGATTGTCAGCGAAATCTGTACAAAACGGGGTATCTGTTAATGGGCATCGCATGGTCTGCTTGGAAAAACTATTCCGCACACTGGTGTACTTGTTCGTCATGCAGCAAAGTAGCCGACTGAGACACCCGATGGCTCCTTCGACCGGGATGTCATGAACCGACCATCTGTGCCGAACCCGGAAAAATGGCGGACTGCAGACTGGGAATTCGGCAAATGCTTCCGGGTTCAAGTCTTGTTCGACAGCGGTTGAATTGATGAGGCAGCTTGCGTAAGCAGTCAGGATCTCTATCTCCTGTATTTGGTTGCTTTCTGGCGTGTAGACGTGCAGTCTGCATTGCGCCAGGCAAAACGCTTTGCCGGCGGCAATTACAAATTCTACGCTGCAGAGATTTATGATCAGCAGATGAGGCACATGCTGGCAACAGAAGAATTTACTGCTTTCCGTGCCGGGTTCCCGCTTCCCACAGGTTGCGGACTCAGCGCGATGGCTATCGGGTTGACAGAATTCAATCAGTGACTCACAAACACCCTGAAAGCGAATCGTCCCGGCGGTCGTGAACCGGGTTCCAGTGATGGACAGTCAGAACAGGTGATCAAAGGGTGACTGGCGTGATGGCAGGTGCAGTTGAAAGAGAAGTTCGATTGATGACGCACAGATTCCGGGGACCCCTCACCCGACCTCTGACCGCTGCCTCCCCTGACAGCGGGAAAGGCAATGGTCGACAACACCTTGCGTCACTGCTTTTCATTCCGGGTATTTGTTTTTCCGTGTTGATTGGCTGGAATCACGCCCAGGCAGATGACTCTCGGATTAACTGGCCCGAATGGCGAGGACCGCTGCGAACGGGAGCGGCGCCTCATGCAAATCCGCCGGTGACGTGGAGCGAAGACTCAAACATCCAGTGGAAATTCACACTGCCGGGGCTCGGGCATTCGTCTCCTGTCGTCTGGGACAATGCCGTGTTTCTCACGACGGCGGTGGCCTATGGCCCCCGGCTTGATCCCGTTCCGGTCACCGCGCCGGGGGCCCACGACAACAAAAATGTCACTCGACGCCACCGTTTCTTCGTGATCTGCGTCGATCGAACGACGGGTAAGATTCGGTGGCAAAGGCAGGTTTCCGATACTTTACCGCACGAGGGAGGACATACGACCGGTAGTTTGGCATCAGCGTCACCCGTGACTGATGGAGAGCATGTTTACGCGCATTTTGGATCGTACGGTCTGTATGCCCTGGATTTTGACGGCACTCTCGTGTGGTCCCGCAACTTCGGCCCGATGCAGTCGAAGCACGCTCACGGGGAAGGTTCATCGCCAACACTGCAGGACGGGCGACTCATAGTCAACTGGGATCACGAGGGTCAGTCATTCGTCGAGGCGATTGACGTCCACTCAGGTAAAACATTCTGGAAAACAGAACGTGATGAAGTGACGTCGTGGGCGTCTCCATTGATTGTAGCCCATGATGGTCGGTACCAGGTGATCATCGCGGGAACCGGTAAAACACGAGCCTACGATCTGGAAACGGGCGATACGATCTGGGAGTGCGGCGGTCTGTCAGCAAATATCGTGGCCACGCCGGTCGCGGCGGACGGCATCGTTGTGGTGGGCAGCAGTTATGAAATTCGGGCAATGATGGGGATTCGGCTGGCCGGTGCGAGCGGTGACATCACCGGGACGAACCAGGTCGGGTGGAGAATTCGTCATCGAACACCGTACGTTCCATCGATGCTGCTGGTTGATAGATCGGTCTATTTTCTAAGACACTATCAGGGCATATTGTCACGGCGGGACCTTGCGTCCGGCGATGAATCCGCTGGACCGTGGCGACTGAGTGGACTCCGTGACATTTACGCGTCGCCGGTCGCGGCGGCGGGTCGAGTTTACATTGTGGACCTTGACGGTCGCACTCTGGTTTTTCAGCACGGTGACGCTCCGAGACAATTGGCATACAATCAGCTGGATGATGGGTTTGCAGCGACACCGGCATTGGTCGGGGACCAGTTGATACTGCGTGGCCAGAGATCGTTGTATGGTATTCGAGACGCAGCACGCTGATTTTTGGCCGCCGGAGTGAAACTGGAACGGGACACGGCAAGATCAAAATCGCAAGGATTCGACTTTCCGGCTGAGTCGTCTGCTGAGAAACCCTGGATTTATGGTGACCATGTTATGCCACGGGTTCCGACGACTGTTTCCGCCGTGATAATCTCAGGCCAGCGGATCGTTCTACCCGGATGGCGAAACATCAGACGTCCTGCCGAGCGCCCATTTTAGCAACGGTGGAGTAATCATCGTCGTGATCATCACCATCACGATGGTTGCAGAGAAGGTGGCTTCGTCGATCACAGTATGTCCGTCCGGCGTCTTCCAGGCTCTGATTTTTCCATTTCTCGCCGGATGGAGAGTTGGAGGACCCAACGCCGGGAACAGGTGCCCGAGCAGGGAGAATTAATTTCGGAAGTGCGCGAGGCTGCGGGGCCTGCGCTGGTTCGACGGGCATATCAGATTGACGGCCCTGGTGTTTCCAAACCTGATGTCACCCCAAGTCAAGAAAACACGTCACTGCGTGTCCTTGTGGCTTCGTGTGAAATCTTGTCTCGGAGGCCCGCAACTGCGGATCTGCGATCAAACCCGGTTGGACCGGCTACTTGAAACTTTGGGACAAGCGAATTGTCAGACTTTCCAGCTGCTTGTCATCAGCATGTGGCGTGTTGCCCGCAGAACCGGACTGACCTGACAGCGGCGCTGGTTCCTTACTTATCACGTTACGGGTCAGGGCCGATTGTTTCCGTGAGCGACTCTGACGAGGATCCAGGGTAATCTCGGTGATGGGTGAAGAAATCAGGCGGCCGTCTCCCGAAAGAAACTCCACTTTCAGCGCACACATTGCCATTCCGTTATGTCGCTTCACGTAGGGCAGAAAGACATTGTACGATTGACCGACAGTGCTCTCCGCTCGATGTGCGTTCCAGCCGGAATCGTCAAACACGAAGATATGAATCGGCTTCGCGGCGATGTCGTCCGGATGAAAATTCTCGTACTCATAGATGCGGACGGTTCCGTGAACCGGAATGGGCGCGGCGTCCAACGATCCGAAAAACAGAATCTGGCCGGCAAACCCGCGCGCAGACCGACCGTCCAGTCCCTGTCCTTCCGCGGCCTCCCACAGGCAGAGAATACGAACCGCCCTCTGCCGGCGGGCTCTCTCCCCTGTCCCGGGAAACAACCGGCCGGCCGACTGAATGAACGCCGTGTCCGCGCAGCCGGCGCTGGTAACAACTATCAGGATGCTCAGCAAAAAAAATTGGCGTATCGTCATGATGGCCGTGCTTTTGAAGGGGTTGCAGCTGCGACTCAGCCGTGTCTGCAGTTAACAAGGAATGATCTGTGGATGGCCAGTCAGCCTGGTTCCACTCCGTGTCATCAAAATCAAGTTCCGGTTGTTCGGGTTCCATGCTTCCGGCAGTGCCCGGCCGCCGCTTTTGTTGTGAGCTGATAATCTGCGGCGAGGTTCTGTACGGAATCGACGGACCAGCGTCATTTGTGACTCGTCTTTTTTGTGTTTCTGCTGAGCCCCAGGAACCCGGAATCCCATTTGGTTTCGACGTTCACTGACGGGCGTCATTACGGAGTGATCCTTTGTTTAATGAACTGTGGAGTGGAAGTCGGATTACATGACGTTGTTGATAGCAGCAGCCTGCTGTCGACGTTCATGCTTCTGGGTCAGATGAACTCCGGAGTCTTCGGACGGGACAATGGGGACCAATGGATCCATCACTGGAACAGGGTCATCGAAGGACGGAGTTGCGGGCGACGGGATGCTGTAAATCGGCCCGTGAAGCTCCTCGGCCTCGGATTCCAGGAAGTGCAGGCGTTCGGCTTCCACCTGCTTGATGAGCTCCGAATCAGCGTCGCTGTAGATAATCCTTGGTGTCAGGAAAATCAGCAGCTCCGTGCGAGTGGTACTGGTGGAGTCATAACGAAACATCTTTCCAACGACTGGCAGATCGCCCAGCCAGGGCACTTTGCGTTCCAGTGTTTCATCGGTCGTCGTAATCATGCCGCCAATCACAATCGTCTGTCCATTCGGAACGTTGACAACAGTTTCGGCAATGGAGACATCACGGATCTGGGAGTTGATGGTGTTGCCCGTGCTGATATCTGTAAAGATGGGGACGCCGCCCGGATTCAGCGCGCTCTTCTCTGCATAGACCTCCATCACGACTGTGCTGTCCGGAGTGATGCGCGGCGTGACGCGTAAAATAATGCCCGTATCTGTTGGTACGATATTGGGGGTCACGATGCCTTCGTCAATCACGACACCATCTACAATCGGAACTTCCTGGCCAACTCGGATCGTGGCTTCATTGTTGTGTGTTGTGCGGATCTGCGGACGACTCAGCACGCGCAGGGTGCGTCGTGATGCCAAAGCACGAATCAGCACATTTACTGCGTCGGATTGTGCGGAAAACACAAAACCACCGAAGCCAAGATCGCCATTTTGGCGTCCCAGTGAAAAACTGCTGATGCCCTGACCGCCGACAGCACCGGTGTTTCCGGCCGCATTGTTTCCAAGCGCAGCCCCGGTGTTATTGAAATTGAAGCCCGGTGTGCTGTTCTGAGTGATAATGGTGGTGCTTTCAACCTGACCCACACCGGGGACATTCGTCACGGTCGGAATCGTTACCAGGTCCTCCAGAGACTCAACGATGCTGCGCTGAAACAGCAGGGGATCCTGAAAACCCAGCTCCACTCCAAATTCATCCGTATTGTCCAGCTGGACTTCCACCAGCAGGGCCTGAATGATCACCTGGGGTGGCGTCGCGTCCAGATCCCTGATGATCTGATTGATCTCACTGAAGTAATCCGGAGATGAGCTGACAATCAGCGAGTTACTGTTGACATCCTCGGCAATGATCACTTCCTGCCGCAGGCGTTCAATATTGCTGATCAGATCATCGCTGCTGTCCCGCAGTGCCTGTTGCTGTTCCAGAAAGTGGTTGATTGAGGCCGCCACCAGTTCAGCTGGAGCATTTCGAAGCGGTATGACGGTCGTCCTGCGCTGACGCGTGTCATCCGTATCCAGTCGCAGTAAAATTGCTTCGACGATGCTGAGTGCTTCTTCGCTGCCCACAGCCAGCACAGTGTTCGTGCGAATATCGGCGGTGAACTGCAAAGGAATCAGACTGCTGGCCGCATCTTCTGCTCCGGCAATCTGTACCCCCAGTTGCTCTTCGTGATTAGTGTTTTCAAACATGGAGATCAGCAGTAACACGGACTGTTCCGCGTCTGCGTTTTTCAGTGCGAAGACCTTGATAGCCGCCGTGGCAGACGGTGCCTGGTCAAGGGTCTTGATCAGTGCCTGCAGCAGGTTCATGCTGGCTTCCGGAGCCGACACGATCAGAGTGTTGGATCGAGGGTCGGCGTTGATCCGCACGTCCACCAAAAAACCCGATCGAATGAGACGCTGAGCGTCTCCGTCCGTTGCCAGGAACTCCAGAGCGATTGACTTCGTATCTCGAAGTTCCTGAGGCCCCTGGTTGCCTCCGAATCGAGCATTGTCACCAGTGGACTGCGGCGGGCTGGTGACGGCCTGGATGGCGGCATTCAACACTTCGGCCAGTTCTTCGGCAGTGGCATGATTCAGTTCGATGACTTCCACCTGATGCACGGCACCCGGCTCATCGCGATCTAAGCCGTCAATCAGGTGCTGCACTTCCGTCAGATCGCGCCGGTGACCCTGGACGATCACGGAATTCGTTCGCGCATCAGCCACCGTACGGACCCGTGTGCCCAGTCCCGGGCGTTCTTCATAAAACGTCGTCAGGGCAGTGACGACCTGTGACGCAATGGCATGTTTGAGTTCAAAGACCTGGAATTCTGAGTCAGAGTCAAGTTTCGTATCAAGTTTTTCAGCCAGCTTCAGAATGCCCGGAAGTTCCAGCCGTGGTGCAAGAATCAGCACCGAATTGGGCTGCACGACCGGGAAAAAGGCGACAGTCTCCTGCGACGGTTCATCTCGCTGCCGCAATGCGGTCAGTCGGTCGTGCACCGTGGTCAGCAGTTCCGCGAAAGACTCGCTGTTGACATGCTGCAGTTCCAGCAAATGAATGTCGGGCAGTGAGCCGTCGCTCAACTGTTCCAGACGCTGGATGATGGGTGCCAGACGTTCCAGGTCTTCTTCGTTGCCTTCAATCAGCAGGACACCAGTCCCCGGTATGACCTGAATATTGACATCACCACGCAAATTGAATGCCGTCGAGCCGGTGACGTCCGACATTGCGGCATCAGGCTTTGACGGGACACTGTCTGGGTTCTTCTGAGCCTGCAGGGCAACAAGTCGACGCAACTGTTCGTTCAAACTGTCTGCCGTTTCTTCGCTGATCTGTTCCGCAGGGACGAGACGCGTGGCGGTTTTTTCCGTTTCAGCACGCGGCATGTCCAGCCGTTGCAGCAGCTTGATCAGCTGATCGGCCCGTTTGATGTCCGCCTCCACGATCAGCCGATTCTGTTTTTCATCAATGGCGATGCGAAACAGTGGATCTCCTGTCCTGTTCTCATCGTCAGTGTCATAGACCACAAATGTGGGTTGATTCTGAATCCCCTTCGGGATGAGTTCGGCACGGCGGTCAAATACAAGATAAACTGTTCTCGCGATTTCAGCGGCTGTCCCGTGCCGGACCTCCAGCTGGCGAATTACCAAAGTTCCTGAGGGCGGGTCCCGCGAAACGGGTTCATCAGTATGAGCTGTTCGCCCCGGATCGTCCTGAAATCCGCTCGTACGAATCGGAATGTCAGTCGTGGTGCCCGGTCGGCGGGCTGCGTCGGCTGTTTCGTGACTGTCGGACACCAACCCAGTGTTCAGCCGATCAACACGGGCACTCCAGACACGAACCGGCTCAGCCTCGTTCTCTGATCGCTGACTTCCACCCGATTGTTTTTCCGGCAGGACAGGTCGGGCATAGCGGGTTCGCGCCTGATCGAGATGCAGCACGATCAGAAACTGTCCCTGCCTCAGCAACCGGTAGCCAAGACTTTCCAGTTCACGATTCAAAATGTGAATACAATCATCCGCCGCGTAACGAGTTCGATCTCGCCGTGCGAACCGTCCAGGCGGCACCTTTTCCATCACCAGTGTCAACCCTGTACGCCTGGAGAAGTCACCCAGCACACGGCCCCAGCGAGCGTCGTAGTAATTCAGTCGAATCCCCTTGGGATCTTCGACAGCTTTGAGCTCTGCACTGGCTTGACTGTATGTTTCACGATACGACGACGGCTGTTCTTCATAGGCGTCCACAATGTCGGAACGACTTAGAATCCAACCTGTCGCAGCGGCAGCTCCTGCCACCGCAACGGCCATGAAGCCATGATGTCTCACGATAGAGATCCTCATGATCGACCATTTTATGCCCCCCCCCAACCGATACCCAGCGTTACAACAGAAAACCGCAGATGCGAATCGCCGGTGGTTCGGGAACCCCCCCGAGGCTAAGGGGACGTGGAGCCGCCAGGACCGATCCTCTGTGTCAGGATGTGCCGATTATTCCTGTTTATCGGTTTGAATTGATTGTGTGGATGAAACTTGTTTCGCCGGATTTTCCGGTGAACTCGGTGATCATTTCCCCGCAGTGCACAGAGGATCATATGCCACGCGCGTTAAGCTTTGCCTATTCTGCCTGACCGGACCTTTAGTGAGACGTCCGCACATGCGGCTGTTCGTGGTCTGTCTGCGGGTTCCTTGCTGCGTCCGGTCCCATATGGTTGCAAATGGGGGTGGTTTTCCCGCTGGTCGCGACGTTGGGTTTCTAGAGGAGAGATGTCACTGGTGTTTGACTTCCTGCGGAGTCTGCGGAATCGGTTTTCCGTTTCGGGCGTTGCCGGTGCGGTCGCTCAGTTTCAGCGATTTGAGAACGATCTGCATCAGGACTTTTTTGCGCTGGCAGCGCAGTCGGGAAAACCCCGGGGCCTGCGCTGGATCTCCTGTGTCTGGCTTCCGGAACTGCTGATTGTCGTGGACCAGGACCGGCAGCTCATCAGCGCCTTTGCGTCAGTGAATATTGGATTTGAAGCCGTCGAAGGCGGTGACATGGAGGATGTCGCCGAGGTGAGTACCATTCGTGACGGCAGTGCCGTCTTTCATGTCCGGGACGGCAGCTGGGGCAGCGCCGGACGAGTTGTATTCAATATGAATCCGTGTCAGGCGGCCGGGCATCTGATGCCTGGGGTCGTCACAGTTTTTCACAGGGATCCGAACGCCTGATAGGTTCTGCCATGGCTTGACAGGCAAATGTTGATTGACCGGTCGCCCGGGAAAGGCTTTGGTTTTCCTGGTATACTGTTACTTTGGACGTGCCGTCAGATAATCGGCTGGGCAGTCCTCCGTTTGCTGAACTCGTTGATCGCACTGGAATGACCCATGACGTTGATCAGAGGGCGAACTGCGTTGCGGCCGCAATCGGGAGAGGTTCCGAGCCAATCAATGCACGCACATCAGATGCCTCCGAATCCGCTGGCCACATGGGAACAACGACATGTCATCAATAATCATGGCCAGCTTTCCGGTCCTAGCCGTGATCACACCGAATCTTTAGTCGCCAGAGTGGACAATAGCCTGGTACAATTAAATACAGGAACGCCGCCGTTACGTTGTCTTTGGCCCACAGTTTCGAGGATGACATGACTGACAGCTATTTGCCGGGATCTCGTCGAGGATTCCTCACTCACGCCGGCGGGGGTGCAGGGGCACTTGCGCTCGCTGCTCTGGATCACACCGAACAGGCAGCGGCCGACGTACAGATACAGAGACATTTTGCACCTCGTGCTAAACGAGTGATCTGGTTGTTTATGCACGGTGGCCCCAGCCATGTGGATCTGTTCGACCCAAAACCCGCGCTGACGAAGTACAGCGGGCAGCCGTTGCCGGAAAGTTTCGGAGAGGTGATGACACGGCGCAACGTGGCCAAAAATCCGCTGCTTGCACCAGTCCGACGCTTCAGGCCGCGGGGAGAATCAGGGCTGGAAATCAGTGATTTCCTGCCACATATTGCGAAGCATGCCGACAAGATCTGTGTGATTCGTTCGCTGCATGGTGACAGTGTTAATCATCCGCAGTCTGTCTATCAGATGAACACCGGCAGCGTTCTCACGGGGAATCCCAGTTTTGGCAGCTGGGTCGCCTATGGGCTCGGCTCCGAAAATCAGAACATGCCGGCCTTTGTTGTTCTGCCGGACCCCGGCGGCGGACTCAAAGGTGGACCGCCCGCATGGGGCAGCGGATTTCTGCCCGCGTCGTATCAGGGTGTGACCATGCGGTCAGGCAAATCGCCAATTCTTGATCTTCACTCACAGCCGGGCGTCAGTGCGAAGCAGCAGCAGGCAAATCTGGATTTGATCAATGTCCTGAACCGGAGACATCTGCAGCTTCGGGATCATGACGACAGGCTCAATGCGCGCATTAAGGCGTATGAACTGGCCTTTCGCATGCAGGCGGAAGCACCCGAACTTGTTGACCTTCGTGGTGAGTCCGCTTATGTGCGGGCCATGTACGGAATAGATCATCCCTCCACACGCGATTTTGGTCAGCGCTGCCTGCTGGCTCGTCGAATGATCGAGCGCGGCGTGCGGGTTGTGCAGCTGTATTCCGGTGATACTAACGGGTGGGATGCCCATTCGGATGTGAACAAAAATCACACGGAATACTGTCTTCGTACCGATCAGCCGGTGGCGGGACTACTGCAGGATCTGGGTCAGCGCGGTTTGCTTGAAGACACATTAGTGATCTGGGGTGGCGAATTCGGGCGAATGCCGATGAGTGAAAAGGGAAAAGGGCGAGACCACAATCCCTGGGGATACAGTATGTGGCTGGCCGGTGCTGGTCTCCGTGGCGGTCGGGCATACGGAGCGACTGACGACATCGGGCTCAGAGCGATCTCCGGCAAAGTCCATGTCCACGACTTTCATGCAACGCTGCTGCATCTTTTGGGAATTGACCACGATGCCCTGACGTATTTCCACAACGGGCTGGAAAAACGACTGACCGGTCCCGATGAAGCACACGTTGTTTGGGACTGTATTGGGTCGGGGAAACGGGCATGAACTCAATTTCGCTCAAATCCTGCAAAAAGACCGTACGGCCACGACGCTGGATGTCTGTGGGCATCATGCCCGTCGTTTACGTCACCATCACCGTGATCTGTGCCCTGCATGCGCGTGCGGCTGACGACCGGACATCAGGCTATTCCGAATTGCCCATTGTCGACGAGGACCGTGAACACTGGGCTTTTCGTCCTGTCAGTCAGGTGGATGTGCCTGAACACTGGAATTCGGTCTGGCCGCGGAACGAGATTGACCATTTCATACTGGCCGAACTGGAAAAGCATCAGCTGACACCGCAGTCCGCTGCGTCACCGGAAACACTCATTCGGCGGCTGAGTTTTGGTCTCACCGGACTGCCGCCGTCACCGCAGGAAGTCGATGCGTATCTGGATACAGCCGAAGACGGCAGATATCGGCAGCTGGTGGGTCGGCTTCTTGGTTCGCCGCGCTACGGTGAACGGTGGGCCCAGCACTGGCTGGACCTGGCGCGCTTTGCTGAGACCGATGGTTACGAACATGACAAGCTGCGACCCGACGCGTGGAAGTATCGTGACTGGGTGATTCAGGCGCTCAGCGATGATCTGCCCTATAATGAATTCATTCGGCAGCAGATTGCCGGTGATGAAATTTATCCGGACAGTGCTGCTGCCCTGACGGCGACGCGATTTTGTCTCTCCGGTCCGGACATGCCGGACATTAATCTGGCGGAAGAACGTCGTCATACTTTGCTCAACGAGATTGTGGCAACCGTCGGTGAATCCATTCTTGGTCTGCAGATTGGGTGTGCTCAGTGCCACGACCATCGGTATGATCCGGTCAGTCAGGCGGATTTCTATCGTTTGCGCGCTGTCTTCGAGCCCTCAGTGCAGCTGCAAAGACATACGTCAGTGACGACATTGCGCGAACAGCGGCCGTTTACACGCACAAGTCACGTGATGCTTCGAGGAGATTTTCGGACTCCAGGACCGGAAGTCACCCCTGGAGTCCTGCGGGTTCTGCTCAGGGAGGGCTCTCAGATCAATGTCGCGGGATTCGGCGGAAAAACGAGTCGTCGCCCGGTGTTTGCTGACTGGCTGGTCCGTCCGGACAATCCGCTCACAGCGCGAGTGATCGTTAATCGCATCTGGCAGCATCATTTTGGAACCGGCCTGGTGAGTACGCCCAATGATTTCGGAGTCATGGGGGCGGAGCCGTCGCATCCGGAACTGCTGGACTGGCTGGCGGCGTATTTGATGGAGCAGGAGTGGAGTCTGAAACAGCTGCATCGGAAAATCGTGATGTCGGCAGCCTACCAACAGCGCAGCTATCTGCCCGAAGACACAGCCGATTCGGAACGCGCAATGTGGCACAGTGCCCTGGAAACAGATGCCGATGGAGCGCTGCTCTCCAGGTATCCCCGTCGGCGCCTGGAGGGAGAGTCCATTCGCGATGCGATTCTGTCAGCCGCGGGACAGCTGAATCTCAGGGCTGGTGGTCCTGGTGTCCGGCCACCGCTGCCGAAAGAACTGTTGGAAACGCTGCTCGTGGATCAGTGGAACGTCACAGAAGATACTTCGGAGCATATGCGCCGCAGCATTTATGTATTTGCGCGTCGCAATCTGCGATATCCCATTTTTGAAGTCTTTGATCGTCCCAGTGCCAACGCCAGCTGCGGGAGTCGCAATATTTCGACCACGGCACCGCAGTCACTGCATCTGCTGAATTCAGAATTCTCCCTGACAATGGCACGACACATGAGCCAGTTGCTCCAGGAAAAGGTTTCTGACCGGGAGTCTCAGATTCAGTCAGCGTTCCGTCGTACGCTCAGCCGCCGAGCGACTGCTGCTGAGTTGGTCCAGGTGCAGGATCAGCTGTGGGACCGGGATTCCTTCGACTTACAGGACGGATACGGGCCGCTGACATATCTCTGCGTGGCGCTGTTCAACAGCAGTGAATTCGTGTTCATCGACTGAAGATGGCGGCGATCCTCTCTGCACGACAGTCGGTGTTCACATGTCCGGGTTCCTTGGCAGCCGGCATCAGTCGGTTGGCGTGCCTGTTGACGGTGAATAAAGGGACGTACACGCGATCGGCGCACCGGGCGCAGTTTTTGCTGTGTTAAGTCACATCCGCTGTCCGCTTCACCATACGGTCCGGGGATAGCGCAACTTCTTGAGTCCGGCAACACTTGCTCCGCGGGGCTCCGCTCAGCAGAGCTCAGGAACTTTTTGGAGAAGAGCCAAATATGGGCAATTTCGCATAGCAAATCTCCGGGACTCCGGCGTATACGCAGGTAACGGGTCGGACCTGGGAAAAGCAGGCTTTGATGTCGAAGTTTTCCTCACCAATTCGCACAGCCTTCACTTGCGGTGCCATCGTGCTGCAGCTTGCGTTGCTGCCGTTGACTCATGTTGTACATACCGGCTGCAGTCAGTCCGGCCACGGAACGGCTGTGTCAGTCCGCACCTTTCCGACACTCTCCGTGCCTGCGCACCGCTGTAAACACGCGTCGGAAGGCCATACGCACAGATCGGATTCCCAGGATTCCCCTCCGGTCGCTCCCCATGATTCCGAAGATTGTGCCGTCTGTCAGGTGGTGCTGGCCGCGCGAATTGGCAGCCTGCATACGGCAGAGGTTCAGTCGGACGATGTTCTCACCGTCAGCTGTTCGCTGCAAGCACCCGAAGTTTGCAAGGCTCCCTGTTATCGTGCGCCTGGACGCGGTCCGCCTGTCTGAGGCCGCTCTGCCGACGGACTGATGCGATACGGCCTGGATGCAGGAGGTATACGCAGCCAGTTCCTGTTTTCTGTGCGTGTGGTCCTCGCTCCCGGTTTCAATATTTCCTGGACAGGGCCTGCGGCGCTCTTTGGGTCCCAGCAAGCCTGTGTGGTCTGCACTGTCACGCCCAGGCTGCGTTCTGTTTGTGTGATTGTCCACAGACAGTCCGCCTCTGCAAATCTGAAAGACTATGACTATGAAAATTCTTCCTCGACGTCCCTGTGGATTTACCCTGATTGAACTTCTGGTGGTGATTGCGATCATTGCCGTTCTGATTGCTTTGCTGCTGCCGGCCGTGCAGCAGGCTCGCGAAGCTGCTCGGCGCGCTCAGTGTCGAAATAACCTGAAACAGATCGGGTTAGCGCTGCATAATTACCATGATGTGCACCGGACATTCCCATCGGGCTGGGTTGCCGTGACCGGCACCGTCCAAAATGCCCATGGCGGAATCAATGGGGCTGGCTGGGGCACGATGATTCTGCCTTTCGTGGACCAGGTAAATCTCTACCAGCGGTTCGATGCCAACGTGGCTATTGAGGCTCCCGCGAATGCAGCATTTCTGGACACACGTTTGTCCGTCTTTCGTTGCTCTTCGGATCCCCAGCCGGATACGTGGGAAATCGAAGAAGAAGGAAATCCTGGAAACGTACTGGCGACGCTGCCAGTGGCTAACTACGTCGGTTCGTTCGGCACCGAAGAAACGGACGGTTGTGAGAACGCCCCAGGAACGGCTCCGGTTGCGGTCGATGGCCAGTGTGTGGGCGATGGGGTCCTGTATCACAACAGCCATACTCGAATCGCTGACATCACGGACGGTGCCAGCAATACGTTTGTGGTGGGTGAGCGGCTGACCCGCACAGAGGCCGGCTGGTATTCAACCTGGGCCGGAATGGTTGCCGGAGGCGAAGAAGCGTTTTGCCGATTCCTGGGTTCTGCGGATCATGTTCCGAACGACCCGGATCGGCACTTCGACGATTTCAGCAGTCAGCACACCGGGGGAGCCCAGTTTGTTCTGGGAGACGGGTCAGTTCACTTTACCAGTGAAAACATAGACCTAGGTGTCTACAAATCCCTTGCCACACGAGCCGGCGGAGACTTTGGTAATCAGTTCTGACATCCTCGATTGACGGTCCGCTCGCAGACAGTCTGCCATGACAATATCCTGGGGGCGATTTGTCGCGAGCAATACTGTTTCACCGCTGGTCGGAAACGACAGTTGGCGTTGTCCGGCTCACGCCGCGAAGTTCGGATGCCGCGAAGTTCGGATGCCGCGGTAACTTTGCTGTCGCATCTTCCTGTTCAGAGACTGCTCCGGAACCGGCAGAAAGATGCGGTTGTGCACTCGCCATGCTATTTCAGGGCACTGCCGCAGGATGTGGCTGTGGGTTCGGGCCCATGACGAATTTAGAACTCGATGTCCCACAATTCCGCGGCGTTGATCCCCAGGTATTTATCTCGATTTTCTTCGTTCAGGAAAGTGAAGTGCTCGCGCACCAGCGCCAGTTCGGCTTCCAGAGACGGCCGATTGTAGTCCATTCGGCATATTCCAGGATATCCCGTGCCCCACAGGATCCGATTGGGGCCGAAGGCCTCAAAAATTTGTGTCAT